>NZ_JAMYOG010000003.1:0-581141 GCF_040319725.1 Mesorhizobium sp. M0894 | reverse complement strand
AGTTGGAGAAGGCCGGCGTGATCCTGAAGCGTGGCACGATGCTGGATGCCACGCTGATCAATGCGGTCTCGTCACCGCCGACGCTTGAGCGGCCGTCGAAGGATCCAGATGCCCGCATTACCGCGCGGCAGGGCAAGGGCGGCTTCACCTTCGGCTACAAGGCTCATGTCGGGGTGGATGAGGGCTCTGGCCTGATCCGCACGGTGATCACCACACCAGCCAACGTCAACGACACGGTCGTGGCTGACACCTTGATCTGCGGCGACGAGAAGACGGTTTGGGCGGACGCCGCCTACGACACCCATGCCCGCCGCGCCCGGCTCAAGGCCGAAGGCAAGAAGGTGCGCATCGCGCGCCGCCCCAACAAGCATCATCCGCAGCTGCCGCCGCGTCTCAAGCACTACAATCGCTTGATCGCAAGACGCCGGGCGGCGGTGGAGACCACCTTTGCTACCCTCAAGTGCCGCATGAAGCTGACCACGATCCGCTATGTCGGGCTGGCCAAGGCGACCGCCCAGGTGACGATGGCGGCGATCGCCTTCAACATGCGCCGATGGGCCGCTATCGCGGGATAGGTGCGCCTGAGTCCGCCCATACAGGGTCGGACGACCGCCTGAAACCCCAAACAAGACGTCAAATCCCCCGCAAACAAGCGAACAACCGCCGCAACCCCGCCGCCGCAAGCTTTTGCTCATGACTGCGCAACAGGTCCCGTGTGGGAGAAGGTGGCCAAGCGAAGTTCGGTTGGATGAGCGGTGTTCCAGCTTGGCACCGACGGTGATCCGTCCAGCACCCCTCAACCGTCTTGGCGCTGCGCGCCAATCCACCTTCTCCCACAAAGGGAGAAGGCAGACAGGGCAGCGCCGGGCGTTCTCTATCTGCAATGGTCAGCGCAGTTATGCGCCTGAAGCCTCTCTGTTCTTGACAGCTCGTCCCGGCGGGCACATGTGTCGGCAGATTCGAACCGGAAGATACAGATGACCAATCGCTATGATGTGGTTGTGGTGGGTGGCGGCCATGCTGGGTGCGAGGCGGCCAGTGCTGCCGCGCGGGCTGGCGCCAGAACCGCGCTGGTGACGCTGCGCTTCGACACGATCGGCGTGATGTCCTGCAACCCGGCGATTGGCGGCCTCGGCAAAGGCCATCTGGTTCGCGAGATCGATGCCATGGACGGGCTGATGGGGCGCGTCGCCGATGCGGCTGGCATCCAGTTCCGTCTGCTCAACCGTCGTAAGGGGCCAGCGGTCCGCGGTCCGCGGACGCAAGCCGACAGGAAGCTCTATCGGCTCGCCATGCAGGCGGCAATCCGGCAGCAGGCCGGCCTCGATGTCATTGAAGGCGAGGTGCTGGACTTCGACATCAATGACGGGGAAATCGACGATGGGCGCATCGCGGCGGTGCTGCTGGCGGATGGAAGCAGGCTCGCCTGTGGCGCCGTGGTGCTGACGACCGGCACCTTTCTGCGCGGGCTGATTCATATTGGCGAGAAGAAAATCGTCGCCGGCCGCATGAACGAGCAAGCGAGCATCGGCCTGTCGGCGACGATGAGCCGCGCCGGCTTCAGGCTCGGGCGGCTGAAGACCGGCACGCCGCCGCGGCTGGACGGCAGGACGATCGATTGGGCGTCGCTTGAGAGCCAGGCGGCGGATGAAGATCCCGTGCCGTTCTCGCTGCTCACCGACCGCATCGAAAACCCGCAGATCCATTGCGGGATTACGCGCACGACCAATGTCACGCATGAGCTGATTCGCGCCAATCTTGGCCGCTCGGCTATGTATTCGGGGTCAATCGAAGGCGTCGGGCCGCGTTATTGCCCGTCCATCGAAGACAAGATCGTCAAGTTCGGTGACCGCGAAGGCCACCAGATTTTTCTGGAGCCAGAAGGGCTCGACGACGACACGGTGTACCCGAACGGCATCTCGACCTCGCTGCCCGAGGACGTACAGCTCGACACCCTGAAAACCATTCCGGGGCTGGAGCGGGCAACGATGCTGCAGCCCGGCTATGCCATCGAATATGACCATGTCGACCCACGCGAACTCAAGCCGACGCTGGAAACCAAGCGGATCGCCGGGCTTTACCTCGCCGGCCAGATCAACGGAACCACCGGCTACGAGGAGGCTGGCGCGCAAGGGCTGCTTGCCGGCTTGAATGCGGCGCGCAAGGCGTCGGCGAGCGATGAAATCGTGCTGAGCCGCACCGAAGCCTATATCGGCGTGATGGTCGACGACTTGACCAGCCGCGGCATCGCCGAGCCCTACCGCATGTTCACCTCGCGGGCCGAGTTCCGGCTGTCGCTGCGTGCGGACAATGCCGATGAGCGGCTGACGCCGCTGGCGATGAGACTGGGGATCGCCTCGCCGGAGCGAACGCAACGGTTCAACACTGTCGTGCAAGACCTTGAGAAGGCGCGGCAGCTCGCCCTCGGCACCACGATGACCCCCAATGAGGCGGCGCGCCATGGGCTCGAGATCAACCGGGACGGCGTGCGCCGCTCGGTCTATGAGTTGCTGGCCTATCCCGGCGTCGATATCGCCTGGCTGGGGCGCATCGAACCTGCTTTTGGCGCTATCGACGCCAAAACGGCCGAACGTCTTGAAACGGAAGCCAAATATTCCGTCTATCTCGACCGCCAGCAGGCCGACGTCTCGCAGATCAGGCATGAGGAGAGCCGGCTTATTCCCGAGTCGCTCGACTTTGCTTCTGTTCCCGGCCTGTCCAATGAGTTGAAGCAGAAGATGCTGGCACGCCAGCCGCGTTCCATCGCTGACGCGCAGCGTATGGAAGGCATGACGCCGGCGGCGCTGGCGATTATCGTCGCGCATGTCCGCAACGCCGAGGCGGCCGCGCGAAAGCAGGTCGCGTGAGCGCTGCGTCCTGGGCGAACCTGCAACAGGCAGCAGGCCCGGTTTCACGTGAAACATTCGGTCGTCTGGTCGAGTTCGAGGCCGTCTTCCAGAAATGGAATCGCCGGATCAATCTAGCCGCGCAATCGACGCAGGACGATGTCTGGCGCCGCCACATCCTCGACAGCGCGCAGCTGGCGCGAATCAAACCGGACGCGAAGCGCTGGGTCGATCTCGGCTCCGGCGGCGGTTTTCCCGGGCTTGTGCTGGCCTTTCTGCTGGTCGAGCGTGAAGGGGCCAGCATCGACCTGGTTGAAAGCAACCGGAAAAAAGCATCGTTCCTGCAAGCGGTCGTCGGACAGTTCAGCCTGCCTGCCAAGGTCATCGCGCGGCGCATAGACGACAGCTATCCTCTTGTTCCTGCACCACAAATCGTCACGGCCAGGGCGCTTGCGTCGTTGCCGACCTTGCTCGACTTGGCGGCGCCGTGGCTGACGAAGGGCGCGCGCGGCCTGTTTCACAAAGGCCGGGATTACCGCGCCGAAGTGGCAGAAAGCGCTCAACGATGGTCTTTCGATCTGGTAGAACATACCAGTGTAACCGACGCGCAGGGCGTCGTTCTCGAAATATCCGACTTGCGACAGCACCCTGGTTAGTGACCGGCGACCCCGAATGAATTTCTGGCATAGACCCATGATGAAGAACGGCCCCCGAATCATCACCGTCGCCAACCAGAAGGGTGGCGTCGGCAAGACGACGACGGCCATCAATCTGGCCACCGCGCTGGCCGCCATAGGCGAACAGGTGCTGATCGTCGATCTCGATCCGCAGGGCAACGCCAGCACCGGGCTTGGCATCGACCGGCGCGACCGCACCGTCTCCTCCTATGATGTGCTGACCGGCGAACTCGACCTGGAAGCGGCGGCGATCCCGACGGCGGTGCCCGGCCTGTCGATCGTGCCGTCGACACTCGACCTGCTCGGCATCGAGATGGAAATCGCCTCGGCGCCGGATCGGGTGCTGCGGCTGCGCAATGCGCTGCGGGCTTCGGCCGAGCGCTCGGCCAATTTCGGCTATGTGCTGATCGATTGCCCGCCTTCGCTCAATCTGCTGACGCTGAATTCGATGGCTGCGGCCGATTCGGTGCTGGTACCGCTGCAGTGTGAATTCTTCGCGCTGGAGGGCCTGAGCCAGCTGTTGGAGACGGTCGAGCAGGTGCGCCGTTCAATCAACCCCGATCTGACGATCCAGGGCATAGTGCTGACGATGTTCGACGGGCGCAACAATCTCGCCAACCAGGTGGTGCAGGATGTGCGGGCGCATATGGGCGATAAGGTCTATGAAACCGTCATCCCGCGCAATGTCCGCGTTTCCGAGGCGCCGTCCTATGGCAAACCGGCGATTCTCTACGACCTCAAATGCTCGGGCAGCCAGGCCTATCTGCAGCTTGCTTCGGAAGTGATCCGCCGCGAGCGCAAATTGCGTGCCGCCTAACAGTAGCCAACAAGCGATTCGATACCGAAACGATCTGGACGGACGATGAACGAAGACCCTTCGAGAAAGAGACTGGGACGGGGACTAGCCGCATTGATCGGCGAAATCGATCGCCCGGCGGCACCGGAAAAGCCGGGGCGGGCGGCCGACGGCAAGGTGCCGATCGAGTTCCTCAGCCCTAACCCGAAAAACCCGCGGCGGCATTTTGGCGACGCCGACCTGACCGACCTCGCCCAGTCGATCCGCGAACACGGCGTGGTGCAGCCGGTGGTGGCGCGGCCGTCGAAAACCCAAACGGGCCGCTACGAGATTATCGCCGGCGAGCGTCGTTGGCGTGCGGCGCAACGCGCCGGGCTGACCGAAATCCCGATCATTGTGCGCGATGTCAACGATCGCACGGCGCTCGAACTGGCGATCATCGAAAACGTCCAGCGCACCGACCTCAACCCGGTCGAGGAAGCGCTGGGCTACCAGCAGCTGATCGACGACCACGGCTATACCCAGGCCGATCTCGGCCAGGTGATCGGCAAGAGCCGCAGCCATGTCGCCAACACGCTGAGGCTGCTCAAGCTGCCCGACGTCATTCGCGACATGCTGGTCGATGGGGCGCTGTCGGCCGGCCACGCCCGTACCTTGGTGACGGCCGACGACCCGGCCGGGCTCGCCAAGCGGATCATCGATGAGGGGCTTTCGGTGCGCCAGGCCGAGGCGCTGGCGCAGATGCCGGTCGGCGCGCCGGCGGCAAAACGCCAACCCGCCGCACCGCCGCAAAAGGATGCCGATACACTGGCGCTGGAGCGGCAGATGACCAGCACGATCGGCATGATCGTCACGATCGAGCACAACCAGCGCGGCGGCGTGATCAGCGTCGCCTACCGGACGCTGGAGCAACTCGATGAGCTTTGCCGCAGGCTGAAGCGGGAGTAGGTATGGCCCGGTACCTTAGCCGGCAAACTACTCGTGAATCGACTGCCGTTCTGACAAGAATTCGCTCCTGTTCGGGGTGTTGGCGCCGCCCCTCATCTGCCTGCCGGCATCTTCTCCCCGTATAGTGACGGGGAGAAGGGCGCTGTCTTCGACGGTTTTGCCGATCTCCAGCATTGCAAGAAGGTGCCGGCGTTGCGGCCGGCTTCTTTCTCCCCGTTTACGGGGAGAAATGCCCGGTAGGGCATGAGGGGCGGCGCCAGCCTCAATGATTGTCGTCTCCGACTGAGTTGAAGCTGCCATCTGCTCGAAGCGAGCTTACCTCTGCGCCAGCCTTGCGCTTTCCACGGCAATGCCGAGCAGCGCCTGGCGTGCCAGCGCGATCGACAGATCGGGCCGCCGGCGCGTTTGCAGCACCGCCGTCTGCAAGCGGGTCAGGGCGCGGCCGAGCGCCTCGCTGCTCCAGCGTTCGAGGGCTTTCTCGACCAGCTTGCGCCTGGAGAAAAACACCGGCGGGCGCGCCGCGGCTACGACCGAAGCGGCATTGCGGCCGCCGGCGTCGATCAGGCCGCGCATCGCCTGGATCGTCTGCAACTGCCGCATCGCCGATGAAAGCACCAGGAAGGGCTGGCCGCCAGACTGGCAATGGCGGGTGAAGGCGCTGTCGAAGTCGGCGATCCTGCCTTCGAGCAGGGCGTCGACGGCCGCATCGAAGGAGAGGCCGGAGACATCGCCGGATGTCGCCTTGACGTCGTCGAGGCCGATTTCGGCCTGGCCATGCGCATAAAGCACCAGCTTTTCGATCTCGCCGCGCGAGGCCAGCCGGTCGCCGCCGAGGTTGCGGCGCAGCGCCTGCCGCGCCTCCAGCGTCATCGACATGCCAGCCTTGCGCAGTTCGTCGTCGATGACCGTGTCAATGTCCCTGGCCTCATCGGCGTAGCAAGGCAGAGCCATGGCATTGTCCGCCGCCTCCACCACGGCGCGCAGGCCGACGCCCTTCTTCAGGTCACCGGCCTCGATCAGGATAATGGCATCGCGCGGCGGCTCGGCGGTCAGCGCCCTGACGTCGTCGGCAAGCGCCTTCTGAGCGCCGGCATTGCGCACCCATAGCAGGCGCCGCTCCGAAAACATCGGCACGGTGTGCGCCTCGTCGAGCAGGCGGCCCTCGTCGCGATCGACCTCCGATCCGTCCAGCCTGACCACCGAGAACGGATCGTCGAGCGGCAGGCCGGTCCTGGCGGCAAAGGCCTTTGCCCGCTCGGCGACCAGCCCGCGATCGGGACCGTAAAGCAGCACGATCGAGACGCGCGGATCCGGCTTCGCGAGCCATGAATCGACCTCGTATGCTTTCTTCTGTGCCATGGTGTTGTGGTTAGCATGGCGAGAGCTCCGGGTGAACCACAGGCGCCGGCCTGCTAGTTCTTGTCCTCGGGGGATTGCAGGATGCTATCAGGCTTGAACGAAGTATCGGCAGCACCGAGGCGTTCATAGTCCGTCATTGCCGCGTCAAGCGATTTGTCTTTCTCGACCGACCACAAAGTCACTGAGGCCAGATAATTTGTGAAGGCGTTCTGCTCTCTTGCGAAAATGGCGGCCAAACGCGAGTCGTTTTGGAAAAAGCGATCGAGTTCCTGTTTGATTGCAACGTCATTCTTCGCCAGCGACCGTATAGCCCATACAGCCGATGCCACCGTCATCACACGCATCATGTCTTTTGATGCCTGCTCTTGGGGCACCCATATTTCCGGCATGCAGCGACAATCATGATATTCTCGGGGCGACCTGGAGCCACCGCACCCGCGAATTTCCCCATAACAAGGCCGATGCGGATTGCGTCCGCCGCGATGCCGTCACGGCTGGTTCGAAGATTTCCCAGAATATGATCTATGTAGGACAAGTCTCCTGTCGCCATATAGGCGCCAAGCAGCAGATCATTGTCCAACGGGACAAAGAGGGGTGTCAACGTTTTCAAAGGCATGGCACCGGGGGATGCTGCATCCTCCAGCTTTCGGCTCGACGCGAAACGCCGCGCTTCGTCCGTGAGACCAGCCTTGTGCAGAGCGGCCAGATAAAGGTCAGCCGCGCGATCGGAGGGCACGCCATCCAGCAGTTTTCGTCGCATCTCCGGCGAGCCGTCGAACAATGCAGCGAAAAACCCGGTTATCGTTCCGTTTTCAGCGCTGGACGGAGCTTGATCCAAGGTTGTGATAAGCCGGTCAATGCAGGCAGCATCCCTCGTGCGATAGTACGTGCCGATGCAATCGTCCGACTGAGCGAAAGCTGGTCGACCGGATCCAACCAGAAAAGCTACAATCGCCAAAGCGACGACGGCCCTCGATCTGCCTTGCATTCCCGCCTCTCTCACAACGATGCCGTCAGGATAAGGTCCTGAATGGTAGGCGCAACTTGAATCGCTGGATGTGCGGGCTCGTCAAAGGCAAGCTCACCCCGGGACATATCGTCTGTTGCGGCAATCGTCGGCAAATTTCTGCTAAGTTGCGTGCTGCCGTCCAACATCGACAAGAAATTTCGCAGACACATCTTCATCTTGTGCGCGGCAGGCTGCATCGGCGGGAGCCGAAGGACCGAAGCCCTGCCCGACGAATTGGCACTGGTCCGGCGGTGTGCAAATATCGCGCCGGGCAACAGTGGAGGACCGAGATCATGGCCGATGCCGGAATGTTGCGCTTCCATGTTCCGGAGCCGGAGGTGCGGCCGGGCGGCACGCCGGATTTTTCAGACGTGACCATCCCCAAGGCCGGCTCGGTGCCGCGCCCCGAGATCGACGTCGATCCGCGCACCATCCGCGATCTGGCGTTCTCGATCATTCGTGTGCTCAACCGCGCCGGCGAGGCGGTCGGGCCCTGGGCCGGCCTGCTTTCCGACGAGGAACTGCTGGAGGGGCTGCGCCATATGGTGACGCTGCGCAGCTTCGATGCGCGCATGCAGATGGCGCAGCGCCAGGGCAAGACTTCCTTCTACATGCAGCATCTCGGCGAAGAGGCGGTGAGCTGCGCCTTCCGCAAGGCGCTGGCGCCGGGCGACATGAATTTTCCGACCTATCGGCAGGCCGGCCTGCTCATCGCCGACGGCTATCCGATGGTCACGATGATGAACCAGATCTATTCGAACGAGGCCGATCCGCTGAAGGGCCGGCAGCTGCCGATCATGTATTCGTCGAAAGAGCACGGCTTCTTCTCGATCTCCGGCAATCTGGCGACGCAGTACATCCAGGCGGTCGGCTGGGCGATGGCTTCGGCGATCAGCAATGACCAGAAGATCGCCGCCGCCTGGATCGGCGACGGCTCGACCGCCGAGTCCGACTTCCATTCGGCGCTGGTGTTCGCCTCGACCTACAAGGCGCCGGTCGTGCTCAACGTCGTCAACAACCAGTGGGCGATTTCGACCTTCCAGGGGATCGCCCGGGGCGGCTCCGGCACTTTTGCTGCCCGCGGACTGGGCTTCGGCATCCCGTCGCTGCGCGTCGACGGCAACGACTATCTCGCCGTCCATGCGGTGGCCAAATGGGCGGCGGAGCGGGCGCGCAACAATCTCGGGCCGACGCTGGTCGAATATGTCACTTACCGCGTCGGCGCCCATTCCAGCTCCGATGACCCGTCGGCCTACCGGCCGAAGGCCGAGTCCGACGCGTGGCCGCTCGGCGACCCGATCGTCAGGCTGAAGAACCACCTCATCCAGCGCGGCGTCTGGTCGGACGAACGCCACGCCCAGGCCGAGGCGGAAATCCTCGACACGGTGATTTCGGCGCAGCGGGAGGCCGAGCGCCACGGCACGCTGCATGCCGGCGGCAAGCCCTCGGCGCGCGATATGTTCGAGGGCGTCTATGCCGAGATGCCGCCGCACCTCAGGCGCCAGCGCCAGCAGGCGGGAGTCTAACCATGCCGCGACGGACCATGATCGAGGCAATCCGCGACGCCATGGACGTGTCGATGGCGCGCGACGGGCGTGTCATCGTCTTCGGCGAAGATGTCGGCTTCTTCGGCGGCGTCTTCCGCTGTACGCAAGGCCTGCAGGCGAAATACGGCAGGAGCCGCTGCTTCGATGCGCCGATCAGCGAATCCGGCATTGTCGGCGCGGCCATCGGCATGGCCGCCTACGGGCTGAAGCCTTGCGTCGAGGTGCAGTTTGCCGACTATGTTTATCCGGCCTATGACCAGATCGTCTCGGAAGCGGCGCGGCTGCGCTATCGATCGAACGGCGACTTCACCTGCCCGATCGTGGTCAGGATGCCCACCGGCGGCGGCATTTTTGGTGGCCAGACCCACAGCCAGAGCCCGGAGGCGCTGTTCACCCACGTCTCCGGGCTGAAAGTCGTGGTGCCCTCGAACCCGCATGACGCCAAGGGCTTGCTGATCGCCGCGATAGAGGATCCCGACCCAGTGATCTTCCTGGAACCGAAGCGGCTTTATAACGGACCCTTCGACGGTCATCACGAGCGGCCGGTAACACCATGGTCGAAACACGAGCTTGGCGAAGTCGCCGACGGCCATTACACGGTGCCGCTAGGCAAGGCGGTGATCCGCAGACAGGGCGCTGAGGTCACCGTACTTGCCTACGGCACGATGGTCTATGTCGCCCAGGCGGCGGCCGAGGAGACCGGCATCGATGCCGAGATCATCGATCTGAGAACGCTGCTGCCGCTCGACCTCGAGACGATCGTCGCCTCGGTCAACAAGACCGGGCGCTGCGTGGTCGTGCACGAGGCGACGCTGACATCGGGGTTCGGCGCCGAACTTTCGGCGCTGGTTCAGGAGAACTGCTTCCACCATCTGGAGGCGCCGGTGGCGCGGGTCACCGGCTGGGACACGCCCTATCCACATGCGCAGGAGTGGGACTATTTTCCCGGTCCTGCGCGGCTAGGCCGCGCGCTCGTCGAAACGATGGAAGCCTGAGGGGGAAGACGATGGGCGAATATGTCATCAAGCTACCCGATGTCGGTGAAGGCGTCGCCGAGGCCGAGCTGGTCGAATGGCAGGTCAAGGTCGGCGATCTCGTGCGCGAGGACGCCGTGCTGGCCGCTGTGATGACCGACAAGGCGACGGTCGAGATTCCCTCGCCCGTCGATGGTGAGATCCTCTGGCTGGGTGCGGAGATCGGCGACACGGTGGCGATCGGCTCGCCCATCGTGCGCCTGAAGGTGGCCGGCGAGGGTAACGTCAAGCCGCCACGGGACGTTGAGGCGGGCGCCAAGCGTACCCCCACCCCTAACCTTGCCGGGGCGAGCCACGGGTCTCGCCCGTCCTTCGGACCCCCACAAGGGGGAGGGGGACGAGCTTCGGCTCCCAAGGCCGACGCCAAACCAGTCCCACCTCCGTCAGGAAGCGCTTCTGTGCGCGAAAGTGAGCCGGCAACGGAATTCCCCTCCGGCGGGGGTACTGCGCCGATCTCCGGCGCGCGGCGTCCGGAGGGCGAGAAGCCGTTGGCCTCGCCGGCCGTCCGCCTCAGGGCGAAAGAGGCCGGCATCGACCTGCGGCAAATTGTGGGGAGTGGCCCGGCCGGCCGTATCCAGCATGAGGACATCGAAGCTTTCCTGGCGCGCGGACCCGGGCCCGCCAAGATTTCCGGGCTTGTCCGCAACGAGGCGGTCGAGGATATCAAAATAGTCGGGCTCAGGCGAAAGATCGCCGAGAAGATGACGCTGGCCAAATCGCGCATCCCGCACATCACCTATGTCGAAGAGATCGACGTCACCGCGCTCGAGGATTTGCGCGCCGCGCTCAACAAGGAGAAGCGGCCGGGCGCGGACAGGCCGAAGCTGACGCTGCTGCCGTTTCTGATGCGGGCGATGGTCAAGGCGATCGCCGACCAGCCAAACCTCAACGCGCTGTTCGACGACGAGGCGGGCATAATCCACCAGCATGGCGGGGTCCATATCGGCATCGCCGCGCAGACCCCGTCGGGGCTGGTGGTGCCGGTGGTCAAGCACGCCGAGGCGCGCGACATCTGGGATTGCGCAGCCGAGGTTGTCAGGCTGGCTGAGGCGGCAAAATCCGGCACGGCGACGCGCGACGAGCTCTCTGGATCGACCATCACCATCACTTCGCTCGGGGCCATGGGCGGTGTGGCGACGACGCCGGTGATCAATCATCCGGAAGTGGCGATCCTCGGCGTCAACAAGATGATGATGCGGCCGGTGTGGGACGGCACCCAGTTCATCCCGCGCAAGATGATGAACCTGTCCTCCAGCTTCGACCACCGCGTCATCGACGGCTGGGACGCTGCGGTGTTCATCCAACGGATAAAGGCGCTGCTGGAAACGCCAGCGCTGATTTTTGTGGATTGAGGAGATGAATAGAATGTTGCGGCGATGCGGAACGATCGGGATGCTGGAGGGACAGCGCCCCCCTCTGCCTTGCCAGGCATCTCCCCCACAAGGGGGGGAATTGGCAGTTTCCGCGCTCCGACCGCTCCTGCGACGGCGGCGATTGGCGAAGGCGGAGGCGAGATCCAATCTCCCCCCTTGTGGGGGAGATGTCCGGCAGGACAGAGGGGGGCGCGAAGGATCGCCACAGAGCGCCTTTTTCCGAGCCGCTGCATGGGCCACGACATGAAGGAAATCTCCTGCAAGCTGCTCGTCATCGGCGCCGGTCCCGGCGGCTATGTCTGCGCCATCCGCGCCGGGCAGCTTGGCATCGACACGGTTATCGTCGAGTTCGGCAAACCGGGCGGCACCTGTCTCAATGTCGGCTGCATCCCGTCCAAGGCGCTGATCCATGCGGCCGAAGAGTTCGAAAAGGCGTCGCACATGGCCGGCGGCAACAGCCCGCTCGGCATTTCAATCGCAACACCATCGATTGATCTCGAAACGACCATCGCCTGGAAGGACGGCATCGTTAGCCGGCTTAACAGTGGCGTTGCCGGCCTGTTGAAGAAGGCCGGGGTCAAGACCGTGCACGGCTGGGCGAAATTCCGTGACGGCAAGACCGTCGAGGTCCAGACCGAAACCGGGATGCAGGTGGTCCGCGCCGAGACGGTGGTGATCGCCACGGGCTCGGCGTCGGTCGAATTGCCGTCGCTGCCCTTCGGTGGGCTGGTGATCTCGTCCACCGAAGCGCTGGCGCTGAGCGAAGTGCCGGAAAGGCTTGCCGTCGTCGGTGGCGGCTATATCGGGCTGGAGCTCGGCATCGCCTTCGCCAAGATGGGCGCCAGGGTGACCGTGGTCGAGACTTTGCCGCGCGTACTGGCGCAATATGATGCCGAACTGACCCGGCCGGTGGTGAAGCGGCTCGCCGAGCTCGGTATCGAGGTGCTTGTGGGCGCCAAGGCCAAGGGGTTGTCGACCAAGGGCGATGCGCTGCTGGTCGAGACGAAGGACGGCAAGAATGCCAAGATCGTTGCCGACAGGATTCTGGTCACCGTCGGGCGCAAGCCGGTGGTCGAAGACTGGGGGCTCGAGCAGATCGACCTCGACATGGCGGGAAAATTCATCCGCATCGACGACCAGTGCCGCACCTCGATGCGCGGCATCTTTGCCGTTGGCGACGTCACCGGCGAGCCGATGCTGGCGCACCGGGCGATGGCGCAAGGCGAAATGGTCGCCGAGATCGTCGCCGGCCACAAGCGCAGCTGGGACAAACGCTGCATTCCCGCTATCTGCTTCACCGATCCGGAGCTGATCACCGCAGGCCTGTCGCCGGAGGATGCAAAGGCCCGTGGCGAGATCAAGGTCGGATTGTTCCCCTTCGCCGCCAATGGCCGGGCGATGACGAAGATGGGTGAGGAGGGCTTTGTCCGGGTCGTTGCCCGCGCCGACAACCATCTGGTGCTCGGCATCCAAGCGGTCGGCCAAGGCGTGTCGGAACTGTCGACGGCCTTCGGCCTGGCGCTGGAAATGGGCGCGCGTCTGGAGGACATTGCCGGCACCATCCACGCCCACCCGACGCAAGGTGAGGGTTTTCAGGAAGCGGCGCTGAAGGCGCTCGGGCAGGCGGTGCATGTTTGAGGGCAGCTGATCTCCCCCCTTGAGGGGGAATTGGCCGGCAGGCCAGAGGGGTCGGTTCGACTGGATGCGACCTCCCTCGCGACAGATGGAGGTTACGCTCTACGCGAAGCGACCCCCTCTGTCGCCTTCGGCGACATCTCCCCCGCAAGGGGGGAGATCGGTAGCTTCGCCATCGGGCAACCGCAGCTCACCCCGCCAGTCGGCTAACCATCTCGTGCTGCGCGTAGGCGCGGCCGAAGCGGTTGGCCAGGAAGGCGTCGAGCGCGATGTCCTCCTGCTTGATGAAGCCCTTTGCCGGCAAGGTGCCATCGGCCAGCATGTCGAGCACGGCGCAGATGGCGGAGGCAGTGGTGATCTGGATGGCGCTGCGTACCGTATCGCCGACACGCCTGGCGTAGATCTTGTTGGCGTAGGTCTCCTGCAGCAGGCGGCCGTTCTTGCGGCCGCTGACGGTGACGAAGACGATGACGACGTCCTGCAGCGTCGCCGGCAGGGCGCTTTCGAAAATGTCCTTCAGCACGTCGCGGCGGTGGCGCAGGCCGAGGTCGTTGAGCAGCGCCTTCATGATCGCGGCGTGGCCGGGGTAGCGGATGGTGCGGTAGTTCAGCGTCCGCACCTTGCCTTTCAGCGTTTCGGCCAGCGTGCCCAGCCCGCCCGAGGTGTTGAATGCCTCGTAGGTGACGCCGTCGAGCGAGAATTCTTCACGCTCCTCCAGCGGCGGCACTTCGACCAGCTCGCCTTCGACGATCGCCTCACAAGGCTCGCAATATTCGTTGATGACGCCGTCGGTGCTCCAGGTCAGATTGTAGTTCAGCGCATTCGACGGGTATTGCGGCAGCGCGCCAACCCGCATGCGCACGCTTTCCAGCGTGTCGAAGCGGCTGGCGAGATCGTTGGCAACGATCGAGATGAAGCCCGGCGCCAGCCCGCATTGCGGGATGAAGGCGCTGTTGCCGGAGCGCGCCAATTCCTTGACGCGCCTGGTGCTGACGACGTCCTCTGTCAGATCGAGATAGTGCACGCCGGCGCTGGCCGCCGCTTCGGCGATGCGCGTGGTCAGATGGAAGGGCGCAGCGCTGAGCACCGCGAACTTGCCGGCCAGGGCGGCTTCGAGGGTGCCGACGGCCTCGATATCGAGTTCCAGCGTCTCTACGCCGGCCGGCAGTTCGGCCGCGCCGAGCTGCGCAGCCGAGCGGTCGACCAGGGTGACATGGTAGTCGCCCGTGGATGCCAGCATCTCGGCTATGGTCGAGCCGATCTTGCCGGCGCCGACGACGATGATTTCCTTCATGACCGGTCCCTCGCACCAATATTAAATAGACGGCTAGAATCGCAGCTTGCCTGTCGAAAGGAAGCGTGGGAGTGTGCAAAACGCAGTCTCTGTTTGATCAATGCGCCGGCAAGGTTCGTCGAAATGCTTAGTGATGCCGACCAGGCGCTGCTTTCCCTGCTGCGCATCAATGCACGCGCCTCGACCGCCGAACTGGCGCGGCGGCTGGGCGTCTCACGGACGACGGTGCAGAGCCGGATCGAGCGGCTGGAGCAGCGCGGCACCATCACCGGCTACGGCGTCAGGCTTTCGCCGGATTACGAACAGGGACTGGTGCGGGCGCATGTCCTGCTCACCGTCACGCCCAAGCTTGCCGACAAGGTGGTGCGCAGCCTGCAGGCGCTGCCGCCGGTGCGGACGCTGCATTCGGTCAGCGGCAATTTCGACATGATCGTCATCGTCGAGGCGCCGTCGATCAGGGATCTCGACACGCTTCTCGACCAGATCGGCGCCATGGACGGGGTCGAGCGGACGTCGTCGTCGATCATCCTGTCGACGCGGATCGATCGCTGAGCGGGCTGGTGTCGCGGGTCAAGACGCTGGCGGGACAGCGCCCCCCTCTGCCCTGCCGGGCATCTCCCCCTTTTGGGGGGAGATCGGCAGCTTCGCTGGCAGCGCACCTTTTGCAAGGTCGGTGGTTGGCGAAATCAGTGATGACGGCCAATCTCCCTCCTTGTGGGGGAGATGCCAAGTAGTGGGAAAGAGGGCAGGACAGAGGGGGGCGCGAAGGGTCACCGAGCGTGGTGACCAAGCTGGCGCTCCCGCAGCAAAGCGATATAGCTTCCAAAATGTTGGATGAGAACCGCGGTGGCAGGCATAAGGGCGGTCACGCAAGATTTCCAGAGGAGGCCTCCTTGCCCAAGCAGTGTTTCGGAAAATCCCATGTGCCGTTGTCGCCGGCGGTCAGGGCCGGCGATTTCGTCTATGTCTCCGGCCAGGTGCCGGTCGGCGGCGACGGGCTGGTGGTCAAGGGCGGCATCGCCGAGCAGACCGAACAGGTGCTGTCGAACATCAAGGCGGCACTGGCGCTGGCCGGCTGCACGCTGGACGATGTGATCAAGACCACGGTCTGGCTCGAGGACGCGCGCGACTTCGGCATCTTCAACACGGTCTATGCCCGGCATTTCCCGAAAGATCCGCCGGCACGCACGACTGTGGAGTCACGGCTTATGATCGACATCAAGATCGAGGTCGAAGCCGTCGCCTACAGGCCGGCCTGACGGAAAAGCGGAGACAGGCGCAATGCAATTCGATCTCCTGATAAAAGGCGGCCGCCTCATCGATCCGGCGTCCGGCCTCGACGCACAACGCGATCTGGCGATTGCCGACGGCCGTATCGCCGCGATCGACACCGAAATCCCCTTCGAACGTGCAGCCCGCGTCATCGACGCCACGGGCTCCATCGTCGCGCCCGGCCTGATCGACCTGCACAGCCATGTCTATTGGGGCGGCACGTCGCTCGGCGTCGATGCCGACCGGCTTGCGGCGAAGAGCGGCACCACCACCTTCATCGATGCCGGAAGCGCCGGCGCCGGCAATTTCCTCGGCTTTCGCCGCCACGTCATAGAGCGCTCGAAAGTCCGCATCCTGGCCTACGTCAACATTTCCTTTGCCGGCATATTCGGCTTCTCCCAGACCGTGGCGGTCGGCGAGTGCAGCGACCTCCGGCTCTGCGAACCGCGCGAAACGGTGGCGGCGGCGCGCGAGCACGCGGACGTGGTTGTCGGTGTCAAGGTCCGCTCGGGTCGCCATGCCGGTGGCACCAGCGGCATCGCGCCGGTCGATCTCGCGCTCGAAGCCGCCGACAAGGCCGGCCTGCCGCTGATGGCGCATATAGACGAGCCGCCGCCCGGCCGCTCGGAAGTGCTGCCGCGGCTGCGCAAGGGCGACATCCTCACCCACTGCTTCCGGCCGTTTCCCAACGCGCCGGTCTTCGCCTCGGGGGCGGTGCGGCCGGATATGCGGCTGGCGCGCGAGCGCGGCGTCATCTTCGACCTCGGCCACGGCATGGGCTCGTTCGATTTCGAGGTGGCCAAAGCGATGCTCAGCGAGGGTCTGGCGCCGGACGTGATCAGCAGCGACGTGCATCTCTACTGCGTCGACGGGCCGGCCTTCGACATCCTGGTCTGCATGTCGAAACTGCTGGCGCTCGGCATGCCACTGGTCGAGGTGCTGCGCGCCGCAACGCAGCGGCCAGCGGAAGCGATCGCCAGGCCAGATCTCGGCAGGCTGGCGATTGGCGTGGTCGGTGACGTCGCGGTGCTGCGTCTGCGTCCAGGCCACTTCACCTTTGTCGATTCGGTCGGCGCCTCGCTGGTCGCCGAGCAAAGGCTGGTCTCGGCCGGCATCGTGGTCGGCGGCACCTGGTGGCCGAACGAGGCGGTGGACGATCTCGGCGAGACCGAACGCTTCGAAGCGCATGCGCACGACACGCATGTCGAGGTGGCGAGCCGGCATTTCGGACATAGCCACGATTGACGGCGATGTGGCTCCCCTTCTCCCCTTGTGGGAGAAGGTGTCGCCGAAGGCGACGGATGAGGGGTGCTCCAGCTTGGCACCCACGGCGATCCGTCCAACACCCCTCATCCGTCTCGGCGCTACGCGCCGATCCACCTTCTCCCACAAGGGGAGAAGGGAAAGGCGGCCCTATCGCACCGGCGCTCCATAGACTGGCGTCTGAATGCCTTCCATGCGCGCCTTGATCTGCAGCGCCACGAATTTTGAATAGAAGCGCGACAGCGCAAGATTGCCGCCGTGGAACCACAGCGCTTCCTGCGCTGTCGGCTTCCACATGTTGCGCAACTCGCCTTGCCACGGACCCGGGTCGCCTTTCACGCCCGAGCCAATCCCCCAGCACGGCCCGACCTTGTCGGCGACTTCGCGCGAAACGATCGCCGCCACTGTCTCGTTCATCGAGAGATAGCCGGTGCAGGCGATGATTGCGTCGGCCGCCAGTTCCGTGCCGTCGTCGAAGAGGATGCCTGTCGGCGTCAGCGACTTGATCCCGACGCCGCTACGGATGCCGATCTCGCCGTCGATGATCAGATCGCAGGCGCCGACGTCGATGTAGAAGCCCGAGCCGGTGCGGTAGGCCTTCATCAGGAGCCCAGTCTCGTCGTCGCCGAAATCGATGGCGAAGCCGGCGCTGCGCAAGCGGTCGTAGAAGGCAGCATCGCGCGCCTTGATGACGTCGTAAAGCGCCCGCTGGCCTTGCGGCAGCAGCGCGAACGGCGTCGAGGCGACGATCATGTCGGCCTTTTCAGTGGTGATGCCGCGGGCCAGCGCCTTTTCCGAGAAGATCTCGAAGCCGATCTCCATCAGCGTGTCCGACTTGACCACCGTCGTCGGCGACCGCTGGACCATGGTCACCTCGGCGCCGCTCTCCCAGAGATCGACGCCGACGTCATGGCCGGAACTTGCCGCGCCGACGACGGCGACCCTTTTGCCGCGGAATTTCTCGCCGTTGGAATACTGGCTGGAATGCAGGATCTCGCCCTGAAAGACCTCGGCACCCGGCAGGTCGATGCGCCTGGGCGGGCCATAAGCACCGGTCGCGAAGACGATGTGCCTGGGCTTCAGCGTGATGCGCTCGCCGGCGCGGTCGAGCTCGACCGTCCAGACCTTTTCGGTCTCGTCATAGGAGGCACTGACGCATGCCGTAGAGGTCCAGTAATTGAGCTCCATGACGCGCGTATACATCTCCAGCCAGTCGCCCATCTTGTCCTTGGGGGTGAACACCGGCCAGTTTTCCGGAAACGGGATGTAGGGCAGATGGTCGTACCAGACCGGGTCGTGCAGCACGAGCGAGCGATAGCGGCTGCGCCAGGAATCGCCGGCCTGGGCGTTCTTCTCGATGACGATGGCCGGCACGCCCAATTGCCTGAGCCGCGCCCCCAGCATGATGCCGCCCTGGCCGCCGCCGATGACCAGGCAATAGGGCTGCTGGCTAACGCCGAGGTCACGCGCCTCGCGGCGCCTTGCCTCCAGCCAGGTTTCGCGTTCCGGATCGGCCTTGTGGCGGACGCCCAGCGGCCGCGCCGGGCCTTTGCGCTCTTCAAACCCCTTGAGATCGCTCATCGCCGTGAACAGCGTCCGGCACTTGCCGTCCCTGAGGCGCATGATGCCTTGGCCCCACGCCGATGACGTCTCGAAAGAAAACCAGGCTTCGATGGTGCCTTCGTCCGAGGTGGCTTCGCCACTGAGCTGCCATTGAGCAGGCCTTGTGGTTGCCAGCGTCGCCGCCAGCATGTCGCGGATCGCGGCGCGGCCTTCCATCGTCCTGATGTTCCAGGTGAAGGTCAAAAGATCGCGCCAGTAGCAATCCTCGACGAACAGATTGGTTGCGGCCTCGACGTCGCCCGCTTCGAGCGCTCGCGCAAAAGAACCGAGCCAGGTGGCCGCCTGTTTCGACGATGAAATGTCGAGCATCTGTCTTCCCTATCTTCCAGTGACGTTTGCGCTGCCGCCATTCTTACCCTGTCCCGGTTCTTTGCGGGAGAGGGTGAGGGCAGCGCAAACAGTCCGGAAGCTATGGCGCAGCGCAAGGTTGAAGCGACTGCCGCTGCTGTCAGGCCCGCGCGCGGGCCTGATCCGAACCGCTGTCCAGCCATGCAAGGTCGTCCGGCGAAAGCGAAATGTCGAGCGCCTGGAGGCTGTCTTCCAATTCGTCGAGCGTGCGCGGCCCGATCAGCGGGACGGACGGGAAGGGCTGCGCCAGGACGTAGGCGAGCGCGACGTGAATCGGGCTTTTGCCGAGCCGCTTGGCGAGCTCGATGGCACGGTCGCGGCGGCCGAAATTCTTCTCCGAGTACCAGACCCGGACCAGCTCCTCATTGTCGCGCCGGTCGCGGCCGGCGCGGTCGGTGAAGAAGCCGCGGCCCTGGCTCGACCAGGCGAAATTCGGCATCTGCCGGGCGGTAAGCCAGGTCTTCCACGCGTCGCTGGAGGAGGTGACGCAGCCTGCCCAGATCGGCTCCAGCATCTCGGCCAATGAGAAATTGTTGGAAAGTGCGCCGGGCTTCTGCTTGCCGGTGCGCTCGGCATAGGCAATCGCCTCGTCCATGCGTTCCATTGTCCAGTTCGAGCCGCCGAACGGACCGCGGATGCGGCCGGCCTTGACCTCGCGGTCCATCGCATCGACGAATTCGTCGACCGGCACGTCCGGATTGTCGCGGTGCATAAAATAAACGTCGATATGGTCGGTCTGCAGCCGCTCGAGCGACTGGGTGAGCTGCTTGCCGATGACGTCGGGATAGCAGAGCGGCGAGTGCGCGCCCTTGCCGATGACCACGGATTGCTCGCGCACGCCGCGGTTTTTCAGCCATTGGCCAAGCAGGGTCTCGGTATAGCCGGAACCGTAGACGAAGGCTGTGTCGAACAGATTGCCGCCGGCCTCGAAATAGGCATCGAGCAGGATGGCGCCCGACGAAAAGGTGCGGAAATCCTCGAAGCCGAGCGCCAGGCACGAGGCCCGCCGCGGCAGGCCCGGAATGCTGCGCTTGGGGATGGCGGTCCCGCCGGAGCGCAGCTTCCGTCCGGAGATCGTGTTGACGCGCTTTGCCGGTTTCTCGATGTCGTATTCGAGCCCGATCGCGGCACGCCATTTGTCGAGCACGCGCAGATTGCCGAGACTGTCGGCCCAGCCCATGCCGGGCCAGGCGAACTCCTGCTTCCCGCCGAGAATGGCCTCGCCGGCGGCGTCGACCTCGAACGCGTAAAGCCAGCCGTCCTCCTTGACCTCGACCACCTCGGTGTTACCCGGACGGATGATGCGGATTTCGCCGGTGCCGCCTTGCTGGCCGCCGGCATACCAGAAGTCCGCCACCTCGATGCGGCCTTTGCTGCCGAGAATGCGCAAGACATTGTCCTGAGCGAGCGAGATGCTGCAGGAGACTTCCGCGACGATGCCGCCCGGAAAATGCAACAGCGCCGACGCCCATTCGTCGACGCCGGATTGGCCGAGATGCGCAGTGCCCACCACTTTGTCCGGCTCGGCGAAGGGCTTTCCCGCGGCGGCGCCGGCAATCAGCCGCGCCATCGAGACGGGATAACCGCCGACATCGAGAATGCCGCCGCCGGCGAGATCCTTGGCGTAAAGCCGGTGCTCCGGCATGAAGCCCGGCATGGCGAAGCCGAAGCTGGATTTGATCATCTTGATCTCGCCGATCGCGCCGGCACTGATCAGCTCGACCAGCTTGGCCGTCTGCGGATGCAGCCGGTACATGAAGGCTTCGCCGAGAAAGGTGCCGGCCTTGCGCGCCGCATGGATCATCGCGTCGGCCTCGAAGGCGGTCAGGCCAAGCGGCTTTTCGCAAAGCACATGCTTTCCGGCCTCGGCTGCCTTGATCGCCCATTCGGCATGGCTCGGATGCGGCGTCGAAATATAGATCGCGTCGACATCCGGATCGCCAAGCAAAGCCTCGTAGCCGTCGAGGATGCGGGCGCCGGGGAAAGCCTCGGTGAGCCCGGCCTTGCCGGGATTGCGCGCCCCTAAGGCGACCAAGGTGCCGGTGCGCGAATGGGCGACGCCGCCGGCAAAGGCCTTGGCGATGTTGCCGGGCCCGAGAATGCCCCAGCGAATTTTTTCTGGTTTGGAAGTCATGTCAAATCTCCGTGGGGTGGCCGCGAGCAATCGCGATCGGACAAAAGAAAGATGGGTTAGCGAATGCGTGCGCCGGTGGCGTCGAAGAGAAGCGAGCGGTCGGCCTTGATCGACACCACCAGGTCGTCGCCGTTGGCGCGATGCCGCGAGGCCTCGCGCTCGATGATCAGTTCTTCGCGCCCGCCCCCGGTCCCGGAATTGGCATAGACATAGCTCACCGATCCCAAGTGCTCGGCGACGTCGGCCTTGAGGGTAAGGTCGCAATCGCCCTGGCCGGCGTCGAAGAAATGCTCCGGCCGCACGCCAATCACGACATCGCCGCCTATCGCAGGCAAGGCATCGGAAAGCGGCTTGCGCAGTCGCACGCCGCGATGGTTGACCAGCTCCACGATCGCCGCGCTGTTGTCGGTTCCGACCACTTTCGCCGCCAGAAAATTCATCTTCGGCGAGCCGACGAAGCCGGCAACGAAGCGGTTGGCGGGGTCGTCGTAGAGATCGAGCGGCGCGCCGATCTGCTCGATATTACCGGCGTTGAGCACGACGATCCTGTCGGCCAGCGTCATCGCCTCGGTCTGGTCGTGCGTCACATAGACCATGGTAACGCCAAGCTCCTTGTGAAGGCGCGATATCTCGACGCGCATCTGCACCCGGAGCTCGGCATCGAGATTGCTGAGCGGTTCGTCGAACAGGAACACTTGCGGCTCGCGCACGATGGCGCGGCCGATGGCGACGCGCTGGCGCTGGCCGCCCGACAATTGCCGCGGCCGCCGCTTCATCAGCTCGGCGATGCGCAGGATTTCGGAAGCCCGCTTCACCCGCCGCTCGGTATCTGCCTTGGGGTTGCCGGTCATTCTCAGGCCGAAGCTCAGATTCTGCTCAACCGTCATGTGCGGATAGAGCGCGTAGGACTGGAACACCATGGCGATGCCGCGATCGGCCGCCTCGACGTCGTTCACCACCTTGCCGCCAATGGCGATCTCGCCGTCGCTGATGTCCTCGAGCCCGGCGATCATCCGGAGCAGCGTGGACTTGCCGCAGCCGGAAGGGCCGACGAAGACGACGAATTCGCCGTCATCGATATCGATATTGGCGCCGTGGACGATCTCGAAGACGCCGAAGCGCTTGATGACGTTTTTGAGTGTGACTGCCGCCATGCTGATCCTTACTTGATAGCGCCGGCGGCGATGCCGGCGACGAAATGGCGCTGCAGAAGCACGAACACGACGAGCATTGGCGCCGTCAGCATCACCGCGCCCGCCATGATGCCGCCCCAGGACACCTTGGTGAGACCGATCAGCGTGCCGAGCGCCACCGGCGCGGTCATTGCGCCCGGCTTGGAATTGATCAGCAGCGGCCAGAGATAGTTGTTCCAGGAGGCAAGGAACAGGATGATGGCGAGCGCTGCCAGCATCGGCCGCGCCAGAGGCAGTGCGACGAACAGGAATATCCGCCATTCCTTGACGCCCTCGACCTTGGCGGCGTCGAACAGTTCGTGCGGCATCATCGAAAAGCTCTGCCGCATGAAGAGCACGCCCAGCGAATTGAACAGCGGCGGCACGATCAGCGCCACCCAGGTGTTGGCGAGCTTGAAGTCGCGCGCCACCATGATGAATTGCGGGATCAGCACGACCGCATAGGGCAGCGTGATGGTGCCGAAGATGATGGCGACGACCATGCCCTTGCCGAAGAAGTTGTAACGCGCCAGCGCCCAGCCGGCCATCGAGGTCAGCATCACCGACAGGAAGGTGTAGGTCACCGCCACCGAGACGGAGATGCCGATGGCACCGATGAAATTGGTGCCGCGCTGCAGATTGCTGACATTGTCGAGGAAATTGCCGTGCGGCAAAAGCTCGATGTCGGGGCTGAAGATGCCGTTGTCGGGCATCGTGGAAAAGACCACCATCATCCACAGCGGAAACAGCCAGACCAGCGCCAGCGGCGTCAGGAACAGATGCAGCGCGATGCTGCGGCCCAATCTGGCCTGGGAACGGCCGACCCGGGAATGGCTGATTGGGGAGCGCGAGGTCATTTCGGTTCCCTCGTCAGCCATATCTGCACCAGCGAAATGGCAATCGCCAGTCCGGCCATGGTGTAGGCGATGGCCGAAGCGTAGCCGAAATTGAGCGACCGGAAGCCCTGGCGATAAAGCAGCAGCCCGAGCGTTTCGGTGCCGCCGCCCGGCCCGCCGCGCTCGGTGATTAGGAAGGGCTCGGTGAACAGCTGCATGGTGCCGATGATCGACAGCACGGCGCAGAACACGATGATCGGCTTGAGCAGCGGCAGCGTGATGTAGAAGAACTGTTTGACCTTGCTGACCCGGTCCAGGGTCGCCGCCTCGTAAACATCCTCGGGGATGGACTGCAGGCCGGCGAGCAGGATGATGGCGTTGTAGCCGGCCCAGCGCCACGTCACCGCCATCATGATGACCGCCATCGCCGGGGTGACGTTGGTAAACCAGTCGACGTTGGGCAGGCCGATTCTGTTCAGCAATTTGTTGATGATGCCGTAGTCCAGATTGAACATCAGCCGGAAAACCGCCGAATAGGCGACCTCGCCGACCACGACCGGCGCGAAGAAGGCAAAGCGGAACAGGCCACGCGCCTTGAGCAGCGGCGAGTTCAAAAGCACCGCCATCACAATCGCTAGCGAAATCATCACCGGCACCTGGATGACAAGGATCAGCAATGTGTTCTTCAAGGCATTGAAGAAGGCCGGATCGCCGATCAGCCGGCCCCAGTTGAAGGTCGGCGCGAACCGCCACGGCACGGTGCGCGTCGCTTGGAACGAGATCAGGAAGGAATCGATGATCGGCCACAGCCAGAAGATTGAGAAGATCAGCAGATAGGGCGCAAGGAAGCGATACGCCGTGGCGTT
The DNA here is from genome assembly GCF_040319725.1 of Mesorhizobium sp. M0894. NCBI lineage: Bacteria > Pseudomonadati > Pseudomonadota > Alphaproteobacteria > Hyphomicrobiales > Phyllobacteriaceae > Mesorhizobium > Mesorhizobium sp. M0894. The sequence continues at coordinate 557,109 of NZ_JAMYOG010000003.1, read as the reverse complement.
CTGGTAGCGCATCGTTTTCCTCCTTTCTGCTTTCGCCTGCTGGGGCGCGCGGTGTTGATGTTTCAGGTGATGCGGCGCCGCAAACGGCGGCTTGTTCGAAGGCCGGTGCCGCCCCTCATCCGCCTGCCGGCACCTTCTCCCCGTAAGTGACGGGGAGAAGGGGCTGGGCCGCAACGCTGGTGACCCCCTCTCCCCGTTCTTCACGGGGAGAGGGTAAGGGTGAGGGGCAGCGCAAGCGCCCGGTAACTGACTCTGGGATCATTCCGTGTCAGATCACGACTTGACCGGCAGGCCGGTCGCCGCGGCGATCTGGCTTGCGGCATCGTCGAGCGCTGCCTTGGCGTCGGGATAGCCCCCGGCCAGATATTTGGTCTGCACCGCGCGGATGATGATTTCGGCGTCGCTCTGGAACGGCGTACCGCGGCTGGGGACGACCTTGGGCAGGGTGCCGAGGATGTCCTTCCACACGGCTTGGCCACCCCAATAGGGCAGGCCCTCGGAGACATAAGGGTCGTTGAGCGCCGAAATTAGCGACGGCACCAGGCCGAAGCCTTTCAGCATGGTGATCTGGCCCTCATTCGTCCCTAGCGTGTATTTCAGATAGGCGTAGGCGGCTTCCTTGTTCTTCGACACCGAGGTGATGGCGAGCGAGGAGCCGCCGAGATTGGCGGCGCGCGGACCGTCGGCGGTCAGGCTCGGCATCAAATAGACGCCCCATTTGCCTGTCCCATCGGGCGATTCGGTGCGCACAGTGCCTTCATACCAGCCGCCATACATCTGCGTGGCGACCTTGCCGGCGGTGTTGTTGGTGATCTTGGTGCTCCAGTCGGCAGAGGAAATGATGCCGGCGTCCTTCATCTCCTTGATCTTGGTCATGGCATCGACGCATTTGGGCTGGTTGACCGTGATCGATTGACCATCGGCGGAGAAGTAGGCGCAGCCCTGCTCGTTGGAGATCATGCGGAAGAATTCGGAATCGCCGTTGAAATCGGCGTTGGTCATCGTGACGCCGGGATTGGCGGCCTGGATCTTCTTGGCGGCAGCGATGAAATCGTCCCAGGTCTTGATCGAGGACGGATCGACGCCGGCCTTCTCGTAGAAGTCGCGTCGGTAGAACATCGCCACCGGCCCCGAATCCCACGGCATCGCATAGGCCTTGTCGTCCACCTCGAGCTCGGTGCGCTTGAAGTCGGGGAATTTTGCCTGGTCTTCCGCGGTGTAGCCGAGCGTGTGCAGGTCGACGAAGCAATCCGGGAACTGGCTCCAGTAGTTTTCCGCTTCGCCGTTCTCGATCGTCACGATGTCCGGCAGGCCCTCGCCACCGGCGGCACAGCCGGCGATCGACTTGTCGTAGGTCGGCTGGTTGCCGAGGTCCTCGACCGTGACCTTGATGTCGGGAAACTGCTTGTTGAAGCCCGCTATGGTGGCCTTCAGCGACGAAGCGGCGATATTCCAGCTCCAGATCGTGATTTCACCGGACTGCGCAAAGGCCGGGCTGGAGCCCAAGGCAAGCGCGAGCGCGGCGCAGGTCAATTTTATGCGCATTGAAATCCTCCCATTTCAGTTGCTCTCTGTTTGCGAGCGTGGCTAGACTAGGCCTCGGGAAAGCCTTGTCCGCGACAAAGGGAATAAGAAATGAGCGGAAAGTAAGATGCCGGAAAGGCCGTTTTACCAGCCTGGCGCCAGCAGCGTGGAGGGCCTGCCGCTGCTGCTGCAGATGTTTCACACCCAGCCCCTGGTGATGCTCAAGCCGCATTGGCATGCCCAGGTCGAGGTGAATTTCATCGTGCGCGGGGCCGTGCATTACCGCATGGACGGGCACGAGCTTTCGCTCTCTGCTGGCGACATGTGTCTGTTCTGGGGCGGCCTGCCGCACCAGATGGACGAAGCCTCCGACGATGCCATCTATGCCGGCGCGCATCTGCCGCTGGTGCATTTCTTCCGGCTGCATTTGCCGGTCGAGGTCCGCAACAGGCTGATGACGGGCGCGACGCTGGTGACTGACGCCACCGACCGGTCGGACGACCACAATTTCGAGCGCTGGAACCGCTATGCCCGCTCCGGCGACCCGGTGAAGGCCGAGCATGCGGTCAACGAGCTTTTGCTGCGGCTGGAGCGGGTGCGCTTCGAGCCTTACCGGCTCGTGCCCGAAACTCCGGTCGAACAGGAGATAGGCAGTCCCTTCGATCAGCAATCGCTGCGCAATGTCGGGCGCATGTGCGACTTCATCGCCGAGAATTTCCTCTACGAGATCGATTGCGTCGACATTGCCGCGGCGGCCGACATCCATCCCAAATACGCCATGAGCATCTTCAAGAAATCGACCGGCATGACGCTCAACGAATATGTGAATTTGCTGCGCCTCAGCTACGCGCAGGCGCTGCTGATGCATCAGGATGCCAATGTACTGCGCGTCGCCATGGAATCGGGTTTCGGCTCGCTCAGCGCCTTCAACAAGTCGTTCCGCAAGCTTTCCGGCATGTCGCCGTCGGATTTCCGCAGGGGCGTGGCCGGCGCCAGATAAGGGGCCGGCTGGATTCAGCCTATAGTCTCCAGGCGCCTCGGCAAGCGGTTCATCGGCAGCGGCCCGTTCGCGGTGATCAGGAACTGGTCTTCGAGATTGAAGCTGGCGAGACCGTCGATGTAGAGCGGGATCTCGAATGCCAGCACCATGCCGGCTTCGATCACGACATCGCTGTCGGCCGAGATGAACGGCCATTGCTCGGAAAACACGGAATGGCCGACGCTGTGGCCGAAATGGCCGCGGCGATAGGAACGCAGGCCCTGGCGCGCCAGGCTTTCGCTGGCGGCGCGATGAACGGCGGCGAACGGCTTTCCGGGCATAAGCGCGGCAAGCCCATCGGCGAAGGCGCGTTCGGCTATCGCATGCAATTCGGCCTGTTCGGGCGACGGCGGCCCGAAGGTGAAATTCCGCGACATGTCCGAAGCATAGCCGTTCACGCTGCAGACCATGTCGGCCTTCAGCGGATCGCCGGCGGCGGCGACCGCATCGGCGCTTTTTGGGCGAGCGCCCAGCGTGACGTATTCGGCCGTCGCGATTTGCTGCGATAACCCGGCGGCTGCATCGGCGATGCCTTGCCGGTAGAGCGCGACCAGATCCGACTGACGCATGCCGACCGCTGCATGCTGCTGCAGCCGCGACAGGCCGGCTTCCGACAGGACGATGCCCTGCTGCAGAAGGTCGATCTCGCTTTGCGATTTGATTGCCCGCAGCCTGTCGAGGATCGGCGAGCCGTTGACCAGGGCCGTGCCGGGCAACATCGCCTGCATCGCGGACAAATCGCTGGCCGAGACAAAATCCAGCTCGATGCCGAGCGTTGCACGCTCCAGCCCGAATTCGGCGAGCATCGTCTTCAGCTCGCGGACAGAGCGGGCAAGCTCAAAGGTCGCTGGACGTGCAAAACCGGGGGCGCGGCCAACCAGGCCGGCCTCGATGCGCTGCGCAACGGGCCGGCCGGCCGTCGCCGGCTCAAGCGACGCGGATTCGATCCAGATCGGATGCGTGCGCACCACGGCATCCGCCACCGCCGCCCGGAGCTGGGCAGCCTGGAAATCGGCAACCACTACGCCGATCGGCAGGTCGTCTCGTCTCGGGATGACCACGAAACCGGCGCCGGCCCGGCGGAACAGGCCGGCCGGGCCGATCCAGGCGCCGGTGGCATATTGGAATGCCTCAGGCTCGCAAAGCACCAATGCCTCGATATTGGCACGCTGCATCAGGTCTGTTGCGCGTTCTCGGTCGACAAAGCCGGTCACGGGATCTCCTCGCATGCAATCGAATCCGACGCCGATGCGGCGGCGTTTGGCCTCAGCGTAGCTTCAGTGCCGCTGTGGAGCAGCTTTTTTCTGGAAGCGCTGTTGACCTGCCGACCCTAAAAGCGCGTTGCGTTCGACCGGCCTCATGCGACGCGCTTCAGGTTCTTGTTTCATGCATGTCGGTGTCGCAAAACCGCTGCACAGTTTTGCGCGACATGCATCAAAGGCCTTGAGAGTTCAAACGCCAGGCGGGGAAACGAAAAAAAGCCGCGGCGAACCACGGCTTTCAACGCGACAAGTTGTCAGTTTCGAATGCTTACTCGGTTTCGTCAGAGGTGTCGTCGGCAGTGTTTGCCGCGTCTTTCGCGGCCTTCCTATCCAGCGCTGCCTGCAAGGCCAGGGTGGCCTGCGGTGAGGCCGGTGTCGTGGCAACGACCGCCATTGCATGAGCAACTCCGGTCGTCGACTTGTCCTTGGCCGCGGCCGAGGTGGCGGCTCCGTGTCCCTGCGAGCCGGCCCCAGCCGCGTTTCCGCCGTTGCCGTGGCTGCCGCCATTGCCGTTCCCGCCGCCATTGCCGCCGGGGGCAGCGAGGACCGGAGACGCGACAAGGGTGAGAGCGGCCGCCGCTGCGAATAGATAGGGGCGCGTTTTCATAATTCCTCCTTCGAGTGGCCCTCCCGCCAGGATGGGTTCCAGTGAGAAACGTGAGGACTTTCCAAAGTGGAGCCCGCTGTCCAACAAGTTCCGTTCAAATAGAGCATTCTGCAAGACGGACCTTGGTCCGAGGACGACACGCAAAAGTCCTGAATTCTATCTGCAGCGTACTTGGCGCGACCGCAGCGCCTGCTGGCAAGTGCGTCCTGTGCCGCCCGCCCAAATGCGAAAAAGCCGCGGCGGACCGCGGCTTTTCGATGCTTGATTTCCCTTGAGAGAAACTGGAGCGGGTGAAGCGATTCGAACGCTCGACCCCAACCTTGGCAAGGTTGTGCTCTACCCCTGAGCTACACCCGCTCGCGCGGCTTTCGGGCCGCAAGCCGCGCCTATATGGCTGAAGAGCGCGGCGATTGCAACAGGGAATTCGCAGGCTTTTTGCTTCGCCGGCAATGCGGACAAGCCGTCCCGCGACACGTCGCAAGGCAATCACCCCTGCATTGCGCGACGGGCTTGTCTTGGCCGCATCATTGGCCGTAAACGGCGTAGGCCGAACAAGCCGTTGAAAGCGGGCCATCAGAAGAAAGACCGATGCCGAAGACCGAAGCCGACCTTTTCGCCTTTCTTGCCGGACTCGGGATCGAGGTATCGACACAGCGGCATCCGCCGCTGTTCACTGTCGCCGATTCGCAGGTGCTGCGCGGCGAGATCGCCGGCGGCCACACCAAGAACCTGTTCCTCAAGGACAAGAAAGATAATTTCTTCCTGGTCAGCGTCGGCGAGGAGGCGGTGGTCGATCTAAAGCAGATCCATCATCTGATCGGCGCCGCGGGCCGCGTGTCTTTCGGCCGGCCGGAGATGCTGATGGAGCTTCTCGGCGTCGTCCCGGGCGCGGTCACCGTTTTCGGGCTGATCAACGACACGGAGCGAAGGGTCAAGGTCGTTCTCGACGAGGAGCTGATGAGCCATGCTGTGGTCAACGCCCACCCGCTGACCAATGAGGCGACGACTTCCATCGCCGCCACGGACCTAGTCAAATTCGTCGAGGCAACCGGACATGATGCTGTTATCTTGAAAGTCTCGGCATGATCGCCACATGGGTGACTGAAACCGGGTTCTGAAGAAGGATGTTGCGCCTGTCCCTTGGCCGGCGGCGCGACCGAAAGGGCGACGAGATGAGCGATAGCAACCCCTTTGGCCGCCCATTTGGCAGCAATGGCGGTCAGTATGCCACCACCGTGCAGTATGGCGGCACCGATGCCGCGCGTGAGAAGGTCGCACTTGCGGAGGTGCCGGCCGACGTCATCAAGGACACCACGACCGCTGGATTTGCCGCCGACGTCATCCAGGAATCGCGCCGCCAGCCGGTGCTGGTCGATTTCTGGGCGCCATGGTGCGGCCCCTGCAAGCAATTGACCCCGCTGCTGGAAAAGGCGGTGAAAGCCGCCGGCGGCAAGGTCAAGCTGGTCAAGATGAACATCGACGACCATCCATCGATCGCCGGCCAGCTCGGCATCCAGTCGATACCGGCGGTCATTGCCTTCAAGGACGGCCAGCCGGTCGACGGCTTCATGGGCGCCATTCCCGAGAGCCAGATCACGCAATTCATCCAGAAGGTCGGCGGCAAGGATGGTGGCGCACCGCAAGTGGCCGAGGCGCTGGCCGCGGCCGCCGAGGCGCGCGAGGCCGGTGACGTGCAGACCGCGGCCGACATCTACGACGCTATCCTGGAACAGGCGCCGGAGACGATCGAGGCGATCGCCGGCTTGGGCGATCTGCTGTTCGAGGCCGGCGATACCGAAGGTGCCGATGCGATGCTGGCGCGGGCGCCGGAGGCAAAGAAGGATGCGCCGCAGCTCGCCGCGCTGCGCGCCAAGATGGCGCTCGCCGCGCAAGCAGCAGTGCTCGGCAATCCGGCGGAACTGGAACGGCGGCTGGCCGAAAATCCCGGGGATCACCAGGCGCGGTTCGAGCTTGCGATGATCCAGAACGCCAAGGGTGATCGCATGGCGGCGGCCGACAATCTGCTGGCGATCATCAAGGCCGACCGCTCGTGGAACGACGATGGCGCCAGAACCCAGTTGCTGCAGCTCTTCGAGGCATGGGGCATGACCGACGAGGCAACGCTGTCGGCACGGCGCAAACTGTCGTCGCTGCTGTTTTCCTGAGCCGGCGCAGACTGTTTTGTCCGGCGGGCTTGCGGTCGGCGGCGGCTGCGCCAGATTAGGTTTTCGGACGGCATTCGATTTCGGGTTTCCGGTGTCGCGCCTTGTGCCGGCCGGGAGGAGACGGGTTTGGTGCGCTTCCTGACGAAGCGATCGGAGGATTGAGGTGCAGGCGGGAAACGCGCATTACCGACTCGCTGCGGACTTACCGTCGACCATGCCGATCTTTCCGCTTGAGGGCGCATTGCTGCTGCCGGGAGGCCGCATGCCGCTCAACATCTTCGAGCCGCGCTATCTGCAGATGGTCGATGAGGCGATCGCCGGGGCGCGGCTGATCGGCATGATCCAGCCCAGCCTCGACGGTGCGCTGCGTCCCGACGGCGAGCCGGAACTCTGCAATGTCGGCTGTGCCGGGCGCATCATCGCGCTGTCCGAGAGCGGCGACGGTCGTTATCTGATTTCGCTGCAGGGCGTGTGCCGGTTCCGCATTGTCCAGGAACTCACCGTCAGGACGCCGTTTCGCCAGTGCCGGTTGGCACCCTTTCTCACCGATCTCGACGACGACCAGGCGGAAGCCGAGATCGACCGGCCGGCGCTGCTCAAAGCGTTTCGCGCCTATCTGCAGGCCAACGATCTGGAGGCCGACTGGGAAAGCGTCAGCCGCGCCGAAAACGCCATGCTGGTCAACGCGCTGTCGATGATGGCGCCCTACGGGCCGGCCGAGAAACAGGCGCTGCTCGAAGCGGCCGATCTAAAGACACGTGCCGAAACGCTGATCGCCATCACCGAAATGGCGCTGGCGCGCGACAATGAGGATTTCGGTTCGAGTTTGCAGTAGGCTCTTGCCTTCTCCCCTTGTGGGAGAAGGTGGATCGGCGCGTAGCGCCGAGACGGTTGAGGGGTGCTGGACGGAGTGCCGTCGGTGCCAAGCTGGAACACCCCTCATCCGACCGAGATTCGCTCGGCCACCTTCTCCTACAAGGGGAGAAGGGAAGTCCGCGCGCGAAACCCCGAAGCGGTTGCCTTGTGGAAGGACGGATCGAATGGCGGATGGACGTGACGGGAACAGGACTGTCGATCCCAAGCTGCTGGAACTGCTGGCCTGCCCGCTGACCAAGGGGCCGCTTGCCTGGGATCCGGAGCGCGGCGAGCTTGTCTCGCGGGTGGCAAAGCTTGCCTATCCGGTGCGGGACGGCATTCCTATCATGCTGCCATCGGAGGCGCGGGTCATCGCCATAGACGATGCCATGCCACCGCCGCGCCTGGGTGGCTCGGAATAAGGGCCGCTCCGCAGCGATCCTTCGCGCTCCCCTCTGTCCTGCCGTCATCAAATTCCGCACCGCAGCAACGCTCTGACGAAGACAGGGGGCCTATTGAAAATTGCGTCCCTTGGGCATGACCTTCTCCGCCTTTCCCAATAATTCCGTTTGCGCGATGCTGCCCGGCCGAGCCTCGTCTGTACGGCTCGAAGGCTCAGGTCCTGCCTCTTCCAGCAGCACCGACAGCCACGGCGTCAGATCCTCGACCTTCTCGGCGACGATATGGATGACGTCCGATTCCGATTGCAGCTTGCCGGTGACGCGGATGAGACGTGCGCCCATGACGATGGGGCGGAAGCGGTCGAAAGTCCTTTCCCAGAAAATGATGTTGGCGACCGCATTCTCGTCTTCCAGCGTCAGGAAAATCGCCTTGCCATTGCCCGGCCGCTGCCGCACCAGCACGAGGCCGGCGACCGAAACGCGCCGGCCGTCCCGCACCTGGCCGAGCCGCGCATTGGGCGTGACGCCGGACCGATCCAGCCTTTGACGCAGGAAGGCGACCGGGTGCGCCTTCAGCGACAGGCCGAGCGAGCGGTAGTCGTGGACGACGTGCTCGCCGAGCGGCATTGTCGGGAGCCGGGTTTCAGGCTCCAGATCGCGCAAGCGGATTGCCGGCTGATCGAACAGCGGCAGCTTTTCGGCGGCACTCTTGCCGTCGAGCGCGCGGACCGCCCATAGAGCGTCGCGGCGGTTCAATCCAAGCGAGCGGAAGGCGTCGGCCTGCGCCAGCTTTTCGATCTCGTCGACGTTGAGGCCCGAGCGCAGCCAGACATCGCGCACGGATGTGTAGCCGTCGCCGCGCCTCACCACAAATGCTTCCATGCGCTCCTTCGACAGGCCTTTGACCTGGCGAAAGCCAAGCCGGACGGCATGGCTGGTCCGGATGACACCGCGCATTTGAACATGGCGGTCGAGAATGCGGGCCGGATCGAAAGGCGATTGCTCCAAGGCGCAATCCCAGCCGGAAAAGTTGACGTCGACCTCTCGGATCTCGACGCCATGATCATGCGCGTCGCGGACAAGCTGAGCCGGCTGGTAAAAACCCATCGGCTGGGAATTCAGAATCGCGGCGCAGAACACGTCGGGATAGAAGGTCTTGAACCAGCAGGAGGCATAGACCAGCAGGGCGAAGGAGGCGGCATGGCTTTCGGGAAAGCCGTATTCGCCAAAGCCCTCGATCTGCTTGAAGCAACGCTCGGCGAAGTCTTTTTCGTAGCCCTTGGCAACCATGCCGTCGACCATCCTCTTGCGGTAATTGCCGATCGTGCCGGTGCGCTTGAAGGTGGCCATGGCGCGGCGCAATTCATCGGCCTCGCCCGGCCTGAAGCCGCCGGCAACGATGGCAATCTTCATTGCCTGTTCCTGGAACAGCGGCACGCCCAGCGTCCTGCCGAGTATTTTTTCCAGTTCCGGCTTCGGGTATTCGGGCTTTTCCTTGCCTTGCCGGCGGCGCAGATAAGGGTGGACCATGTCACCCTGGATCGGGCCGGGCCGCACGATTGCCACCTCGATGACGAGATCGTAGAAGTTTTTCGGCCGCAGCCGCGGCAGCATCGACATCTGCGCGCGCGATTCGATCTGGAAGACGCCGATCGTGTCGGCGCGGCAGATCATGTCGTAGACATGTTTGTCCTCGGCCGGGAGAGTGGCCAACACATAGGGTTGGCCATATGCGTCCCGCGCCTCGGGATAATGATCCTGGAGCAGGGTGAAGGCGCGCTGCAGGCAGGTCAGCATGCCGAGCGCCAGCACGTCCACTTTAAGGATTTTCACCGCGTCGAGGTCGTCCTTGTCCCACTCGACCATCTTGCGCTCGTCCATCGCCGTCTTGACGATGGGTACGATCTCGTCGAGCCGGTCCCTTGTGATGACGAAACCGCCGACATGCTGCGACAAATGGCGGGGAAAGCCCATGATCTCGTTGGCGCATTCGATCACATGCCTTGTCGAGGGATCGGTCTGATCGAGGCCGCCGGCTTTTGTCTCCTTTTCGCCGAGCTCCGAGGTCGACCAGCCCCAGATCGAACTGGACAGCGCGCTCCGGACGTCGTCCGACAGGCCCATCGCCTTGGCCACTTCGCGCACCGCAGAGCGGCCGCGGTAGCTGACGACGGCGGCGGCCAGCGCGGTGCGCTTGGTGCTGTATTTGGAATAGATGTACTGGATGACCTCCTCGCGCTTTTCATGCTCGAAATCGACATCGATGTCGGGCGGCTCGTTTCTTTCTTCGGAAATGAAGCGCTCGAAAAGCGTGTCGATCTTGTCCGGGCCAACTTCGGTGATGCCGATGCAGAAGCAGACGATCGAGTTGGCGGCGGAGCCGCGCCCCTGGCAGAGAATGTTCTGGCTGCGGGCGAATTTGACGATGTCGTAGACAGTCAGGAAATAGCGCGCGTAGTTCAGGCGCTCGATCAGAGCGAGCTCCTCCTCGATGCGCTGCGTCACAAAAGCGGGCACGCCCGAGGGGTAGCGGATGGCGGCCCCCTCCTTGGCCAGCCTTTCCAGCTCGGCCTGTGGCCCGAGGCCCGATTCCGTCGGCTCGTCGGGGTAGTTGTATTGCAGGTCACTGAGCGAGAAGCTCAGCTCGCCGGCAAAACGCAGCGTTTCCGCCAGCGCTTGCGGATGCCTGCGGAAAAGCCGTGCCATCTCCAGCGGTAGCTTTAAATGACGCTCGGCATTGGCCGCCAGTTCCAGCCCCACCTCGGCGACGGGCACATTGAGGCGGATCGCCGTCAGCACGTCCTGCAGCGGGCGCCGTTCCGACGTATGGTAGAGCACATCGTTGGTCGCCATCAGCGGGATGCCGGCCAGTTCGGCCATCGCCGCCGCCTGCTCGATACGGAAGCGGTCGCTGCCGCGGTAATCCGGCGAAACCGCAAACCGCAGGCTTTCGCCGAAGCGATCCGTGAGCCGGCTAAGCACAGCAAGGCTATCGGCCGCGCCCGTCGACACATCCGGCAGGATGGCCAGCGACAAGAGATCGCCCCATTCGAGAAGATCGCTTTGTTTGAGAAGCGTTGCTCCTTTTTCGTTTTCGTCGCGCAAATTGGCCTGCGTCAGCATGCGGCAGAGATGGCCCCAGCCCTTGCGGTTCTGCGGGTAAGCGAGAATGTCCGGCGTGCCGTCGCAAAATACCAGGCGGCAGCCGGGATGATAGGAAACACCCTCCACCTTGGCCTGCTGCCAGGCGCGCACGACGCCCGCCACCGTATTGCGGTCGGCGAGCCCGATCGCTGAAAACCCCATGAATTTCGCCGCGACCACCAGCTCCTCCGGTTTCGAGGCGCCGCGCAGGAACGAGAAGTTCGACTGGATGCCGAATTCGGCATAGGGAACGGCTGTCAGCGCATTCATGCGAAGACTCCATGCATGAACCAGCGCGGAGCGGGCTGCGAGGCGCCGTAGAGGCCTTGGCGGTAAAGCCAGTAACGGCGGCCGTCGGCATCCTCGATGCGGAAATAGTCCCGGGTCGGCGCATCTTCCCGTCCCGCCGCCTCTCGCCACCATTCAGGCGCAATGCGCTCCGGCCCTTCGGCGCGCGCGACCCGGTAGAGCGCGCGCCGCCAGCGGAAGTTCAAAGGTGGGCCATCCGGCATTTCGGTGGCCGGCACCTCGATCGGCTCGGGCGAACGGAAAAGCCGGATCGGCCGTTCCGGCTGGAAGACGGTCGTGGGAGCATCCTTCACCTTGTCCGGCTGCTTCGGCGGCGAGCTTCTCTGCGGCGCTTCGGCGAAGGGAATGGCGGCGACGGCGCGCTCCGGCAGATGGCTCTCGACGGCGACCGGCTTCAAGACCGCGCCTTCGCCGAGCCGGGCGCGGATGCGGTCGGCAAAAAGCGCGATGTCGGCGCCCCCGTCGTTCGTCTCGCCGGCAAGGTCTGCCTGCTGCATGTCGAAGGCGGCGGCGGTCAGCACCGAGAGGCGCACGAGATCGAAACCATAGCCGGCGTCGATATCCTGTTCGAGCGCGGCAAGCCTTTCGTGAAACAATTTCTGGATCAGCAGCGGCTCGCGCAAAGGTCGCGAGGTGCCGACGGCGATGCGGCTGACGCCGCCATCGACGCGAAAGAGCAGCAGCGCCAGCCGCCTTGCGCCCTCGCCGCGACGCTCGAGGTCCTTCTTCAATGTGGCCGCCAGCATGCCTGTCAGCCGCTCGATGTCCTCGGTCAGCATGATCGGCTCGGCGAGGTGGCGTTCGACCGAAAGCGGCGCGACCGGCAGGCGCGGCGACACGGCTTCGTCGAGGCGGCCGAGCGCCTGGTCGAGGCGCAATAGCAGCGATGCGCCGAAGCGGCGGGCCAGCGGCGCGCGCGGTGCCGCCATGACGGCGCCCGCCGTGCGCAGGCCGACGCTTTCGAGGCTGGCGCGGACCTCTGGATCGATGCGCAGTGCCGCCAACGGCAAGGGCGCGAGAAGCGCTTCCTCCTCACCATCGGGAACGATGCGGTCGCCGGCAAACCGCGCCGCCGCCCAGGCCGAGCCCGGCGTGGCGGCAAGCCCGGCGCGGACATCGAAGCCCTGATGGAAAAAACGCGACAGGATGTCGTCCAGCATCGAGCGTTCGCCGCCGAAAAGATGGGTGCAGCCGGTGACGTCGAGATAGAGGCCATCGGCCCCGTCGAGCGCCACCAGCGGGGTATAGCGGTCGCACCAGTCGGCGAGGCCTTCGAGCAGGCGCCGGTCGGCTTCCGGATCGGCCTCCACGATGTCGATCGAGGGATGCATGGCGCGTGCATCGGCTATGCCCATGCCGCGTTTCAGGTTAAGCGCCTCGGCCCGCTCGTCGAGGGCGGCGATGCGCTGGGCGTTCCGGTCGCGGTGACTGATCACCAGCGGCAGGTGATCCGACGGCCGGGAACGCCAGGACCGCCCCAGGCGCTGCCGCAGGATCCTCTCGGCGGCGAGATGTGGAAACCACAGGGACAGGATTCTTTGCCCATTCCTCGCCCCGTCTTTCTTCGAATATGCGTTCATCGGGGTTCCACTCCAGTGTGAATTTTCCGGGCAAGGCAGTGCGGCTCTTGCCGATGGTGATGGTGAAGGCGGGCCGGCCGATCGAGCCGGCGAGCGGCCCGGCGATCGTCTCGCGCGCTGCCGCCGGTGCCGCCGACAGGATGAGGCGGACGGGCGCTGCCGTCGGCTCGGGCTCGCCGGCCTGGCGCAGCAGGAACAGCGGCCGGCCGGCACTCTGCGCCCGGGCGTGCAGCCGCCGCGTCGCGGTGAGATCCAGCCGCTGCGGGTTGCCACGGATTTCGAGGATGACTGCGGCCAGCGCCGTCATCCTGGCAGCCTCCTCGGCGACCCACAGCGCATCGAGCAGCCTTGGCGCCTCGGAAAACAGCAATTGCTCCGGCTCGATGCCGAAGAAGGCGTGAAGCCCCCGGGCATAGGGAAAGCCGGCCTCGCGGAACACCTCGGATGTGCCGATCCACAGCACCGGCAGTCGCGGCCCCTGGCTGAGGATCAGGCTGGTGAGCGACAGGACAAAACCGGCGACTGCTCCGGCATCGCGGGTCGCGGCGCCATGAAACTCGCTCAGCGCCGCCTTCGGCAGGCCGCCGCTCAGCGCAGCATCGAGGCGCTCGGCACCGGTGCGCAAAAACGCATCGGGCGGCGCCACGGCGAGGCCGCGCCTGACAATGGTCAGATTCCGAGCGGGTGTCGGATTCCGAGAGGATGCCAGACTCTGGCGAGGCACATCCGCGTCAAACGAGGAACCGGCCGGCGCTTCCAGGCGCTCGGACAAGGTCCCTTCGATCTTCGCGATCTGGCGGCGCAGGGCAAAAACAGTCTCCCGCGCCACGGCGCTTGTCGCCATGACGGTCAGCTTCCACTCACAATTGTTCCTGTTATGTTCCTATAGATTCCAGAGGGCGGCCAAAGAGTCAAGCGGAGTCATGGGGAATTTATTCCTGCCTTGATGGCATGACACGGGCACTCCAGCTCGGCCATTTGCCGAGTCCGGCCCGAAAGCCTATATGCCGGGATCAAAGGACAAAGCATGGCTCGCATCTACCAAACACGCATCTGGCACGACCAGCTTTCGCCAACGATGGAGGAAATCGAGCTCCTGGCGCTGGAGGCCTATGCCCATCTGCCGGAGGAGTTTCGCAAGCTGACCGGCGAGATCGTCATTCAGATCGCCGAATTCCCGACCGACGAGATCATGGACGACCTTTCGCTGGAAACGCCCTTCGACCTGCTCGGCCTGTTCGAGGGGCGCGGCATCGCCGAGCGCTGGAATCCGCAGACCGGCGAAGGCCCGAACCGCATCACGCTCTACCGCCGCGCCATCCTCGACTACTGGGCCGAGAACGAGGAGACGCTGGGCGACATCGTCACCCATGTGCTGATCCATGAGATCGGTCACCATTTCGGCCTGTCGGACGATGATATGGAGAAGATCGAAGAGGCAGCGGAGTGACGTCGTTTTGACTGGAGAGCGCAGCGTTCCTTCGCGCCAGCGTCCAGAAGTGTCCCGCATTCGCGGGCACCCGAAGCGATGTCAGCGCTACCAGTCGCTGAGCTTGGTGTCGGGGCCGTATTCCTGGCCCTCGATGTCCTTCACCACGGCCTGGCCGCAGCGCATGGTCTTGGCTTCCTTGTCATAGGCATAGGTCGGCGAGCCGAACAGGTGCCAGCCCTTGTTCAGCGCCGCCGTCACCTTGTGGCAGAAGCTGGCATCGTCCGGGCCGGACAAAAAGCGGTAGAGTTTCATTTTTCATTCCTGTCGTAAGTGCCAATCATGCCCCGATGACGGCGGCCTTCGCCAGCAGTTTTTCGGCCTGCGCCAAATGCAGCCGTTCGACCATTTTTCCGTTCAGCGCAATCACCGCCTTGCCGGCATTTCCGGCAAGCGCGAAGGCTTCCTTGACCGCGCGTGCCTCGGCCATCGCTTCAGGCGACGGCGCAAAGGCGCGGTTCGCGGCCTCGATCTGGGCCGGATGGATCAGCGACTTGCCGTCGAAGCCCATGGCGGCCGCTTCCGTGCACTCGCGCGCAAACCCGTCCATTTCGCGAAAATCATTGAAGACACCGTCGAGCAGGTCGAGGCCGCCGGCGCGCGCGGCGAGCACCATCTGCATCAGCCACGGCACGAGATAGCGCCGGTCGGGCGTGGTGAGAATTCCGGTGTCCTTGACCAGATCATTCGTTCCGGCAACGAAACAAACCAGTCGAGAGGCTGGGTCGCGGCCAAGCTCGGCGATCGGGCCGATGTTGAGCAGCGCCTTGGGTGTCTCCATCATCCCCCATAGCTTGACCTCGTCCGGCGCAAAATTGTCGTCGAGAACGTCACCGGCCTCGAGAATGTCGCGCGGCGTGTCGACCTTGGGCAGCAGGATGGCGTCGGGAGCGCATTTTGCCGCAGCCAGCAGATCGTCGGCGCCCCATTCGCTCGACAGCGCATTGATGCGCACAACCATCTCGCAGCGCCGGTTGGAACGGCCGGCGAAAATCCCCGCCAGTTTTTCGCGCGCGGAAAGCTTGTCGGCCGGGGCGACGGCGTCCTCGAGATCGATGACGACGGCATCGCAGGCCAGCGACCGGATCTTGGCCAATGCCTTGTCGTTCGAAGCCGGGACGTAAAGCACCGAGCGGCGCGGGCGGGAGGGTTCGGCAGTCATGTCCGATCTATGCCGCCTGCAGACGGCCGAGGCAAGCCGTGCATAAAAACTGCACGCAATTTCGGAAAATCTCCTCGTCTCCGCCCCGCTTGCCACCCGACAGAATGCGACAAGGCGGCATGCAAGAGCAAACAAATTGCCGTTGGTCCCTGCCGTACCGGCTTCGCCGCGACAGCTGGTGGCTTGTCGATCCGCCCCCGGCAAACCTCCTCCCTTTCGTCCGCAAATCCCCGCCCAGATATTCCGGCCGCATCAAAGCGGCCGAGAAAGCCCGATCATGACAGCGTTCCTCACGCCGGCGCCGAGCTATTGCAGCCGCTTCGGCGTTGCCGTCCTGCTCGTCGCGCTGGCCGATTTTTTCTTCTATAGCCAACCGGCCGGCATCACGCTTTTCCTGTTCGGCGTTGCGATTGCCACCACGAGCATGGCTGTCCATCCTCTCGGCTCCTTCAACGATGGCAGGCCCTGGTTCAAGCCAGTTGCGCTGCTTGTGGCGCTGCTGCCGCTCGCGGAAAATGTCAGTGCGCTTTCCGTCTCGATCGGGCTGGCGGCGCTGGCCGTCTTCGCGCTTTCGCTGGCCGGGCGGTTGAAGCACGGGGTTGCCCGCATTGCCGGCCAACTCTCGCTATTCCTGCTTGCAACGCCCTTTCGGTTCGTCCTGGATTTCTTTCGCTGGCGCAAGGCGGCCCGGCAGCTTGGCCGACGGCGCGTGCGCCTTGCGACGATTGCCGTCTGGGTCATGCCGCTAAGCCTCGGCGCGGTGTTTCTCGCGCTGTTCGGCGCCGCCAATCCGGTCGTCGAATACTGGCTGTCGCTGATCGACCTAATGGCACTGCTCGAGCTCATCCAGCTGCCGCGTCTCGCCTTCTGGCTGTTCGTGCTGGTCGGCGTCTGGGCCTTTCTGCGCCCGCGCCTACCGCGCTTTCTCCGCTCCATTCCGCGTGTGCTGTCGCCTGTGCCTGTCGGCCGGGCGACGACAAAACCCGCCAAGGCGATCGAGGACATCATCTTCGGCAAGGCCGCGATTCTTCGTGCGCTGGTCGTCTTCAACATCCTTTTCGCGATGCAGACCGCGCTCGACGCCACCTATCTGTGGGGCGGCATCGCGCTTCCCGACGGGCTGACCTACGCCGCCTATGCGCATCGCGGCGCCTATCCCTTGATCATCACAGCGCTGCTCGCAGCCGGCTTCGTCCTGGCGGCGCTGCGGCCGGGCAGCACGACCTCCAGCGATCCGCTCATCCGCCGGCTGGTCTACGTCTGGGTGGCGCAGAACATCGTGCTGGTCATCTCGTCGATCCTGCGGCTCGACCTCTATATCGGCATCTACGCGCTGACCTACTGGCGCATCGCCGCCTTCGTCTGGATCGGACTGGTGGCGGCGGGCCTTGCCCTGATCATCGCCCGCATCGCGTTCGAAAAATCCAATGAATGGCTGCTTTCCGCCAATCTTCTGACGCTTTCAATGACGCTCTATGCCTGCTGCTTCGTCAACTTCGCGGCGCTGATCGCCAACTACAATGTCGAGCACTCATTCGAAATGACCGGCCAAGGCACCGAACTCGATTTCTGGTATCTGCGTACGCTCGGTCCCAGCGCCTGGCCGGCGCTCGACCGTTTCCTCGAGCATCAGGGCAGGACGAATGCGGCCAGCGTTTCCTCGTACCGCGAACTCGCCCGTTTGCTTGGGCAGGACGAGGCCCGCTACCGCGCCGGCCTAGAAAACTGGCGCGCCTGGAGCTTTCGCGACTGGCGGCGCCTTCGTGCTCTCGACGCACGTATCCCGTTCGTGGCTCCTCCGATGTCCGAACCCTTCATGCCGGGCCGCTGATTTGATGCCGCACCACATACTGGTCGCCGACGACGATCCGCACATTCGCGAAATCATCTGCTTCGCGCTCGAAAAGGCCGGCATGAAGACGCTGGCGGTGCCGGACGGCGCGGCTGCCTTGCAGGCGATCGAACGCCGCGCGCCCGATCTCGTCGTGCTCGACATCGGCATGCCGGAAATGGACGGGCTGGAAGTGTGCCGGCGGCTGCGCCACACATCCGACGTGCCGGTGCTGTTCCTGTCAGCGCGGGATGAAGAGATCGACCGCATCCTCGGGCTGGAAATGGGCGGCGACGACTATGTCACCAAGCCGTTCAGCCCGCGCGAGCTGGTCGCCCGCGTCAACGTCATCCTGCGCCGCGCCCGGCCTGCGCCCGAACATGCCGATGATCGGCAATTCTCGCATGGCAGACTGGCCTTAGTGCCGGCAAGCCATACAGCCAGCTTCGACGGCAAGCCGCTGGTGCTGACGGGCATCGAATTCGCGATCCTGAAAGGGTTTTTGGCGCGTCCCGCGCATGTGCTCGGCCGCGACATGGTGATGGCTAATGCCTATGCTGCCAATATCCACGTCGCCGACCGCACCGTCGACAGCCATGTCCGCAACATCCGCGCCAAGCTGGCGGCGGTCGGCTGCGTCGATGCAATCGAGACCGTGCATGGCGTCGGCTTCCGGCTCGGCAAATGCGGCGCGTGAGCGCCCAAGAACGGATTGGCAGCAAATGGCGGCCACGGCTTGCCACGGTCGTCATTGCCATCCTGATCATGGTGATGGCACTGCCGCTGGCCGGCCTGTTCTTCTTCCGGCTGTACGAGAACCAGCTGATCCGCCAGACCGAGGCCGAGCTGATCGCGCAAGGTGCCGCCCTTGCCGCGATCTATGCGCTAGAGGTCCGTGAGGCCGGCCTTGCCCCGGAAAAGCTCGGCACACCCATGCCTCCACCCAGTACAAGGGATCGGGCTTCTGCCTATCAGCCGATCGAACCGCGCCTCGATCTTGCGTCCGACAGGATACTGCCGACCCGGCCAGCGGCCACGGCGGCCAGCGTCGATCCTGCCGTCGCGGCGATCGGCGCGCGGCTGTCGGGCATTCTTGCCGCGACGCAGAAAACCACGCTGGCCGGCTTCCGGCTGCTCGATCCCAGAGGCGTGGTCATCGCCGGGCGTGAGGAGGCCGGCCTGTCGCTCGCCGCTGTCGAAGAGGTTCGCGCAGCACTTGCCGGCCGCTACGCCAGCGCGCTCAGGCTGCGGGTTCCCGACCAGCCGTCGCCGCCGCTCTATTCGGTCAGCCGCGGCACCAAAGTCCGCGTCTTCGTCGCCATACCAGTTGCGGTCTCCGGCAAGGTCGCCGGCGTGGTCTATCTGTCGCGGACGCCGAACAACATCGTCAAGCATCTCTTTGGCGAGCGCGGCAAGGTGGCGCTGGCGGCAATCGCCATCCTCGGCGGCACGCTGCTGATCGGGCTGGTCTTCCTGCGCACCGTCAGCCGGCCGATCTATGCACTGATCGAGCGCACCGAGCGCATCGCCGCCGGCGACCGTGAGGCGATCAGGCCGCTTGATCACCACGGCACGCGCGAAATGGCGGCGCTCTCCGCGGCCTTCCTCGACATGGCCGAAAAGCTGCATGCGCGCTCCGACAGCATCCAGACCTTCGCCACCCACGTCTCGCACGAACTCAAATCGCCGCTGACGGCGATCCAGGGGGCAGCCGAACTGCTGCGCGATTCGGGCGGCGCGATGGACGAGGCCGAGCGGCGGCGTTTTTCAGACAATATCGTCACCGATGCCGGCCGGCTCAATCTGCTGGTGCGCCGCCTGCTTGACCTTGCGCGTGCCGAAAATCTCGAGCCCAGCGGCCAAGGCACATCACTCGCTCCGGCACTGGCGCTGCTGCCGGCCGACCACAGGCTGGCGGTGCGCCTCGAGGCGGGCGCCGATATCGGCCTGCGCATATCGGCCGAAAACGCCGCGATCGTGTTGGCCAATCTCATCGACAATTCGGCGCGACACGGCGCGACGCTGGTCTCGGTCACGGCAGCAAGCGCGGACGGCAAGGCCACCATTGTGGTGGACGATGACGGCGCCGGCATTTCGCCCAGCAACCGAGGCCGCATCTTCGAGCCGTTCTTCACCACGCGCCGCGATTCCGGCGGCACCGGCATGGGCCTCGGCATCGTGCTGGCCCTCCTGAAAGCGCATGATGGCACGATCCGGCTGGTTGACTCGGCGAGCGGCACGCGCTTCGAGATCATCCTGCCGGCGGCGTGACTCGGCGGTTCAGACCGGAAGGGCGAAAAAGGTGCATTACGACATCATCATCATCGGCGGAGCCATCGTCGGCTCCTCGGTCGCCTATTATCTGCGCGAGGAAAGGTTTTCGGGCCCGATCGCGGTTGTCGAGCGCGACCCGCAATTTTCCCATGCGGCGACAACGCTGTCCTGCGCCTCCATCCGCCAGCAGTTCTCGATCCCTGAAAACATCCGGCTGTCGCAGTTCACGCTGAAACTGTTCCGGCGGTTGAAGGAAGAATTCGGGGCGGACGCCGATATCGGCTTTCGCGAAGGCGGCTATCTGATCCTTGCCGGCGAAAACGGGCTGCCTATCCTGCAGGCCAACCACGAGGCGCAGATGGCCGAGGGCGCCGACATCGTGCTCGAGGATGCCGAGGCGCTTGTTCGTCGGTTTCCGTGGCTATCGGCCGAGGGTATCACTGCCGGGGCCTACGGCCGCAGCGGCGAGGGCTGGTTCGACGCGCATGCGATGCTGATGCTGTTCCGCAAGGCGCTGCGGACGAAGGATATCGACTTCATCACGGCGTCGGTGACCGGCATCGAGCGGCAAGGCGGCCGCGTCACCGGTGTGACCCTCGAAAATGGCGAGCGGCTTGAGGCCGGCATCGTCGTCAATGCTGCCGGGCCGAATGCCGGCAAGGTGGCAGCAATGGCCGGGCTGGCGCTGCCGGTGGAGCCGCGCAAGCGCAATGTCTTCGTCTTCGAGGCGCGCGAAAAATATGACGACATGCCGCTGCTGGTCGACCCGAGCGGCATCTATGTCCGGCCGGAAGGTTCGGTCTACATCACCGGCGGCGCCGAGCCGGAAGAGGGCGAAGGCCCCGCCGACCCCACAGATTTCGAACCCGACTGGCCGCTGTTCGAAGAGGTGATCTGGCCGGTGCTGGCGACCCGCATTCCAGCCTTCGAGGCGATCAAGCCGACGCGCGCCTGGGTCGGCCATTACGACTACAACACGCTCGACCAGAACGCGGTGATCGGTTCGCATCCCGAGGTCGGCAATTTCTTCTTCGCCAACGGTTTTTCCGGCCACGGCTTGCAGCAGGCGCCGGCGGTCGGCAAAGCGCTGGCCGAACTGATCGTCCATGGCGGCTATCGCACGGTGGATTGCTCGGCGTTTGGGTATAGCCGTGTCGCTGAGGGGCGGGCGTTTCGTGAATTGAACGTGATTTGAGGGAAGGCCGCCCAGAATAAGCCGCTCTGTCGAGTTCCCGCCCACCCCCTCTGTCCTGCCGGACAGAGGGGAGGCTGTCCCGCCGATATCAAAAGTCCGCACGCTAGTAGTCAAAACCTGACGCTTGGTACCCGAAACGGAATACCGCTGCCGACTCATTTCGGACATCTAGGGCAGATACTTAAAGAGCCATGGAAAGCAGGAATTTGACTTGACCTCCACTAGTTGGAAGGCACTTTCAGTGTTGATGTTCGCAATTATCCCATTCTCTGGATGCAGCAACGACCCTGAGTCACCGGAGAACAAACGTATATACTCTGTTCTCCAGCATCAGGAGTTTGAATTACGTCAGCAGAATAATCGTGCCAATTATTTTTTTGGCAAGCGAGTAATGGATACTGAAATCAATACTATCGCCTTCCCTCTCGCCGGTGAGGCGAAAGGCTATGTAGTGTTTTATGCCACGCCCGAAGAGGGTGGGTTAATTCTGTCGGTTCCGCAGCAATATGACGATATCAGTCTGACGAAGCAGACGCTTGAAGCCATCGTTGATAAAGGCCTCATCTCAAAGCCGCTTGAAATTCACCTTGCGTCACGCGCGCACTGAGCGCTTTGCCAAAAAGTACATGGTAGCGTCCGCTTTCCACCCTGAGCGGGCTTACGGCCCCGGAACCAAGCGTCAGATTTCGACCACTAGTGGTTAAGTTCTAACGCTTGGTACCCGATCGTGAGCGCGGCCACATCGCGAGCGCTCCTTCTCCTACAGGCAGAAATGTCTGACGCCATCTGGCCGCAAATGTTATCTCTAGCGATCCGTCCTCGATCGAAGAAGGATGCAGTCAATGGATGACTGGAGAATCGGGAATATCTGGATAACCAGAATTCTGGAGATGTGCGACCCTCTGCGGACGCCGTCGGAATGGTTTCCCGACTGCACCGATGAAGCGCTCGAACCGCATCTTCATTGGCTCACGCCGCGATTAATATCGCCTGCAACCGGCCGGCTTATTCTTCCCATCCAGAGTTTTCTTGTTCGTACCGGACACCACACCATTCTGGTCGACAGTTGCGTCGGCAACGATAAGACGTTCGCATACTTCCCCCATTGGCATCGCCGCAATGACGGCACCTTTTTGGAGCGCCTGGCAAATGCAGGTGTTGCTCCCGAGCAGATCGACTATGTGCTGTGCACCCATCTTCATGTCGACCATTGCGGTTGGAACACACGATTGGTGGACGGGCGTTGGATACCGACATTCCCGAACGCCCGCTACATCATGGCGCGGCGCGAGTTCGAGGCCGCACAGGCGGCCTCCGGTGATGACGAAGATCGGACCTATGAGGACAATGTGTTGCCAATCGTCGAGGCTGGTCGGGCTGTGCTTGTCGATATGGATTATGAACTCGATGGCGAAGTGTGGCTGGAACCGACGCCGGGCCACACCCCGGGGCACGTAGCCATCGGCCTGAAATCTCGAGGCGTAGGGGCAGTGTTTTCCGGCGATCTCATGCATTGGCCGATGCAATGCATATACCCTGACTGGAGCTTTCGGTACGACACGGACCCTGACCAGGCACGTCGGACGAGATGGGCATTCCTGGAGGCTTGCTCGGACAATGGCCGCATCGTAATGACGTCGCATTTTCCCTTGCCGTCGGTGGGAACCATCTCGCGACGCCAGTCATCATTCTGGTTCGAGGATCAGCAGCCGCCGTAATCGCCGAGGACGCCGACTGGGCGATCGCCCTCGGCCACCCGCACTTGTCGAAGCGCCGCTCAAGCGCGGCGTCTTTCACTCGGTGGTCGACCTCCAGGGCGGCAATCTACCCCTTCCTCGCCGAGCACAACCAGCAGCCCAGACCCTTCATCTGGACCGCCGACCCCGACAGGATCGCCGCCGCGGTCAAACGCGGGCACCAAACGTTAGATTCGATCCACTAGCTGGCAAGGCAACGCGTCAGCGCTTGCGGTCGAACCAGAACGCGTCGGACACGCGCTTCATGCCGATGCGCTCATAAAAGCCGACGGCGTCGGGCATGGAAATCAGGCTTATGGCAACGGAAGGCCCGAGTTGCCGGCGCGCTTCATCAAGCAGGCCCTTGCCGATGCCGAGCCCTTGCGCCGATTTGCAAACGGCGAGCTCGGAAACGTAACAGACCCACGAGAAATCGGTAACACCGCGGGCAACACCGACCAGCGGCTTGCCTTCTGTATCGAGACGCGCGGTGAGCACCAAATTGGCCCCTGACAGCATCGCGTTCAATCGGGTGTCGTCATCGACGGGGCGATTGGCGCCGAGGCCGGATTCCACCAGAACGCGGCGGAACTCGGCGATGCCGAGACCCGGTTCGCTGGCGTAGAGGACCTTGGATCGCGTTGTCATGTCGACAAAAGTGCACCATGGGCCGGTGGTTTTGAAGCTGTTTTGTACCGATCTTGCGTTTCGATCGACGACGGAGGTCCAAAAACAGCCGCCTTTTATTTGCCCGCGGCTTTGTGTAAACCGGGCGCCAGCAATTTCCCGCAACAACAAGAAGACGGGCAAGGACATGGAAAAATTCACCAAGCTCACCGGCGTCGCCGCGCCGATGCCGATCGTCAATGTCGACACCGACATGATCATCCCCAAGGATTATCTCAAGACGATCAAGCGCACCGGACTCGGCACCGGCCTGTTCGCCGAAATGCGCTACAAGGACGATGGTTCGGAAAACCCGGACTTCGTGCTCAACAAGCCGGCCTACCGCAAGGCGCAGATCCTGGTCGCCGGCGATAATTTCGGCTGCGGCTCGAGCCGGGAACATGCGCCGTGGGCGCTGCTCGATTTCGGCATCCGTTGCGTCATCTCGACCTCGTTCGCCGACATTTTCTACAACAATTGCTTCAAGAACGGCATCCTGCCGATCACCGTCAGCCCGGAAGATCTTGAGAAACTGATGGACGATGCTTCGCGCGGTTCGAACGCGACGCTGTCGGTCGATCTGGAGGCCAAGGAAATCCGTGGGCCTGACGGCGGCGTGGTCAAGTTCGACCTCGACGAGTTCAAGCGCCATTGCCTGCTCAACGGGCTCGACGATATCGGCCTGACCATGGAAAAAGCCGGCGCCATCGCTTCGTTCGAGAAGAGGAACGCCGCTGAGCGCCCCTGGGCCTGAGCGGTACGATGCCCCGGCCGCGACAGGCCGGGTTCGTGGCGGCTGAACGGAGGGACAGTCATGACACGTTCGCTTCTTGTCGGCGCCTGCGCGCTGGCGTGGATTCTGATGCCGGTGGCTGGCGCGCATGCACAGACCGACATGGTGCTCGTGCCGGCTGACGATGCGCCCGGCAGGGCCGCCGACCAGGGCGCGTTGAGCAATGCGGCCCTAGCCGACAATGACAAACAGGCGCCGATCCCGTTCGAGGGCGGCCAACTGACCATCACCCAGGAGGAAGAGTACGGGGAACGGGTGCTCGCCTTCGACGGCAAGGAACTGGCGCGCAATTACGACGTCTTCTTCGACAAGATCGTCGAGGTCGGCGGCGTCAAGGTGGCGCTGATCGATGTCGGCGACGGCGGCAATCAATGCGGCCCGGCCAAGGTGATCGTGTGGAAGCCGGAAGGCGGCACGATCCAGACGGTCACGGTCGAGCAGGACGAATGCGGCGCGCCGCCGACCGCGATCTCCGACAGCGCCATCTATTTCGTGCCCTATCTGCTGCCGGGCGATTCCAAGCCGGCGCTGCAATGGTCGCCGACGGCCGGACTGATGACTTCCGGCAATCTCACCTACATGCCGGAGCCGGGCACCGACTGGAAAGACCTCGATCCGTCGAAATACGACAACATCATCGACGCCTTCCACAACGAGGCTGTCTACAAGCAAGCCGAGACGCTGCTTGCCAAGGACATGCCCGACATGGCGACCAGCCTGCTGGTCGGCGGCGGCACGGAAAAAACCGCGTCGGGTGCCTTCTTTGCCAGCGGCTGCGTGCCGCATGATTGCGGCGGCAATGACGGCTTCATGGCGGTCGACCCGGTCAAGCACAAGCTCTATTTCGCCCGGCGCGGCGACAAGCCCGAGCCGGACGCGTGGCCAGCGGTGAGTACATGGCCGGCCGACGTCAAGGAAGCGCTGGACAAGGCGCTGGGGTCGGCGAATTAGGTACTTTTGCAAAGCGCAGTGACCACCACGCCTTGGACGAGAGGGCTTTGTCGAGGCGGGAGACTCATAACAACCGTCAGTTCTATCTGGCCCATGGCGGGATCGGCTCGTTCCCTGCAAGATATCCGCGACGATTTGCGGAGGACCCATGCGAAAACTGATCTCCACCGGTTCGCCCTTCGAAAAGACCGCCGGCTATTCGCGCGCCGTGGTGCAGGGCGACTGGTGTTTCGTGTCCGGAACGACCGGCTACGATTATGCGACCATGTCGATGCCGGAGACCGTGGAGGCACAAACGCGCAATTGCCTGACGACGATCGCCAAGGCGTTGCGAGATGGCGGCTTCGAAATGGCTGACGTGGTGCGGGCACATTACTACATCACCGATGCGGCTTTCGTAGATGTGGTGTTCCCGATCCTCGGCGAGGCGTTTGGCGAGATCAGGCCGGCAGCAACGATGATCGTGTGCCAGCTCAACAAGCCGGAGATGAAGATCGAGATCGAGGTGACGGCGCTGCGGCGCACAGCCTGATACCTGTCACGGTTGTGACAACGATACGGTTAGCACGAGGATCGGCCCATGGTGAAGGTCAGACGCATCGTTGCAAACATAGACACGCAGGATATCGCGGCGGCAAAACCCTTCTATCAGGATGTGCTCGGCCTCGATCTCAAGATGGATATGGGCTGGATCGCTACCTATGGCTCGCAAGAGACGATGTCCGTACAGGTCAGTTTCATGGCCGAAGGGGGATCAGGAACGCCGGTGCCGGACATCTCTATCGAAGTCGACGACGTCGATGCCGCGCTTGAAAGCATGAGGACGGCCGGCTTTGCCATCGAATACGGTCCGGCGGACGAACCCTGGGGCGTGCGGCGCTTCTTCGTGCGCGACCCGTTCGGCAGGCTGGTCAATATCCTTTCGCATCTGTAGGCGTTTTGTCTTGAGCATCGGATTTTCCCAAAACCGGTTTCCACTTTGAGTCCGATGCTCTGAACCGCAGGCTTGCGCGCCGGCTGCTTGGCGTTTAGCAAGGCCGCGGCTCACGACACAATCAGGACGGTTCCACATGGCTTCCAAAAATCTTCTCCTGCTTGCCGGCGATGGCATAGGCCCCGAGGCGATGGCCGAGGTGAAGAAGCTGATTTCCGCCATGAACGACAAGCTCGGCAGCGATTTCGTCACTGATGAAGGCCTTGTCGGCGGCTGCGCCTATGATGCGCATGGCGCGGCGATATCCGATGCCGACATGGCCAAGGCAATGGCGGCCGACGCCGTGCTGTTCGGCGCCGTCGGCGGTCCGAAATGGGATGCCGTGCCTTACGAGGTGCGCCCGGAGGCGGGTCTGCTGCGGCTGCGCAAGGACATGGAGCTGTTCGCTAATCTCCGACCCGCCATCTGCTATCCGGCGCTGGCGGCCTCCTCCTCGCTCAAACAGGAGGTGGTCGAGGGGCTAGACATCCTGATCGTGCGCGAGCTCACCGGCGGCGTCTATTTCGGTGAGCCGAAGCAGATCATCGATCTCGGCAACGGCCAGAAGCGCGGTATCGACACCCAGGTCTACGATACTTTCGAGATCGAGCGCATTTCGGGCGTTGCCTTCGAATTGGCACGCACGCGCAAGAACCATGTCACCTCGATGGAAAAGCGCAATGTGATGAAATCGGGCGTGCTGTGGAACGAGGTCGTCAGCCAGACGCAAAAGGCCAGGTATGCCGACGTCAAGCTCGACCATATGCTCGCCGATGCCGGCGGCATGCAGCTGGTGCGCTGGCCCAAGCAGTTCGATGTCATCGTCACCGACAATCTGTTCGGCGACATGCTGTCCGACATCGCCGCCATGCTGACCGGCTCGATCGGCATGCTGCCGTCGGCCTCGCTCGGCGCGCCGGATGCGAAGACAAAAAAGCGCAAGGCGCTCTACGAGCCGGTGCATGGCTCGGCGCCCGACATCGCCGGCAAGGGCATCGCCAATCCGATCGCCATGATCGCCTCCTTCGCCATGTGCATGCGCTATTCCTTCGGCATGGTGACTGAAGCGGACAAGCTCGAAGGTGCGATCGCCGCCGTGCTCGACGACGGCCTGCGCACCAGGGATATTCATTCGCCGGGGATGACCGAGGTCGGCACCGCTGAGATGGGCGACGCGATCATCGCCAAGTTCCTGGGCTGATCCTGTGTAGGTCGACGTCCGCTGGGCGACTGCCGCCGATGCGGCGGCACTCCCGCGGTTAGATTTGGACACCCGCCGGCACCGGACCCCACTGGTTTTCACGCGGCTGGGTCGCGATCAGCGCAAAGATCAGGATGATCACGGTGCCGAAGGTCGGGATCAGGAAAAGCAGGAAGAGCCAGCCGGTCAGGCCGATATCGTGCAGGCGGCGCACGTTGAGCCCGAACCACGGCAGGGCTGTCGCCAGCAGGAAGAGGCCGCAAAGGCCGACCGTCACTGCCGGCAATTCACTGTTGTCGAGATTGCCCATGGCGTCGTCGATGAAGACGCCGAGTCCTGTCGCCACGATCAGCGCGATCGTCCAGAACAGGCAATAGCCCCAATATTCCTTGCGGCGGGCACGGCCGGCGAAGTTGAAATAATTTTCGGTCAGGCCACGCGAGAAGTAGCTCCACAGGCCGGTGGATTCGGCGGTTTGATTTTCAGCGGAACGGCCGAAATGTTGCGGCTGACGTGCCGCGGGCGCATTGCCGGCCTGAGATGGGGCGGCGGTTGCAGCGGAGGCACGGGCGGGTGCACTGGCAGGTTGGGCGTGGATCGAAAAAACATCGCGTGCCCGTCCGCCAGCCGGCTGGAATTCGACGGTCGTGCCTCCGGCAACCGACGCTTGGCGGCGCAAGTCCTCCCGCGCGAAGCTGTAGCGGTTGCCATCGGCCCCGGTAATGAAACCGAAGGCCTGGTCCTCGTCATAGTGAAGAACTTCGCCGCGCATGTCCTGCCCACCCCATTGCCCTGCCCCAGACTGTGCAAAGTTCCGGTAGACCGCAAGGGGCGTGCGCGAAATGGAAGGGGCAGGCTATTCACCCCGGCCGTTTCTTCGATTTCTTGTGTTTCGCCGGTCCGCCTTCGAATTTCGCCTTGGCCGGTTTGCCGGCCCAGGGCTTTGCCTCGAATGCCGGGCGCTGGTCAGCCGGTGCGCGCTTCTCGAATTTGGGCGCGTTCTGATCGAATGTCCGCTTGCCGCGGTGCGGCTTCTTGTCGGGGCGCGGCTCCTGATAGCCGGCCCGCGACAGATCGGGCGTGCCGTCCAGCCGCTTGACCGCAATGTTGCCCTGCAGCTTGCGGTCGGGGCCGATCGCGGCGAGGAAGCGCTCGGCCCAGTCCGCCGCGATCTGCACGAAGGTTTCTTCCGGCTGCATCTTGATGGCGCCGATCTCGCGCTTGGAGATGCCGCCTGTCCGGCACAGCATCGGGATCAGCCAGCGCGGCTCGGCATTCTGCCGGCGTCCGACCGACAGCGAGAACCAGACGCTGTCGCCGAAATCGTCGCGGCGGCTCGGTGCCTCGTCCCGGCGCGCAAATTTTTCGCCCGACGGCGTGAACGGTGCGACGTCGAGAAGGTCCTCCGGCGCCGAGCGGCTGGAGCGGCACATCCGTACGAAGGCTGCGGCGACCTGTTCCGGCCCGTGCTGATCGAGAAGCGCCTGGACGAAGCCGCGCTCCTCATCCTTCATAGGCTCGCTGAGGACCGGGTCGGCGAGAATGCGCTCGTCATCGCGCCGGATCACGTCGTCGGCCGAGGGCGGGCTCGCCCAGGTCGCCGCAAGGCCGGCACTTTGCAGCAGCCGCTCGGTGCGCTTGCGGGCATTGTTCGGCACGATCAGCGCGCTGACGCCCTTGCGCCCCGCCCGTCCCGTTCGCCCGCTTCGGTGCAGAAGCGTCTCCGGGTTGGTCGGCAAGTCGGCATGGATGACCAGCTCGAGATTGGGCAGGTCGATGCCACGCGCCGCGACGTCAGTGGCGATGCAGACTTTGGCGCGGCCGTCGCGCATCGCCTGCAGCGCGTGGCTGCGCTCGTTTTGGCTCAGCTCGCCGGACAGTGCCACGACGGAAAAGTTGCGGTTGTTGAAGCGTGCTGTCAGGTGATTGACGGCGGCACGCGTGTTGCAGAACACCAGCGCGTTCTTCGCCTCATAGTACCGCAGCACGTTGATGATGGCGTTTTCGCGGTCGGCCTGCGCGACGCCCAGCGCCCGGTATTCGATGTCGAGATGCTGCTTCTCCTCGCCGGAGGCCGAGATGCGCACGGCATCGCGCTGGTAGCCCTTGGCCAGCGTGGCGATGGAGCGCGGCACGGTCGCGGAAAACATCAACGTGCGGCGCTCGGCAGGGGCGGCGTCGAGGATGAATTCCAGGTCCTCGCGAAAGCCGAGATCGAGCATCTCGTCGGCCTCGTCGAGTACGACTGCCTTGAGCGCCGACATGTCGAGAGAATTGCGGGTGATGTGGTCGCGCAGGCGGCCGGGCGTGCCGACGACGATATGGGCGCCACGCTCCAGCGCGCGTCGCTCGGTGCGCATGTCCATGCCGCCGACGCAGGACGACACCGTGGCGCCTGTCAGCTCGTAGAGCCATTCCAGCTCGCGCGTCACCTGCAGGGCCAGCTCCCGCGTCGGCGCCACGGCCAGCGCCAGGGGTGCCGCCGCGTGGGAAAAGCGCTCCGCGCCGTCGAGCAGCGTCGGCGCCAAGGCCAGTCCGAAAGCGACGGTCTTGCCGGAGCCGGTCTGGGCTGAAACCAGCGCATCGGCCTGACCGAGCTCAAGAACCGCTTTCTGCACCGGTGTCAGCTCGACATAGCCGCGTTTTTCCAGCGCCTTTGCCAGCACGGGGACAATAGCTTCGAAGTTGGACATATGCTTCTTTCGAAATTCGGATTCTTAAATGCCCGGCGACGGGTCTGATGTCGGCAAGCGCCACGACGGGCGCCACGAGCCAAACGATGCCCGTTCGTACTTCGTGCCGCCCTCGTTGTACAGGGCGGGCGATCCGCCTGGTTGCGATTGACTCCTTACGCAAACCGCGTAAAAGCCGGCACCGAACGGGATAGTTTTCGATGCGCGGCCTTTTGATGGCGCTTCTTGCCTTCGACATCCCCGGCCCCAATGCGAACCATTGGGCCGGACGTCTCGGTGCGCCTTTCCGTTCCAGCAAAACCACGTTCTTGGTCAAAAAAACCGGTAAAACGACCACCAAAACGGTCTGATTCCCTTGGCCCAACCACCCTCTCCCGGGTCCGGCCCGGGGTGAAACCCGCATTGGCCGGCGGGTTTCTCCAGAAACCGAGCGGAGAGGGACAGGAGATTTCGATGAGTTTCAAGGTTGCGATCGTCGGCGCCACGGGCAATGTGGGACGGGAAATGCTCAACATACTGGAAGAGCGCGGCTTTCCGGTGAGTGAGGTGGTGGCGCTGGCCTCGCGGCGCAGCCAGGGCACGGAAGTGTCGTTCGGCGACCGCACGCTGAAGGTCCGGACGCTCGACCAATATGATTTTTCCGACACCGACATCTGCATCATGTCGGCCGGCGGCAACGTCTCCAAGGAATGGTCGCCGAAGATCGGCAAGCAGGGCTGCGTCGTCATCGATAATTCATCGGCCTTCCGCTACGACCAGGACGTGCCGCTGATCGTTCCCGAAGTGAACCCGGATGCGATTTCCCTGTTCACACGCAAGAACATCATTGCCAACCCGAACTGCTCGACGGCGCAGCTGGTCGTGGCGCTGAAGCCGCTGCATGACTTCGCCACCATAAAGCGCGTCGTCGTCGCCACCTACCAGTCGGTCTCCGGCGCCGG
This sequence comes from Mesorhizobium sp. M0894, assembly GCF_040319725.1. Classification (NCBI taxonomy): domain Bacteria; kingdom Pseudomonadati; phylum Pseudomonadota; class Alphaproteobacteria; order Hyphomicrobiales; family Phyllobacteriaceae; genus Mesorhizobium; species Mesorhizobium sp. M0894. The sequence goes on along the minus strand of NZ_JAMYOG010000003.1, from coordinate 526,318 downwards.
TAAGGAAGGCATGGACGAACTGTTCACGCAGACGCGGGCGGTGTTCGTCGCCGATTCCGTCGACGTCAAGAAGTTCACCAAGCGCATCGCCTTCAACGTCATCCCGCATATCGACGTCTTCCTCGACGACGGCTTCACCAAGGAAGAATGGAAGATGGTGGCCGAGACCAAGAAGATGCTCGATCCCAAGATCAAGCTGACGGCGACCTGCGTGCGGGTGCCGGTGTTCATCGGCCATTCGGAAGCGGTCAACATCGAGTTCGAGAAGCCGATCACCGCCGATGAGGCGCGCGAGATCCTGCGCGAGGCGCCGGGCTGCCAGGTCATCGACAAGCGCGAGGACGGCGGCTACATCACGCCGCTGGAATCGGCTGGCGAGGACGCCACCTTCATCTCGCGCATCCGCGAGGATTCGACCATCGACAACGGCCTGTCGATGTGGATCGTCTCCGACAATCTGCGCAAAGGCGCGGCACTCAACGCGGTTCAGATCGCGGAGCTGCTGGTCGAGCGCGGGCTGATCCAGCCAAAGAAGAAGGCGGCATAACTTCTCGCTCACGGGCCGCATCGCCGCTTCGCGGCTGGCCCTCCGCGGGGGCGCCGGACGGCCGGCGGCCCGCGGTCGCAGGCTTGTGAGATGAGCATTGCGACTAAAATCGCGCTGCGTCCGGCTAACGGGTCGGACGCAGGCGCAATTGCCAGGATCATGCGCGCAGCGCTTTCGTCGTTCGACTGGATGCCGGTCCTGCATACACCGGATGAGGATATGGCCTTCATCAGCGGCACCGTGCTGGCGCAGCAGCACGTGACGGTCGCCGAAATCGACGCGGCCATTGTTGGCTTTGTCGCCGTTGCAGGAGAATGGGTCGAGCAGCTCTATCTGGATCCTGCCTGGACTGGCCAAGGCATCGGCGCCCGGCTGCTGACACAAGCAACCGCGAATTTGCCGGTTGTGAAATTGCATTGCTTTCAGTCGAACTCAGGCGCTCGGCGCTTCTACGAGCGCCATGGCTTTCGCGCGGAAGCTTTGGGCAACGGCACGAACAATGAAGAGCGATTGCCCGACATTTTGTACGTCCGAAGGCATTGATCCTTATCGTGCGGCGTCCGCAGCGAGTTTCTGCAAAACATCCAGCGCCTCCTCCGCCCGGTCGGCGGGCACGAACAGGTGATCGTGGTAGAAGGCCGAGACCGGATTGACGCCGATGCCGGCGGTGGCCAGCCGCGCGGTGATGGCGGCGAGGAAGCCGACCGCTTCCAGCGACGAATGGACGTTCAGCGTCAGCATCCGGCAGCGGAACACGGTTTTCAGGCCAGCGGTCTTGGCCTGGTCTTCAAGCACGATCAGCGTCATGCCCTCGTGCTCGCGAAACAGCATTACCGGATCGAGCTGGTCGGGAACGGCCGCATCAGGTGGCAACGTGGTGAAGACATGAACGCCGGCAAGCAACTCCGGCGTCATTGCCGCCAGCAACTTTTTCAGGTCGGTCTCTCCGGCCATCGCTTACTTTCGTTGTGCGATTAGGCGGCTGCTGCCGTCGAGCGCTCGGGAGATACCCTTACGGATTTCCAATAACGCCCTCCACCTCACCTCGCAAGGTGGACTTGGCCAGGTTGGTTGCTGGCTGAACTTGCACATCCAAGGTCGCCGTCCCCGGAGTGAAAAAGCACTGGAGGCATGTCGGATGGCCGTCATGGGACGCGTCCTTGGTTCGAGCTGGCAGAAAAGCCAGTGCTCGCAACGACCGGAGGGAACATCAATGACCAAGTCTCAGGCAGCATCCGTCTCACCGCGCGCCCTCTGGGCCGGTCGCGTGCTCAGCGCCGTCATCGTGCTGTTCATGATCTTCGACGGCGTCATCAAGCTACCGCCGCTCGAAATCGTCACCCAGACCATGGTGCAGCTCGGCTGGCCAGCCGATGCCAATGTCTCGCGCATGCTCGGCATCATTGGATTGGTCTCGACAGCACTTTATGTACTGCCGCGCACCTCGGTGCTCGGCGCCATCCTGCTCACCGCCTATCTCGGCGGCGCCATCGCCACGCATGTGCGTATCGGCAGCCCTTTGTTCTCGCATATGCTGTTCGGCGTCTACCTTGGCGCCATCCTCTGGGGCGGCCTGTATCTGCGCGATCCAAGGGTGCGCGCGCTGATCCCGTTCAGCCAATAGCAGCGACTTCCAAAGCCGTTCGATGGCGGCCACGCCGCCAGAGAGGGCGCTGTCTGCCGCCGCCTTTCTTCTCTTTGGATCAAATCGAGCGCCGCCCGGTCTGCTGCCGATCTTCTTCTTTGGATCAAATTGGCTGGTTGCGAGTTAGGGGGCGCAGCGGCGAGGACGGCACCCTGTTGGAGAGGAACGACAATGAAAAAGGTGATGATCTTGATGGCCCTGCTGGTGCCGCTCGGTGCCTGCTCCCGTACTGAGCAAGGCGCGGCCGTTGGTGGCCTGGGCGGTGCGGCGGTCGGCGCCGCAGTGGCCGGCAACCCGACCAAGGGCGCGGTGATCGGCGGTGCGGCCGGCGCCTTGGCCGGTGCGCTGATCGGCCGTGCCAGCGAAAGCGGCCAGTGCCGTTATCGCGATCGCAATGGCCGTGTCTACGTTGCGAGTTGCCCGGAAGGCTATTGATCGGGCCGCATCATACGGATGGACAGCAAAACGGCGGGCAAAGGCCCGCCGTTTTGTGACTGGTCAGCCGTTTTGTGAAGGGCAATCGATGACTTATTCGGCGCTGGCGGCTTCCGCCTCGGCCGGCGCGGCGGAAGCGGCGGCAACAGCGGCTGCAGCTTCCTCCTGCGCCTTCTTCAGCAGGGCTGCGCGCTCTTGCGCCTTCTTGCCGGGCTCGGCCTTCTTCGGGTTGGCGCGGGCTTCGCGCTTGGCGAGGCCGGCCTCGTCGAGGAAGCGCAGCACGCGGTCGGTCGGCTGGGCGCCGTGCGACAGCCAATGCTTGACGCGCTCGGCGTCAACCTTGACGCGTTCGCCGTCCTTGGGCAGCAGCGGGTTCCACGAGCCAAGCGACTCGATGAAACGGCCGTCGCGCGGCGAACGGGCATCGGCGACGACGACGTGGTAATAGGGACGCTTCTTCGAGCCCGCACGGGCCAGTCGGATTTTCAGTGGCATTTCTTTTCTCCTAAAAAGCTCTGATTTGGTTGATCGGTTGGTGGCTGGTCCTCAGCCGGTTTTCGTTATGCCGTTGGATGCGGCGATCTGCTCGTGATGGCGGATCACTTCGCGGACGACGAAGTTCAGGAATTTTTCCGCGAAATCCGGGTCGAGATGGGCGTCCTTCGCCAGTTGGCGAAGACGGGCGATCTGCTGCTGCTCGCGTGCCGGATCGGCAGGCGGCAGGCCATGCTCCGCCTTCAGCACGCCGACCGCCTTGGTGCAGCGGAAGCGCTCGGCCAGCATGTGGATCAGCGCCGCGTCGATGTTGTCGATCGAGGCGCGATAATTGACCAGCGCCGCGCGCGCGTCAGCCATGTCCTTTTCTTCGTTCATGGCGCCCTCATTTCTTCTTGCCGAGGCCAGGCAGCCCGCCGCCGGATCCCGGCAAACCAGGGAGCTTCATGCCGCCGGGCAAGCCAGGCAGGCCACCGCCAGCGGGAAAGCCGCCGGGCAGGCCCTTCATGCCGCCGAGCCCGGCCGCCTGTGCCTGCTTCTGCAAGGCCTCGAGCTGCTTGGGGTCCATCTTGGACAGATCGGGCATGCCGCCGCCCATCATGCCGCCTTGGCCGCCCATGCCGGGCATCATGCCGCCGAGCCCCATCTTGGAAGCGAGGCCGCCCATCATGCCGCGCATCAGGCCGCTACCTTTGCCCTTGCCGCCCATCGCCTTCATCATGTCGGCCATGCCGCGATGCATCTTCAACAGCTTGTTGATTTCGGCCGCGTCGGTGCCCGAGCCGGCGGCGATGCGCTTCTTGCGCGAGTGCTTCAGAATATCGGGATTGGCGCGCTCGGCCTTGGTCATCGACGAGATGATGGCGAGCTGGCGGCCGAACATCTTGTCGTCGAGACCGGCGGCGGCCATCTGGTCCTTCATCTTGCCCATGCCCGGCATCATGCCCATGATGCCGCCCATGCCACCCATTTTCGACATTTGCTGAAGCTGGCCGGCGAGGTCGTTCAGGTCGAACTTGCCCGACTGCATCTTCTTGGCCATCGCCGCCGCCTGCTCGGCGTCGATGTTCTCGGCTGCCTTTTCGACGAGGCTGACGATGTCGCCCATGCCGAGGATGCGGTCGGCGATGCGCTTGGGGTGGAATTCCTCCAGCGCGTCCATTTTTTCGCCGATGCCGATCAGCTTGATCGGCTTGCCGGTGACGGCGCGCATCGAGAGTGCTGCGCCACCGCGACCGTCGCCGTCCATGCGGGTCAGCACGAGGCCGGTGATGCCAACACGCTCATCGAAGCTTTTCGCCAGATTGACGGCGTCCTGGCCGGTCAGCGAATCGGCAACCAGCAGGATCTCGTGCGGCGACGACACCTTCTTGATGTCGGCCATCTCGACCATCAACGGCTCGTCGATGTGCGTACGGCCGGCGGTGTCGAGGATGACGATGTCGTGGCCGCCGAGCTTTGCCGCCTGCACGGCGCGGCGGGCGATGTCGACTGGCGTCTGGCCGGCGACGATCGGCAGCGTCGCGACCTTGACCTGCTCGCCGAGCTGACGGAGCTGCTCTTGCGCGGCGGGACGCCGCGTGTCGAGCGAGGCCATCAAGACCTTCTTGTTCTGGCGCTCGGCCAACCGCTTGGCGATCTTGGCCGAGGTCGTCGTCTTGCCGGAACCTTGCAGGCCGACCATCATGATGACGACCGGAGCCGGCGCATTGAGGTCGATGGCGACGCCCTCGGCGCCGAGCATCTCGACCAGCTCGTCATGGACGATCTTGACGACCATCTGGCCGGGCTTGATCGACTTGACCACGGCGGCGCCGACGGCCTTCTCGCGCACCTTGTCGGTGAAGGAACGCACCACTTCCAGCGCCACGTCGGCCTCGAGCAGCGCGCGGCGCACCTCGCGCAGCGCCGCCGAGACATCCGCCTCCGACAAGGCGCCGCGGCCGGTGAGGCCGTTCAGGATCGAACCAAGACGTTCCTGTAGCGATTCAAACATTCTTTTTCCTTTTCCCTGGCACCCGGATGATGCCCGAGAGGTAATGCGTTCGCGCCAGCTGTCCAAGCAAAAGCCGGTCCGGGCAAAAGCCCAAAGCCAAAAAGCACCCGGGGGCGCACAGCGCTGCCGGGTGTTGGCCTCCGGGATCGATTTACAGCACTTCACCTCAAAGAGGTTTCGGCGTCCCGGTCGGTTTGCTCGGAGGAATACTCGTCGCGGAATTTCGCGGCGTGTAGACAGGAAATCGGCCGCGGAGTCAAGCTTTGGTCAGGCTTTGCGCCAAATATGCTCAGGACCACCAGGCAAGGCGCATCAGCACACGCTGCTGGCGCGCGCCATATCCGGCTCGACCTTCAGCGGGGAGCGCGGATGCAAAAGCAGCAGAACGGTCAACAGGCTGCTGACGATGCCGATCGCGGCGATGAGGACGGCGTCTGAAGTCGTCCAGCCGGCGGCTTCGAGCGGCTTGGCGTTGAACAGGGCGAAGGAATTATAGCTTTGCTGGTGCGAAATCAGCAGGAAGCCGGTCAGATTGTTGCCGAGATGGGCGCCGAAGCCGGCACCGAGATTGCCGGTTGCATAGACCAGAAGCGTCAGCAGCAGCGCAAAGGCGGCGATCGAGGCCAGCACGCAGGCATTGATCGCGGCGCTCGAGCCTGGGCTCCAATGTAGCGAGGTGAACAGCAATCCCGGCAGCAGCGCCCAGATGAAAGGGTTCTGGAACCGGCTCGCCAGGCCCCTGAGCAGATAACCGCGAAACAGCATCTCCTCCGACGAGGTCTGCAGAAAGGTCAGCGCAGCGATCGGGATCAGGAACAAAAGCCACGAGGACAGGCCGATCGTACCGCGCGCAATATCGGGCTGCAGGCCGTAAAGCAGGATCTCGGAAAGCAGCGAGGTGATCAGCACGGCGGCCAGCCCTTTCAGGAACCCCGACCATGAAATGCGCCGGCTGACGCCGATCAGGGCCGTCAGCTTCTCGCGATGGATCCAGCGCATGGCAGCCCAAAGGCCGAGCCAGATTCCGGCAAACGAAGCCAGCGCCGCGAGGATGCCCGCTGGAGAGGCCATGAAATCCTGCACCGCTCCTCCACCTGGCGGGGCGGTGCCAGACGACGCCTGCCAAACGGCAAAGGCATAGGTGCCGCCGAACAGCACGGCGGCAGTGATTCCGAGCCAGAACAGGATGACGACGACCGTTCCAAGCAGAAGGCGCGGCAAAGTGGTCTTCTCGTTGGCGGTGTGCCGGTACTGTTGGAAGGCGGTCGGGTCGATCGTCACGCGGGCTCGCTGGCTGGTGCTTCGGCTCGCATGATCTAGAGCATCGGACGCAAAAGTGGAAACCGGTATTGCAGCGGCAATGCCGGCTTGTGGCAATGTCGGGGTGTGAGCGGCCGCCATTACAGGGCGACCGCCCTGTTTTGCGCGTCAGCGCACGACGTACACGATACGCCGGCTGCTCGGATCGACCAGCGCCGGCTGGCCGTTCACATAGACGTAGCGATAATCATAATCGGGTATCTCGCGCAGCTCGACGGTGTCGGGCAACATCGCGCCGGTAACCACCTCGCCTTCGAGATAGACCGGATCGAGCCGGTTCGTTTCGACATAGGTGCGGATTTCCGCCGGCGGCCGCCGGATGGGCTCGATCGCCTCGCCGGCAACGATCGCTCCGGTATAGCTGTCGGAATATTCGGCGCTATCGGCAGGCGGTGTCACGACGGCAATGTCGGCGCCGGCCGGACGCTGTGTCAGGACCACACGGCTGCCGCCGAAATCGGCCGTCACATAGTCGGAATAGACCCAGCCCTGGCCGTTGGCCTCGGCGATGGTGCACCATTTGCTGTTGGCGATGCAGCCGTCGAGCGTCGCCGACTGGCCGGCCGCGAGTACCCCGATGACCGGATATTGCGGGCCGGGGCCGGCGCGTACATTGAGATCGGTGATGGCCGAGACGGCGGTTTCGGCCAAAGCAGAGCCCGACATCGCTATGAGCGCTCCGGCCACCGCCGGAAACAATATGCGTTTCATGGTTTTCTCTCCGTTTCACAGTCCCTCGGGACCGAAAACGAAGCAAAGCGGCATGCGTTCCGGCTAAAAAGCCTCCGCCGGCTCACGATTTGTTCCAATAGTTTTCGGCAGGTCAGTCAAAAGCTCGTGAACAAAAGCAAGCTTTTGCGCCGCCACGTCGGAGATTACGAAGGGATACAGATCGGGCAGGCCCATGCAGCGGTTGATCGAGTTGGAAGCTTCCGACAGCACCAGCCAGCGGTCGAGGATCTTTTCGAAAGGCTCCGGCCTGGTGGCGGGTTCCGATGGTGCCGGCTGCAGCTCGCCGCCGGTATCGGCGCGCGGCAGCTCGTTGGCTTCGACGGTCTCCAGCCGGCCGAGCGGGAAATTCAGCGCATGCACCATCTCCAGCGTGTCGGTGATATGCATGTGATGCGCCCATGTCTCGGCCCAGTCCTCCCACGGGTGCGACGTCGCATAGGCCGAGATATGGCGCTGCTGCCAGTCGGGCGGCGCGCCATCGGCGTAATAGGTCTTCAGCGCTTGTTCGTAGCCGGCGCGTTCGTCGCCGAACAAAGCGCGAAAACCGGCAAGCTTTTGCGGATCGTCACGGATCAGGCGGTCCCAATAGTAATGGCCGAGCTCATGGCGGAAATGGCCGAGCAGCGTGCGGTAGTTCTCGCCCATCTCGACGCGCCGCCGCTCGCGCTCAGCCGAGTCCGCCTCGGCGACGTTGAGCGTGATCAGGCCGTTGTCATGGCCGGTCAGGATACGCTCGCCACCGGGACCGCCACCGATAGGATCGGCAAGAAAATCGAAAGCGAGGCCGATCTCGTCGCCGGGATTCTGCTTGGGTGCGACCGGCAGGCCGAAGGCGAGCAGCGAATAGACGGCACGCTTCTTTGCCGCCTCGACACGGATCCAGCGGCGGCGATTGCCGTCGACCGACAGATCCGGGATCAGCTGGTTCAGCGTGCAGGCGCGGCAGAAGGCGTGGCCAAGCTCCGCCATCCAGTTGCAGGCGCATTCGTCGGCGTTGGTGCATTGGAAGATGTCGTCGATGCCGGACAGCACAAAACGCGCATGCTCGGGATCATAGAGCACGAGGCTGGCGCAGTTCAGGCATTGCGCGTTCTCGAAATAGAGACGGTGGCCGCAATGCGGGCAGTCGAAAAGCTTCATTGGCGTCTCAAATCATTCGAAATGCGGAGGACGAGGCGAACAGGACAAGGCCAAACGCCTGTCACCGGCCCACGTTCCTGCCGGCCGATGCTATTTTGCCGCAAGCTGGGCCACGACCTCCCTAGCCACTGCCTCGCCCGACAATCTGGCGCCGCCGCAGGTCTGCATCAGCGGACCGGCCAAATGCTCGCCGGCGAAGAAGATCTTTTCCGCCACCGGCTGCATCAGCGTGGCGCGCGCTTGCGAGCGGCCGGGCCGCGCCGCCGCATAGGCGCCGCGCACAAACCGCTCAGCGCCCCAATTGGTCATCATTGCGCGTCCGACATGCTTTCGTACGTCGCCGCCAAAGATGCCGCAGAGCCGGTCGACGACGAAGTCGATGCCGGCCGCCTCGCCCGCCGCCGACATCTCCCAAGCGAAATCGCCGCCGACGAAACCGACCATCAAATCGAAGTCGAAGGGAAAGCAGAGGAAGTAGATGTCGTGCCGGGCCAGCCGCTCGATCAGCAAATCGTCGAACGGCTCCAAGCCAAGCCTCGTGCCGGATATTTCGACCGGCAGCTTGGTCAGCATGCCCATCGGCAGATCGAAGAAGGCAGCGAAATGCCCATCGGGGAGTGCAGGCGAGAACGCAATCTCCTCGAAGGCGAGCACTGCCGGCGAGGCGGTGACGATGACAGCCTTGGCGCGGATGGTACCGCGATCGGTGACGCAGGCTACGCCCGGCCCATCCCAGAGGATCTTGCGCACCGGCGTCGACAGCTCCACCGGCACGTCGGCGCCGAAGCGCGCAACCAGCGTGCCGAAGCCTTCCCTGGTGAAATAGTTCGGATCGAGATCGGCGGCGGCCTGAAAGTCGCGGATCGATATCTCGTCCTCGTCGGCGCCGAAATCCATCGGCCCCGCGAAGGTTGCGGCGGCGCGCGGCGCGTGGCCTTTGGCGAGCAATGCCGAAAGGCGGTCATCGTCGCCTTCCCTCACCTGATGTGCCGCCACCAGTTCGAGCAGTCTTGCGTCGGCCACCTTCATCGCGGCCTCTTCGGCTTCGCTTGCCTTTCGCTCGCGGTAGTAGAGATGATCGACATTCATGTCGTGGTGATGAAGCGTCCAGGCGGCGGCTTTCGCCTCGGGAAAGTAGGGATTGCGGTCTGCCGCATGCAGCCAGGCGCAGCCGATGTCGAACGGCACGCCGAAATGCTGGTCGCTGGTCCAGGCGCGGCCGCCGACGCGGTTCATCGCTTCTAACAATTTGAAGGAAAAACCGGCGGCGCGCAGGGTCTTGGCAGCCGAAAGTCCGGCCGAACCGGCGCCGACGATCACGACATCAACGTCTTTCATGCTTATTCTGTCCCCGCCACAATAATTACTTGATCGTAGGCAAATTCCCGGGCATCCGCCAGTGTGGTGGATTTGAAGTTCCTGCTGTATTGAGTGCATCGGCGCAGCGCCGGGACAGTGACAAGCAGGTGTTTCGCTGGCAAATTCGCAATTGGGAACGTGATTCAGGCAACCAGGAGAGCAGCATGGCATTTCTTGCCAAGGGGAAGATGTTTGTAGTGGCCACGGTGGTGGCGGTGCTTGCGCTGGCGACGGGCGCGCAGGCGGCGGCCAGTTGTGGCAAAAACGGCGCCGGCTTCGAGGCGTGGAAACCGGAGTTTGCCGCGGAGGCCAAGGCCGACGGTGTCGGCTCGAAGGGTCTGGCCGCTCTGGCTCGCGCAACCTACGCGACAAAGACGATCTCCGTCGACCGCGCCATCCATAAGGCTTTCAGCGGCTCGGTCGAAGCTTTCATGAAGCGCCGTGGCGCGTCCGCGATCATTGCCAGGGGCCGTGCGCTGAAGAAGGCCAATGCGGCGCTGTTCGACAAGATCGAACGGAATTACGGCGTGTCGCCGGGTGTGTTGATCGCCATCTGGGGTATGGAGACGGGCTTCGGTTCCGCCATGGGCAACCAGAATACGGTCTCTGCCATTTTAACGCTCGCTTATGATTGCCGCCGTCCGGAGTTCTTCTATCCCCATGCGATTGCAGCCCTGAAGCTGGTCGATCGCGGAGCGTTGAGCGCCTCGTCGGTCGGTGCCGCACATGGCGAGATCGGCCACACGCAGTTCCTGCCCGGAAATGTTTTGACGTATGGCGTCGGCAACAAAAATCTGCGCGACAAGAGCACTGCGTTGGCTTCCACGGCCAACTTCCTCAAGGGCCATGGTTGGCGGGCCGGAGCGAGCGCGCAGGCGAATATGGGCGCAATCGCTGGCTGGAATTCCGCTAGCGTCTATCAACAGGCCATCGCCCGCATGGCCACAGCCATCGATGCCGACTGACAGAAATCTCTATTCGATAGAATGATTCGACAGAAAGCCCGGCCATGCGCCGGGCTTTCTATTTCACGTCGAGCGCGTAGGAGCAGCCGGCGAGAACCTTGCCGGGATGTGAATTAACGGTTGAGACATTGAGCGCAATGTGCGTGGAAAATGTCATGCCGTCGGCTTCCTCGCTGCTTTCGACGAGCACCTTCTCGCCAAGGAATTTGTCCGGTGTCGAGATTTGCGCTGTGACGCCGAGCGCTCGAGCGAGATCGGGCGCGGAAACATCGTCAAACACCGCCATCGGCCCGGTCGCGGTAAGGACGACGGCCGCCGTTTCGCGCCCGAAGACGCCGACCGTGGCCGGCAGCTCGTATTGCCTGAGGAAAGGATTGCCGGCGGTGACTTCCTTCCAGCCAAGTTTTTCCGCCGCGCCGGGCTCACCGCTCAGCCACAAGGCGAATCCGTTATAGGCCGGCACGTCGGCCCTGCATTCAATCAGCGCGGCGAGGTCGAGCGAGGTGGGATCGAATTCCTCCGCTCCGGCTGCTGCCAGGCCCGCCAGCAACATCAGCGGAAGTCGCGTGGCGCGTCGCAAACTAACCATCGCCGACCTGTCACTTGCCTTTGATGACCTTCCAGATGTCGGTGGATTGGTCGAGCTGAAGGCTGTTTATGTCGGAGAAGCCAATTCGGCCGCTGCGCACCGCATCGCCCAAGCGCCGGCAGAAGAGGCTCGGCATGCGTTCCTGAGAAACGCCCATGAAGGCTGCGATCTCATGTTTGAACGTAATGGTCCATGTAGCGACAGCGGCGATGCATCCCGCCTGGGGATCCTTCTTCGTGGTGTCCTGTCCGGTCTGGCAGCCCGCCAGAATGCCAAACATCGCCGTCAAAATCAAAAGACCAAGTCGCATTATTACAGCCCCATTGCCCAAAAAAACAATTGGACAATCCGGCCATGAGGTCAAGCAAGAAAAGCTCTGCAGCTGTCATTAGAAATAACTACATTAGCTCACTAAGAGTATGGATCTAGGCTAAGCAGGATTTTCATGAATATATACTTAGCCTTTACGACCACGCGCCGCCAGCGTGCGCAGCCTCAGCGCATTGAGGCGGATGAAACCTTCGGCATCTTTCTGGTCGTAAGCGCCGCGGTCGTCCTCGAAGGTGACCAGCGCATCGGAATAGAGCGTCTTCCTCGACTTGCGGCCGGTGACCATGACGTTGCCCTTGTAGAGTTTTAGCCGCACGGTGCCTTCGACGTCTTCCTGGCTTTTGTCGATCATCGCCTGCAGCATCAACCGCTCGGGCGCGAACCAGAAGCCGTTGTAGATGAGCTCGGCATAACGCGGCATGAACTCGTCCTTGAGATGGGCGGCTCCGCGGTCCAGCGTGATCGATTCGATCGCCCGGTGGGCCGATATCAGGATGGTGCCGCCGGGGGTCTCGTAGACGCCGCGCGATTTCATGCCGACGAAACGGTTCTCGACCAGATCGAGCCGGCCGATGCCATTGTCGCGGCCGAGATCGTTCAGCGCCGCCAGCATCGTTGCCGGCGACAGTTTCTTGCCGTTGAGCGCGACGGGATCGCCCTTGAGGAATTCGATTTCGATCTCTGTGACCTCATCCGGCGCATCCATCGGCGAGATGGTGCGCTGGTGGACGAATTCCGGCGGCTCGCTCCACGGGTCTTCCAGCACCTTGCCCTCGGAGGAGGAATGCAGCAGGTTGGCGTCGACCGAGAACGGCGCATCGCCCTTCTTGTCCTTCGGCACCGGAATCTGGTGCTGCTCGGCGAAATTGATCAGATCGGTGCGCGACTTGAACGACCAGTCGCGCCAGGGCGCGATGACCTTGATGTCGGGGTTGAGCGCATAGGCCGAGAGTTCGAAACGCACCTGATCGTTGCCCTTGCCGGTGGCGCCATGGGCGATCGCATCGGCGCCGGTCTCCCTGGCGATCTCGACAAGATGTTTCGAGATCAGTGGCCGGGCGATCGAGGTGCCGAGCAGATAGGTGCCTTCATAGACAGCGTTGGCGCGGAACATCGGAAAGACGAAATCGGATACGAACTCCTCGCGGACATCGACGATGCGAATATCCTTGATGCCCATCATCTCGGCCTTGCGCCTAGCCGGCTCCAGTTCGCCACCCTGGCCTAGATCGGCGGTGAAGGTCACGACCTCGGCGCCGAGCTCGGTCTGCAGCCATTTCAGGATGATCGAGGTGTCAAGGCCGCCAGAATAGGCGAGCACGACTTTCTTGACGGCTTTTGCTTTCGACATGGTGGGCGGTTCCGCGACAGGATTCTTGCGGGCGAGGTATCACGGCGTTTCGGGGCTGCGCAAGGGAGGAACAGGCGCTTGGGAGCCGCAAGCGCTGGACCAGACGCCGTGGCGGCGAGATGCTGGCGTCGGCGAGGCGCCTGCGCTATAGGCTGCGCCTTCTTGTCCGAGGCCGCCAATGTCCTTCATTCCCGACAACGCTACGCTTATCCAATTCGCCATCGCGACGGTGATCCTGGCGATTACGCCTGGGCCGGACATGACGCTGTTCGTGTCGCGCACGCTGAGCCAGGGCCGCGCCACCGGCTTCGCCTCGATGGCCGGCGCGCTGTGCGGCACGCTGATCCACACCACGTTGGTGGTGGTCGGCGTCTCGGCGCTGATCGTCGCCTCGCCGATGGCGTTCTTCGTGCTGAAGATTTTCGGCGCCGGCTATCTGGTCTTCCTGGCCTGGCAGGCGATCACAAAAGGGTCGGCGTTTTCACCGGAGAAGAAGAGCGGGCCGCAGATATCGCTGGTTCGCAGCTGGGCGGCGGGGCTCGGCGTCAATCTGCTCAATCCGAAGATCATCCTGTTCTTCATGACCTTCCTGCCGCAATTCGTCTCCGCGCATGATCCCAATGCGCCGGGAAAGCTGTTCTTCCTCGGCGCGATGTTCGTCGTGCTGTCGGTCCCGGTGACAGCGCCGATGGTGCTGGCGGCGGAAAAATTCTCGGCGGCGATGAAAGCCAGCCCGCGCGTGACGCGCGTCGTCGACTATCTGTTTGCCGGAGTTTTTTCGGCCTTCGCGCTCAAGATCCTGACGGCCCAGGCGAAATAGGGCGTCCGATTTGACGCCAGCTCCCAGCCGAGCGGCCGGCGCTCAGCCAGTAGAAAATACCGCCGACCATGCCGCAGCCGATCACCGCCAGCATGACGCTCGTGTTGGTAACCTCGAAATTGGCGTCGTTCGTCTGGTGGACGAAGCCGAGGAAGACCGCCGCCACCGCCGCGCCCGCCAGTGCATAGAACAGCCAGTCGCGCCGGCCGAGGATTTCGGAAACCAGGATGGCGATCGCCGCCGGCATGAAAGCGAAATAGGCGACGAACAGCGCGACGAAGGGGACGGAAAAATAGAGGGAAGCCGTCGCCGCCGGCGGTGCCTGCTCCGGCGTGTAGCCCAGGGACGCCAGAAACATGATATTGAGAAATGCGCTGGCCGCCAGCGAGGCGACGCCATAACCGATCAGGATGACGGCGAAGCGGATCAGATAGGCGACGACGCGATTCACGCCTCGCCGTGCCCTGCGATCATCATCGCTTCCAGCGCCAGCCGGTCGACTTTGCGCATGCGCTCGGAGTCCGATTTGAGCTGGCCGCAGGCGGCGAGGATGTCGCGGCCGCGCGGCGTGCGGATCGGCGAGGCATAGCCGGCATTGTTGATGTAGTCGGCGAATTTCTCGATCGTCTCCCAGTCCGAGCACTGGTAGTTGGTGCCCGGCCACGGATTGAACGGGATCAGATTGATCTTGGCCGGGATGCCCTTGAGCAGCTTGATCAGCGCCTTGGCGTCCTCGATGGAATCATTGACGTCCTTCAGCATCACATATTCGAAGGTGATGCGCTTGGCGTTGGACAGGCCGGGATAGGCACGGCAGGCAGCGATCAGCTCGTTGAGCGGATACTTCTTGTTGATCGGCACCAAAAGGTCACGCAGATCGTCATTGGTAGCGTGCAGCGAGATTGCCAGCATGACGCCGATCTCTTCGCCGGTGCGGAAGATTTCGGGCACGACGCCCGAGGTCGACAGCGTGATGCGCCTCTTCGACAGGGAAAGCCCGTCGCCGTCGGATGCAATCAGCAGCGCCTTCTTCACCGCCTCGAAATTGTAGAGCGGCTCACCCATGCCCATCATGACGACGTTGGACACTTTCCGGCCCTCGGCCGGCACGATGGCGCCGTCGGGCGTGTCGCGGTCGGGGAAATCGCCGAGCCGGTCGCGAGCTGTCAAAAGCTGGGCGAGGATTTCTTCCGCCGTCAGGTTGCGCACCAGCTTTTGCGTGCCGGTGTGGCAGAAGGAGCAGGTCAGGGTGCAGCCGACCTGCGAGGAGATGCAGAGCGTGCCGCGGCCTTCTTCGGGAATGTAGACGGTCTCGATCTCGACCGGCCGGCCGGCGCCGCGCGGCGGAAAGCGGAACAGCCATTTGCGGGTGCCGTCGGAGGAAATCTGCTCCTCGACGATCTCGGGCCTGGCAACGGTGAAATGCCTGTCCAGTGCGGCGCGCAAATCCTTGGAGATGTTGAACATGCCGGCAAAATCGGAAACGCCGCGCACATAGATCCAGTGCCAGAGCTGCTGGGCGCGCATCTTCGCCTGGCGCTCCGGCACGATGCCGGCGGCGACGAGGGCGGCCCCGAGTTCGGCGCGCGTCAAGCCGATCAGCGACGGCTTTTCAGGCGTCGTGCGGGTGCGCAACGCGTCACGCGCGCCTTCGGCGGTAAGATCGAATGAAAGGGTCATTGTTGCGCCAATATAAGCGATTTGCGGCCGATTACAGCATCGTGCCCGAAATGAAGCGCGGCGCATAGCACAGGTTGATGGCGGAGTCATGCAGGGGGTTCTTCCTTCTCCCCTTGTGGGAGAAGGTGGCCGAGCGAAGCTCGGTCGGATGAGGGGTGTTCCAGCTTGGCATCCCCTGCACTCCGTCCAGCACCCCCCAACCGTCTTGGCGCTGCGCGCCAATCCACCTTCTCCCACAAGGAGAGAAGGCAAGACCGCACGAACACTGGTTCTTTACGTCGCTGTGTTAGGTCGTGAACGTCCCGGACGAGGACTTTACTTGCACTTGGCGATCGAGGCCAGCGCCGCCGAGATGCCCTTCAGCGAGAAGACGTAGGTGGTGGTATTGCCGCGGCCGGACTTGGCTGACACCTTCATGTCGGTGCCGGTCTTCATCGCGGCGATCAGCACCGGCTCCTCGGCGGCGTTCTCGACCCAGGCCGACTTGCCGCGCGTGAACATCGAAAAAGACTTCTTGTCGATGGTGACGGTGGCCTTGGAACCTTCCTGGAAGGTATAGCCGGCGATGAATTGCGGCTCGTAGGACACTTGCTGCCCCGGCCGCTGGCTGACGAAGAAGAACATGTCGCCATGATCGAGCGTCGGCGGCTGCTTGTCGGTTGGCACGGTCAGGACATAGCAGACCTTGCCGCCGCCCGACGCCTGGTAGCTGTAGGTGCCCCAGGCATTGTGCTGGCCGATCTTGGTTGCCGACTGCGCCAGCGCGGGCGCCGTCAAGGCCACCAGGGCCAGGCTGGAAAATATAGCAATCAATCCGCGCATCGCTTTTCCCGTATTCCACTGGTGCGGCGGCAGGCCGGCTCGGCGTCCTGCCCGTCGCTTCATTTTGATTTAATCTGGGTTACCAAACGGTGAATTTCCCCTGAGAAAAGGATGTTCACGCCAGGAAACCGCCGCCGTCTTCGCGCTGCCGCTTGAAAAAGCGGCTGGCGCAATGTCCCTGCCGCGACTTGGAGGCCACGAAAACGGCAAGAGTTTGACTTTTCAAGCAGCTAGGTCTTGCAGCGATTCTCGCTTTTCTGAGAGCTACGTGACGAATTTCCCGCCAGGCGGTATATGTCTGCGTTCGGCTCCACGGCACTCGGCCAGGGTGCCCTCCTTGGCGGCTTACGGGAGATTTGGCCATGGCCATTTCCGAGACAGTTCTGATCCTGGCGGGCGGCACAGTCGTCCTGGCGATCGTGTTCGGCATTCGTGTCGCCGTCCGCGCGGTGGCCAGCGGCGCGGTGCCCCGGTCGGATGGCGGAGAGGTGGCGGGCGGACCGGGCGCGCCCGACGTGGCGGGGGTCATTGCGCTGCCGCCTTTGATCTTCCTCGGCTTCCTGGCGGCGGCAACCGTGCTCGAGGTGCTCGCGCCGCTCCCGGTCATGGCCGGGCAGGCCCTCGCCCGCTATCTGGCCGGCGCCGTGCTCGCGGTGTGCGGCTTCGTGCTCATCTTTATGGCGGCGGGCCGCTTTCAGGCCGCTGGAACCAGCATACCACCGACCTTGCCAACGACGGCGCTGGTCGTCGACGGTATCTATCGGTGGACCAGAAATCCGTTCTATCTGGGAGCGACCCTTATCTATCTGGGCCTCGGTGTCGCGGCCGGAAGTCTTTGGGGTATCGCGCTCGTCATTCCCTTGCTGTGGGTGATCAATACGGGCGTCATCGCGCCGGAAGAGCGTTATCTCGAGCGTAAGTTCGGAGACGCCTATCGCGCCTACAAGACGCGGGTGCGGCGGTGGCTTTGACGGCCGGAAAGTCGGTTCTCGCGCGATTTTTTGCGCCGCACCGGCTCAGCTCTTGTCGGCGATGGCCTGCCTGGCGGCGAGCCGGTGCGCCGGCGTGATGTGGGCGCTGACGGTTGTGATCGCGGCGGTTAGCACAGCGATGTCGTCGGTGAAGCCAAGCCCAAAGATGAAATCGGGGATGACGTCCGTCGGCAGCACGAAATAGCCGAGCGCAGCCAGCAATGTGCCCTTGGCGCGCAGCGGCGTCTTCTTGTCCATGGCGCAGTAATAGGCGGCGACCACCTCCTCCATGAACGGGATCTGCCGGGCAGCCTTCTTCGCTGTACGCCAGAACTTTTCGCGCACTTCGCTCTCATTGCCCGGCTTGCTGCCGAGGCCGAAGAAATCAAAACCGGATTTTTGCGCCATCAACCTCTCCTTGCCGCCGTCGCGTGACTTCACGCGTGACCGCAAGGCAAAATGTGGTGAAAGCCGAACCTCGCTGCAAGGTGCAGATAAGCTCAGGCGCCGAAATAGCGGTTCATCTTCCTGGCCAGATCGAAATCCAGCGCGGTCAGGCCGCCGACGTCGTGTGTGTTGAGGGTCACGTTTACCGTCTTGTAGACGTTCGACCAGTCGGGGTGGTGGTCCATCTTCTCCGCCGCCAACGCCACGCGGGTCATGAAGGCAAAGGCTTCCGAGAAATTCTTGAAAGTGAAGCTGCGGCTGATCGAACCACCATCCTTGGCCAGCGACCAGCCGTCGAGGCCGGCAAGTTCGGCGCTGATCGCCTCTTTTGCTAGTTTCTCCCTGGCCATGTCCGTCTACCGCATGATCCGCGAAGCGTCGGCGGCGCCGGCCAAACGGCTGGCGACGCGGTTGTCGGCACCCGAAAGCGGCCAAGCCTCCTCGACGACGTAAGGCCCGCCGCCGACCGAGTCGCGCGACGACATCAGCACGAAGCGGCCGACCCGGAACGGCAGAGTCGAAAAATTGCCGCGCGCCGACAGATACTGGGCGACGTCGAGCGGGCTCGCATTGCGCAGGCGGGCCAGCGTCACATGCGGCATGAACTTGCGCGGGTCGGCCGGGATGCCGAGCCGCTGGCAGATGCGCTCGATTTCGCTTTGCAGAGCGGAAAGATCGGGCGAAGCGGCGACCCCGGCCCACACCGCATGCGGCTTCTTCTGGCCGAAGGCGCCGACGCCGGACAGCGTCAGCGGGAAGGACGGGCGGTGAACGCGGTCGAGCGCGTTGGCGATTTCGTCGGCGACATGGCCCTCGACATCGCCAATGAAGCGCAGCGTCAGATGATAGTTTTCGACGTCGATCCAGCGGGCTCCGGGCAGGCCGCCCCTGAGCAGGGACAGCGAAAGAGCGGCATCACGCGGTATTTCGAGGGCGGTAAAAAGACGCGGCATGGCAAGCCTCCTGTCCTCGAATCGAACTCTTGCTCCTAGCGAATCATCGATATTCAAACGGGGCAAGGGGTTTGTTGGTCGCAGGCCTGCCTAAAAGCTTCCCCTGCGGAAGGTGTTGCGGCGGCGAACCCTCGCCTTCAGGAATTGCCCCGGATCGCTTCAATGGTCTTCTCCACGCTGGGCAGGATACCCTCGACGATACGGTCGACGCCTCGGGCGTTCGGATGAAGGCCGTCCTCGAGTTGCAGGACGGATTGACCGGCGATGCCCTCGAGAAAGAAAGGATAGAGCGGCACGCCGTATTTTTCAGCCAGTCTCGGAAAGGTCGCGTCGAAGGCGTTCTGGTAATCGGCGCCGAGATTCGGCGCCGCGCGCATCCCGGCCAGCAACACGGCGATCTTGCGCTGCTTCAGCTTTGCCAGCATGGCGTCCAGGTTCTTTTCCGCTATGGCGGGCGAAACGCCGCGCAGCATGTCGTTGGCGCCGAGCTCCAGGATGACCAGCTGCGTGCCGTCCGGCACCGACCAGTCGAGCCGCGACAGGCCGCCGCTCGTCGTATCGCCGGAAACGCCGGCATTGGCGACCGTGACATCGTAGCCCTTGGCGCGAAGCGCGGCCTGCAGCTTTTCGGTGAACCCCTGACCCGGCCCAAGGCCATAACCCGCCATCAAGCTGTCGCCGAAGCCAACGATGGTGAAGGGCTCGGCGCGCGCCGACGAAATGGCGCTGCAGATCGCGAGGAAAAGGGCGAAGGCTGCGGCAAAAGTGTGTTTGAAAGCCATGCGGCAGGCCCCATATGACCAGGAACATCTGTTGGCGAAGGCAGGTTTTCGTCTTTGTCGAGCATCGGATGCTCTAGCCCTCTTTCCCCCATATAGGACGATTTGATTTTGGAAGAAGCCGTCATTTCGCTGAAAGACGTATCGCTGACGCTCGGCGAAGGCGCATCCTCGGTGCATGTGCTGAAGGGCGTCAGCCTTGATGTGGCGAGCGGCGAAGCGACAGGCATCGTTGGACCTTCGGGTTCGGGAAAGTCGACGTTGCTGATGGTTTTGGCCGGGCTTGAAAGGGTCGATTCGGGTGCGGTACGAATTGCCGGCGAGCTGCTCAACGGCAAAAGCGAAGACCAGATCGCATCGTTTCGAGGGCGAAACATCGGCATCGTGTTCCAGTCGTTCCACCTCATCCCCAATATGACGGCGCTGGAAAACGTCGCCGTCCCGCTTGAGCTTGCCGGCCATGCCGATCCGTTCGGCGTGGCGGCGCGAGAACTGGCGGCGGTCGGCCTTAGCGATCGCATCACCCATTATCCCGGCGAATTGTCTGGCGGCGAGCAGCAGCGCGTGGCGATCGCCCGGGCGCTGGCGCCGTCGCCACGCATCCTGATCGCCGACGAGCCGACCGGCAATCTCGACCAGGCGACGGGACGGCACGTCGCCGACCTGCTGTTCGCCAAGGCGGCCGAACGCGGCATGACGCTGGTGCTGGTCACGCATGACCCGGTGCTCGCGGCGCGCTGCTCGCGCCAGATGTCGATGCGGTCGGGGCTGATCGAGGACGCATCCAAGCCGGCCTCCAGGGCCGGCAAGGTGACCGCCTGATGCCGCTGTCGCAAACGCTGAGGCTGGCCTTCAAGTTCTCGCTGCGCGAAATGCGCGGCGGGCTGTCCGGTTTCCTGATCTTCCTTGCCTGCATTGCGCTCGGCGTCGCGGCAATCGGCGGCGTCAATTCGGTGGCGCAGGCGATTTCCGCCGGTGTTGCCCACCAGGGTCAGACGCTGCTCGGCGGCGATCTCCGCTTCCAGATCAACCAGCGCGATCCGACCAGAGCCGAACGCAGCTTCCTCGGCCGGCTTGGCACGGTTTCGCACAGCGCCAACATGCGCTCGATGGCGAGGCTCGAGGACGGCTCCGACCAGGCGCTGGTCGAGGCCAAGGCGGTCGACGGCGCCTATCCGCTCTATGGCGCGCTGGAGACCCAGCCGGTGCTGTCGCGAGAGGATTTGTTCGGCGAAAAATCCGGTGTCTTCGGCGCCGCCGCCCCGGACCTTCTGTTCGAGCGGCTGAACCTTGGCATCGGTGACCGGTTGAAGCTCGGCAGCGCGACATTCGAGCTGCGCGCCAAGCTGGTCAACGAGCCAGATGCGGTGTCGGATGGCTTCGGTTTTGCGCCGCGGCTGATGGTGTCGACCGACGGGCTTGCCGCTTCAGGCCTGATCCAGCCGGGCAGCCTGGTCGAGAACGCCTATAAGGTCCGCCTGCCCGGCGGCACCACTGAAGTACAGATCAAGGCGATCCAGGAGCAGGCCGCGAAAGAGTTCCCGCAGGCCGGCTGGTCGATCCGCACGCGCAGCAACGCAGCGCCGGCGCTGTCCTCGAACATCGAGCGGTTCTCGCAATTCCTGACGTTGGTCGGGCTGACGGCGCTGGTGGTCGGCGGCGTCGGCGTGGCCAATGCGGTGCGTGCCTATCTCGACGGCAAGCGCGGCGTCATCGCCACCTTCAAGAGCCTGGGGGCTTCGGGCGGGTTCGTCTTTGCCGTCTACCTGGTGCAGATCCTGATGATTGCCGCCCTCGGTATCACGCTGGGCCTTGTGCTTGGCGCGCTGATGCCGTTCGCGGCCAGCGCGGCACTCCAGTCGGTTATTCCGGTGCCGGCGGAAGGTGGGTTCTATCCCGGCGCCCTCGGCATGGCAGCGCTGTTCGGGCTGCTGGTGACGCTGGCCTTCGCCCTGCTGCCGCTCGGCCGTGCTCGCGACGTGCCAGCGACGGCGCTGTTTCGCGAAATGGGTTTTGAGGGCCGCGGTTTTCCCCGCCCGCTCTATGTCGCCGCGGCAATGGCCATCGCGCTGCTGCTCGCGGTGCTGGCGATCCTGTTTTCCGGCGACCGCCGTATTGCCTCGATCTTCGTCGGCGCCACGGTCTTTTCGTTCCTGGTGCTGCGTGTCGTCGGTACGCTGGTGCAGTGGGCGGCGAAGAGAAGTCCGCGTGTGCGCTCGACGGCGCTCAGGCTCGCCATCGGCAACATCCATCGGCCTGGCGCCTTGACGCCGTCCGTGGTGCTGTCGCTGGGTCTCGGGCTGACGCTCCTGGTGACGCTGGCGCTGATCGATGGCAATCTCAGGCGGCAGATTTCCGGCAGCCTGCCGGAACGGGCGCCGAACTTCTTCTTCGTCGATATCCAGAGCGGCGACGTCGATGCCTTCTCCGCGCTGGTCGGCAAAGAGGCGCCGCAGGGCACGCTGATCAAGGTGCCGATGCTGCGCGGCCGGGTGATGGCGCTCAACGGCGTCGATGTCGACAAGGTCAAGGTTCCGGCCGAAGGCGCCTGGGTGCTGCGCGGCGACCGTGGGCTGACCTATGACGCACAATTGCCGGAGAATGCAACGCTGACCGAGGGCAGCTGGTGGCCGGGGAATTATTCCGGCGAACCGCTGGTCTCGTTTTCCGCCGAGGAGGGCAAGGAGATCGGGCTGAAGCTCGGCGACACCATCACCGTCAACGTGCTCGGCCGCAATATCACGGCCAAGATCGCCAATTTCCGCCAGGTCGAATGGGAAACCATGGGCATCAATTTCGTCATGGTGTTCTCGCCCAACACATTCGCCGGGGCGCCGCATGGCTGGTTGGCGACGCTGACCGAGACGAATGCGTCGGCGGCCGACGACGCGCATCTTCTCAATGCCGTCACCCGGGCTTTTCCCGCGGTGACGACGGTCAGGGTCAAGGACGCGCTCGACATCGTCAACCGGCTGGTGGTGCAGCTCGGCACCGCGATCAGGGCCGCGGCGGGCGTGGCGTTGATCGCCTCGGTGCTGGTGCTGGCCGGGGCGCTCGCCGCCGGCAACCGGGCCCGCATCCACGACGCGGTGGTGCTGAAGACCCTGGGTGCGACCAGGAAAACGCTGATCGCGGCCTTTTCGCTGGAATACATGCTGATCGGCCTTGCGACCGCGATCTTCGCGCTGGCGGCGGGCGGTGTGGCGGCGTGGTACGTCGTCGCGCGCATCATGACGCTGCCATCGCACTTCATGCCCGAGGTAGCCGTGGCGACCATCGGCTTTTCACTGGTGGTCACGGTGGGTATCGGCCTGGCCGGCACGTGGCGGGTGCTGGGCCACAAGGCGGCGCCGGTGCTGCGGAATCTTTGAGCCAGAGCCGGTTTTGATTAAATCTCGTTAATGTTTCGACCGGCAAGGCCAATAAAACCGGATCTCCGGCACTTCACGGAGCATTACGTCCGGTTACGGTCTTGTCCTTTACGCCAAGAACCATCATATTTCGGCGCAGGCATGCTGGAGCCCCGCCAGCGGCGCCTGGGTTCAAAAGGACCTGACACCGGACGGGGCAGAAGCAATATGAGGATTTCCATGGCTGATCCCGTTCGCAATTATCAGACGCGCGCCGTGCCCGGCGCCGGCGTCGATGCTGCCATCGACCAGGGCCTGCGGGCCTACATGATCAAAGTCTACAACCTGATGGGGCTTGGCCTCCTCATCACCGGCCTTGCCGCGGTCGGCACAATCATGCTGGCCACCACCAGCGATCCCGCCTCGGCGGTTGCCACGTTGCCAAGCGGCGAGATGCTGACCTCGTTCGGCTACGCGATCTTCGGCTCGCCGCTGAAATGGCTGGTGATCTTTGCCCCGCTGGCAGCGGTGATGTTCCTGTCGTTCCGGGTCCAATCGATGAGCGTTTCGGCGGCGCAGACGACGTTCTGGGTTTACGCCGGCCTTGTCGGCCTGTCGCTGTCGTCGATCTTCCTGGTCTACACCACCGCCAGTATCTCGCAGACCTTCTTCGCCACCGCCGCCGCGTTTGGCGGGCTGTCGCTCTACGGCTACACGACCAAGCGCGACCTTTCCGCGTTCGGCTCGTTCCTGGTCATGGGCCTGGTCGGCCTGATCATCGCGATGGTGATCAACATCTTCCTGCAGTCGTCGGCGCTTTCCTTCGCCGTTTCGGCGATCGGCGTGCTGATCTTCGCAGGCCTCACCGCCTATGACACGCAGAACATCAAGGAGATGTATTTCGAGGGTGACGAGACTGATGTCGCCGGCCGCAAGGCGATCATGGGCGCGCTGAGGCTCTATCTCGACTTCATCAACCTGTTCATGTTCCTGCTGCAGTTCATGGGCGACCGTCGCTAGTACGGCGTTCTTTGTTGACCATGATCTGTTCCGAAAACCGGTTTCCACTTTTCGGGATCATGGTCTGACTCCAGCGAGTTTGGAAAGGGCGGCCCAATGGCCGCCCTTTTCTTTTATGCCGGCTTTTGCTGTGATATAGGGCAGATGAACGACGTGCATAAATTATGAGCAGCATCACCTTGCGGGCCGCGACGTCGGCCGATCTCGACCGGATCACGGAAATCTATGCCGACGCGGTGACAAACGGCACGGCGAGCTATGAACTCGACCCGCCAAGTCGTATCGAGATGGGAGCGCGCTTCGACAGTTTGGTAGCGGGTGGCTTTCCCTATCTCGTGGCGGAAAAAGGCGGCATTGTGCTCGGCTATGCCTATGCCGGCGCTTTCCGGCCGCGCCCGGCATACCGCTTCGTGGTTGAGGATTCCGTCTATGTCGCGCCCGACGCCAAGGGGCAGGGCGTCGGGCTGCTCCTGATGCAAAGGCTGATCGAGGCAGCCAAGGCGGCGGGCTTTCGCCAGATCATCGCGGTGATTGGCGATGGCCGGCCCGACAGCGCCTCGGTGCGGTTGCACGAGAAGCTCGGCTTTCACCATTCCGGCCGCCTGGAAGGCTCCGGCTACAAGCACGGACGCTGGCTGGACACGGTGTTCATGCAACTGCCGATCAACGGTGGAGCGTCGGTCCCGCCCGATCCGAAATCGCTGCCCGAGCGGAAGTTCCGCAAACAAAAATAAGGGGTTACGCCTCGACCAGCTTCAGCGTTCGGTCGAACACGCCAAGCACCCGGCCGAGTTCCTGGCCACGCTTGAGGATGCGTCCGCCGGCGGCGATGACGGCGAATGCGCCTTGCCGGCGCGCCAGCTTCGGATCCTTGACGATCTGGAAAAGCGGCACTTCGCTGGTGCGACGGAAGACGGAAAAAACGGCGCGGTCGGTGAGATGGTCAATAGCATAGTCGCGCCATTCATTGGCGGCGACCATACGGCCGTAGAGCCTGAGGATCTGGTCCAGTTCGCGGCGGTCGAACCGCACCGGCTGGTCGAGGCGTTCGTGTCTTGCCTCGTGCAGCGGGATCAATATTGCGGATGCGTCCCCATCCTCCGTCCCGCTGCTGCGATCAGTCATGCCTGGATCCTCGCAATGAATCGTACGCCGACCAAAGTTGGCGCTTTCGTTGCCGAATTGCAAGGCCCGGCCGGGCAACGGCAGCACCGCGCGGTTTCTCCAACGTCCAGTCACGTTTGCGAAACGCCTGTTGGAATTGGTGATGCTTCGCCACAATCCTGCCTTTTTTTATCCGTGCTCATGCCCCAATGTCCGACGAATTTACCGGCGTTGCCTGAGACGGTTCGGTCCGGCACCGGCTCGTAAACCCCAAGCCCCCCGCCCACGGGTCTGCGTCGGATCGAACCAACCTCGGTCTTTCCTTGGAAAGATCGGGTGCGACGATCCCAAAACCTAAATGACCGGCGTCAGAAGCAAGCTGACGCCGGTTTTTTATTGGCTGGAGCCGTGGCGGCGCGATCCATCCGGATAGGCTGTCGTCGGAGGCTTGAGCGCGGCTATCCCTTCTCCCCTTGTTGTGGAAGAAGGTGGATCGGCGCGCAGCGCCGAGACAGATGAGGGGTGTTGGACGGAGTGAGGCGTTGGCGTTCCCTGGAACACCCTCATCCGTCGCCTTCGGCGACACCTTCTCCCACAAGGGAGAAGGGAGAGCGCTCCATCTAAGGCTTGCGGATAAAGGCTGCACCCAGGATCGGACCGGGCACGCCGTCCTTGCCGACCGACTGCAGCAGCACGGCGCAGCCGCCCTTCTTGGCGATCTCGCTCATCGGCAGTTCGTATCGCTGCGCCTTGCCGTGCCACATGCCGGCGGTCTGGATGCTGGAGACGGCGTTCCAGTAGGTCATGCTGCGGCCGGTGTTTTCACCCTTGCCGATCTTGATCGTCTGCGGCGGGTTGAAATAGACGATGACGACATGCGCGTCGGCGGGGCCGGTCACGGCGTCGCCGGCATCGATCATGACGCGATCGCTGGTCCGGCTGACCTTGATGCCGACGCGCATGCCTTCGCCGACCCTCTCCATGCGGGCCAGCGCGCCGTCGACTTCCTTGCGGCTGGCGCCATTGACATGGCTGCGGCCGTTGATGACGGCTTGCGGGGTGTAGACGGAACGGCTGCCGAAGGCGCGCATATACTCATATTGCCGCTCGGTATTTTCCTTGCGGCTCAGCGTATCCTGCCAGCCGAGGTAATCCCAATAGTCGACATGATAGGCGAGCGCGACGATGTTCTCCTTGGCGGCGAGCTCGGCGAAGAATTCGTCGGCCGGCGGACAGGAATTACATCCCTGGCTGGTGAAGAGCTCGACGACGCCTAATGGCTTGTCGGCCTGCTCGGCGAAGGCGCTTCCGGCAAACGCCGAGAGAGCCAGCGCAACGGCCGCAAGCCGCAATGGTCTTCGAGATGACATGGCCGTTCCGATCCCGCCGGTGATGCCGGCTTTGTTCTGATTGTCGAAATATGTGGCAGAAGCGGCAGTCAACGGGAAGTCACGTTGCGGTGAAATTTTGCCGTTGCAACCGCTGGCAAGGGCGCAATAGGTGGACGCGCACTTCACGATGGAAGCGATTCGGGCGGCAATCAGCATGTGGCAATCTCTCCTGGCGCCGGTCGACCTCTATTGCGAACGGACGGGGCCGGAATTCTGGGCTGAACCGCTCAATGCGCTGAGCAATCTGGCTTTTTTTGCCGCCGGGCTATGGGGTGTCTGGCAGGTGCGCAAGCGCGGCACCGGCGCCTTCGCCGAAGTGCTGGCCTGGTGGGTGGTGGCGATCGGCGTCGGCTCGTCGCTGTTCCACACCTTTGCCACAAGGGGAATGATCCTGGCCGACGTGCTGCCGATTGCAGGGTTCACGCTGGCCTACACGCTGTTCAACCTGCGACGTTTTCTCGGCATGAAATGGGGCAAGGCGATCGTCATCTTCGTCGCCTTTTACGCCGTTGCCGGGCTGGTGACCTTTGCCGTGCCGGACTGGCTGCGCCAAGCGTCGAACGGCACGACCGGCTACCTGCCGCCCTTCCTGGCGCTTGCCTTCTTCGGCGCCTGGGTGGCGGCCAGCGGCAATCGTGCCGGCTGGTACAATCTGGCGGGTTCGGCGATCTTCGTCGTGTCGGTCGTCTGCCGGATGATCGATCCGCTGGTCTGCGGCGGCTTTCCGCTCGGCACGCATTTCCTGTGGCACATCCTCAACGGGCTGATGCTCGGCGTGCTGCTGGCGGCGACAGCGCGGTTTGGAAAGCCAAAGTAGGGCAGTAGGGCAGTAGGTGCTTGTCCTTGCTTCCCCTACTGCCCTACTCCCTTATTGCCCTACTCCCTTAAGCCGCAAGGTCGCGCAGCACGTATTGCAGGATGCCGCCATTCTTGAAGTAGTCGAGCTCGTCCAGCGTATCGATGCGGCAGATGATCGGAACCTCTTTGACGCTGTCGTCGCCATAGGTGATCCTGGCGATCATCTTCTGCCGCGGCTTGATGTTGCTCAGTCCGTCGATCTCGACCAGTTCGTCGCCCTTGAGGTTGAGCGAGGCCCACGAGGTGCCTTCCTCGAAGACGAAGGGGATTACGCCCATGCCGACCAGGTTGGAGCGGTGGATGCGCTCGAAGGACTGGGCGATGACCGCGCGGACACCGAGCAGATTCGTACCCTTGGCCGCCCAGTCGCGCGACGAGCCGTTGCCATATTCGACGCCGGCGAAGATGACCAGCGGCACGCCCTCCTTCTTGTAGTGCATGGCGGCGTCGTAGATCGATTCCTCTTCCTTCGACGGGTAATGGATGGTGTAGCCGCCCTCGCGGCCGTTCTCGCCCAGCATGTGGTTGCGGATGCGGATGTTGGCGAAGGTGCCGCGCATCATCACCTCGTGGTTGCCGCGGCGCGTGCCATACTGGTTGAAATCGGCGACGCCGACGCCGTGGTCGGTGAGGTACTTGCCGGCCGGGGAGGCCGCCTTGATCGAACCGGCCGGCGAAATGTGGTCGGTGGTGATCTTATCGCCGAACAGACCGAGCACACGCGCGCCCTTGATATCGCCGATCTTGCCGAAGCCTGATGTCATGCCGGCGAAATAGGGTGGGTTCTGCACATAGGTCGAATTGTCGTCCCAGGCATAGGTCTGGCCTTCCGGCGCCTTGACGTTCTGCCAGTACTCGTCGCCCTTGAAGACGTCGGCATATTTGCGGGCGAACAATTCGCGCGTGACATTCTTCTCGATGAATTCCTGGATCTCGACTGAACTCGGCCAGATGTCCTTGAGATAGACCGGATTGCCGTTGCGATCCTCGCCGAGCGGCTCGGTGGTCAGATCCTTGGTCACGGTCCCGGCCAGCGCGTGGGCGACGACCAGCGGCGGCGAGGCGAGATAGTTCGCCTGCACGTCGGGCGAGACGCGGCCTTCGAAATTGCGGTTGCCGGACAAGACTGCCGCAGCAATCAAGCCCTTATCGTTGATGGTCTTGGAGATCGGCGCCGGCAGCGGGCCGGAATTGCCGATACAGGTGGTGCAGCCGAAGCCGACCAGGTTGAAGCCGATCTGGTCGAGCTCCTTCTGCAGACCGGATTTCTCCAGATATTCGGCGACGACCTGGCTGCCCGGCGCCAGTGAGGTCTTGACCCACGGCTTCTGCTTGAGGCCGAGCCGGTTGGCGTTGCGCGCCAACAGCCCGGCGCCGATCAGCACGCTCGGGTTCGAGGTGTTGGTGCAGGAGGTAATGGCGGCGATGACGACATCGCCATGGCCAAGATCGTAGTCCGTGCCCTCGACGGCATAGCGCTTGTCGATTTCGGCGGCCTTCTTGTACTCGGTCTCCATGGCCTTGTCGAAGCCGGCCGGAATGTCTTCAAGTGCCACGCGGCCTTCCGGCCGCTTCGGGCCGGCCATCGACGGGACGACACTGCCGAGATCGAGCTCGAGCAGATCGGTGAAGACCGGATCGGCCGAGCCGACGTCGCGCCATAGGCCTTGCGCCTTCGAATAAGCCTCGACCAGGGCGATGCGGCTTTCGTCACGGCCGGACATAGTGAGGTAGCGGATGGTTTCGCTGTCGACCGGGAAGAAGCCGCAGGTGGCGCCATATTCCGGCGCCATGTTGCCGATGGTGGCACGATCGGCCAGCGTCATGTTGGACAGGCCCGGACCGAAGAATTCGACGAACTTGCCGACGACGCCCTTCTTGCGCAGCATCTGCGTGACGGTGAGCACCAGGTCGGTGGCGGTGACGCCTTCCCTCAGCCTGCCGGTGAGGCGAAAGCCGATCACTTCGGGCAACAGCATGGAAACCGGCTGGCCGAGCATCGCGGCCTCGGCCTCGATGCCGCCGACGCCCCAGCCGAGCACGCCGAGGCCGTTGATCATGGTGGTGTGCGAATCGGTGCCGACGCAGGTGTCGGGATAGGCGGTGGTCTCGCCATCTTCGCTGTTGGTCCACACGACCTGGCCGAGGTACTCAAGGTTGACCTGATGGCAGATGCCGGTGCCGGGCGGCACGACGCGGAAATTGCGGAACGCCTGCTGGCCCCATTTCAGGAATTTGTAGCGTTCCTCATTGCGCTCATACTCAAGCTCGACATTGCGGGCGAAAGCCAGCGGCGTGCCGAATTCGTCGACGATGACCGAATGGTCGATGACCAGATCGACCGGCACCAGCGGATTGATTTTTTGCGGGTCGCCGCCGAGCGAGGCCATGGCGTCGCGCATGGCGGCAAGGTCGACCACAGCCGGAACGCCGGTGAAATCCTGCATCAGCACGCGGGCCGGGCGATAGGCGATCTCGACGCCGGCAGTGCCCCGGTCTGTCAGCCAGCCGGCGACCGCCTGGATGCTCTCCTTGGTGACGGAACGGCCGTCCTCGTTGCGCAGCAGGTTCTCCAGCAGCACCTTCATCGAATAGGGCAATTGAGCGATGCCGGTGAGGCCGTTCTTTTCGGCCTCGACAAGGTCATAGTAGATGTACTCGGCGCCGCCGGCGGTCAGCGTGCGGCGGCAATTGAAGCTGTCGAGTGATTTGGACACGTGCGATCCCTAACTGTCGGTTGCCGGGGAGGGAACGGACGCCAGTGGGCATGCAAATCACGCGCAAAGGTGCGGGTACGGCCAATTCCGCTATCCGTTCCCAAGCGTCCGGGCCGTTCAAGGCGGCACGCGCGCTGGTTCGGCGCAAATTCGGTTCCCGTGCCGACCGCTGGCACGGATGATGCGGATATAGAGAATTTTCTGGAATAGTTCTAGACACGGAATTGCCATTTTTGCTGCGGCGCACCGAAGCCGCGCTTGAACTTTCGGCGAAGGGGAACGGATGCGGCTGATCGCCGAAAATCTGGGCGGCGAACGCGGCGGCGAGACGGTATTTTCCGGCATCGAATTCGCGCTGGGGGATGGCCAGGCGTTGGTCGTCACCGGCGCGAACGGCGCCGGCAAATCGACGCTGCTCAGGATCATCGCCGGACTGTTGCCGGTGGCGGCAGGCCGTGTGCGGTTCGAAGGTGGTGGCGAAGACTTTCCGTCGGCCGCCTCGGCCTGTCACTATCTCGGCCACCTCGACGCGATGAAGAGCGCACTCACCGTTAAGGAGAATCTGTGCTTCTGGCGCGATTTTTCGGGCGCGGGTTCCAGGGGTGTTGAAGAGGCGCTGGAGACCGTCGGGTTGGGCGGCATCGGCCATCTGCCGTTCGGCTATCTCTCGACCGGCCAGCGCCGCCGCGCCGCGATCGCAAAACTGCTGGTCAGTCATCGGCCATTGTGGCTGCTCGATGAGCCGACGGCGGGACTGGACAAGGCTTCGGAGGAGAGATTCGGCGGGCTAATGCGGAAGCATCTCGATGGTGGGGGGATCGTGGTTGCGGCCACGCATTTGCCGCTGGGGCTGGAGGGGGCGAGGGAGCTTGTGATGGGGATGGTTGGGTGATGCCGGCGCTCTGTCGCACCCCCCTCTGTCCTGCCGGACATCTCCCCCGCAAGGGGGGAGATGGGCGGTTTCAACGACTCGCCCTCTCTTTCACGTTGAAGACTGACGAAAGCCGAGGCGACATCCAATCTCCCCCCTTGCGGGGGAGATGTCCGGCAGGACAGAGGGGGGTGCCTGGGCGAAAGCATCTCACATCATGCTAGCCCTCTTCCTGCGCGACATCCGCTTAAGTATCCGCGCCGGCGGCGGGGCGCTTACCGGCGTGATTTTCTTTCTCGCCGTTATCGCGACCATCCCCTTCGGCGTCGGTCCCGACCTGAAGCTGCTGGCCCGCATCGGCCCGGCGATCCTGTGGATCGCCGCCTTGCTGGCCTGCCTGCTCGGCCTCGACCGGCTGTTCCAGGCTGACCGCGAGGACGGCTCGCTCGATCTTCTGGTGCTTGGCAACGACCGGCACATGCTGGCCCTGACCGTGCTGACGAAATGCCTGGCGCATTGGGCGGGAAGCGTGCTGCCGCTGGTCGTCGCGGCTCCCCTGCTCGGCCTGTTCATGAACATGGAGCCGGCCGGCATCGGCGCCACGGCGCTGACGCTTCTGGTCGGCACGCCGGCGATCACCTTCATCGGTGCTGCCGGTGCCGCGGTGGCGGTAGCGTTGCCGCGCGGCGGACTGCTGATCTCGGTGCTGGTGCTGCCGCTGACCATTCCCGTACTGATCTTCGGCGTATCGGCAAGCTATGGCGCGGTGGCGGACCCCGATCCCTTCCTGCATCCCTTCCTCATTCTTACCGCGCTGACCCTGTTTCTTGCCGTGCTCGGGCCGGTGGCAGCGGCGCTGGCGCTGCGGCACGGAACGGATTGATGTGGCCGCTGCGCATAGAGAACCCGATCTTTCTCCAGACCATCTACGGCAACTACCCCGGTCTGTCCTCCGTCGAGGTTACCGGGGCCAAGATGGACCGCAACGGGCCTAGCATGCACCTTTCCTTCATCTCGACCGTCCTTCCCTACCGGCCCCCCGCCAAATGGGCGGCGTTCAATGCCGTGTCTTTCGGGCTTGAGTTCATCGCGGTCGAATCCATTAGCCTTCGCAAGTTCCAGAGCCATGGCTCCAGTGCAATCAGGATGTGGGATGACGCCGGTAGAATCCTGCTTACCTGCGAAGGGGCTGTCAGGCTGTCCCTGACGTGCCAATACATGCGTATCAAAAACATATCAGGTGTTTTGCTTTCGCAGTGACCTTCGGCTTGCGATAACCGCAAATCTGCCGCAGACCCGTTCATTGCGACAAACAGCCGGTGAGGCTATGAATTTCGCCGTGAGAAGCCTTGGATCGGGAAAATGAGCATGCATGCCCTTTATGTCACCGCCGCCTATGCCATTACGGCCGTGGTGCTGGCCGGGCTGGTTGGCTGGATCCTGCTCGACCAGCGCGGCCGCAAGCGAGAGCTCGCCGAGCTGGAGGCGTCCGGCGTGCGCCGGCGCTCCGACAAGGCAGCAAAATCATGAGCACGGAAACGGAAACACCGGCGCGTCGCCGCCTGATCGTGCTGGTGCCGCTGCTGGTCTTTCTCGGGCTGGCGGGATTGTTCCTGGCGCAGCTGTTGTCCGGGCGCGACGTGTCGGAAGTGCCGTCGGCGCTGATCGGCTTGCCGGCGCCGCAGACCAACCTGCCGGCGCTCGAGGGCACCAATTTGCCGGGCCTCGATTCAAAACAGTTCGCCGGCAAAGTGACGCTGGTCAACGTCTTCGCGTCCTGGTGCGCGCCATGCCGCGACGAGCATCCGGTGCTGCTGGCGCTGTCGCAGGACAGACGCTTCGTCATGGCAGCGCTGAACTACAAGGACCAGCCGGAAAACGCCCGTCGGTTCCTTGGCGATCTCGGCAATCCGTTCCAGGCGATCGGCGTCGACCAGGCCGGGCGCACAGCGATCGACTGGGGTGTCTACGGCGTGCCGGAGACCTTCGTCATCGGCAAGGATGGCAAGATCGCCTACAAGCATGTCGGGCCGCTGACGCCGGACTCGGCGCAGACGCTGCTGCTGCCGGAGATCGAGAAGGCGCTGGCCGTGCCGGGCTGATGCCCGCCGATCGTGATAGGTCGACCGAAGACTCAGCCGTAGATCTGCTTGTGGACCTGATAGAGCATTTCTGAGCGGTCGGCGCGCATGTCGGCGAGGTCGCGGCTGCTGAAGCTGTCGATTTCGGCGACGAGGCGGTTGTAATGCCGGCGCTTGGCGATGCTGGCGCGAGCGCGGCTCATGAGGCTGTCGATGATCATAGCGAGTTTCCTTTTGCGCCGCATTTCGCGGCCAGTTGTTCCTCCCTTGATCGATACGAAGCATGACATAGTTATGGTGCGTTGCAAAAATAAGATGTTGCAATGCACCATTGCGCTGGGCGCATAGCCGGTTAACGGGATGTGACCTGCCGTCCGGCCCAGCATTCGCTCCCCTAATGCTTCTGACGCATCATCGATCTTGCCATATCGATCGCAGGCTGGCTTGATCGCGGCTCGCCAAGCGACTGATACCGGGAGGAACCATGACCAGCGAATTCTACGAAGTTCTCGATCCGCGCTTTTCGCGGCTGTTCAACGGCAACGCACAGGTCGACAGGCTGTTTACCGGCTGCCGATGGGCGGAGGGGCCGGCCTGGTTTGCGGCCGGGCGCTATGTGGTGTGGTCCGACATTCCGAACAATCGCATGCTGCGCTACGACGACACCGACGGCAGCGTCAGCGTGTTCCGTCAGCCGTCCGGCAATTCCAATGGCAACACCGTCGACCGGCAAGGCCGGATGGTCACTTGCGAGCACTCCGGCCGCCGCGTCAGCCGCACCGAGCATGACGGCTCGGTCATCACCATCGCCGACAAATGGCGCGGCAAGCGGCTGAACTCGCCCAATGACGCGGTGGTCACGTCCGACGGCTCGATCTGGTTCACCGACCCGAGCTACGGCATCGATACCGATTACGAGGGCGACAAGGCCGAAAGTGAGATCGGCGCCTGCCATGTCTACCGCGTCGATCCCGGCACCGGCGAGACCGAGGCGGTGATCACCGACATGGTCAGGCCCAACGGGCTCGCCTTCTCGCTCGACGAGAGCAAGCTCTACGTCGCCGACACCGGCCGCACGCATGGCGCCCAAAACCCGGCGCACATCCGGGTTTTCACTGTTGGCCAGGGCGGCAAGACGGTCTCCGGCGAAAAGGTCTTTGCCGACTGCACCGCCGGCCTGTTCGACGGTTTCAGGCTGGATGCGGACGGCCGCATCTGGACCAGTGCCGCCGACGGCATCCATTGCTACGATCCAGACGGGACGCTGATCGGCAAGGTCAAGGTACCGGAAGTCGTCGCCAATTGCGTGTTCGGCGGCAACAAGCTGAACTGCCTCTACATCGCCGGCACGACCTCGCTCTACATGGTCCGGCTCATGGTCAACGGCGCCAAAACCTATTGAACGGCCGCCAAGCATATCCAAGGGAGGGCACCATGCCATTCGTGAATATCCGCCTGGTCAAGGAGGTGATTGCCGATGACCCGGCCGGCAAAAAGGCCGCGATCGCCGCCCAGGTGACGGCGGCCATCACCGGCGCCACCGGCCTGACCAGCAACGATGTCTGGGTGGTGTTCGAGGAAGTCGCTGCACGCGACTGGTTCGTCGGCGAGACCGACGTCGAGACGCGGAGGGGCAAGGGCTGATTTCTCGACGAGCACAGCGGCAGTGCGGAAGTTTGCGAGAGGCCTGCGGGACAGCGCCCCCCTCTGCCCTACCGGGCATCTCCCCCACTTGGGGGGAGATCGGCAGCTTCGCC
The DNA here is from genome assembly GCF_040319725.1 of Mesorhizobium sp. M0894. Taxonomy (NCBI): domain Bacteria; kingdom Pseudomonadati; phylum Pseudomonadota; class Alphaproteobacteria; order Hyphomicrobiales; family Phyllobacteriaceae; genus Mesorhizobium; species Mesorhizobium sp. M0894. The sequence goes on along the minus strand of NZ_JAMYOG010000003.1, from coordinate 491,793 downwards.
GCATGGCCCTTCTTTCAACGTTGGAGATTGGCGAAAGCAGGGATGACGGCCAATCTCCCTCCTTGTGGGGGAGATGTCCGGCAGGACAGAGGGGGGCGCGAAGGATCGCCGACGCTCGCTTCGCGTTCGCTCTGCCCTGGGATACGACAGCACGATGGCCGCCACTTAACGCGAGCGGATGAAGCCCGCGAAGGCCGAAACGGCGCTGCGCATCGCCAGCCGGTTTTCCGGTTCCGCCAGGATTTTCTCCACCTCCGGCGGCTTCTTGCCGAGCAACGCGATTTCGAGCGCTGCTTCCTCATAGAGCGCGAAAGACATTGTCCGCATGATCTCGGCAAGTGCGGCGCGGGCAAACAGCGAGCGCGGCGAGGCATGTACCAGCATGGCCGGTTTGCCGACGGCTGCATCGCGCGACACCAGCCAGTCGAGCGCGTTCTTCAGGCCGCCTGGCACACCATGGGCGTATTCCGGGCAGGAGACGATGACGCCGTCAGCGGCGGTGACCGCGTCGATCAGCGCCGCTGCTTGCGGTGGCGTTCGCTCGCCTTCGTCGTCGGGGTTGAAGATCGGCAGCCGCCCAAGCCCATCGTAGACGGCGACGTGACAGTCCGGCAGCGCGTTTTGCGCGAGTGCCGCGACCAGGGCCGAATTGGTCGAGGCGGCGCGCAGGCTGCCAGAGATGGCGAGGATGTTGAGCAAGGAAATGGAGACCGGCTCGAGCGATTCGTCGCCGGGCACACTACCACATGGTCTCTCTGTATTCCTCGTCCAGCCAGCGGTCGGTCGCCTCGGCCGAATCGGCGAGCGCCAACTGGTCGCGCAGGATCTGGCCGAGCGTCGGCAGCGTCGCGCGGTCGTACCAGCTCTCCGGCTTCCACAATTCGGAGCGCATGAAGGCCTTGGCGCAATGCATGTAGGCGGCCTTGACCGTCACCACGACGACGCTTTGCGGTGCCTTGCCGTCGACCGCCAGCCGCTCACGCAATGACGCATCGACGGTGATGCGGGCATCGCCATTGACACGCAGCGTTTCGTTCATGCCGGGAATGAGGAAGAGCAGCCCGATCGAGGGATTGAGAAGGATGTTCTCCAGCGTGTCGAGCCGGTTGTTGCCGGGCCGGTCGGGGATGGCGATGGTCTTCTCGTCAAGCACTGTTACGAAGCCCGGCCTGTCGCCCTTCGGCGTCACATCGGCATTGCCGGCGCCGTCGGACGAGCCGATCAGCACGAAGGGGCTCTTGCCGATGAAGGAACGGCAGTGGCCGTCCAATGCCTTCAGTTCCTTGCGGATCGAACCGTCGGTCGGCCGAGGCGTCTTGTAGATCGTCCTCAACTCGTCGCGCGTGGTGATGAATTCCATGCCCCTCTCCTCCTATTCTGACGCAATTCCCTAGGGAAAGCGCTACGCGCTTTTCCCCGGAAAACCGCTACACACTTTTCTTGGAATTGCTCTATTTGCCGGCTTTCTCTTCCTTGGCGGCCTTGTCCTCGAGCGAGTGGCGCAGGATCAACGGCATTTGGCTTAACGTGAAGACAAGGGTAATGGGAATCGTGCCCCAGACCTTGAAATAAAGCCAGGTTTCCTCAGAAAAATTGCGCCACACGACCTCGTTCAGCACAGCCAGAAAAAGGAAGAAAAGCCCCCATCGGAAAGTGAGCTTGCGCCAGCCTTCGGCGTCGAGATTGAAGGCGGAATCAAAGACATAGCCCAACAGCGATCTGCCAAACGCCAACCCGCCAAGCAGCGTGATGCCGAACAGGCTGTTGATGATTGTCGGCTTCATGAAAGCGAAGGTCTTGTCCTGCAGCCACAGCGCCAGCGCACCAAACACAAACACGACGATGGCCGAGACCAGCGGCATGATCGGCCAGCTGCGCGTCAAAATCCACGAAACGCTGAGCGACAGCGCCGTCGCCACCATAAAGAACGCTGTGGCAATCAGGATAGGCTCGCCGATATGGCTGAGGATCGGGAATTTCCCGACAAGCCACGCGCCGCGGATGGTGGTGAAAAAGAACACCAGACCAGGCCCGAGTTCGAGCAGGAATTTCAGGCCGGAGTTCAACGCCTTGCGTCGCGGATCGGACAGGTCGCGTTCGAGGATGGGTGGGTTCATGGGATCCTTCTTACGCACGATCCAATCCAAAAAGTCTGCAACTTTTCGGGATCATGCTCGTCAAGCCACGCCAGCGATCGCCCTGGCGAACTCGCTTGCGGAAAAGGGTTCGAGGTCGTCGACCTGTTCGCCGACGCCGATGAAGTAGACCGGCAATTTGTGCTTTGCCGCGATCGCCACCAGAATACCGCCGCGCGCCGTGCCGTCCAGCTTGGTCATCACCAGGCCGTTGACGCCGGCGACATTGCGGAAGATCTCGACCTGGTTGAGCGCATTCTGGCCGGTGGTGGCATCGACCGTCTGCAGCACGGTGTGCGGCGCTTCCGGATCGAGCTTGCCCAGCACGCGGACGATCTTTTCCAGTTCCGCCATCAGTTCGGTCTTGTTCTGCAGCCGCCCGGCGGTGTCGATGATCAGCACGTCGGAGCCGGCCTCCTTCGCCCGCTCGAAGGCGTCGTAAGCGAGGCCGGCGGCGTCGGCGCCGAGCTTCGAGGCAATGACCGGCGAGTTGGTGCGCTCGCCCCAGATCTTCAACTGCTCGATCGCGGCGGCGCGGAAAGTGTCGCCGGCGGCGAGCATCACCGAGAGGCCGCCATCGGTCAGCTTTGCGGCGAGCTTGCCGATGGTCGTGGTTTTCCCCGTGCCGTTGACGCCGACGACCAGGATGACATGCGGCTTGTGGCTGAGGTCGAGTTCCAGCGGCATGGCGACATGGGTCAGCACCTTCTCCACCTCCGTCGCCATGATGGCGCGGACTTCCGTCTCGGAGACATCCTTGCCGTAGCGGCTGGCGGAGAGCGCGTCGGTAACGCGCAAAGCCGTCTCCATGCCGAGATCGGCGCGGATCAGCACATCCTCCAGGTCCTGCAGCGTGTCCTCGTCGAGCTTGCGCTTGGTGAAGACACCGGCGATGTTGCCGGACAACTCCCTGGAAGAGCGGGCAAGCCCGTCTCGCATGCGCTGGAACCAGGAGCGCCTCGGCGCCGGTTCGGGCGCTCTTTGCGGCTCGGCCTTCTGCTCGACCTTCTTGGTTACGGTCACCTTGCCGGGGGCAGGTTTTGGCTCCGGCGATGGTTGCGGAATGGCCTCTGGTTCGGGCGCAATCTCGGTCAAGACCGGTTTCGTTTCGACCGGGGCGGGCTGGCGGAGCGGAGGCGGGATTTCGGCCGGCGGCGCTTCGGGCGCTGCGGAGGGGCTCTCGGCGGGCGGTGCGGTATCTTGCAGAGGTTCGCGCTGCCCCTCACCCTTTCCCGTTCCGGGGCGAGCCGCTTGTCTCGCCGGTCCTTCGGACCCCCGTGAAGGACGGAGAGAGGGGGACGTCAGCGTTGCAGCTTCTTCTTCATCGCTTTCAAAAGGAGGCTCGGCCTGCCGATCAGCCCCCTTCTCCCCGTCACCATACGGGGAGAAGGTGCCGGCAGGCGGATGAGGGGCAGCGCCAGCTTCCGATGACCGAGGCTCAGTCTGGACAATCTCCGGCTGCTCCGGCTCGGGAATAACAAGCTCGGCCGGGATTTCTTCCGGCTCCTCAGCAGGCGTTTCCGACTCCGGCTGGATCTCTGGCTCGGGCGGAATGGTTGGTGCGGGTTCGAGCGGTGGCTGCGGCGCGGGCGGCGCTTCCGTCTCGACAGACGGCGGAGGCGCAGTGTCTGCCTCGGGCCGCGACTCTTCGCGTTTCAAAAACTCCGGGACGGCCTGCTCGGCCGCCGGCTTCAGCGCCTCCAGTTCGTCCCATTTGATCGGCGGCAGCGGTGCGGTCTCGTCGGGCCGCTCCTCGACAACTTCCTTCTTGCCGAACGAAAATATCTTCTTGAAAAACCCGGCCATGTCTTGCGCTCTCAGGCGGCGCGGGCGGCAAGCGGCGCGGCGATCAGTCTGATACCGTCATTGCCGGCGATATCAGCCTCGACGATGTCGCCCGGCGCCCCGGCTGACAACACGGCCAGCGTAAACCCTTCGGTGCGGCCGAGCCCATCGCGCTCGACCAGGATCGACTGGCGTGTGCCAGCGAGCGAGGAAAGGTGACGGCGGTAGGCGACCTCGCCGGCGGCGCGCAACCGTGCGGCGCGCTGCTTGACCATTTCGCGGCGAAGCTGCGGCATGCGCGCGGCGGGCGTGCCCTGGCGCGGCGAAAACGGGAAGACATGGAGATGCGTCAGGCCGCATTCCTCGACGATCTCCAGCGAGTTTTCGAACATGGCATCCGTCTCCGTCGGGAAGCCGGCGATGATGTCGGCGCCGAAAACGATGCCGGGGCGCAGTTTGCGCACATCCTCGCAAAAGCGGATCGACTGGTCGCGGCTGTGCCGGCGCTTCATCCGCTTCAGGATCATGTCGTCACCCGATTGCAGCGACAGGTGCAGATGCGGCATCAGCCTCGGCTCGGTGGCGATGGCGTCCAGCAGATCGTCGTCGGCCTCGATCGAATCGATGGAAGAAAGCCGCAGGCGTTTCACGTCTGGCACCTGCTTCAGGATGGTCTTGACCAATTTGCCGAGCTTCGGTGCGCCCGGCAGATCGGCGCCAAAACTGGTCATGTCGACGCCCGTCAGCACGATCTCGGCATAACCATTGCCGGCGAGTCGCTTGACCTGCTCAACCACGGCGCCCATCGGGACCGAGCGCGAATTTCCGCGACCGTAGGGAATGATGCAGAAGGTGCAGCGGTGGTCGCAGCCGTTCTGCACCTGGACAAAAGCGCGCGCCCGGCCCTCGATGGCGTCGACCATGTGGGTGGCCGTTTCGCGCACCGAAAAGATATCGTTGACGCGCGCCTTTTCGGTGTCGTTGACGCCGAAATCCGGCAGCGCGCGATATGAATGCGCCTTCAGCTTCTCCTCATTGCCGAGGACGAGATCGACCTCGTCCATGGCGACGAAATCCTGCGGGCCGGTCTGCGCGGCGCAGCCGGTGACGATGATGCGGGCGGCCGGGTTGTCACGGCGGGCTTTTCTGATCGACTGCTTGGCCTGGCGCACCGCCTCGCCGGTGACGGCGCAGGTGTTGAAGATGATAGCGCCGCCTTCGAGCCCGCCGAGGCCCGCACTTTCGGCTTCACGCCGCATCACCTCGGATTCATAGGTGTTCAGCCGGCAGCCGAAGGTGACGACGTCGATACCCCTGGTGCCACGAGGAGCCATCAGGCGGCGCTTTCGGTGTCGCGCGCCCACGCCCCGGTCGACGGATCGAAGCTGCCGGAAAATTCCCATTCGGCGGCACCGGTCAGGATGACGTGGTCGTCGTCGCGCCACAGGACGTGCAGCGAGCCGCCGCCGGGCGTCATCAGCGTGACGCTGCGGCCGGTGCGCCGGGTGCGGGCCGCGGCGACCACGGCGGCGCAAGCAGCCGAGCCGCAGGCCTTGGTCAGTCCGGCGCCGCGCTCCCAGGTGCGGATGGCCATGGTCTCCGGCGAAGTCACTTGCGCGATGGTGACGTTGGCGCGCTCAGGGAAGATCGGGTGGTTTTCGAGCAGCGGGCCGAAGCGCTCGAGTTCATAGGACCGGACGTCGCGGTCGACCCAGAAGATGGCGTGCGGATTGCCCATCGAGACGACCGACGGCGAATGCAGTACCGGCGCATCGATCGGGCCGATCTGCAGTTCGATCATGCGGGTGTCGCGAAACTCCTCGGCCAGCGGGATGTCCCGCCAGCCAAAGCGCGGCTTGCCCATGTCGACCGAGATCATTCCGTCGGCATGTTCCTCGGCATTGAGGATGCCGGCGACTGTTTCAAAGGCAAATGTCTTCTGGCCCGTCTCGGCGGCGAGCGCCTGGACGACACAGCGCATGCCGTTGCCGCAGGCTTGCGCACTGGTTCCGTCGGAATTCAAGATGTCGATGAAAAAGGCGGTGCCCGGCGTCCTGGGATCGTGGATCGCCATGATCTGGTCGAACCTGGTCGCGGCGTCGGCATTAAGCGCGACGGCTGCCGCAGGCGTTACGCGATCGGCACGGCCACGCATATCGGCAACGATGATTTCGTTGCCGATACCGTTCATCTTGGCGAAAGGGGCCGCGCTTGCCATGGATCGAAAGGTCTCTTGCCGATTTGGCGCCTATATGGCGGATACCGGCCGAAATTACCAGTGCGGCATGCTTTTCAGGTCACCGCGAATACGCCAAGCACGATCAGCAGGAAGATGATCAGCACGATGCCGATGAGGATGCGGGCGCCGGTTGCGGCGGCTCCAGCCAGTGCCGGCATGCCGAGCAGGCTTGCCGCGGCCGCGATAATCAAAAGAATGATGATCCACCTGATCATGAGAGACACCTCGCAGCCGGCAGGTTTGAACACCTACAAACGCTTCTGCGAGGGCTTGGGTTCCCTGCGGTGGCTGGGCGGGTCGAGGACCTGGCTGTGATATGCAGCTACGGATGCAATGTTGTCATGGTGTTGAATGAACGCTACCGTTGTGTCGATTTGACGTCCGGGAATGGATATTTCGCTGCTAAGCAATCTTGGATCCGTTTTTTCGTCTTACCCATGATCTTCACCGCACCGACACCGTAAGCTGACGACGTGTTTGGCGGGCCGGCGATAGAGTTTTCCAATGACTGAGCGTTGGGACACGATCATTATTGGTGGCGGCCAGGCGGGGCTCGCCATGAGTTACTATCTTCACCAACATGAACGTGAGCATGTCGTGTTGGAACGCGCGCGTATTGCCGGACGCTGGCGGACTGAGCGTTGGGATTCGCTTCGGTTTCAATTCATCAACCAGGCAATAGAGCTTCCTGGGGTTTCTTATCAGGACCCTGAACCGGAAGGATTCGCCCACCACACCGCCATCACGCGGTTCATCGAGCACTATGCGGCAAAAATTGCAGCTCCGGTTCGCGAGGGTGTGGAGGTCACGAAGCTCCGACACAGGGATACCGGCGATTATGCGTTGGAGACAAACGCCGGCAGCATGACGGCCCGCAATGTCGTTGTGGCGACAGGCCCTTTCCAGCGTTCGATGGTACCGGCGGCGGCCAAGGATTTGCCTCGATCCGTTTACCAGGTTCACGCTTGAGGTACCGCAACCCCGACGAGCTTCCCCCCGGAGTGGTGCTGGTGGTGGGCAGTGGTGCATCCGGCAGCCAGATTGCGGATGAACTCCAGCAATCCGGGCGCGATGTCTATCTTTCGGTCAGTCCGCATCGTCGGGTGCCGCGGCGCTATCGCGGCCAGGATGTTTTGTGGTGGTTCGACAAAATGGGACGTTTCGAGATCACTATCGATAGTTTCCCGGAGCGGCGGTATCCCCCCTCGACCGTCGTAACCGGTGTCAACGGCGGTTACGATATGAACGTCCGCCGTTTTGCACACGATGGTGGAGTGGTGCTGGGACGTGTACTCGGATGCGCCGATGGAAAACTGTTGGTGGCCGGGGATGCCTCGCAGATATTGCCTGAAGCCGATAGGTCCTATGACGATTTTGTCTCCGCGGCAGAGGCGTTGGCAGAGAAACCTGAAGTCTCGGACCACATCAGCGATGGCAATGAACGCTCAGCAACGCCAATCCTGGCGGAAGTCGGCGGCGCCCGGTCAGTGGATATCTCCGGCGAGAACGTCGGCTCGGTCATCTGGGGAACGGGATATCGCTTCGACTATAACTGGATCGATTTACCAATTTTCGATTCGCGCAACGCACCTATTCAACAGCGTGGCGTGACAGCCTTTCCCGGCCTATACTTTCTTGGCCTTCATTGGATGCATACCTTCGGCTCCGGCCTTCTTTCATATGTGGGCCGCGACGCCGCCCATATAGCCAGGCATATGGAAGCTTTGCAGCCGCCTTCGCCGTCAGGCCAGCCGCCGCGCTAAACCTCTGGCACGTCCCAGACTTCGCCCGGCTGCAAGGCACGGAAACGATCCCGCGGCAGACCGGCGGCTCCAAGTGCTTCGCCGAGCTTTCTGGCCGGCTCGTCGATCGGCTCGTTGGTGAGCCGGAATGTGCCCCAGTGGCAGCCGGCGGCATAGCCAGCGTTGCACAAAAGCATGCCTTGCACCGCCTCCTCCGGATCCTGGTGATGCGGCGCCATGAACCAGCGCGGCTCGTAGGCGCCGATCGGCAGGATGGCGAGGCGGAAGCCGCCATGCTTTTCAGCCATCAGCCGGTAGTTGATACCGCCGTGGAAGCCGGTATCGCCGGCAAAATAGATCTTTGCACTTGGCGTTTCGACGACGAAACCCGCCCACAGCGCCATGCGCCGGTCGCGAGTACCGCGGGCCGACCAGTGGTGCACCGGCTCGACATGCACGGCGACGTCATCGCCGATATCGACCCGATCGCCCCAGTCATGCGCGGAAAGCCGCATACCGGGAACGGCAGCGCCGATGATGGCGTCGTTGCCGAGCGGCGTCAGCAGTAGCGGGTCGTGCCTTGCCTTCAGGCGCTTCAGCGTGGCGAGGTCGAGATGGTCGTAATGGTTGTGGCTGACCAGCACGAGGTCGATCGGCGGCAGATGGGAAAAGGCGATGCCCGGCGGATTGACGCGTTTCGGCCCGGCGAACGAGATTGGCGAGACACGCCGCGACCAGACCGGATCGGTAAGGATGTTCAGGCCGGCTGTCTGGACGAGCAGCGAGGAATGGCCGACCATGGTGAGGCGGAGCGCTGCACCATCGATCCGCTCGACCGGTCTTGCCGGTGGAAACGGACTCGGATTCGCCGCCGGCCATTTCGAGCGCTCGCCGCTCAATTGCCATTTCAACAGATCGGCAAAGCGACCCGGCGGCCGGCCGTCGGGATTGAAGAACAAGGTGCCGTCGAAATGATCGCTGGGCGGGCCGCTGTAATAGCGGTTGGCGGCTCTCTTTCTCGCGGCCAAGAAATCGGCTCCCTGCAGTTTGCTGATCGCCAAGAGATAATGCCGGAGCCAGCTGGCGCAAGCATTTGAGGTGAACGTCAAGGATTTGGAGCCGGCGCGCCGTATCGCACCGACCCGGAGGTATCAGCCAGGCAATGTGCATTTTGCGATAAATTTGCAACATTAGCGGCGCAAACCGTATTTTAACCATATCGGGTTGAAATTTCGCCACCTTCTCCATCTTGGTGAGAGGGACATTGCGCGGACGGCACCCCCCAGCCGGATCCGACGGAGGTTGAAGAATGAGATTTTCGAAAACCGGCCTGCTGGCCGTATCGCTGGCCGCGCTCGTTGCGAGCGGCTGTTCAACCTCGCGGTTCTCATCAATGGACGAGCAGCAGCCGGCGCCGCTGGAAGCTGCGCCCGCCGGCAAGGTGACTGCAAACCAGCTGCCGCCCCCGGCGACACCCGGCCCGGCCGATCCGTCGAAATTTCCAACCGCGCCGCAGAACACCCAGGTCGCCTCGTTGCCGCCCGACGGGACGGCGCCGGCCGGCGCGGCCGACCTGACCGCCTCCAGCGTCGCCGGCGTGTGGAAGGCAAGCGTGTCCGGCCAGAGCTGTCAGGTGGCGACGCCGCAGACCAAATTCGGCTCGGGCTATCGCGCCGGACCGCTGCATTGCCCGGCGCCGCTCGACGGCATCAAATCCTGGAACGTCGCCGGCAAACAGCTGACGCTCTTTGACGAGAACGGCGGCACGCTGGCACGGCTCTATTCCTCGGGCGGCGAGAAATTCGACGGCCAGACTTCCAACGGCCTGCCGATCTCGCTAACAAGGTAATCGAACCGCCCCTATTGTTACGCAATTCCGGACGGAAAACCGTTATACACTTTCCTGGAATTGCTGCAGAACGACGTGACCGATGCATCTGCGTGACGGCCTCCAGACCCATGCGACCGTCAAGCAGCGCTACGACCATCTGGTCGAGACGGGCGCCATCGGGCGCGACCCGGCGCAGGAGCGGATCGCCGCTGCGCTCGACCGGCTGATCGACGAAATATCGGCAAAGCGGCTGGCGCATAAATCAAGCGCACTTGGGTGGCTGTTCGCCCGCAAGCGCGAAGTGCACGAGGCAGTCAAGGGCCTCTACATCCATGGCGGCGTCGGCCGCGGCAAAACCATGCTGATGGATATGTTCTTCGAGCTGCTGCCGGTGCGGCGCAAGCGCCGCGTGCATTTCAACGATTTCATGGCCGACGTGCAGGATCGCATCCAGAAGCACCGGCAGGCTCGCAAGAACGGCACGGCCAAGGAGGACGATCCGATCCCACCGGTGGCGCGCGCGCTGGCCGAGGAAGCCTGGGTGCTGTGCTTCGACGAGTTTTCGGTCACCGACATCGCCGATGCGATGATCCTGTCCAGGTTGTTTTCGGCGTTGTTTGCCAATGGCGTGGTGCTGGTCGCCACTTCCAATGTCGCGCCGCAGGAGCTCTACCGTGACGGCCTGAACCGTCAGTTGTTCTTGCCGTTTGTTGCTATCTTGGAGCGCCACGCGCAGGTGCTGGCGCTGGACGCCGACAAGGATTACCGCCTCGACAAGCTCAGCCGCATGCCGGTCTACGTCACCCCGGCCGATGCCGCCGCCGACCATGCGCTCGACCACGCCTGGGCGGTGATGACGCATGGCAGGCCGACGGCCGAGACGATGCTGATGGTGAAGGGCCGGCATGTCGTAGTGCCGCGTGCTGCCGGCGAGGCGGCGCGGTTTTCCTTCGCTGATCTCTGCGAGAGGCCGCTCGGCGCCCGTGACTATCTTGCCATCGCCGGCCGTTTCTCGACCATCTTCATCGACCATGTGCCGGTGCTCGGCGAAGGCAAGCGCAACGAAGCCAAGCGCTTCATCCTGCTGGTCGATACGCTCTACGATCATCATGTGCGGCTGGTGATGAGCGCCGCAGCACCGCCGCCGCAGCTCTATACGGCCAAGCGCGGCAACGAGGTCTTCGAGTTCGAGCGCACCGCATCGCGGCTGATCGAGATGCAGAGCCACGACTGGCTGGAGGATTGGGTGGAAAGGCAGAAGGCGCGGGGATCATCGACAGAGGCGCGGCAGGCTTAGGGCTAGGAGCCCGATGCCCAGCAGGCTGATCTGCAGCGCTCCTTCACACCTGTCCAGCCATCGTTAAAAGGGTCCGGCCCGCCGCGTCTATAATCGATAAACATACATCACAAAATCCTCCGCCGGCCCATGCGGCACCTTTCGCGACTCGTAAAGTGCGCGAGCAGCAACATTGTCCGGCTCGGTGCCGACCCAGGCCTCCTCACAACCATGCTCGCGACCGAGTGCGAACATGGCGTCGAGCATCCTCGTCGCAATGCCCTGGCGTTGAAAGGCCGGCGCCACGCCGACCTCGTCTATGTAGAGTTCGCTCACCTTGTCCGGGTGCCGGTGGACGATCGCGGCGCATTGGCCGATAACGACGCCGTCGGCGAGGGCCACGATCATGAAATGGCCGGGCGCCGCGAGATAGGCAGAGAGTCGATCCGGCCTGACCGGCTCATCGAAAACCTCGTCGGCAACCCACATCACAAGGGCGTCATCGCCCGGAAATAGCCTTCTGATTTCAGATGCCATTGTGTAGAATTCCTCTAGCCGGCTTCAGAACTTTTACGTTTACGTAAGTCCCATTGTTTCTAACCGATTGAAATTACTCACTCCAAAATAATCGTTTGAATTTTTGCACGGCCGGGGCTATTGCGTGCGGCGAATTTCGCGGTTCCGCAGCATTCCGGCCTCTTCCTCCGACGCCGTCATCAAATCGTCAAGGATTTGGGCGCCGTCATAGTCAAAGGGAAAACATCCTGACATGGCACGCAACAAGATAGCGCTCATCGGCTCGGGCATGATCGGCGGCACCCTCGCCCACATGGTCGGCCTCAAGGATCTCGGCGACGTCGTGCTGTTCGATATCGCCGAAGGCATCCCGCAAGGCAAGGGGCTGGACATCGCGCAGTCGTCGCCGGTCGATGGGTTCGACTCCAGGCTGACCGGCGTCAACGACTATGCCGGCATCGAGGGCGCCGACGTCTGCATCGTCACCGCCGGCGTGCCGCGCAAGCCCGGCATGAGCCGCGACGATCTTCTGGGCATCAATCTGAAGGTGATGGAGCAGGTCGGCGCCGGCCTCAAGAAATACGCGCCGAAGGCCTTCGTCATCTGCATCACCAATCCGCTCGACGCCATGGTCTGGGCGCTGCAGAAGTTTTCCGGCCTGCCGAAGAGCCATGTCGTCGGCATGGCCGGCGTGCTCGACAGTTCGCGCTTCCGTTATTTCCTGGCCGAGGAATTCAAGGTCTCGGTCGAGGATGTCACCGCCTTCGTGCTCGGTGGCCACGGCGATTCCATGGTGCCGATGATCCGTTATTCCACCGTTGCCGGCATCCCGCTGCCCGACCTCATCAAGATGGGCTGGACCTCGAAGGAGCGGCTCGACCAGATCGTGCAGCGCACCCGCGACGGCGGCGCCGAGATCGTCGGCCTGCTCAAGACCGGTTCGGCCTTCTACGCGCCCGCCGCCTCGGCCATCGCCATGGCCGAAGCCTATCTCAAGGACAAGAAGCGGGTGCTGCCCTGTGCTGCCTTTCTTTCCGGCCAATATGGCGTCAAGAACACCTATGTCGGCGTTCCCGTGGTGATCGGCGCCGGCGGCGTCGAGCGTATCATCGAGATCGAACTGGCGAAAAGCGAACAGAAGATGTTCGACAGTTCGGTCGCCGCGGTGCAGGGTCTGTGCGACGCCTGCGTCAAGATCGCTCCGCATCTCGCGGCCAAATAAGCCGGCAACCAAGCCCGCCAAACAAGCTGGAGACATAGCGCATGAACATCCATGAGTATCAGGGCAAGGCGCTGCTGAAAGGTTTTGGCGCACCGGTGGCCGAGGGCGTGCCGGTGTTCAAGGCGAGCGAGGCGGAAGCCGCCGCCAAGGCGCTGCCCGGCCCGCTCTATGTGGTCAAGAGCCAGATCCATGCCGGCGGCCGCGGCAAGGGCAAGTTCACGGAGCTCGGCGCCGATGCGAAGGGCGGCGTCAGGCTGGCGAAGTCGGTGGCCGAGGTCGTCGCCAACGCCAAGGAGATGCTCGGCCATACGCTGGTCACCAAGCAGACCGGCCCGGCCGGCAAGCAGGTCAACCGGCTCTACATCGAGGACGGCGCTGACATCGAGCGCGAGCTCTATCTGTCGATCCTGGTCGACCGCTCGGTCGGGCGCGTCGCCTTCGTCGTCTCGACCGAGGGCGGCATGGACATCGAGGCGGTCGCCCACGACACGCCGGAAAAGATCATCACCGTCGCCATCGACCCGGAAAAGGGCGTGACGGCCGACGATGTGAACACGCTCAACGCCGCACTGAGGCTCGACGGCGACGCCGCCAAAGATGGTGGCACGCTGTTTCCGATCCTCTACAAGGCATTTGTCGAGAAGGACATGAGCCTGCTCGAGATCAACCCGCTGATCGTCATGAAGAGCGGCCGGCTGCGCGTGCTCGACGCAAAAGTGTCGTTCGACAACAATGCGCTGTTCCGCCACCCGGACGTGCTCGAATTGCGCGACACCACCGAAGAGGACGAGAAGGAGATCGAGGCGTCGAAATACGACCTGGCCTATGTCGCGCTCGACGGTAATATCGGCTGCATGGTCAACGGCGCCGGCCTTGCCATGGCGACGATGGACATCATCAAGCTCTACGGCGCCGAGCCGGCCAACTTCCTCGATGTCGGCGGCGGCGCGTCTAAGGAAAAAGTGACGGCGGCGTTCAAGATCATCACCAAGGATCCAGCGGTCAAAGGCATTCTGATCAATATCTTCGGCGGCATCATGAAGTGCGACATCATCGCTGAGGGCGTCATCGCCGCGGTCAAGGAGGTCGGCCTGCAAGTGCCGCTGGTTGTGCGGCTGGAAGGAACCAATGCCGAGCTCGGCAAGAAGATCATCAACGACAGCGGGCTGAACGTGGTGTCGGCCGATGATCTCGACGATGCGGCCAAGAAGATCGTGGCGGCGGTGAAGGGCTGAGTCTGTGCCTCCGCACAAGATAAACCTCGTCGAGGCGGCGGATACGAAGATCAAGAAGGTCTTCGATCCGCATATTGCCGGCGACGTCAACGATTCCCAGGTCAAGATCGCCAAGTTCGGCGACGTCTTCGATTGGCACGCGCACGACAATGAAGACGAGGCCTTCCTGGTGCTGCGCGGCCGCATCGCCATCGATTTCCGCGACGGCACGGTGGAGCTTTCCAGCGGCGAGTTCATCGTCGTGCCGCGCGTCGTCGAGCACCGGCCGCGCTCGCTGAGCGAAGAACCTGTTGTGCTGATGTTCGAGCCGGCGACGACGCTCAACACCGGCAATGCCAAGAGCGACCTCACGGTCGCCGACCTCAAGCGATTGTGACCACGGCGGCTATGACCATGAGCGCGCGGCCTTCCCCGATCAACGGTTTTTGAAAAGGACCACCATGTCCATCCTCGTCGACAAGAACACCAAGGTGCTGGTGCAAGGCCTGACCGGCAAGACCGGCACGTTCCACACCGAACAGGCGCTGGCTTATCACGGCACGAAAATGGTCGGCGGCATCCATCCCAAGAAGGGCGGCGAGACCTGGACCGGCGCCAAGGGCGAGGCACTGCCGATCTTCGCCACCGTAGCCGAAGGCAAGGCGAAGACCGGCGCCAACGCTTCGGTCGTCTACGTGCCGCCGGCGGGTGCTGCCGAAGCGATCCTGGAAGCGATCGAGGCCGAGATCCCGCTGATCGTCTGCATCACCGAGGGCATACCGGTGATGGACATGATCAAGGTCAAGGCGAGGCTCGACCGCTCGAAATCGCGGCTGATAGGGCCGAACTGCCCCGGCGTGCTGACCCCCGACCAATGCAAGATCGGCATCATGCCCGGCAACATCTTCCGCAAGGGCTCGGTCGGCGTTGTTTCGCGCTCGGGAACGCTTACCTATGAGGCGGTGTTCCAGACCACCAATGTCGGTCTCGGCCAGACCACCGCCGTCGGCATTGGCGGCGATCCGGTCAAAGGCACGGAGTTCATCGACGTGCTGGAGATGTTCCTTGCCGACGATGAGACCAAGTCGATCATCATGATCGGTGAGATCGGCGGCTCGGCCGAGGAAGACGCCGCGCAGTTCCTCAAGGATGAGGCAAAGCGTGGCCGCAGCAAGCCGATGGCGGGCTTCATCGCCGGGCGCACGGCGCCGGCGGGCCGCACCATGGGCCATGCGGGCGCGGTCATCTCGGGCGGCAAGGGCGGCGCGGAAGACAAGATCGCGGCGATGGAATCGGCCGGCATCAAGGTATCGCCGTCGCCAGCACGGCTCGGTACGACGCTGGTCGAGGCGATCAAGGGTTAAGAAAGTGAGCAGTCGAGCTTTCGAATGCCGATGAGCAGGACATGGAAGACGAGAAGCGCATCATCCTATGCATACCCGGCCCTTGGGAAGGCAGGTCGGCCTTTGTGCGCGCCGTTGCAGAGGCGTCGATGCCTTCAGCTGATTATGTGGCTGCGGGGATGATCGTGATGCACGGCCCGAGCAAAGCTGCGTTCGAGTTTGATTTCTGCGACCGCGACGAGGACATGACGAGAGCCTTCGCTAGCGCTGGCCTCGTCAACGAGCTCGGTAAGGATGTCATCGACAAAATCGCCTCGCATAGGAGCGTCGTCTACCTGCTTTCCACATCCCCACAAACGAAGGAAACGTCGATTTCCGTCGCAAAAGCGGCAGCCCATCTGATCAAGGCCGGCGGTCTTGGCGTGAAGGTCGAAACGGCCGGCAAGGCATTCTCAGCCGATCAATGGCTTGAACGCACAAGCGGTGATTTTGTTGAGATCTATGGACTGATGGTTCTGGATTCTGTCTCGGATGGCACGACGACCTACAGCTGCGGCATGCGTAATTTGGGGCTTTGGGATTCTATCGTTTCAGGTGACGAATTTCAGTCTGCCGTCAAGCTGCTTCGCGGCTTCAACATGTATCAACTTTACGAAAGCCCCGAGCTTTTGGCCGGTCAGACGTTTGGACTGGAAGCAGGCGCACCGCGATATCGTTTGAGTGTGGAGACGCAGCAGCCAGACGGGGAACACAATCTGTATACGAACCCTTTTGGCATGTGGCGGCTTAGCCGCGTGGTAGCGCATTAGGGATAGGGAGAACGGAGTAGCACTCCGCTAGGCAAAATGGCACGACAAGATCAAACCAACGACCAGTTTTCGCTTACCTCGTTTCTCTATGGCGGCAATGCCGACTATATCGACGCGCTTTATGCCGCTTATGAGGACGATCCCGCGTCGGTCGATCCCGAATGGCAGGACTTTTTCGCGGCGCTGAAGGACGACGCCGGCGACGTGCGCAAGAATGCCAAGGGCGCCTCATGGGCCAAGCCCTCCTGGCCGATGCAGGCCAATGGCGAGCTTGTCTCGGCGCTGGACGGCAATTGGGGCCTGGTCGAAAAGCACATCGAAAAGAAGGTCAAGGACCGAGCGGCCGGCAACGGCGCAGCCCTTTCCGACGCCGACGTGCATCAGGCGACGCGCGATTCCGTCCGCGCCATCATGATGATCCGCGCCTTTCGCATGCGCGGCCATCTGCATGCCAATCTCGATCCGCTCGGCATTGCCAAGCCGCTCGAGGATTATAACGAGCTGTCGCCGGAGAATTACGGCTTCACCGAAGCCGATTACGACCGGCCGATCTTCCTCGACAATGTGCTCGGGCTGGAATTCGGCACCATCCGGCAGATGCTCGACATCCTGACCCGGACCTATTGCTCGACGCTCGGCGTCGAATTCATGCATATTTCCGATCCCGAGGAGAAGGCCTGGATCCAGGCGCGCATCGAGGGCGCCGACAAGGAGATCTCCTTCACCGCCACCGGCAAGAAGGCGATCCTGCAAAAGCTGGTCGAGGCCGAAGGCTTCGAGCAGTTCATCGACGTCAAGTACAAGGGAACCAAGCGCTTCGGCCTCGATGGCGGCGAGTCGCTGATCCCGGCGCTGGAGCAGATCGTCAAGCGCGGCGGCCAGCTCGGCATGAAGGAGATCGTGCTCGGCATGGCGCATCGCGGCCGGCTGAACGTGTTGTCGCAGGTGATGGCCAAGCCGCACCGCGCCATTTTCCACGAGTTCAAGGGCGGCTCGGCCGCGCCCGACGAGGTCGAAGGCTCGGGCGACGTGAAGTACCATCTCGGTGCCTCATCCGACCGCGAGTTCGACGGCAACAAGGTGCATCTGTCGCTGACCGCCAACCCATCGCATCTGGAAATCGTCGATCCGGTGGTGATGGGCAAGGCGCGCGCCAAGCAGGATTATCTGTTTGGCCGCAGCCGCGAGGAGATCGTGCCGCTGGAAGAGCGCGCCAAGGTGCTGCCGCTGCTGCTGCATGGCGATGCCGCTTTTGCCGGCCAGGGCGTGATTGCCGAAATCCTTGGCTTGTCCGGCCTGCGCGGCCACCGCGTCGCCGGCACGCTGCATTTCATCATCAACAACCAGATCGGCTTCACCACCAACCCGCGCTTTTCGCGTTCGTCGCCCTATCCGTCCGACGTGGCCAAGATGATCGAGGCGCCGATCTTCCACGTCAATGGCGACGATCCGGAAGCCGTGGTCCATGCCACCAAGGTGGCGATCGAATTCCGCATGAAGTTCCACAAGCCTGTCGTGGTGGACATGTTCTGCTACCGCCGCTTCGGCCACAATGAGGGCGATGAGCCGGCCTTCACCCAGCCGATCATGTATCGCAAGATCCGCAACCAGAAGACGACCATGCAGATCTATGCCGACCGGCTGATCGCCGAAGGCCATATCAGCCAGGCCGAGCTCGAAAAGATGAAGGCCGACTGGCGGGCGCATCTCGAGCAGGAATTCGAGGTCGGCCAGCACTATAAGCCGAACAAGGCGGACTGGCTGGACGGCGCCTGGTCCGGCCTGCGCTCGGCCGACAACCAGGACGAACAGCGGCGCGGCAAGACCGCGGTACCGGTCAAGACGCTGAAGGAGATCGGCAAGAAGCTGACCGAGGTGCCGAAGGATTTCGAGGCACACAAGACGATCATCCGCTTCCTCGACAACCGCCGCCAGGCGATCGAATCGGGCGAAGGCATCGACTGGTCGACGGCCGAGGCGCTGGCCTTCGGCGCCATCCTGCTCGACGGCAATCCGATCCGGCTGTCCGGACAGGATTCGGAGCGCGGCACCTTCTCGCAGCGCCATTCCGTGCTCTACGACCAGCGCGACGAGACCCGCTACATCCCACTCAACAATCTGTCGGCGGCGCAGGCCGGGTTCGAGGTCATCAACTCGATGCTGTCGGAAGAGGCCGTGCTCGGCTTTGAATATGGCTACTCGCTGGCTGAGCCGAAGGCGCTGACGCTGTGGGAAGCGCAGTTCGGCGACTTCGCCAATGGCGCCCAGGTGGTATTCGACCAGTTCATCTCGTCGGGCGAGCGCAAGTGGCTCAGAATGTCGGGCCTCGTCTGCCTGCTGCCGCACGGCTATGAAGGCCAGGGGCCGGAGCATTCGTCGGCCCGGCTCGAGCGCTTCCTGCAGCTTTGCGCGGAAGACAACATGCAGGTCGCCAACGTCACGACGCCGGCCAACTACTTCCACATCTTGCGCCGGCAATTGAAGCGGGACTTCCGCAAGCCGCTGATCCTGATGACGCCGAAGTCGCTGCTGCGCCACAAGCGGGCGGTGTCGACGCTGCCGGAAATGTCGGGCGAAAGCGCCTTTCACCGGCTGTTGTGGGACGACGCCCAGCTGCTGTCGGGCCAGGCCATCAAGCTCACCAAGGATTCGAAGATCCGCCGTGTCGTGCTCTGTTCGGGCAAGGTCTACTACGACCTCTACGAAGAGCGCGAGAAGCGCGGCATCAACGACATCTACCTGCTGCGCGTCGAGCAGCTCTATCCGTTCCCGGCCAAGGCGCTGATCACCGAACTGTCGCGCTTCCGCAATGCCGAGATGGTGTGGTGCCAGGAGGAGCCCAAGAACATGGGCGCCTGGTCGTTCATCGATCCGTATCTCGAATGGGTGCTGGCGCATATCGACGCCAAGCACCAGCGGGTGCGCTATACCGGCCGGCCGGCGGCCGCCTCGCCGGCGACCGGATTGATGTCGAAGCATCTCGCCCAGCTTGCCGCCTTGCTCGACGACGCGCTTGGTGAATAGAACAGAACTGGGCGGATAAAATAGAACCGAAAGAAACGGACAGGCACAATGGCAACCGAAATCCGCGTCCCGACACTTGGTGAATCCGTCACCGAGGCGACCATCGGCAAATGGTTCAAGAAAGTCGGCGACGCGATCGCCGCCGATGAGCCGCTGGTCGAACTCGAAACCGACAAGGTGACGGTGGAAGTGCCGGCCGCCGCCGCGGGCACGCTCAGCGAGATCGCCGTCAAGGAAGGCGAGACGGTTGGCGTCGGGGCGCTGCTCGGCACGATTTCGGCAGGCGCCGGCGCAGCAGCCAATGCTGCCGCCGCTCCGGCAGCGAAGCCGGACGCGGTGTCGCAGGCCTCGGCTCCGACCGCGGCCTCGAGCGTCCAGCAGGCCGCGGCCGAGACGGCCAAGATCGCCGGCGACGCCGGCGCGATTGAGACACGCACAATGCCGCCGGCGCCGTCGGCGGCAAAGCTGCTGGCCGAGCACAATCTTGCGGTCGACCAGGTCTCGGGCTCGGGCAAGCGCGGCCAGGTGCTGAAAGGCGACGTGCTCGACCTGATCGCCAGGGGCGCGCCGTCGCAGCCGGCCGAAATGCCAAAGGCAGCACCTGTGTCGGCACCTGTCGCCGCGCGCGCGCCGTCCTCGGCCGACGATGCGTCGCGCGAGGAGCGCGTGCGCATGACCAAGCTGCGCCAGACCATCGCGCGCCGCCTCAAGGAAGCGCAATCGACCGCCGCGATGCTGACCACCTTCAACGAGGTCGACATGAGCGCGGTGATGGCGCTGAGGAGCAAATACAAGGACGTGTTCGAGAAGAAGCACGGCGTGAAGCTCGGCTTCATGGGTTTCTTCACCAAGGCCGTCACCCATGCGCTGAAGGAGATCCCGTCCGTCAACGCCGAGATCGACGGCACCGACATCATCTTCAAGAACTACGCCCATATCGGCGTCGCCGTTGGTACCGAAAAAGGCCTTGTCGTGCCGGTCGTGCGCAATGCCGACCAGATGTCCATCGCCGAAATCGAGAAGGACATCGGCAGGCTCGGGCTTGCGGCGCGCGACGGCAAGCTATCGGTTGCGGATATGCAAGGCGGCACGTTTACGATTTCCAACGGTGGCGTTTACGGGTCGCTGATGTCGACGCCGATCCTCAATGCGCCGCAGTCGGGCATTTTGGGCATGCACAAGATCCAGGAGCGGCCGGTGGTGGTCGGCGGCCAGATCGTCATCCGGCCGATGATGTATCTGGCGCTGTCCTACGATCACCGCATCGTCGACGGCAAGGAAGCGGTGACGTTCCTGGTGCGGGTCAAGGAAAGCCTGGAGGATCCCGAGCGGCTGGTGCTCGACCTCTAGGGGCGGCCCGAGTGAGCCGGAGAATGGATCTGCGCCACCGGATTGGTTCCTCTCGTTTCCGGTCCGGTTTGTTTGTCACGATCTCCGCACTCGGCGTGCAGACGGTCTCCGCTGCGCTTGCCGCCTGCCCGCTCGAACTGGCCGTCTACGGCGACACTGAAAACGCAGCCGAGATCGATTTCAGGCCAACCGGCGAATCGGCCGCCGTCACCAACAGTTTCAAGATGGTGCTCGACAAGGGCGTCGTTCTCGACGGAATCGTCATGTGGACGGAGGGCGTGGCGCGGCCGCATGGCTCACTGATGTACAAATGCCCGGCCGGCGACGTCACCGGCGACGAGCTCGCCGCCTGCACTGTGTGGGAGGGGGTCATCTATACGGCCGACGACCAGGGCAATATCGCGTTGCTGCCGGGCGAAGGAAAGGATGCGCCGAAGAAGCTGATCCTGCCCGATCTGGGGGCGTCGTTGCAGATGTCGGCGGCCTATGGCGCCAACGGCTTTTCCAAGGTGCCCTGGGACGTCTTTGCCCTGAAAGGATGTCAGGAATGAGCGGAAAAATCCTGCTGGTGACCGGCGGCAGCCGCGGCATTGGCGCCGCTACATGCAGGCTTGCCGCCGAGGCCGGCTACCGCGTTGCGGTCAATTACGCGTCGAATGCAAAAGCGGCCGAAACGGTGGTCGCCGACATCGAGGCCGGCGGCGGAGAAGCCTTTGCCCTCAAGGCCGATGTCGGCAGCGAGACGGATGTGCTGGCCATGTTCGAGGCGGTCGAAGACCGCTTCGGCGGGCTTGATGCGCTGGTCAACAATGCCGGTGTCGTCGACAGCCTGTCACGGGTCGACGAGATGTCGTTCGCGCGGCTCGAGCGCATGATGCGGATCAATGTGATTGGGCCGATGCTTTGCGCACGCGAAGCGGTGAAGCGCATGTCGACCAGAAATGGCGGCAAGGGCGGCGCCATCGTCAATTTGTCTTCGATCGCGGCAAGGCTTGGCGGGGCAGGTCAATATATCGACTACGCAGCCTCCAAGAACGCGATCAACGCCTTCACTGTCGGCCTGGCGCGGGAAGTGGCCGAGGAAGGCGTCCGTGTCAACGCGGTCAGCCCGGGCATCATCGACACGGAAATTCATGCCTCCGGCGGGCAGCCGGATCGCGCCGAGAAAATGGGCCGGGTGGTGCCGATGCAGCGCGCAGGCACTGCCGAGGAAGTCGCGGCCGCAATTCTCTGGCTGCTGTCGGACGAGGCCTCCTATACGACAGGCGCCAATCTGGAAGTCGGCGGCGGCCGCTAAAGCAAAGGGACAGTATCATGGCCTATGACGTCGTTATCATCGGATCGGGACCGGGCGGCTATGTCTGCGCCATTAAGGCGGCACAGCTCGGCCTGAAGACGGCGGTGGTCGAAAAGAACCCGACCTTCGGCGGTACCTGCCTCAACATCGGCTGCATCCCGTCAAAGGCGCTGCTGCATGCGTCCGAGATGTTTGCCGAGGCCGGCCATTCCTTCGACGCGCTCGGCGTCGAGATCGGCGCGCCCAAGCTCAATCTCGGCAAGATGATGGCACACAAGGATGCGACGGTGACGGCCAACGTCAATGGCGTCGCCTTCCTGTTCAAGAAGAACAAGATCGACAGTTTTCGTGGCACCGGCAAGGTAGTTGCGGCCGGCAAGGTGTCGGTGACCTCCGATGACGGCAAGGTCGAGGAGATCGAGACCAAGAACATCGTCATCGCCACCGGCTCCGACGTCGCCGGCATTCCCGGCGTCAAGGTCGATTTCGACGAGAAGGTGATCATCTCGTCGACCGGCGCGCTGTCGCTGGACAAGGTGCCGGGCCATCTGGTGGTGGTCGGCGGCGGTGTCATCGGGCTGGAGCTCGGCTCGGTATGGGCGCGGCTCGGCGCCAAGGTCACCGTGGTCGAGTTCCTCGACACCATCCTGGGCGGCATGGATGGCGAGGTCTCCAAGCAGTTCCAGCGCCTGCTGTCGAAGCAGGGCTTTGAGTTCAGGCTGGGCGCCAAGGTGACCGGCGTCGCCAAGGCCAAGAAGGGAGCGACGGTCACCTTCGAGCCAGTCAAAGGCGGGGCGGCCGAGACGATCGAGGCCGACGCCGTGCTGATCGCGACGGGACGACGGGCCTATTCGGACGCTCTCGGGCTTAAGGAGGCAGGCGTGGACGTCGACGAGCGCGGCTGGGTCAAGACCGACGGCCATCTCAGGACCAAAGTCCCCGGTATCTACGCCATCGGCGATGTCATCGCCGGCCCGATGCTCGCCCACAAGGCCGAGGACGAGGGCGTGGCGGTGGCCGAAACCATTGCCGGCCAGGCCGGGCATGTGAACTATGACGTGATTCCGAGCGTCGTCTACACCACGCCGGAAATCGCTTCGGTCGGCAAGACCGAAGAAGAATTGAAGAAGGCCGGCGTCGACTACAAGGCGGGAAAATTCCCGTTCAGCGCCAATGGCCGGGCGCGCGCCATGCTGCACACCGACGGCTTTGTGAAAATCCTGGCCGACAAGGCCAGCGACCGCGTGCTCGGCGTCCACATCGTCGGCTTCGGCGCCGGCGAGATGATCCACGAGGCGGCGGTGCTGATGGAATTTGGCGGCTCGTCGGAAGACCTAGCCCGCACCTGTCACGCCCATCCGACAATGTCGGAGGCGGTCAAGGAGGCGGCACTGGCGACGTTCTTCAAGCCCATCCATATCTGAGCAAACGCGGTGAATCGCAATGCTTAGAGATTGGCTGAAACAGCCGCGATTCGTCATCCCAGGGCGGAGCAGGAGCGGAGCGATGTCGCGGAGACCCTGGGATCCATGCCGTTACCTAAGCGGCAGTGTTCCGGCGAACCAGAATCGAGTGCCTCTTCCATCGGCTGGTAACCGGTGATTCTGCACCACTGCATTCTTCGGCGGATGTCACGGCATGGATCCCAGGGTCTGCGCTCCGCTTTGCGTTCGCTCCGCCCTGGGATGACGAAGCCATCGACGGCTGTTCCCAAAAACAAAACGGCCCGCCTTTCAGCGGGCCGTTCATATATTAAGTCGGCAGTCTGATTACTGAGGGGCCGGTGCTGGTGCCGGGGCCGGGGCCGGGGCTGGCGCGGGTGCAGGTTCTGCCGGAGCGGGAGCCGGAGCGGGTGTTGCCGGAGCTGGCGCAGGAGCCGGTTCGGCTGGCTTCATCGGCTCGGCAGGTGCTGGAGCCGGAGCCGGTGTGCTGGCTGCGGGCGGTTCGGCAGGCGCAGGTGCCTCGCTACGTCTTCCAAAAACATAATAGGCGACAATTGCCAGGATAACGACGACCAGGGCAATCAGCCAGCCGCTGCCGCCGCCGCGTGGCCGTGCGGTACCCGGTGAGGTGAATGGGTCGTTCGGATTGGGTGTGTTCGCCATAAAAGTGTCCTCCGTGGATGAAAAACATCAAGTAATAGCCATCAACGTACAATCGTTGAATCGGTTTCACATTAGGCGTTGAAAACGCCGAAAACAGGGCAATTCTGATCCGGAATCGCTTGCAGGCATGCATTTCCACCGCAAAATGGGTTCGATCGAGCCAAACCGAACCTTTTTCAGTTTCTTGGCACGAAGCGCGGGTGGTCCGCCGTCGCGCCACGGCAATGATTCGGTGTGCAACTCCGCCGTGTTGTTCACTTGACGGCGGTCACCGTATAGCCAGTCTTGCGGAAACCCTCGACCAAGCCTTGCTCGCCGGGAAGGTGCATGGCGCCGACCGCCATGAAGACATTGCCGTGGGCGAGGATCGGCGCTGCCCGATCGACCATCACCTTGTTGCGGCTGGTGATCATGGTCTGCTCGAATTCGGCGTAACCCGATTGGTCGTCGACCTGTTCGGGGATGACGGCCCGAAACAGCGGTACGTACATGCCAGTGTCGCCACGCCGGTAAAGCACGATCATGGTTTCGTTGACGTCGTTCACCTTGTCGCCAAGCTTCAGCGTATCGACCAGCCCCTTCAGGTGAAAGGCGATCGGCAGCGAAGCCATGGCGCGCAACTGGTCGGCGATTGTCTCCAGCCCCTCGACTGATTTGCCCGAAGCCTCGGCGTCCTTGGCAAGCTTGACGTCGAGCACCGGTGCGCCGCCAGCTTGGCGGGCGACTTCGCATGCAGGCAGCGCCACCATCGCCGACAGCAACCAGGGCTTCATCTTGGCGACGGTCGCTGGCGGGATGCCACGCGCATCGAGCGCCTTGTTGACCACCGCCGCATCCTGCGGCGACAGCAGCGACGAAAGCGTCGTCTTGTCGGTGAACATCATCAGATCCGGCTCTTTCAGCAGTGCGGCCATCATCTTCTGCTTGTCGAGCACTTCGGTGGTCTCGATGATGACGGTGCCAGCCGCATCGAATGCCTTCTGCGCGGCGGGCGGCAGCGTGGTGACGCGCGGGTCGGTAACGTGCATGGTGCCGAACAGGAAAGACGGTTTTTCGCCTGATTTTTCGAGCTTCCACAGCAGGCCCTTGCCGTTCGGCGTCACTGCCGCGTCCGCCTCGATCTTGCGGTAGGTGGCCGGGTCGTCCTTTTGCAGCGCGCCCAGCATATCGGTACCGGCGCAGACCGGGATCTCGGCGCGTGCCTTGCCTGCG
Organism: Mesorhizobium sp. M0894; assembly: GCF_040319725.1. NCBI lineage: Bacteria > Pseudomonadati > Pseudomonadota > Alphaproteobacteria > Hyphomicrobiales > Phyllobacteriaceae > Mesorhizobium > Mesorhizobium sp. M0894. The sequence continues at coordinate 466,693 of NZ_JAMYOG010000003.1, read as the reverse complement.
GCGAGCAGCGCGATGATGAGGAAGGAGAGGAAAAACAGGGCGTTGAGCGCGACAAGCAGCTTCAGCGACACATGGGTCGCGCGGTCGGCGATGGCGATGAGGCGTTTCATGCTGCGGTTCTAGGCGCAAAAAGCGGCAAAACGGTTAATCGGCGCATCAAAATTGTTGCGAGATGGCCACCAATCAAGCATCCATCACGCACGCGGATGAGCTGCTTCGTAAATCTCGAGCAGCCTGGCGGTGTCGACACCGGTGTATATCTGGGTTGTCGACAGGCTGGCGTGGCCGAGCAACTCCTGGATGGTGCGCAGGTCGCCGCCGCGCCCAAGCAGATGCGTTGCAAAGGAATGGCGCAGCGCATGCGGCGTCGCCGTGTCGGGCAGGTTGAGCGCCGAGCGCAGCTTGGCCATGTCGCGCTGAACGATTGCCGGGTTCAGCGGGCCGCCGCGGGCACCGCGAAACAGCACGCCCTTGGGATCGAGATGATAGGGACACAAGCGGCGGTATTCGGCAATCGCCCGCAGCGCCACCGGCAGCATCGGCACCAACCGCGTCTTGCCGCCCTTGCCGGTGACGCGCAGCACGGTCTCACCAGGCGAGGACAGATCGGCGCCCGACAGGCCGAGCGCCTCGGAAATGCGCAAGCCGGACCCATAGAGCAGGGTCAGCACGGCGGCGTTGCGCGCGGCGATCCACGGCTCCTCCGCCAGTTGGCCTTCCACCGAGACGACGTGTTTTGCATCGCTTGCGGTCAGCGGCTTGGGCAGCGATTTCGGCTGCCGCGGCGCGCGCAAGGCTGCCGCACCTGCCGCATTGGCGAGGCCGCGCCGTTCCAGGAAACGCAGCAGCGAGCGGATGCCGGCTAGGCCGCGCCCGAGCGTGCGGGCGCCGGCGCCCTCGGTACGGCGGGCAGCGAGAAAGCCGCGCAGATCGGCGGGGCGCAGATCGGCGATGTCGGAAATGCCGGGCGAGCCGCCGCAATGGCCGGTCAGGAAATGCAGGAACTGGCGCGTGTCGCGCTCATAGGCCTCGACGGTTTCGGGCGACAGCCGTCGTTCGCGCGCCAGCATCTTCAGCCAGGCCTCGCGCGCCGCCTGTAGATCGGGTTTTGCCGGTATGAGGAATTCCTGCATTGCGCTCTTCCAGTTCTCCGCCATCTTCCGACACGCGGGTTAGGAAGCGGTGAAGAGCGGCATCATTGAAATGACGACGGGCTGGGGTTAGAGCAAGGCAAAGGATTTTCCGCAGATGAGCAAGCCGCAAAACCCCGTCCAGATGGCCGTGATCGGTGCCGCGCATGGCATCAAGGGCGAATTGCGCGTCAAGAGCTTTACCGGCGACCCGCTGGCGCTGGCCGATTACGGTCCGCTCTACGCCAGGGATGGCCGCGCCTTCCAGATCGTCGATATCAGGCCTGCCAACACGGTGGTGGTGGTGCGTTTCAAAGGCGTCAGCGATCGCAATGCCGCGGAGGCGCTTGCCGGCACCGAATTGTTCGTCGACCGTTCGGTGTTGCCGGATGAGGGCGAAGAGGATGAATTCTACCATGCCGACCTCGTCGGGCTGGAGGTCAAGGATGACACTGGTGCGGTCATCGGAAAGGTCGTCGCCGTGCATAATTTCGGCGGCGGCGACATTCTCGACGTGACGCTGGCGGGGCGCAAAGGCGTGCTCATCCCGTTCACGCAGGCCGCCGTTCCGGAAGTGTCGATCGCCGGCGGCTTTGTCCGCATCGATCCGGCCGCCGCAGGGTTGGTCGAGGACGAGGACGGCGAGCCTGCCGGCCGCGACAGCTTCGACCCCAAAGGCAGGCCGCGCGGGCCGAGGGACGCCGGAGGCAACCGGTGAGTTTTTCGGCTTCGGTGCTGACGCTCTATCCCGAGATGTTTCCCGGCGCGCTCGGCCTGTCGCTGGCCGGGCGCGCGCTCGAGACCCGCATTTGGTCGCTCGAAACGATCCAGATCCGCGACTTTGCCCGCGATCGTCACCGGACCGTGGACGACACGCCGGCCGGCGGCGGCGCCGGCATGGTGATGCGGGCAGACGTGCTGGCCAGCGCCATCGACCATGCCTCGCCGCCGGGCGATCCACGTCCGCGCCTGCTGATGAGCCCGCGCGGCAAGCCGCTGAACCAAGCACGCGTGCGCGAGCTCGCCGCCGGGCCGGGTGCGGTGATCGTCTGCGGCCGCTTCGAAGGCGTCGACCAGCGGGTCATCGAATCGCGAGGTCTCGAGGAAGTCTCGATCGGCGACTTCATCCTGTCCGGCGGCGAGCCGGCGGCACTTGTGCTGTTAGACGCCGTGGTGCGGCTGCTGCCCGGCGTCATGGGCAATGCGGTGTCGGGCGACGAAGAGAGCTTTGAGAACGGCCTGCTCGAACATCCGCACTACACGCGGCCGCAGGAGTTCGAGGGCCGGCCGATCCCGGAGGTGCTTACTTCGGGCAATCACAAGAAGATCGCCGCCTGGCGGCGGGCCGAGGCGGAAAAGCTGACGAAAGAGCGAAGGCCGGATCTTTTGGCCGCTCAGCCCTTGTCGAAATAGTAAAACGCCAGGAACAGGCCGACCGCGATGACGAAGCCGCGCACCGCGTTCTGTGGCACGCGCCTGGCGATCCAGACGCCGGCATAGCCGCCCAGCGCGCCGCCTGGGATCATGATGATCGCCTGCAGCCAGGCGATGACGCCGCCGGAGACAAAGACCAGGATGGCGACCGCAGCTATGACAACGGCCAGCATGTTCTTCAGTGCGTTCAGCCGGTGATAGTCGCCGGACTGGGTGAGGCCGAGCGTCGCCAGCATCATGACGCCCATGCCGGCGCCGAAGAAGCCGCCATAGACGGCGGTGGCGAACTGCGCCAGCGATCCGACCAGCGAACCCACCGCGGCCTCATGCTCCGGCTTGGGCGCCGGCTTCAGCCATGGCCCGGCAGCGAACAACGCCGTCGCCGCCAGCAGCAGCCACGGCACCAAGGCGCGGAACGCCGGGTTGTCGAGCCCTAGAAGGATGAGCGCGCCAGACAGCGCACCGAAAGCCGAAATGAGGCTGAGCAGCAGTGCGCCGCGCCAGAAATGCTTGATGTCGTGCCAATAGGCGAGCGTCGAGGTGATGTAGCCAGGAAATTGCGTCACCGACGATGTCGCATTGGCGACGATCGGCGGCAGGCCGGCCAGGGTCATGGCGCCAAAGGTTATGAACGTGCCGCCGCCGGCAACTGCGTTGACCGCGCCTGATAGAAAGCCGGCGAGAAAGAGCAGGACCGCGTCCAAGATTGGCATGAGGGGTGTCGTCGCTGGAGGAAAATGCTTATCTTCCGGCTTAGAAAGCTTGACGCGCGGGCGCAACCCCCTGGACCACAAGCGATCATGGGATTGCCACAGCGGGCGCCAGTCAAAAGAAGCAGCGCCAAAAAAGAAACAGCGAAGGCGTGACAAAGCGCCGAAATAGCTGTATGTGCGCGCCGAACCGGAAGAAAATCTGCCATGAGCGATCTTCTGGCCCGTCAACAATGACGGTGTAGTCGCCCCTGCCCGATGTTCTCGAACAGACGTTCTCGAACGAAGGGCATAGCCGAGCGGTCGATGCGACTGCAAGGCGAGTGTCGGACGCTCTGACTGTCGGAAGAACAAGAAGTGGATTTATGAGATGGATATCCTCCGTCAGCTCGAGGCCGAGCAGGCCGCCAAGATCGAAGCCAAGCGCAAGCTTCCCGAATTCCAGCCCGGCGACACCGTGCGCGTCCAGGTCCGCGTGACCGAAGGCACCCGCACCCGTGTCCAGGCCTATGAGGGCGTCGTCATCGCCCGCGCGGGCGCCGGTTTCCAGGAGAGCTTCACCGTTCGCAAGATCTCCTACGGCGAAGGCGTGGAGCGTGTGTTCCCGGTCTATTCGCCGATGGTCGAGGGCGTCGAGATCGTGCGCCGCGGCAAGGTGCGTCGCGCCAAGCTGTATTACCTGCGCGATCGTCGCGGCAAATCGGCCCGTATTTCGGAAAACACCGGCGTGCGCGCCCGCAAGCTGAACGACGAAGAGCGCGATGCGCTGAACGCCGAGAAGGCGCGCATCGAGGCCGAGAAGGTGGCCGCCGCCCAGGCGCTGGCCGCCGAGAAGGCAGCGCAGGACGCTGCCGAGAAGAAGGCCGCCGACGAGGCAGCCAAGGCCGCGGAAACAGCTGCCGCCGAATAAGGCGTCTTCAAAACCCATGTTTTCGGAAAGGCGGCTTCGGCCGCCTTTTTGTTTCGCGAGGTGGATTCGATTTTGCCAGTCCCCCAATCGATACGGATCGTTCCGTAATGCCGTCGTTGAAAGCATCGGAAATCCATTTTCGTGCCGAGCGGCGCATCGGAGCGGCTTGCAAGGCGCCTGCGGAAAGCTAAAGTCGGCGCCGGATTTTCCTGCATGCCTCGGCCGATCGAGGCGGTTCAGTTCCTGGGGAGCATAGTCATGATCAATTCGAAACTGCTGCTGGCCGGCCTGCTGGCTTGCCTTCTTGTGCCTGTCGCGGCTATGGCGCAGGCGTTGCCCGACCTCGGCGGCAAGAAAGTGGTGGTGGTGACGGAAAACGCCTATCCGCCGCTGCAGTTCATCGATGCCAAGACCGGCAAGCAGATCGGCTGGGAATATGACGCGATGAACGAGATCGCCAAGCGGCTGAATTTCAAGGTCGAGTACCAGAATACTTCCTGGGACGCGATGATCCAGGCGGTTTCCGACAACCAGTACAACATTGGCATGACCGGCATCACCATCAAGGACGACCGCAAGCAGAAGGTCGATTTCTCCGACCCGTATATGCGCTCGGAACAGTTCATGCTGGTGCGCGGCGACGAGAAGCGCTTCAGCGATGCCAAGACGTTCGCTGCCTTCAAGGACGGGCTGATCGGCGCGCAGGCCGGTACCACGCCGTTCTACACCGCGGTCTACAGCGTCCTCGACGGCAATGAACAGAATCCGCGCATCAAGCTGTTCGAGACATTCGGCGCGACGGTGCAGGCGCTGAAGTCCGGCGACGTCGACGTCGTGCTCACCGACGGCACTGCCGGCAAGGGCTATGTCGATGCGTCCAATGGCGGCCTTAAGCTGATCGGCGGCCCACTCGGCACCGAGGATTTCGGCTTCATTTTCCCCAAGGGCTCCGACCTGGTGAAGCCGGTCAACGCGGCAATCGCCGCGCTCAAGGCCGACGGCACGCTCGACGCGCTCAACAAGAAGTGGTTCCTCGACTACAAGATGGGGCAGTAGGACTTTTGTCGCGGGTGCCGGGTGATGCGCGGGAACTCGTGCTGACTCTGGGCGACTCTGTCACCGGTATTGCTTGATGCCGCCGGCGCCCCCAGCCTCCGCCAAATCCGACTTCCCGTGGTGGCTTGCCGTGGCCGTGACGATCGCCTTGGCCGCCGCCATCTTCATCGCCGCCAGCGACCTCTATGCCCAGGTGTTCGCGACCGTCGCCAAGGGCATCGGCGTCACCATCTTCGTCACCGTGGTCGCCTTCACGCTGGCTTGCGCCATCGGGCTTGGCGTGGCGCTGATGGGGCTGTCGGGCTCACGCTGGCTCAGCCAGATCGCCCGCTTCTACGTCGAGATCATCCGCGGCGTGCCGATCCTGGTGCTGTTGTTCTGGATCGCCTTTGCTGGCGCGCCGGCCTTCGTCGCGGCATGGAACGCGCTGACGGCGCCGCTGCAAAGCGCCGGCCTGTTCGGTGAGCTGCTGGTACGCGACGTGTCGCTGCTATGGCGCGCCATCATGGCGCTGACCATCGGCTATTCCGCTTTCATCTCGGAGGTCTTCCGCGCCGGCATCCAGGCGGTCGAGAAGGGTCAGATCGAGGCGGCGAAGGCGCTCGGGCTGACGCGCACGCAGCGCTTCCGGCTGATCGTCTTTCCGCAGGCGATCCGCACCATCCTGCCGCCGCTCGGCAATGATTTCGTCGCCATGGTCAAGGATTCCTCGCTGGTCTCGGTGCTCGGCGTCGCCGACATCACCCAGATGGGCAAGATCTACGCCGCCGGTTCGTTCCGCTTCTTCGAAACCTATTCGATCGTCGCCTATATCTATCTCATCCTGACCGTCGGTCTGTCGCTGGCGTTGCGGGCGCTGGAGAAGCGGCTGCGGCACCAGCATGGGGAATAGAAGGCAGGCGAAAACGGCGCTACCATCGAACGAATGCGACCGGGGAGAACCATGATCATCGACAAAGCCAATGCGGCGCTGGAAGCAGTCTACACGGCCGACACGCCTGAGGCGCTCGCCAAGGCCTATGCGCAATGGGCTGCGACCTATGACGGCGAAACCGCGGCGCTCGGCTATCTCCTGCCGTTCCTGATCGCCGCCTGGGTGACGCGCCACGTGCCGTCAGGCGAAGGGCCGCTGCTGGACGCCGGCTGCGGCACCGGCCTGTCGGGGCCGTCCCTGAAGGCACTCGGCTACCACCATATTGCCGGGCTCGACCTGTCGCAGGACATGCTGAAAATCGCCGGCAGCCGGCAGGCCTACAGCGAGCTGAAACAGGCGATGCTCGGCGGGCCATTGCCCTGGGCGGACGGGTATTTTCGCGCCTTCTTCTCGACCGGCGTGTTCACCATCAGCCACGCGCCGGCGTCCGGCCTGCGTGAACTGGTACGCATCACCAGGAAGGGCGGCCACGCCATCTTCACCGTCCGTGACCAGGTATTTGAAAGCGGCGGGTTTCAAGCCGTGTTTGACGAACTGGAGCAGGCGAAAAAATGGCGGCCGGTCGAGGAGAGCCCATGGTTCCGCTGCTATGCGATCGCCGAGCCCGACGCGCTGGTGAAGACGTTTGTGTTCGAGGTGCTGTGAAGCGCCTGCGAAGGCCGCCACGATTGCTGAAAAGCCAAAACATTGATAAGAGCAGCGCCATGGAAGAGCTTTTTGGCGATCCGGCCTATAAGGGTTTCGTGCTGCAGGACAGAAAACGCCTGCCGTCGCGATTTTCGGCGCGCGTCTGCGGGGCGCTGACCAGCCGACTTAGCTAAGGCAGACTCGCCGGGCTGTTTCGCCGGGCCGACCGGCGTCCTTTTCCTTTTTTAAATCGACGGATTTACGCAAATGAGCGCACCGCGCACCCTCTACGACAAGATTTTCGACGACCATGTGGTCGACCGCCAGGACGACGGCACCTGCCTGCTCTACATCGACCGCCACCTCGTCCACGAAGTCACCAGCCCGCAGGCTTTCGAAGGCCTGCGCATGACCGGCCGCAAGGTTCGGCATCCGGAAAAGACGCTGGCCGTGGTCGATCACAATGTGTCGACCTCGCCGGAACGCAAGTTTGGAATCAAGAACGAGGAAAGCCGCATCCAGGTCGAGGCGCTGGCCAAAAACGCCAAGGATTTCGGTATCGAATACTATTCCGAGAAGGACATCCGCCAGGGCATCGTCCACATCATCGGGCCGGAGCAAGGCTTTACGCTGCCCGGCATGACCATCGTCTGCGGCGACAGCCACACCTCGACGCATGGCGCGTTCGGCGCGCTGGCGCATGGCATCGGCACCTCGGAAGTCGAGCATGTGCTGGCGACGCAGACGCTGATCCAGCGCAAGGCAAAGAACATGCTGGTGCGTGTCGACGGCGCGCTGCCGGAAGGCGTCACCGCCAAGGACATCATCCTTGCCATCATCGGCGAAATCGGCACGGCCGGCGGCACCGGCTATGTCATCGAATATGCCGGCGAAGCGATCCGTGCGCTGTCGATGGAAGGCCGCATGACGATCTGCAACATGTCGATCGAAGCCGGCGCCCGCGCCGGCCTGATCGCGCCCGACGAGACCACCTTCGCCTATGTCAAGGACAAGCCGCGCGCCCCCAAGGGCGAAGCCTGGGATGCCGCGCTCGCCTATTGGAAGACGCTGCAGTCCGACGAAGGCGCGCATTTCGACAAGGTGGTCGTGCTCGACGCGGCAAAGCTGCCGCCGATCGTCTCCTGGGGCTCCTCGCCCGAGGACGTCGTTTCGGTCCAGGGCATCGTGCCGAACCCGGACGACATCACTGATGAGAACAAGCGCACCTCCAAGCAACGCGCGCTCGACTATATGGGCCTGACGCCGGGCACCAAGATCACCGATATCGAACTCGATCGCGTCTTCATCGGCTCCTGCACCAATGGCCGCATCGAGGATCTGCGCGCCGCCGCCAAGGTGATCGAGGGCAAAAAGGTCAATCCGCGGGTCAGTGCGATGATCGTGCCGGGCTCCGGCCTGGTCAAGGAACAGGCCGAGGCCGAAGGTCTCGACAAGATCTTTGTCGCCGCCGGTTTCGACTGGCGCGAGCCGGGCTGCTCGATGTGCCTTGCCATGAACGACGACCGGCTGAAGCCGCATGAGCGCTGCGCCTCGACCTCGAACCGCAATTTCGAGGGCCGCCAAGGCTTCAAGGGCCGCACCCATCTGGTGTCGCCGGCAATGGCGGCAGCAGCAGCGATCGCCGGCCATTTCGTCGATATCCGCGAGTGGAAATAGCGCAGGGCACGCAGTCGGATATGAGTTGCCCGAGCCGCAGTGCGGTTCGGGCATTTCTTCAGCTGGGGCGCCTGACGAATTCGTGGAATCCCTCACGGCGGCCGGGTTGGTCCTTTGCGACGACCAGCGCCAGTTGGCGCTCGTCGAAGAGCTTGAACCATTCGTCCCATTCGACCAGTTCATAGCCGCCGGCATTGATCGGGCGTTCGGCCTCGTCCTGATCCTGGTAGGCGTGCTGGCCGAAGACCAGCCTCAGCATGGCCTGGGTTCCGGCTTCAGGCGACACGTCGACGATCGCCGGAAAGCCGGCGCGCGCCGCGGCCCATGAGCGAATTGCATCGTGATCGGTCAGCATGATCGTGTCGGCCATCAGAGCGTCTCCTGGTTGCCGTCGTGAAACGCCGCCCGCCGTTCCCGGTTCCGTCCAGCAGCTTCACCGATGAATCCGTCGTATATTCGCCTTCGCTTAACCGCTTGTTTGGGCTTCCGCTCTAATGTCTCCTCAGGGGAAGCGAGGGGAACTTACAGCGCTTGGACACCGGCCTGCTCATAGCGCTGCTCAATCCAGGCATCGCCCTCACACTCGGCGCGGCATTTCTCGTGCTGTGGTTCTATCAGCGCCACCGTCCCTATCTGATCGTGCTGGCGGCGGGCTACTCGGCCTCGGCCGCAGGCTTCCTGCTCCAGTATTTCACGCTGCCGGTCGGTATGGCGCCGACCAAGCTCATGTCCATCCTATGCTTCACCTTCGCGACCTGCTGTCTCGCCGGCGCGGTCATCGCGCGCTACGGGCGGCGCGTGCCGTATCCAGCGATCGGCATTCTGGCGGCCGGCGGCCTTGCCGCGGTCTCATGGTTTCTCTTTGCCCGGCCGGATATCACCTGGCGGATCCTTGCCATCAATTTCAGCTTCGGCGGCATCAGCCTGGTTGTCGCCGCCGAGCTGCGCGTGGTGCGCAACAACGGCCCGACGGAAATGATCCTGTTCGTGCTGTCGCTGCTTTCCGGCCTGAACTTCCTGGTGCGGACCCTTGCCGTCGTCATCGCGCATGGTCCATTTGCCAGCTATGAAGGGCTTTACTCCTCGTCCTATTGGACGACGGCACTGCTGTCGCATGCGCTGCTGTCGCTGCTTATCGCGCTTTGCCTGTTCGGCGCCGCCGCGCTCGATGTGATGAAGGCCCTGAAGACCGAAACCCTGACGGACCCGCTGTCGGGCCTGCTCAACCGCCGTGGCTTCGAGGAGCGCGCCATGCTTGTCCTGCAGCACTGTGCCACGGCGCGATTGCCGGTTGCGCTGGTGTTGGCCGATCTCGATCATTTCAAGGCGCTCAATGATCAGCATGGCCACGCGGCCGGGGATCGCGTCATCGCCGACTTCGCCGCCAAGCTTCTATCGGCTGCAGGCACGCGCGGCGTTGCCGGCCGCATCGGCGGCGAGGAGTTCGCCGTGCTCTTGCCGCTCAGTGACCTTGGCGCGGCAAGACTGTTTGCCGAAGCCATTCGCACGCTCTATTCGGCGGGCAGAATCGACGGGCTTCCGCCCGACACAAGAGTGACCGCGAGCTTCGGCGTGGCCGCCCGTACGGGCGACGAAGGGCTGGACCCGCTGATGCGCCGTGCCGACGAAGCGCTCTACAAAGCCAAGAGAAATGGCCGCGACAGCGTGTGCCTGTCCTATCAGCGGCCTGAAACGGTGTTCTTTCCCGATCGGACCAGTGCCGGCTGAGCGTCAGCGGCGGCCTCGAATTAACGTCTTTTTCGCGCCTCGGTGGTTTGCTGTTCGGCGGGGAGTGCCAAAAACGCAATGGGCAGCGCCAATTTCATCCTGGTGATCAACCTGTTCGTTGCCGGGCTGCTGGCGGCGGCCTTCATGACGATCGCCGTCTATGACGCAGGACGGGTGTCGGCACGCTGGCTTGCGTTCGGCTATGTACTGGGCATGGCCTATTTCGCCATCGAATTCAGCATCCCTGCCTTCGACAATGCACGACCGGTGGTTGTTGCAGCCTTTGCCGCTTTCCTTGGCGCTACCGTCGCCTTCAATGGCGGGCTTGCCCATAAATACGGCGTTTCGCGCCCTTGGCCGCCGATGCTCTTCTTCCTGGTCTTCGCCACCTTCGCGGTCTACTTCGTACAGGACCTGCCACGTCAATCCTTTGTGCGCATGGCGGCCTACCAGTTTCCCTATGCGGCCATGCAATTCACCGGGCTGACGATCGTCTTGTCGTCCAGGCAAAGACGCGAGCGGCTCGACTATATGCTGATGGCTGTCCTGGCAGCCAGCACCTTGCAGTTCGCCAGCAAACCCTTCATCGCCCATGCGCTTGGCGGCTGGGGCGCCAACCCGCAATCTTATGCGCAGACCAGCTACGCGTTGGTGTCGCAGTCTATCGGCACCGTGTTCGGCCTGGCGCTTGCGCTGGTGACGTTGGCTATCCTGGTCCGCGACGTGCTCGCCGAGGCGACGTCGAAATCGGAAACCGATACGCTTTCACGGCTGCTCAACCGTGGCGGCTTCGAGCGGCATGCCGAGATCGCACTGCGCGACGCCATGCGGCGGGCTGTCCCGGCGGCACTGGTCATTGCCGATCTCGACCATTTCAAGCGCATCAACGATACGTACGGCCACGCGTCCGGCGATCGGGTCATCGAGACCTTTGCCGGTTTTCTCCGCGATGCCGCGGCCGACCATCATGTCGCCGGCCGGATCGGCGGCGAGGAATTCGCTATTTTCCTGCCGGGGACCAACCTCGCCGCCGCCCGGCTCTTCGCCGAGGGCACGCGTACCGCCTTCGGTGCCACGCCCATCGACTGCCTGCCGGCGGATCATCGCTGCAGCGCCAGTTTCGGCGTTGCCGAGCTTGGTTCGGGCGAAAGCTTTTCCGACCTGCTGCGGCGCGCCGACAAAGCGCTCTATCAGGCGAAGGGCAGCGGCCGCGATTGCGTGCGTGTCTCGGCCGGGCCGGCCGCTGCCCAGCCGGCTCCGGCGACAAACGGCAGCGCGGCCGTCAGCGGCACGGGCTGAGCTCCGGCATCTCGCCGTCGGAGAGGCCGTACATATAGCTGCGGCCCTTCACGAAAACCGGCGGCCTGTAGCAGTCGCCGTTTCGGACCTCATCCGAGTCGTTTTCATAGATCACCTCGGGCTGGCCGGCGCTGGTGTAGTCGGACAATTCCTTGGCGAGCTTGCCCTCGCCGACGAGGATGCGCTTGTAGCCGGCGGCGCTTTCGATGACCAGGTTGCCGAAGGAATCGGCATAGACGCGGTCGTGGTGGCGCGTTCCGGCGAATGCCGGTGCGGCGATGCCGACGGCGAGCGCCGCCAATAGGAACCCGCGAAGGCCCGATCTTGCTGAATTCGAATGCATGGCGAGCTGCTCCATTGCTGAGAGGCAAGCCTCCTCGAATCAGAAATTAACCTTTTATTAACCTTTGTTAAGAGGGCAACCGCCGCCGCCGCGAGGTCTCGGAAAACATGGTTAATATTCGAGCGGCCACCGGCCATCATTCGGCCATGCTTGTTCCCACCATCGCCGGCATCGAGCGCGACTCAAAAAGCATGAAATCCGGCGGCTTGCCGGGGCATCGCGGCCGGTTTCGAGGCGCGGGGAAGCAGCATATGAGATTACGCCGCACGTTTCGGATAGCGCTGGCCGTCTCCTCGCTGCTGGCTGCCGCCGCCTGCGCGCCGCAGACCAGTGCGCCCAAGCTCGGGAATACAGTGGCCGCTTCTGTCGCGATCGCTCCAACCGAATCGACACCGCAGCCGCGCACGGCGACCTACAAATGCGCCGACGGGAGCATGATGACCATCGAGGATCTCGGCACGTCGGTGCGTGTGCTCGGCCCGGACGGCACCAGCGCCGAGCTGCCGGCCTCACCGGCCAATCAGACCAGCCGTTACGGCGAGGCGCATGACGCAATCGTGATCGACGGGCGTGACGCGCTGGTGATGAAGGGCGGTGCCTCACCGGTGGCCTGTAAACGCTAATCGACCCGGTGCGGCAGCCATATTTTGCAGTGCAGCGACATTGTGCCGGCTCAAGGCCACAGCCCTAATCGATTGAAGCTGAAACCTTCGCTTTCATCAGACTAAATTACGTTTTCAAAACGGTTTTCCGGCTTTGACGCGGTGCAAAAAGAGCATTAGAAACCGGCTGTCCGAAGTCGCAACCGGAAGCGGTAATGCCGCATTTCCACCTGAGGCTCCAGAGACGCCGAACTGGGGGAGCCATGAGCAAATCACCAGCCACCCGCGAATTTACCAGACGTGAACGGCCGCTTTCGCCGCATCTGACCGTCTATCGGCCGCCGATCACCATGACGATGTCGATCGTCCACCGCATCACCGGCGGGGCGCTCTATTTCGGCACGCTGCTGGTCGCGCTGTGGCTGATGGCGGCGGCGAGTTCGGAGGCGACCTTCAATGCCGTCAACTGGGCCTTCGGCTCGTGGCTCGGGCGGCTGGTGCTGTTCGGCTACAGCTGGGCGCTGATGCACCACATGCTGGGCGGCGTGCGCCATCTTATCTGGGACACTGGGGCAGGGCTGGAAAAGCATACGGCCTCGAGGATCGCCTGGGCGACGCTGGCCGGCTCGGTCACGCTGACGCTGCTGATCTGGATCGCCGGCTACATGGCGCGGGGGAGCCTGACATGACAGGCAAAAACACCGATATGCGCACGCCGCTGGCCAAGGTCCGCGGTCTGGGTTCGGCCCGCGAGGGCACCGGCCATTTCTGGCGCCAGCGGCTGACGGCGATCTCCAACATCCCGCTGGTCCTGTTCTTCGTCGGCTTCCTGATCGCACTCAACGGCGCCAGCTATCTCGAGGTGCGCGCCGCACTTGCCAATCCGTTCGTGGCACTGGTGCTGGCGCTGGTGCTGCTGTCGGTGCTCTACCACATGCGGCTCGGCATGCAGGCGATCATCGAAGACTATGTGCATGGCGAGGGCACCAGGCTGGCGTTGCTCGCGCTCAACACATTCTTTCCCGTAGTCGTCGGCGTCGCCTCGGTTTTCGCCCTGCTTAAACTGGCATTTGGAGGCTGATTTTTGGCCAAGGACGCGAAGAACGCCAATACGGCTTCCGCCTATAGCTATGTCGACCACAAATTCGACGTCGTGGTCGTCGGCGCCGGCGGTGCCGGCCTGCGCGCCACGCTCGGCATGGCCGAGCAGGGCCTGCGCACCGCCTGTATCACCAAGGTGTTCCCGACGCGCTCGCACACGGTCGCCGCTCAGGGCGGCATCGCCGCCTCGCTCGCCAATATGGGCCCCGACAACTGGCAGTGGCATCTCTTCGACACGGTCAAGGGCTCGGATTGGCTGGGCGATACCGACGCGCAGGAATACATGGTGCGCGAGGCGCCGGCGGCGGTCTACGAACTCGAACATTACGGTGTGCCCTTCAGCCGCACCGAGGACGGGAAAATCTACCAGCGCCCGTTCGGCGGCATGATGATGAATTTCGGCGAGGGGCCGCCGGTGCAGCGCACCTGTGCGGCCGCCGACCGCACCGGCCATGCCATGCTGCACACGCTCTACGGCCAGTCGCTGAAGCACAATGCGCAGTTCTTCATCGAGTATTTCGCGCTCGACCTGATCATGGAGCCGGACGGCACCTGCACCGGCGTCGTCGCCTGGAACCTCGACGACGGCACCATCCACCGTTTTTCGGCCAAGATGGTGGTGCTGGCGACCGGCGGCTATGGCCGCGCCTATTTCTCGGCCACCTCGGCGCATACCTGCACCGGCGATGGCGGCGGCATGGCCGCACGCGCCGGCCTGGCGCTGCAGGACATGGAGTTCGTGCAGTTCCACCCGACCGGCATCTACGGCGCCGGCTGCCTAATTACCGAGGGCGCGCGCGGCGAGGGCGGCTATCTCGTCAATTCCGAGGGCGAGCGCTTCATGGAACGCTACGCGCCGTCAGCCAAGGATCTGGCTTCGCGTGACGTGGTCTCGCGCTGCATGACGCTGGAGATCCGCGAAGGCCGTGGCGTCGGCCCGAAGAAGGACCATATTTTTCTCCACCTCGACCATCTCGATCCGGCCGTTTTGCACGAAAGGCTCCCGGGTATTTCAGAGTCGGCAAAGATTTTTGCCGGCGTCGACCTGACCAAGGAACCGATCCCGGTGCTGCCGACCGTCCATTACAATATGGGCGGCGTGCCGACCAATTACTGGGGCGAGGTGCTCAACCCGACCGCCCTGAACCCGGACCAGGTGTTGCCCGGGCTGATGGCCGTCGGCGAGGCCGGCTGCGCCTCGGTGCACGGCGCCAACCGGCTGGGTTCGAATTCGCTGATCGACCTGGTGGTGTTCGGCCGTGCGGCGGCGATCCGGGCCGGCCAGGTGATCGACCGCAACGTCGCGATCCCGTCGCCCAACGAAGCCTCGGTCGAAAAGATCATGGACCGCTTCGACCGGCTGCGCCACGCCAACGGTTCGACGCCGACAGCGGTTTTGCGCGAAAAGATGCAGAAGGCGATGCAGGAGGACGCGGCGGTGTTCCGCACCCAGGAATCGTTGGAAAGCGGCTGCAGGCGCATTTCGCAGATCTGGGGTGAACTCGGCGACGTCAAGGTGTTCGACCGCTCGATGATCTGGAACTCCGACCTAGTCGAGACGCTGGAGCTGGAAAACCTGATGGCCAACGCCATCACCACCGTCTACGGCGCCGAAGCGCGCAAGGAAAGCCGCGGGGCGCACGCGCGGGAGGACTTTTCGGCCCGCGACGACGCGAACTGGCGCAAGCATACGCTGGCCCGGCTCAACGAGGCCGGCGAGGTAGCGCTCAGCTACCGGCCGGTGCACACCGAGACGCTGCTTAAGGAAGCAGACGGCGGCATCAACCCGGCCAAGATTGCGCCGAAGGCCAGGGTGTATTGATCATGGCGCTGGCGGCAGCTGGATATTCCGGCACGCCCCTTCCGGCCAAGCTCGGCCTGAAGGACGGGATGATTGCCGCCTTCGTCGCCCTGCCGCCCGAACTCGACGATCTGACCGACGCCGTCGACTTTGCCCACGTCGACCGGCTGGCTGACTGGTCGGCGATCTCTGGCGTTCATGAGAAATACGATGCCGTGCATGCTTTCGCCCGGCGGCGTGTCGAAATCGAGGACCGTCTTGGCGACGTAGAAGCGGCGATTAAGCGGCACGGCATGGTTTGGGTGTCGTGGCCAAAGAAGGCATCGAAAGTGCCGACCGACGTCACCGAGGACGTTATCCGCACCGAGGCGCTGAAGCTCGACCTCGTCGACGTCAAGGTCGCCGCCATAAACGGGATCTGGTCCGGGCTGAAGCTCGTCATCCGAAAGGACCTGAGATAATGGTCGAACTCACGCTTCCGAAAAACTCGAAGATCATGGCCGGGAAAACCTGGCCGAAGCCGGAGGGCGCGACCAATCTGCGCGAATACCGCATCTATCGCTGGTCGCCGGACGATGACGAGAACCCGCGCATGGACACGTATTTCGTCGACATGGACGATTGCGGGCCGATGGTGCTCGACGCGCTGCTCTGGATCAAGAACAAGATCGACCCGACGCTGACGCTGCGCCGTTCCTGCCGCGAAGGCATTTGCGGCTCCTGCGCCATGAACATCGACGGGTCGAACACGCTGGCCTGCACCAAGGGCTGCGACGACATTTCCGGCGCGATCAAGGTCTACCCGCTGCCGCACATGCAAGTGGTCAAGGACCTTGTGCCCGACCTCACCAATTTCTACGCCCAGCACGCCTCGATCGAGCCGTGGTTGAAGACGGTGTCGCCCGAGCCGGCCAAGGAATGGCTGCAGAGCCATGAGGACCGCGAAAAGCTCGACGGGCTCTACGAGTGCATATTGTGCGCCTGCTGCTCGACCTCCTGCCCGAGCTACTGGTGGAACGGCGAGCGCTATCTCGGCCCGGCGACGCTGCTGCAGGCCTATCGCTGGCTGATCGATTCCAGGGACGAGGCAACGGGCGAGCGGCTCGACAATCTCGAAGACCCGTTCCGGCTCTATCGCTGTCACACGATCATGAACTGCGCCCAGACCTGCCCCAAAGGGCTCAACCCGGCCAAGGCGATCGCCGAGATCAAGAAGATGATGGTGGAGCGACGGGTTTAGCAGCAGATGAAGCAGCTACCTGCCGATTTTTCATCTGACGCCGTCGCGGCGATCCGGGCGCGACTCGATGTCGTGCGAACGCAAGGCGTGACGATCCTGTTCGCCATCGAAAGCGGCAGCCGCGCCTGGGGGTTCCCGTCTCCCGACAGCGACTATGACTGCCGTTTCGTCTATGTCAGGCCGGGCGGATCACCTTGTGTTGGAACAGGCACGCGACGTGATCGAATTTCCCATCGAAGGCGAGATCGACGCCGGCGGCTGGGATCTGCGCAAGGCCTTGCTGCTCGGGCTCGGCGGCAATGCCGTCATCGTCGAATGGGCAAAATCATCAATCGTCTACGAAGAGGTCACGGGATTTCGGCGGCGCCTTCTCGACCTGCTTGCCGAGATCGTCGATCCGGCAAAAGTAGCGCGTCACTATCTCGGCCTGGCGCGTTCACATGTTGCCAAGATCGGCAGCTTTTCCGGCGAGGTGAAGCTGAAGAAGCTGTTCTATCTCATTCGACCACTGGTCGCGTTGGACTGGATGGAGCAGCGCGGCCTCGCCGGCCTACCGCCGATGAACCTTGGCGAGTGCATCGACCAGATCGAGATGCCAGTGCAGGCAAGCGATGAAATCCGCAGCCTGATCGACCGCAAAAGCCAGACGCGGGAAATGGGGACCGGTCTCATCCCGACGGCGATCGCGCGCTATCTTGAGGCGCGCTATGATCACCACGAAATGAACCTTGCCGGCGTGATCCGGGATGAAGCCCGCCAGGCGCGAAACCGTGTCCTTGCAACCGACTTTTACCGCCGGGAGGCTGAACTTCAATGAGCGATGAGCTTCCCATCCTCTCCCCCATCGAGGCGCGTGTGCTCGGCTGCCTGATCGAGAAGAAGGAGCTGACGCCCGACGTCTATCCGCTGACGCTCAATGCGGCACTTGCCGCGGCCAACCAGAAGACGGCGCGCGAGCCGGTAATGTCGGTCGAGCTTGCCGAGGTTAGAAGGGCGCTTGGCCAGCTCGAGCAGAAGGGCCTGGTCAGGCAGGTGTTCGCGTCGCGCGTCGAGCGCTATGAGCATGTCGTGGCGCAGCGCTTTTCCCTGACCTCGGCGCAGATCGCGCTGCTCGGCCTGTTGCTGCTGCGCGGGCCGCAGACGGCCTATGAATTGCTGGCGCGAAGCGAGCGCATGGCACGGTTGCCGTCGATCGACGAGCTTCGCGGCAATCTCGATCTGCTGATCGGCCGCAGGCCGCCGCTGGTGCAGCAGATCGACCGCGGCCCGGGCCAGCGCGAGGACCGTTATGTCCAACTGCTCAGCGGGCCGGTGCAGCTGTCGGCTGCCGCGGCGCCCCAGCAATCGCCCTTGCCGGCCTCGGATCTGGAAATGCGCGTGCAGGCCCTCGAGCAGGAGGTCGCGGCATTGCGCGCCCGCCTCGACGCGCTGACCGGCGAGGGACGATAAGAATTTTCGAGACGTCGGCGCGAAGGATCGCCGACATTTGTATCCTTCGCTGGTCTGCCGACGGCTCCCGATGGCTCTCTAGATGTGGCTCCCTCACCCGAGACTGGCGTCGAGCGATACTTTGATGGCGCCGAGCGCTTTCGAGACTGGGCATTCGGCCTTGGCCTTTTCGGCCAGTTCCTTGAACTTGGCGGCATCGATGCCCGGCACCTTGCCGACCAGCGTGATCGCGCTGCCGGTGATGCCGGTGCCGGGGACCAGCGTTACCACGGCCTTGGCGTCGAGCTCGGCAGCCGGAGTGCCGTTCTCGGCGAGGAAATGCGAAAGCTGCATGGCGTAGCAGCCGGCATGGGCGGCGGCGATCAGCTCTTCCGGGTTGGTGCCGGATTTGCCGCTCTCGTCCTCGAAACGCATCTTGGCAGAATAGGGCGTACCTTTCAGCGTCCCGCTCTGGGTTTCGAGCGTGCCTTTGCCTTCCTTGAAACTGCCTTTCCAAACGGCGTTGGCGGTGCGGTCCATCAATTCCTCCTTGATTGTCGTGATTGAGCCCGTGATCGGCATCCAGTCGACTATAGCGCGCGCTGGAGCGAAGGCCACCCGCGCTTTCGTACGGCGGCAGCGTGACACATCATGGTCAAGCAAAAAATCGCTCGGGAAAAAAATCGCGAAAAAAATATGCGTGCAAAAATGTCGACTTCCATCTGTCCCGGCCGTCCTGCGGGCGGCCATGGAATTGGTGGCTGGATGGAGGATCACATGAACAATCTGTTTTCTGCTCACTGGACAAACACCAGCCACAGGGCCGGTGAACAACAAGCCGACTGGTCGCGCCTGCCGCCTTCCGGCTTCGGCCGGCTGCTTGCGGCGATTGCCATTATCGGGATTGCGGTGTCCTTTCTGGATTATGCAGCGGGGCTCGATCATACAGCGGGCAAAGGCCCGGCCGAGATTTCCCTAGCCTCGGCTGCCGCTTCAACCCAGGAATGGAGGTAAAGATGAAATACGTTTGCCTGGTCTACGGCGAAGAAAACGATCTCTACGCAATGACGCCTGCGAGGCTGGCCAAGCTCGACGCCGATTCGCTGGCCTATGACAGGTCGGTGGCGCAAAGCGGCCGGCTGATCATCGCGCAGGCGCTGCAATCGGTGCAGACGTCGAAGACCGTGCGCCGGCGCAAAGGCAAGCGGCTGGTCACCGACGGCCCCTTCGCCGAGACCAAGGAGCAGTTGCTCGGTTTCGTCATGATCGAGGCCGAGGACCTCGACGAGGCGCTGGAGATCGCCGGCGGCATTCCGCTGGCCGAAATCGGCACGATCGAGGTGCGGGCGATCTACAACGTGCCGGGGTCGTAGAGATGTCGGCGGCCGGCGACTGGCGCAGGCTTTTGTTTTCTTCGATTGACGCAACTTTTGCGTGTTGAAGCGAAGCAACACTTCTCTCATCGTCGCCCGAGATTGGGGGATCTTGGGCATGCATATATTGATTGCTGCAATCGGCCTGCTGGGGGCAGCGGCGTTCTGGTGGTACCGGCTGAAGACCATGAACGACGCGGCGCGTGAGGTTGCCGACGTCGTTGGCCGCGTCCAGGGCAATGTCCGCCGCAAGAAACTGCGCAAGCAAGCGGCGCTCTCGCCGCTGACGGCGATCGACGATCCGGTCGTGGCCGCGGCGACGCTGATCACCGCCATTGTTTCCGAACATGGCCCTGTGCTGCCGCAACGCGAAGCTGCCATTCGATCGGTGATCTCGGAGATTGCCGACAAAAAGCAGACCGATGAAGCGGTGATCTACGCCAAATGGGCGGCCTCGCAAATCGACGACGCCACGGTCGTCATCGACAAGCTGGCACCGTTCCTGCGCGAACGCCTCGATGCGGCTGAAAGGAACGATCTGCTACAGATGGTCAGCCGTGTCACGGAAGTCGGCGGGCAAAGCCAGCAGATTTCCGACCAGCGCATGCTCCGGCTGCGCCAGAAGCTCGGTTTCGAGGTCAATTAGGGTGTGCTGATATTCAGGTGATGCCGGCCTGCAAAGGGTGGCTTCCTGCGCTTCCTATTCTCACGTACCCAAACGCACGCTCCGCTCCGGTTCTCGGAAGCCACTGTTGGTCGCTTCGCGCCCCGTCTTCGACTCCGGCTCGGCCTGACCTGAATCTCAACACATCCTGGCATGTCTGTGAGATGGATCAGATCGCCTCGCCCTTCAACAGCTTCGGCGTGTTGCCGGACAGACCTGACGCCTGGCGGATGAAGAACCCCTTCAGCCGCGGCATGCGTTCGACAAGGCCAAGACCGACGTCGCGCAACGTACGCAGCGGGCCGAAATCGTTGGAAAACAGCCGGTTCAGCACATCGGTGGTGATGCCCATCTGCACCGTGTCGAAGCGCCGCCATTGCTGGTAGCGCTCAAGCACGTCGAGCGCGCCGATGTCCTGGCCGAGCCGGTCGGCCTCGACCACCACCTCAGCAAGTGCCGCCACGTCCTTGAAGCCCAGATTGAGGCCCTGGCCGGCGATCGGGTGGATGCCGTGGGCGGCGTCGCCGGCCAAGGCGATGCGCGGCGCGACGAAGGCGCGCGCAATGGTCAGCCCGAGCGGCCAGGCGCGGGGCTTGTCGGCGATATGGATTTCGCCGAGCTTGAGGCCAAAGCGGTGCTCGAGCTCATACTCCAGGACCAGGGTGTCGCCCCCGACCAGCTTTTCGGCGTCTTGCGACCGTTCGACCCAGACGATCGACGAACGGTTGGTGCCGTCCTTGCCCGGCTTGAGTGGCAGCGTGGCAAAGGGGCCGGCCGGAAGAAAATGCTCTTCGGCGCGGCCGTTGTGCGGCCGCTCATGCGCCACCGTGCAGACGATGCCGGACTGGCCATACTCCCATTTCACCGTTTTGATGCCGGCCATGTCGCGCAGCTTCGAGTTGACGCCGTCGGCGGCGACCAGCAGCCGCGCCTTAAGCGTCGCGCCATCGGCAAGATGCACGGTGATGCCGGCGCCGTTGGTATCGAAGGCGCTGACGGCGACGCCCTCGATGATGCCGATGCCGAGCTGTTCGGCGCGCCGGCGCAAGGCGCCGTTCAAATCCTTGTTGGCGACCATATGCGCAAAGGGTTCGCCGGGCGCGACCTCGCCATCGAAGGTGAGGAACACCGGACGGACCGGATCCGTTGTGCGCGAATCGGTGACGATCATTTCGGTGATCGCCTGCGCCTCCGGCGCGATCTCGTTCCAGACGCCGAGCTGGTCGAGCATGCGGCACGCGGCGGCTGCAATCGCCGAGGCGCGGCCGTCCTTCTGCCAGACGCCGGCGGGTGCTGCGTCGACGACGGCAACGGCGAGGCTCGGCCGCGCCTGCTTCAGAGACACGGCGGCGGCCAGGCCGATATAGCCGGCGCCGGCGACCAGAACGTCGAGCGAATTCTTGCTGTCCACGATGGCAATTCCTTTCGCAGCCTGACTGTCGCCGGGCATTCCGCCCTTGACTGCCCGCTGTTCCTGTCGGAAACCGCCATGGTAATTTTGCGGCGAGGTCAAGATGACGGCAGCCATGGACGAGCTTCTCGGCATTCTCGACCTCGAGCAGCTGGAACACAACCTGTATCGCGGTCGCAGCCCCAAGCTCGACTGGCAGCGCATCTTCGGCGGCCAGACCATCGCCCAGGCGCTTGTCGCCGCGCAGCGAACGGTCGAGGCCGAGCGCCATGTGCACTCGCTGCATGGCTATTTCATGCGACCGGGCGACACCAAGGTGCCGATCATCTACGAGGTCGACCGCATCCGTGACGGCGGCTCCTTCACCACGCGCCGCGTCGTCGCGATCCAGCACGGCCAGGCGATCTTTTCGCTGGAAGCCTCATTCCAGCAGGATGAGGTCGGCCTGGAACATCAGGTGCCGATGCCGCAGGACGTGCCGGCGCCCGACACATTGCTGTCGCAGCGCGAATTGCTGGGCAAGTTCGGCGAAGCCGTGCCCGACGGCATCAAGCGCTATTGGGAGCGCGACCGGCCGATCGAGATGAAGCCGGTGATGCTGAAGCATTACACGAGCCGGGAAAAGCTCGAGCCGAAGCAGAACATCTGGATCCGCACCACCGGCCCGGTGCCGGCCGACCGCGCCACGCAGGCGGCCGTGCTCGCTTACCTCTCCGATATGACGTTGCTCGACACCTCGACTTTTGCCCACGGCCGCGCCATTTTCGATCGCGACATCCAGGCAGCGAGCCTCGACCACGCCATGTGGTTCCATCGCAGCCACCCGCTCGACGACTGGATGCTGTACACGCAGGACAGCCCGTCGACGCAAGGATCGCGTGGCTTTACCCGCGGCTCGCTGTTTGCCCGCGACGGCACGTTGATCGCCTCGGTTGCCCAAGAAGGACTCATCCGGCTGAAGCGGCCGCCTGCCGAGTAGGCATTTTTCGAATTTTGCCTATTTTTTAATCATTTGCATTGACGCGACTGTGAACAGGTAGCCGACAAACCTTCCCGATTTCGTTGTTTAACAACAGCTTAACACCCTGCTTCGGCAATTGGCACGGAGCTTGAATCCTAGCGGGCACTCTCCGGCTCTCATGGGGATCGGCGAAGTCGTGCAAACGCGGGGACCCGCAACAGCAAAGGGTGAAACCTTATGAAGATCGTGATGGCAATCATAAAGCCGTTCAAGCTCGACGAGGTGCGCGAGGCGCTCACCGCAGTCGGCATCCAAGGCCTGACCGTCACCGAAGTAAAAGGCTACGGACGTCAGAAGGGGCACACGGAAATCTATCGCGGGGCGGAATACGCGGTCAGCTTCCTGCCGAAGATCAAGATCGAAGTCGCGGTCGCCGTCGACATGGTCGACAAGGCCGTCGAAGCCATCACCGCGGCGGCCAAGACCGGTCAGATCGGCGACGGCAAGATCTTCGTCTTCGGCATCGACCAGGCGGTGCGCATTCGCACCGGCGAAACAGACACCGACGCGCTTTGAGCCGCGGACACGTATTCCAATGGAGAGTTCAATGAATATTCCTTCCACCTTGAAGTTAACGGGACGCGCGGCCGTTTGGGGCTCGCTCGCTCTCGCTGCACTGGGCACGGTTGCTGCGTTCGCGCAGGAAGCGGCTCCGGCAGCACCGGCAGCGGCGCCGGCATTCACCGTCGACAAGGGCGACACGACGTGGATGATGATCTCCACTATTCTGGTGCTGCTGATGACCATTCCCGGCCTTGCCCTTTTCTACGGTGGCCTGGTTCGCGCCAAGAATATGCTGTCGGTGCTGATGCAGGTCTTCACCATCACCAGCGTGGTCATGATCGTCTGGGTTTTCTACGGCTACAGCCTGGCCTTCACCCCCGGCAACGCCTTCGTCGGTGGCCTTTCCAAGATGTTTCTGGCCGGCGTCGACGTGACGACGGTGTCCGAAACCTTCACCAAGGGCGTGGCCATTCCCGAACTGGTGTTCGTTCTCTTCCAGATGACCTTCGCCTGCATCACGCCTGCCCTGATCGTCGGCGCTTTCGCCGAACGCATCAAGTTCTCCGCCGTGATCCTTTTCACCATCCTCTGGGTCACCTTCGTATATTTCCCGATCGCGCACATGGTGTGGTTCTGGGGCGGCCCGAGCGCTTATAGCGATCCGTCGGGTCTCATCTTCGGCTTCGGCGCCATCGACTTCGCCGGCGGCACCGTCGTTCACATCAATGCAGGCATTGCCGGCCTTGTCGGCGCGCTGATGATCGGCAAGCGTATCGGCTACCAGAAGGACGTCATGGCGCCGCACTCGATGACGCTGACCATGGTCGGCGCCTCGCTGCTGTGGGTCGGCTGGTTCGGCTTCAATGCCGGTTCGAACCTGGAAGCGAACGCCTATGCCGTGCTGGCCATGGTCAATACGTTTGTCGCCACGGCGGCGGCGGCAGTGACCTGGATCGTGCTTGAAACGCTGCTGCGCGGCAAAGCATCCATGCTTGGTGCCGTTTCGGGTGCTGTCACCGGCCTCGTCGCCGTGACACCTGCCGCCGGCTTTGCCGGACCGATGGGCGCCATCGTGCTCGGTCTCGTCGCCACTTGCGTCTGCTACTTCTTCGTCTCGGTGGTGAAGAACAAGTTCGGCTACGACGACAGCCTCGATGTTTTCGGCATCCACTGCATCGGCGGCATCATCGGCGCGCTCGGCACCGGTATCCTGGTCAATCCCGCTCTCGGCGGCGCCGGCATCGTCGATTACTCGACAGCCGACTTCGCCGCCGGCTACGCCGGCACGGCCACCCAGCTGATGTCGCAGTTCAAAGGTGTGCTGGTGACAATCCTCTGGTCGGGTATCGGCAGCGCGATCCTCTACAAGATCGTCGACCTGATCGTCGGCCTGCGTCCGACAGCCGATGCAGAGCGCGAAGGGCTCGATCTCACCTCGCACGGCGAAGTGGCCTATCACCCGTAAGCTCGTCCGGGGCGGCCCTCGGCCGCCTCGCGACGTCCCATCCCGTCGTGATGCTCCCGCAAGGGCTCACGCCTTGAGGCCCGGAAATCTTCCGGGCCTCTTTTTGTGCGCGGATGGCCGTGACGGCTCGATCACGATCGCTTGATCAAGGTGCTCGATCCGTCGGCGGCGTGAAACATCTGCCGCAGCGGCTCCAGCGTGCCCGCCATTTTCGCCGAGTCAGCGTGGTTGCCAATGCCTGTCGCAGGATCACCGCCGCGTTTGAACAGGAAGTCAGGCATGACATCCTGCGCCCGTTCCGCAGACGCAGGCTGCCCATGGTTAATGCGCCCTTAACCTTCCCGCCGCTAGTCTGACAGCCGAATCTGCCGTGTTGCGCGTCCGCGCCCGGCCGGGCAACGACAGACGAGGAAGAGCATGCGTTCAGGGGCTTCAGCACCGTTTGCGCTGGCCGATACGGGGCACGGCATCCGGGCGTTCGCGAGGCGCCAGGTCGGGCGGCTGGTCGGTGCCGGGCTGTTTGCTCTGGTTGGCTTCGGCGTCGCCGCCCTTGCCACCTGGAACGTCGCCGATCCGAGCTTCTCGCACGCCACCGATAATATCGTCACCAATGCAATGGGTTATGCCGGCGCCGTCTTTTCCGACATTGCCATGCAGTTCTTCGGACTCGCCGCCGTTGCGGCGCTGGTGCCGGCGGTGATCTGGGGATTTCTGCTGTTTACCGCGCGCGGCGTCGACCGGCTGCCGAAACGGGCGCTGGCCTGGTTCGGGTTTTCGCTGCTTGGCGCGGCAATTGCCGGCTGCGTGGTGCCGCCCAAGACCTGGCCGCTGCCGACCGGCCTCGGCGGCGTCTTTGGCGACATGGTGCTCAACATTCCCGGCCTGGTCATCGGCGGCTATCCGACCGGCCTCGTCGCCAGCGTGCTTGCCGTGCTCCTTGCAGCACCGGCGCTGGGGCTGTTTCTGTATGGTTCGGCGCTGATTTCACGCAAGAACGGCTTTGCCGTGCTTGATCAGCACACTGCTGCCGATCCGCAGGACGACCTGCTTTTCGACAATGAAGAGGACGAGGGCGACGAAGGCATATTGGCGCTTGGCGCCATCACCCATTGGTGGCTGTCGCTGCGGGCCTATCTGCGTCGCCGCGCCGCGCGCCGGCGCGAGCGCGACGATTTCGAGCCGGAGATGGAGCCGCGGGCCAGCGCCTGGCGGCGGGCGGCAGAACGGGTCGAATCGGCCGAGTTCGCCGAGGCGCGGATGAGCCCGGGCGGGCGCGCCCGCGTCGAGCCGGAATTCTTCGCCGCCATGGTCAACGACCGCAGTGCCTCGATCGACCCCGACGATGCCGATGTCTTCGATAACGACGACAATGACGACGACATGGATTTCGCGCCCGAGCCGGCCGGCCAACGCCGCGCCGCGCCGACGGCGAAGGTGCAGAACTTCCGTTCCGATGCGGCGACACGCGTCGAGGCGCCGGCGCCGCGGCCGGCACCCGGCGCCCGGGTCCAGCGCGAGGCGCAGACCTCGCTGATCGGCTCGGAAAAATTCGAGATGCCGTCACTGCATTTCCTGTCGGAACCGAAGAACGTGGTGCGCGACGCCAGCCTGTCGAAGGACGCGCTGGAGCAGAACGCCCGCCTGCTCGAGGGCGTGCTGGAGGATTTCGGCGTCAAGGGCGAAATCATCCATGTGCGCCCGGGTCCGGTCGTCACGCTTTACGAGCTGGAACCCGCGCCCGGCATCAAATCGTCGCGGGTGATCGGCCTGTCCGACGACATCGCCCGCTCGATGAGCGCCATCGCCTGCCGTGTCGCCGTGGTGCCTGGCCGCAACGCCATCGGCATCGAATTGCCGAACGCCAGGCGCGAGACCGTCTATTTGCGCGAGATCATGGCCAGCCGCGATTTCGAGACCACCAAGGCCAAGCTGGCGCTGGCGCTGGGCAAGACCATCAATGGCGAGGCGGTCATCGTCGACATCGCCAAGATGCCGCACGTGCTGGTCGCCGGCACCACCGGCTCGGGCAAGTCCGTCGCCATCAACACCATGATCCTGTCGCTGCTCTATCGGCTGACGCCGCAGGACTGCCGGCTGATCATGATCGATCCGAAAATGCTGGAACTCTCGGTCTATGACGGCATCCCGCATCTTCTGACGCCGGTGGTCACCGATCCGAAGAAGGCGGTGGTGGCGCTGAAATGGACCGTGCGAGAGATGGAGGACCGCTACCGCAAAATGTCGAAGGTCGGCGTCCGCAACATCGACGGTTTCAACGCGCGCGTGCAGCAGGCCGAGAAAAAAGGCGAAAGAATCTCGCGCACCGTGCAGACCGGCTTCGACCGCCAGACCGGTGAAGCGAT
This sequence comes from Mesorhizobium sp. M0894, assembly GCF_040319725.1. Lineage (NCBI taxonomy): Bacteria > Pseudomonadati > Pseudomonadota > Alphaproteobacteria > Hyphomicrobiales > Phyllobacteriaceae > Mesorhizobium > Mesorhizobium sp. M0894. The sequence goes on along the minus strand of NZ_JAMYOG010000003.1, from coordinate 439,872 downwards.
CTACGAGACGGAGAACCTCGACCTCGAGCCGATGCCCTACATCGTCGTCATCATCGACGAGATGGCCGATCTGATGATGGTCGCCGGCAAGGACATCGAAGGCGCAGTGCAGCGCCTGGCGCAGATGGCGCGCGCCGCCGGCATCCATGTCATCATGGCAACGCAGCGGCCGTCGGTCGACGTCATCACCGGCACCATCAAGGCCAACTTCCCGACCCGCATCTCCTTCCAGGTGACATCGAAGATCGACAGCCGCACCATCCTGGGCGAGCAGGGCGCCGAACAGCTGCTCGGCATGGGCGATATGCTCTACATGGCCGGCGGCGGCCGCATCCAGCGCGTGCACGGTCCCTTCGTTTCCGACGACGAGGTGGAGAGGATCGTCGCGCATCTGAAATTGCAAGGCGTGCCGGAATATCTCGACGCCATCACCGAGGATGACGACAAGGATGATGATGAGCCGTCGGGCAAAGGCAGTGGCAGCAGCGGCGACGGCGGCAATTTCGAGGATTCCGACGATCCCTACGACCAGGCGGTCGCGGTGGTGCTGCGCGACGGCAAGGCCTCGACCAGCTACATCCAGCGCCGGCTCGGCATCGGCTACAACCGCGCCGCCTCGATCATCGAGAAGATGGAGAAGGAAGGCATTGTCGGCCCGGCCAACCATGCCGGAAAACGCGAAATCCTGGTGCCGACGGAGGACGACAAGTTCTAGAGCGCATCCGCGCCGGCAACTTTGAACCTCTCGGCGCGTTGCAACGGATGAGCGCTGCGCGCCCGCCAAACTTAAGCCCAACTGGGGGGCCAGACCAATATAACGAGCAAGCAATCAGATGATGGTGACCGGCATGAAAAACGCATCTTTCGCCCCGAGCAGGGATTTCGCCCCAACCCGCCGACAGGTGCTCGGTCTGGTCCTGGCCGGTGCCGCGGCCGTCAACGTCGTGCCCGGCTTCCAGCTGCTGGCGTCGGCGCAAGCAGCGGTTCCGGCGACGGCGCAGAAGATCGCCGATCATTTCTCCTCGGTCAAATCGATGAGCGGCGAGTTCGTGCAGTTCGGGCCAAAGGGCGAGCAGACCGGCGGCAAGTTCTTTCTGGAACGGCCGGGCAAGATCCGCTTCAACTATGACGGCGCCTCGAATTTCAGGGTGATTTCCGACGGCAAGTCGGTGGTCATCCTCAACAAGAAGCTGCGGACCTCCGACCTCTACCCGCTGTCGAAGACACCGCTGAAGCTGCTGCTCGACGACAAGATCGATCTGTCGGGCGGACGCGTCAGAAGCGTCAAGGAAGAAAACGATCTCACCACCATCCAGCTTGCCGACAAATCGGTGTTCGGCAATTCGAAGATCACCATGATGTTCGATCCGAAATCCTATGAATTGCGGCAGTGGACCATCACCGATGCGCAAGGCAAGGACACGACGGTGATGATCTTCAACACCAAGGAGGGCGTCAGTTTCGCGCCCGACACCTTTGCCATCGACTATACGGCCAACCGGGAACTGAACACCAAGTCGCGCTAAGGTGTGTCGATATTCAGGTGATGCCGGCCTGCAACGGCGGTTTCCTGCGCTTCCGGCCTTCGCCGGCCAAAGCACTCATGAGCGGTCGTGGCAGTTAAGGCTACGGCCGGCGTAGGCCGGTGCTCACGTACCCAAAAGTACGCTCCGCTCCGGTTCTCGGAATCCACCATTCTGGTCGCTTCGCGCCCGTCTTCGACTCCGACTCGGCCTGACCTGAATCTCAGCACACCTTGGGCTTGGTTCCTGTATTGATATTTCTGGAAAGTCATGGGCCGCGCCCCCAAGGCGCGGCCGGCTTGTTTTTGCGGTGCGCGGCTGGCAGTAGTTTCCGCGATTGACTTCCGTCGGGCCATCCGGCGGATCTTGCGTTGTCCGGAACCCCACATGCCGTTTTCCGTCGCTACCTGGAACATCAACTCCGTCCGGCTGCGCATGCCGATCGTCGAGCGTCTGCTGGTCGAGCAGGCGCCGGACGTGCTCTGCCTGCAGGAAACCAAGGTTCCTGACGAATTGTTTCCGGAGAAGGCGTTCCGCAAGCTTGGCTACGAGCACATCGCCTTCCATGGCCAGAAGGGCTACCACGGCGTTGCGACGGTGGCACGGCGGCCGATCGAGGTGGTCGAAAAGCGCCGCTTCTGCGAGATCGACGACAGCCGGCATCTGTCGGTCACCGTCAAGGCTGGCGGCAAGGCGATCCTGCTGCACAATTTCTACGTGCCGGCCGGCGGCGACGAGCCCGACCCGGCCGTCAACCGGAAGTTCAAGCACAAGCTCGATTTTGTTGCCGAGATGAACGCCGTCCGCGCCGAGCATGACGAGGTTTCCGGCTCGATCCTGGTCGGCGATCTTAACATCGCGCCGCTCGAGCACGATGTCTGGTCGCACAAGCAGCTGCTCAACGTCGTCAGCCATACGCCGGTCGAGACGGAAAATTTCGAAGCGATGCGGCTCGCCGGCGACTGGGTCGACCTGATGCGGCTCAATGTGCCTTACGAGGAGAAGCTCTACACCTGGTGGAGCTATCGTGCACAGGATTGGCAGGCGTCAAATCGCGGCCGCCGCCTCGACCATATCTGGTCGTCGCCAAACCTGGTGCCGCAGTTTGCCGGCTATGAAATCCTGCGGCCGGCGCGCGGCTGGGAGCGGCCCTCCGACCATGTGCCGGTGATCGGGCGTTTCAACCTCGATTAGCTTTGTCTCGCCTTAACAATTCAGCGAAACCTGAAGCTATCCGCGATGTAGTCGGGGCGGGCGTTCAGCGTGGCGAAAACAGTCTCCAGATCAGGTGTCTCCGCCAATATGCCGGACAGGACCAGCGTCGTCGCGACGCCGACGCCGTTGCCGCCGGCGATGTCGTGCTCGACGCTGTCGCCGACGCAGACCGCGTTGCCGCGCTCCGGGTTGCCCGCCAGCGCCAGCGCTGCCTCGAATATCTGCGGATAGGGCTTGCCGATGCGGGTGACGCTGCCGCCGAGGTTCTCATAGAGATCGGCCAGCCGGCCAGCGCCGAAGCAAGGCCCGACGGCAGTCAGCATGATCTTGTCGGGGTTGGTGCAGAAGCACGGCACTTGGCGCTTCGCCGCCGGACCGAGAAGCCGGCGATAATGGTCGAGGTCGTAGCGATCGCCCTCGCTGGCGGAAATCAGTACCAGTTCTGCATCGTCGCCGTCCTTGGCCAGGACGAAGGGCAGGCCGTCGACAGCCGAACGGTCATTATCGCGGCTGATCAGCAGGCATTTTGTCTGCGGGCGCAGGGTCCCCGATGCCGCCATTTCGTGGAAGGAGCGCCACGCCACCTCGCCGGAGGAGACAAAATGGTCCCAGCTTCCCGGTGCGAAGCCGAGCTTCAGCAGGCGGCGCTCATTGGGTTGCGCCCGCTTGCCGGAATTCGAGATCAGCACGATGGTCTTGCCGGCGCGCTTGAGTGCCGACAAGGCTTCGATAGCGCCTGGATAGGCGCTGGTGCCGTCGTGCAGCACACCAAATTGGTCGAGCAGGAACACCTGATAGCGCTCGGCCAGCGCGGCGATGCCGTCGAGGTGCTGAATTATCTTGGCCGTCATAAAAGCCCCGCTGCGCCTGCGCCCATCAGCGCCAGCCGCGCCGTGCCGGCGGCGGCCTCCTCCGAAAGAGCCGGCACGAGAGCGACGCCAAGCTTGCGCTGCCGGATCGCCGTCCAGGCCGGATTGGCCGCACCGCCGCCGACGCTCCTGACCGATGTAAGCCGGGGTGCGCCGAGTTCGGCAAGCCGGCGATAGCCGAGCGCTTCGATCGCCGCAATACCCTCGAACATCGCTTTCAGATAATCGGCGTCGTCGGCGGGCCGCGGCTCGAGGCGGGGCGGCAGCGCCGGATCGGCTATGGGGAAGCGTTCGCCCGGCGCCGGCAGCGGGTAATAATCGAGGCCGGTCTCTGTCGCCGGGTCGATCTTTTTGCTGAGTTCGACAATGCGGGCGACGGGGAAATGCTGGGCCAGCACCTTGCCGCCGGAGTTCGAGGCACCGCCCGCCAGGTAGGTGTTTCCCAGCCTATGGCTGTAGATGCCGAATTGCGGCGCCGAGATCGGCCGGTCGGAGAGGATCTTGATGGTCAGCGATGAGCCGAGCGCGGTGACGCCGGCGCCCGCGGCAGTCGCACCGGTCGCCAGGAACGACGCGCATCCATCGGTGGTGCCGGCGACGACAACCACGTCGCGCGGCAGGCCGAACATTTTCGCAGCGCTGGCGGTGAGCGTGCCCGTGACATCGCCCGGCCGCACGATTCGGGGCAGGAATTCCATGCGCATGCCGGTCGCCGCGATCCAGTCCGGCCAGCGCCGGGCCTCGACGTCGTAGCCGGTTTTCAGCGCGTTGTTCTCGTCACTGACATCGAAGCGGCCGGAAAACTGTCCGGCGATCCAGTCGGCCTGGTGCAGCACAGTGGCGACGCTGGGCAGGTGCTGGAAAGACAGCGCCTTGGCGAGACCGGACGTCGCCCCAAGCGCAGCGCTCGTTGCCGGTGCCGCGCCGGCTATTGCAGTCAGAATAATGTCGTCAGCGACCTTGTCGTTGTACATCAGCGGTTCGGCCAGCGGCCGCCCGGAGCCGTCGACCGGCAGCAGCGTGCCCGACGTACCGTCGACGGCGATCGAGAGCACTGCCGCGCGATCGATACATTTGAGCACTTCCGCCAACGTCGCGCCGACCGCCTCCCACCATACGGCGGGGTCGCGGCCGTTCAGCCCAAATCGCTCAAGGGCAATTGCGGAATGCGCGGCGATGGAAAAGTCCGGGCGCATTGCGACGGCGCGCGCGCCGGATGTGCCGATGTCGATGCCGATGGCAAGCGGGCCAGTTGATAGCGGGCTTGACGAACGCGCCATGTCAGCTGCCTCCGGCATTGAGTTTCTGGCGATATTTTTCGGCGTCCCAGTTGATCAGTTCGTCATTCTCCGCCGCTGTCAGATAATTCAGCTTCGCTGCGACATCGACCCGCGCCGTGACGTCGGCGAGGCAGCGCTGCATGGCGTCGGCGCCGGCGCCGGCGTCGCCGCGCATCAGCACGCCAAGGCCGGGAAACAGGATCGCCACGGGTGCGGCGCCGCAGCGCTCGATCACGCGCTTCACATCCTCGCCCGGTCCCGCCACGACCGAACCCTCGCCGAGAAAGATGACGTGGTCGGGGTAGAGGCTGCCACCCGAAGCCATGCGGCAGCTTTCGGGGTCGATCGCCACCGCATGCGCCTCCACGTCGGCTGGCAGTCTGTAGCCGCTGCCGCCGGCGCGCGCCGTCAGGGCGGCAATGTCCGGCTCAGCCACCTGGCGCGGCGGCCGCGCCAGGAGCCGGGTTACGCGGCGCAGCAGCATGTCGGCCGCGGCGACGGTCTCGGCTGCAACGACCAGACCGTGATTGCCGAGGATCAGGATGTCTACGCCTGGCCGCAAGCGCTCGGCGATCCCTTGGGCAAGCGGCAGCCCCGGCCGGCGATAAGGAACATAGGTCCATTGGTGGCCATCGAGCCGCCTGGCGACCTCGGCCTCGCAATCGGCCTGCACGGCCAGCGAAATGGTCTCGACGCAGTGGACATGCAGGACGACACGCTGCGGCATCAGCGCATGCACCGTGGTCTCGATCGACGGACGCAAGCCGCGTGGATTGAGGGCGCCGATGGCAAAGGCCTGCGGCTGTTCGGCGGCCGGGTCGCGCCGTTCGATGGCTTCAAGCAATGGCGGGATGCTGACCGGCACCATGATGTCTGCGGTAAGCGCGTCCTTCAGCCAGGTACCGGAGGCCTTGATCCAGAGCGTGTCGCCGGCTTTCAGCGAGGTATTGCCGCCGGCGGCCTGGGTCAGATGCGGGTCGCTGCCGATGACGGCCGAAAGCGACCGCAGCGCTGCCAATTCCTGCGCATCCGCACTGATCGTCATCGAAATTCCTCCACAAACCGGCCGCGTGGCCACGGCTTTGGACGGCCCGTTGCCGGGACTAAGACCGACGCTGGTATCGCAGATGCGAGTAAGTTACGTCAACAGTGATGTTATCGCGTCAAATCACGCTTGCAATCCGAGGCCCGTTGAGTAAGTTGCACCAATTGCCGTGCAAAATGGCAATGCCGTGCAAAATGGCTTGGGAGGCAAGCGCATTGGGAGGTAAGGGTTGAGCGACTCCGGCCGCCAGCGCCAGATTGTCGAGCTTTTGCGAGACCGGCCTTTCGCATCGGTGCGCGAGCTGCAGGAGCGGCTTGGCGTGTCGGCGGCGACGGTGCGGCGCGACATCGACAAGATCGACGAGGCCGGCGAAGCGCGCAAGGTCTATGGCGGCATCTCGGCGCTCGATGGCGCTTCGCAAGTCGGCGTCGCCTATGCCAGGCCCTATGACGAGAACCGCGACCTCGCCGTCGAGGCCAAGCGGCAGATCGCCGCTCTCGCCGCCACCATGGTGCGCGACGGCGACGCGGTCATCGTGCATGGCGGTTCGACCTGCTTCCATCTCGGCGTCAAGCTCGCCGACCGCAACATCCGGCTCTACACCAACTCGATGCCGCTCGCGGCCTATCTCAGCGATCACGGCCATTGCAGCCTGACCGTCGCCGGCGGCGAACTGCACCGCGAGCCGGGTATCATCCATTCGCTGACCCAGACGGTGCCGTTCTACGCCTCGAAGTTCTTTCTCGGCGCGCAAGGCATCGGCCAGGAAGGCCTTCTGGAATCGCACCCGCTGCTGGTCCGCTCGATCGTCGAGCTCAGCCTCTGCGCCGACCAGATCGTCGTGCTGGCCGACAGCCGCAAACTGTCGATCCACGCCCGCAACGTGGCGCTGCCGCTGTCGCGGATCGGTACGCTGGTCACCGATGAGGGCCTGTCCGACACCGACGCGCGCATGCTCGAAGATGCCGGCGTCATGGTGCGCATCGCCGCTTCCTCGGGAGGCGCCCAGTGAAAGTAGCCGTCCTCGATTTCGGCAAGACCAATTCGAAGCTGTTCGTCTTCGGCCAGGACGGACGCATCCTCGACGAGCGCCGCACCCAGCCGAACTGGATCCGCAAAAACGGCTTCAGCGTGCTCGACGAGGCAACGCTGTACGACTGGGCGGCCCGCGCCATCGATGACGCCGTCGACACGCATGGCGTGGAAGGGCTGATGGTATCCGGCCATGGCTGCACCTTCGCGTTGGTCGACGACGCCGCGCTGACGCATCCGATCCTCGATTACGAGCAGGAACCGCCAGCCGAGATCGCCGCGCAGATCGATCGCCGCATTCCGGATTTTGCCGAGACCTTTTCGCCGCGCCTGCCGCTTGGCTTCAACTACGGCCGCCACATGTTGTGGCTGAAGGAGGTGGAGCCCGGTGCCTTCGCCGCAGCGAAATCGATCCTCGGCTACCCCCAATACTGGAGCTGGCGCCTTGGTGGCCGGCCGGTATCGGAAGTGTCCTATCTCGGCTGCCACTCGCATTTATGGGCGCCGCGCAAACGCGATTTCAGCTCGCTGGTCGATGGCGGGGGCTGGCGCGGCCAGATGCCCGCCTTCGAGCGTGCCGGCGCGGTGATCGGCGAGCAGCGCTTCGGCCGAGCCGCGAAGCCGGTCGCCATCCATAATGGCGTCCACGACAGCAATGCCGCGCTCCATGCCTACCGCCGGCAGCAGCTCGGGCCGGTGACCGTGGTCTCGACCGGCACCTGGGTCGTCGTTCTCAATCCGGACTGTCCTCTCGACGCACTCGACGGCGAGCGCGACATGCTGGTCAACGTCGATGTCGATGGCGGCCCGGTGCCAACCATCCGCTTCATGGGCGGCCGCGAATTCGCGACGATCAGCGCCGGCTGGCAGGGCGCCATCGCGCCGTCATCGATACAGCGGGTGATCGACGCCGGCATCATGGCGCTGCCGAGCTTCGCGCCCGGCGGCCCGATGGCACACCGGCGCGGCGAACTGGTCGGGCGCACGCCCAACGCCGACGAACGCGCGGCCATGGCGCTGCTCTATGTCGCGCTGATGGTCGATTTGTGCCTCGAGCTGATCCATTCCGATAATACCGTCATCGTCGACGGCGGCCTGAACAATGGCGGGCTGCTTGCCGCGCTGCTGGCGCAAGTGCGTCCCGGGCAGGCCTTCCTGCAGGGCGCAACGCTGGAGGGCAGCGCCACCGGTGCCGCAGCACTTGCCTTCGAAAGCGTCGGACGCGAGTTTGCCACCGAGGCGCCGGAGGCGGTGCATGCGGCAAGCTTCAGCGGCCTTGCCGGCTACCGCAACGACTGGCGCGGCCTTGCCGCCGATCGGGGTGCCCCCAGAGCAGCTGCGGGAGGTGCGCGATGAGCGCCATCGCCCGGATCGAGACGGTGCGCCAGCCGGTGCTGGAGATGCGCCACATCTCGAAGACATTCGGCCCGATCCGCGCCCTGCACGATGTGTCGCTGACCGTCCATGCCGGCGAGCTGCACGCGCTGATGGGTGAGAACGGTGCCGGCAAGTCGACGCTGATGAAGGTGCTGTCCGGTGCCTACCGGCCGGATCCCGGCGGCGAAATCCTGATCGACGGCATGCCGGCCGCCACCGGCGACCCGATCAAGGCACGCGCCGCCGGCATTGCGGTCATCTACCAGGAGCTGTCGCTGGCGCCCAATCTGTCGGTGGCGCAGAACATTTTCCTCGGCAACGAGCCGCGACGGTTCGGCATCGTCGATCGCGAGCAGTGTAACCGGCGCGCCAGCGACATCATCGCGCGGCTCGGCGTGACTTTTTCAGCGCGCACCCCGGTCAGCAGCCTGTCGCTCGGCGAACGCCAGTTGGTCGAAATCGCCCGCGCGCTGTCGACCAATGCGCGCATCATCGTCATGGACGAGCCGACCACCTCGCTGACCTCGCGTGAGACCGACCGGCTGTTCGAGGTGATCGCGACGCTGAAGTCGCAAGGTATCGCCATCATCTACATCAGCCACCGCATGGAAGAGGTCTACCAGCTCGCCGACCGCGTCAGCGTGCTGCGCGACAGCGGCTATGTCGGCACGCTCGACCGCGCCGATCTGAACGCCTCGCGCCTGGTATCGATGATGGTCGGACGCGATCTGTCGACGTTCTACAAGAAGGATCACCGCCCGCCGGACAGCAAGCGCGCCGTCGCGCTGTCGGTGCGCGGCATGTCGGACGGCAATTTCATAAGGAATTGCTCCTTCGACCTCCACAAAGGCGAGGTGCTGGCGCTGGCCGGCCTGGTCGGCTCGGGCCGCACCGAACTGGCACGACTGATCTTCGGCGCCGACAGGCACATATCGGGCACGCTGGAGCTCGGCGGCAAACCGATATCCATCGGTTCGCCAAGCGAGGCGCTGGATGCCGGCATCGCCTACCTGACCGAGGACCGCAAGCAACTTGGCCTGTTCCTCGACATGTCGATCTCCGACAACATCAGCATGGGCGTGCTGGCAAGGGACGCGAAGGCCGGCGGTCTGCGCGACTTCGCGGCTGCCGAAAAGCGCGCCGCCAAGGCGGTGTCCGAGCTCTCCATCCGCACCAGCTCGGTGCAGGCCAATGCCGGCTCGCTGTCGGGTGGCAACCAGCAGAAGGTGCTGCTCGCCCGCCTGCTGGAAACAGAGCCGCAGGTCGTCATCCTCGATGAGCCGACCCGCGGCGTCGACGTCGGGGCGAAGTCGGAAATCTACCGGCTGATCGACAATCTGGCCAAGAAAGGCATCGCCATCCTGATGATCTCCAGCGAACTGCCGGAGGTGATCGGCATCGCCGACCGCGTGCTGGTGATGCGCGACGGCACCATTGCCGGCGAGGTAACGGCGTCGGAGGGCGAGCCACTGCGGCAGGAAGCGATCATGGAACTTGCAACGGGAGCGGCTCAGCGATGACCGACAAGGTGGCCGACACGATGAAAGCGGACGACCGGGCGGTGGGCAGGAGCACAAGGTGGCGCACCGCCATCGCTGCGCTCGGCATGCTGCCGATCCTGATTCTGCTGGCGGTCGGCTTCCAGTTCATCAACCCGCGCTTTTTCACCCAGACCAATCTGCTGATCGTCATGCAGCAATCGTCGATCAACATCGTGTTGGCGGCCGGCATGACCTTCGTCATCCTGACCGGCGGCATCGACCTGTCCGTCGGCTCGATCCTTGCCGCCTCGGCGATGGTGGCGGTGATGGTGTCGCTGGTGCCCGATTGGGGACTGCTGGGCGTGCCGGCGGCCATTCTCGTCGGGCTCGGCTTCGGCGTCATCAACGGCCTGCTGATCGCCTACATCAAGCTGCCGCCCTTCATCGTCACGCTGGGATCACTGACCGCCGTGCGCGGCGTCGCCCGGTTGCTTGGCCAGGACACGACGGTGTTCAACTCGGACCTGCCGTTCGACTTCATCGGCAACGGTTCGCTGTTCGGCGTTCCATGGCTGGTCATCATCGCGCTGGCGGTCGTGGTGCTGTCCTGGCTGGTGCTCAAGCGCACCGTGCTTGGCACCTGGATCTACGCCGTCGGCGGCAACGCCGAGGCCGCCAGACTGACCGGCATCAAGGTGCCGCTGGTGCTGCTCTTCGTCTACGGCGTTTCCGGCCTTCTGGCCGGCCTTGGCGGCGCCATGTCGGCGGCCCGGCTCTATGCCGCCAACGGGCTGCAGCTCGGCCAGTCCTACGAACTCGACGCCATTGCCGCGGTCATCCTCGGCGGCACCAGCTTCGTCGGCGGCGTCGGCTCGATCTGGGGCACGCTGATCGGCGGCTTGATCATCGCCGTGCTGTCAAATGGGCTCATCCTCGCCGGTGTTTCCGACATCTGGCAGTACATCATCAAGGGATTGGTCATCATCGTGGCGGTCGCCCTCGACCGTTACCGGCTCCAGGCAGGAGCAAGAACGTGATGGCCCTTAGTCGCCGGCGTCCATCGAGCCGGTTTCATGTGTAACGCACCGTGAGAGGCGCGGGCATCAGGAGGAAAATAAAACTATGAAGATCATCGCTAAACTGCTCTGCGGCGTCGCCCTTGCAGCCGCCGTCATCGCGCCGGCATCGGCCAAGGACCTGAACAAGGTCGGCATCTCGGTCGGCCTGCTCGGCAACCCGTTCTTCGTCGCCACCATCAAGGGCATCGAGGACGCGGCCAAGAAAATCAACCCGAATGTGCAGGTGACATCGGTATCGGCCGACTACGATCTCAACAAGCAGGTCTCGCAGGTCGATTCCTTCATCGCCGCCGGCGTCGACGTCATCATGCTCAATGCCGTCGATGCCAAGGCGATCGCACCGGCGGTGAAGAAGGCACAGGCGGCCGGCATCGTCGTTGCCGCTTTTGACGTTTCGGCGCCGGGCGCCGACGTCACCGTGATGACCAACAATGTCAAGGCCGGCGAAGAGGCGTGCCAGTATCTGGTCGACCATACCGGCGGCAAGGGCGACTACGTCATCCTCAACGGCCCGGCCTCGTCGTCGATCCTGGAGAGGGTCAAGGGCTGCAAGGACGTGCTGGCAAAACACCCCGACATCAAGGTCCTTTCAGACGACCAGAACGCCGAAGGCTCACGTGACGGCGGCTTGAAAGTGTTTCAGTCGCTGCTGACCCGTTTCGACAAGATCGACGCGGTGTTCGCCATCAACGATCCGACGGCGATCGGCGCCCAGCTTGCGGCCAAGCAGCTCAACCGCTCGGAGTTCATCTTCACGGCGGTCGACGGCGCGCCCGATATCGAGAAGGAACTCGCTTCCGGCACGTCGATGATCAAGGCCTCGGCCTCGCAGGATCCCTATGTGATGGCCGGCCAGTCGCTGACGATGGCGGCTGACCTGCTTGCCGGCAAGAAGCCGGCCGAGCCGACGGTGCTGCTCGACCCGAAGCTGATCACGGCCGACAATTTGAAGGATTACAAGGGCTGGACCGCAGCTCGCTAAACCTCCCAAGCCTGGTGGGGCGGGTATGACCGGCCGCACCTTTTTTGTCTGAGCAACGGATTGCCAAACACCGATTTGGACTTGGGTCCGCTACTGCTGGAATAACCGGAGACAATCATGTCGCGCATCGGAATCCACTCATTCGTCTGGTCGGCGAGCTCGACGCAGAGCGATCTCGAGCGGACGCTGGCCAACACCAGCGAAGCCGGCTTCGACCTGATCGAATTCTCCTATCTCGACCCCGCCAATGTCGACATTGACGGCTTGGCCAAGCGGATAGCCGATCTCGGCCTCGGCGTCGCGATCAGCATCGGACTGCCGGCCGACGGCGATATTTCGAGCGCCGACAAAACGATTGCGGCGCACGGCGTCGAAATCCTGAAACGTACGATCGCGCTGACTCGCGATCTCGGCGGCCAGAAGGTTGCCGGCATCCTCAGCACCAGCCACGGCTTGCAGAGCGAGGCGCCGACGCGCGACCAGTGGAACCGCAGCGCCGGCACGCTTGCCGAGGTGGCGGAGACGGCAAAGTCAGCCGGCGTCACCCTCAACCTCGAGATCGTCAACCGCTTCGAAAGCAACCTGCTCAACACCGCCGCGCAAGGCATGGCCTTTATCGAGGACAGCGGCTCCGACAACATCTTCCTGCATCTCGACACGTTCCACATGAACATCGAGGAGGCCGATGTCGGATTGGCCATCCGCAACGCCGCAAAGAAAATCGGCTATGTCCATATCGGCGAGAGCCATCGCGGCTTCCTCGGCACCGGCAATATCGATTTCGCCGGGATATTCGATGCGCTGACCGCTATCGGCTACAGCGACGACCTCAGCTTCGAATCCTTCTCGTCGGAAATCGTCGACGAGAACCTGTCGCGGAAAACCGCGATCTGGCGCAATCTGTGGACCGACAATATGGAGCTGGCCAAACATGCGCGCCGCTTCATTGCGCTCGGACTGGAGACGGCGCGGCGCAAGGCGGAGCTTGTTTCCGCAACGCACCGGCCTTGAGAACTCGCAAATTCCGAAATCTGGTTAAACCAGAGGCGCTACATTAGCCGGCAAAACGCGGCCCAAGTTCCTCGATCCGGCGGATCATCGCCTGGAAATCCTCCAATATGCGCTGGTGCAAGTGAACCGCCAGCTCCGGGTATTCCTCGAGGATGCGGCGGAACATCTTGCGGCTGAGCCGCAGCACTTCCGAATCGATTTCGGCGGAGGCGCTGGTCAGCCGGTTGGTGTCGGCGATCAGCGCCAGTTCGCTGAGTATGGTGCCGGGACCGGCGGTGCCGATCGGGATGCGCTCCCCGTCGTGCTCGCGATAGAGCACGATGCGGCCGCTGACCACGATGTAGGCCGAATCAGCTTCGTCGTCCTCGCGATAAAGCTTGTGGTCGGCTTTCAGCATGGTGGTTTCGGCGCCGAAGGCGAGCAGACGCAGCTGTTCCTGCGTAAAGCCCTCGAAGAGCCTCACGGTGGACAGGATGCGGATGTCGTCATCCAGCGCCATCTAGCTATGTCCCCGAACCGTCAGTCCCACTCCTCCCTAGAGCGCCGCGCGTCCCCCGGACGCGCAAGGCGTTTCAAAAATCGGTTCCGCTCCTTGGACCCGATGCCTCCGCGAGTTCGATCCAGACCCACCTCCAGCTCAGGACCGTACCCGAAAAGCGCCCCGCCCGGATCGCTTATTTGAATAATGAAATGTTTAAGGAACCAGCTTGTAGCCGCCGCTTTCTGTCACGAGAATTTCCGCGTTGGAAGGATCGCGCTCGATCTTCTGGCGCAGCCGGTAGACGTGGGTTTCGAGCGTATGCGTGGTGACGCCGGAATTGTAGCCCCAGACTTCCTCCAGCAGCACGTCGCGGGTCACCACCTTCTGGTCGGCGCGGTAGAGATATTTGATGATCGAGGCTTCCTTTTCGGTCAGCCGCACCTTGGCGCCGCGCGGGTCGATCAGAAGCTTCTGGCTGGGCTTGAACGTGTAGGGGCCGACCGAGAAAGTGGCGTCCTCGCTCTGTTCGTGCTGGCGCAGCTGGGCGCGGATGCGGGCTAGCAACACGGCAAAGCGGAACGGCTTCGTCACATAGTCGTTGGCGCCGGCCTCGAGACCAAGGATCGTGTCGGAATCGGTGTCGTGGCCGGTCAGCATGATGATCGGCGCCTTGTAGCCGCCCTTGCGCAATATCTTCACCGCCTCGCGGCCATCCATGTCGGGCAGGCCGACATCCATGATGAGCAGGTCGATGAGCCCGCCGCGCGCCGCGGCGACGCCTTTGGCGGCGGTCGCTTCCTGCAGGACATCGAATTCCTCATAAAGCGACAATTGCTCGACAAGGGTGCCGCGCAGGTCGTCATCGTCGTCGACGATCAGAATGGTGCGTGAAGTCATGGATCAATCCGTTGTTTTGAAAAGAGATTTCAGTTGACCGCTGCCTGTTTATGCGGAAGCTGACCGGCACAACAGCCGTTCACAGTGATTTGTTCCGTGGCACGATCATACAAGAAAAAACACGATCGCAATGCAGTCGGCGCAATTTTGCCGAAAGGGCTCACCGTGCTCACCGTGCGCGCGCGGCCCGGCCATGCCAGCCAGGGCTTTCTACAGGCCGGCAAACTCGTGTTTCCATGTGCGCTGGGGCATGGCGGCATCTCGGCCGGCAAGCGCGAGGGCGATGGCGCCACGCCGCTCGCCTCGATGCGGATATTGTCGGGATATTTTCGCGGCGACCGTTTTTCCAGCGGCCGCCGGACGCGGCTGGCGATGACGCCGATCGGCCGCGACCTCGGCTGGTGCGAAGTGCCTGGGGACCGCAACTACAACCGCCCGGTCAAAATCCCCTATGGCGCCAGCCATGAGCGGATGCAGCGGGCCGACGATCTCTACGATGCTTGCCTAGTGCTGGACTGGAACATTGTGCCGCGCCGGCGCGGGCGCGGCAGCGCCATCTTCTTCCACCTGGCGCGCCCCGGCTTCACGCCGACGCAAGGCTGCGTCGCGGTAACAGCCCGCACCATGGCACGGCTGCTGCCGCTGCTGTCGGAGCGGACGGTGGTGAGGGTGGTAAGGTAAGGGAATAGGGGAATAAGGGAGTAGGGGAATAGGGCAGTAAAAGTAGAGACAGGGGCGGGCGCGCCGCTTAGCTCCCCTACTCCCCTACTCCCCTACTCCCCTACTCCCCTACTCCTTTGCCACCCTATGTCGAGAAGGCCGAGCCGGCCGAGTTCGCGGTCCATGGCGCGTGCGATGTCCTTGCGTTCGCTACCGATGTCGCGCAGCTGGCGATCGGAGAGATCCTCGACATTCTCGTAGGGAAGATTGGCCGCGATTCTCGCGTGCCGAAGCCAGTCGAGCACGGCGCGCAGCCAGGCCGGGCGGAGGGTTACAGAGCGCAAGGCGATATCAGACATGGTGCAATCCGCTTCTCCGGACATCAAATCCGGTTTGATGTTTCTTCGATGCTCAGATCATGGCGGATTGAAATTCAAACGGGAAACGAGTAGTTTTTTCTACATCTTCAAGTTTTGTTTGAGGATTGGAATGCTCGACCGAACTCTCCTCGTCTGGCACTGATGGCGCGCCTGCTGCTTGGAACCCGTGCGCTGCGGACGCTGGAGGCAGCGGCCCGGCACCTCAATTTCACCCGCGCCGCCGACGAGCTCGGCCTGACGCCGGCGGCGGTCAGCCACCAGATCAAGGAAATCGAGGATCAGCTCGGTGTCGTGCTGTTCACACGCACCAGCCGCACAATTCGGCTCACCGAGGCGGGCGCGGTGCTGTTCGAGGCCTCGACCGACGCGCTCGACCTGCTTGGCCGCGCGGTCTCACGGGCGCAGAAGACGGCGCGCGGATCGGCGCTGCTGAAGGTCACCCTCGATGCGCAATTCGCGACGAAGTGGCTGATGCGGCGCGTCGACGATTTTCGCAAACAGCATCCGGCAATCGAGCTGCGCTTCGATATCAGCTATGAGGTGCGCGATTTCGACCGCGACGATGTCGATGTCGGCATCCGTTTCGGCGCCGGCAAATATCCGGGGCTTCGCTCGCACCGGCTGTTCGAAAACGTCATCATTCCCGTCTGCAGTCCGGCCTTGCTGCGGTCAGGGCCGCCGCTCAAGGAGCCACGCGACCTGTTCCATCATACGCTGGCGCATATCGAGTGGTCGCGCCAGGGCGTCACCTGGCCGAACTGGAGCATGTGGATGGCGGCGGCGGGCGTCGACGATTTCGACGACAGCCGGACCATCGTGTTCGGCAATTCGACGGATGCCGTGCAGGCCGCGCTCGACGGCAACGCGGTTGCGCTCGCCGATTTCGCCATGGTGGCAAACGACCTTTCGGAAGGCCGGCTGATCCGGCCCTTTGAACTCGGCATCAAGGTCGCGCCCGAATTCGCCTATTTCCTGGTCTATCCCGAAAGTGCGGCGAACGATCCGCGCATCGTCGCCTTTCGCGATTGGCTTCTCGAGGAAGTCGGCAAGACCCCAACCTAAAGGTCAGCCTGTCGCCGCCGCGCCGAACCAGCCGATCACCGCGCCGATGAGAAGCATCACGCCAAGCCAATGGCCGACATCGATGAGCGTCAGATCCCAGCCGAAACCTTCGTAGCGATGGTTGACCGAAAGCGTCGTGGCGACGAACCCCAGCCAGAGAACGAAGGCGAAGATCACCCCGGCAAGCAGGCTCGGTTCGCCGCCGGTCACGGCGCCAATGATCAGCGACATGACCAGCGCCATGACGAGCTCCGCGACGAAGGAGACGACGAAGGGCAGCATCGACTTGCTCATCGTTGGATCAAGCTTGGCCGCCTTCAGCCACGGCTTGCTCAAGCCGATATACCAGGCCGCGCCGAACAGCCACGCCACCACGGCGGCGACGATTACCGCCAGCCAATTGATTGCTGAAAAATCCATGATTCCCTCCGGTCGATTGCGCGATGGAACGCCTGTTCGGCGATGCCGTCAAGCAAGGCACCAGACGGTGGTGCGCTTGACCTCGGCGTCCTCCAGCGCGCGGGTCACCGCCACTTCGTAGACGGCAAGCGGTTCCAGCCCGGTCTTCGGCAGATAGGAGCGGCCGGGATCGCCGACGAGGATGTCGGCGCCGCGCGCCCTCAACGCCGCAAACCACGGCATCAGCCTGTCGGCGAAAGCTTTGTCGTAGAAGACGTCGCCGGCCAGCACCAGATCCCAGCCGGCATCGGTGCCGATGCAGTCGCCGGCGAGGAATTCTATCTCGACGCCATTGGCCTCGGCATTGAGGCGGACCGCGGTCGCGCAGAACGGGTCGATATCGGCGGCGATCACCTCGGCAGATCCGGCCATCACTGCTGCAATGGCGACAAGGCCGGAGCCGGAGGCGAAGTCGAGCACGCGCCTGCCGCGCACCGCAGCCGGATTGTCGAGGATGTAGCGGGCAAGGCCTTGGCCGCCGGCCCAGGCGAAGGCCCAGAAGGGCGGCGGCAGGCCGATTTCGCTCAGCTCATCCTCGGTCCGCTGCCACAATTCATGCGCCTCGTCGGCCAGCTGCAGGCGTATCTCCGGCACATGCGGCGGCGCCATGAGCGCCGTGTTGTCGAGGATGAATTTCTTGGCGCTGTCCGGCGTCAGCGCCGTCATGGCGCCGGCGTCAGTCCGCTCATGCGGCAGACCTCCTGCCATTCGGCAGGCGTCACCGGCTGCACCGAAAGCCGCCCGAGCCGCACCAGCGCCATGTCGGCCAGCTTTGGATTGGCCTTGGCCTGTTCCAGCGTCACCGGCTTCGGCATGTCCTTGAAGGCGCGGATATCGACGCACTCCCAGCGGGGGTCGTCGGTGGTGCTGTCCTGATGGGCCAGAGCGCAGACTTCGGCGATGCCGACGATGTCGAGCCCGTCATTGGAATGGTAGAAGAAGCCGAGATCGCCGATCTGCATCACCTTCATGTTATTGCGCGCCGCATAATTGCGCACGCCGTCCCACTGTGTGCCGGCCTTGCCCTTGGCCTTGAGGTCCTCGAAGGAGAAGACCGAGGGTTCGGATTTGAACAGCCAGTAGTTCATCGTTTTGCTCCTCCTCAGGTGCCGCCGCGACTAAAAGCGCGTCGCGTTGTTTTATGCATGTCGTTATCACAAAACCGCTGCACACTTTTGCGCGACATGCATTTAGATACCCGCCGGTTTGTTGAAGCTCCAGTTCCACTGCCGGATTTCGACGCTTTCGAACAGCCCTGCCTTGGTATAGGGATCGGCCGTCGACACGGCTTGTGCCGCAGCCACATCGGGCGCCTCGACAACGACGAGGCTGCCGTTCGGCTTGCCGTCGGCGTCGAGGAACGGGCCGGCGAAGGCCAGTTTCTTGTCGCCGTTCAGCCCTTCCAGGAAGGCAATGTGCTCGGGCCGCGTGTCGAGCCGCACCTGCAGGCTTCCTGGCTTGTCCTTGCAAATCAACGCAAACAGCATCTTTCCATCTCCGCAATCGTTGAGAAATCACATGTCGGTTTCGGTTTTGAGCGGCCTGGTCATCAACGCCGACACAGCTTGGTCTATGGTGACGGTGCCGTCCAGTATGGCGGCGACGGCGGCGATGATCGGCGCGTCGATCCGGCGCTCGCCGGCGATGCGGGCGGCGATCGCCGCCGTCGGCACGCCTTCAGCCAGAGGCAGGCCGGCAAGCGGCTTGCCTTGCCCGAGCGCCAGCCCATAGGCGAAATTGCGCGACTGGGCGGACGAGCAGGTGAGCAGCAGGTCGCCGAGGCCGGAAAGCCCCATCAGCGTCTCCGGCTTTGCGCCGAAGGCGGCACCGATGCGGCGCAATTCGACGAAGCCGCGCGTCACCATTGCGGCCTGGGCGCTGGCGCCGAGCCCGGCGCCGGTGACGGCACCCGCGGCGATGGCAAAGACGTTCTTCAGCGCGCCGCCGATCTCGACGCCGATTAGGTCGTCGCTCGAATAACAGCGCAGGTTTTCAGCCGAGAAACGGGCGGCAAGGTCGGCGGCCAGGGCCTCGTCACGGGCGGCGACCACCACGGCCGTCGGCAGGCCCCTGGCGACGTCGGTGGCAAAGCTTGGGCCCGACAGGGCGGCGACCGGATTTGCCGGCAGGATTTCCTCGGCAATGGACGACAGCAGCGCGCCGGTGTCGCGCTCGATGCCCTTGGCGCAGAGCACCAGCGGGACGCCTTTCGGCACATGGCTGGACGCGGCCGTCAGCATGGCGCGCAACGATTGCGCCGGCGCCACCGCCAGCACGCAGTCGGCGTCGGCGAGAGCCAGTTTGATGTCACTTGTCGCCGCGATGCCGGAATCGAGCGCGATGCCGGGCAGATAGCGCGGATTTTCGCCACGGTCGATCGCCGCCACGGTCACCGGGTCGCGCGCATAGAGGCGGACGAAATGACCGGCGCGCAGCATGGCCAGCGCCAGCGCCGTGCCCCAGGCGCCGCCGCCGAGCACGGCGACACGCCAGCCGGTGCTGGCTTTGCGCGTCATGGCTTTGCTCGTCACGCCTTGGCCCCGCGCCGGCCAGAGCCGACCATCGGGGCCGAGACGCTGTCCAGCGGCCAGCGCGAGCGCGGCACGAAATCGGCGGCGTTTTCGCCTGATATGCCGGCGCGCAGGCGCTCGATGCCGGCCCAGGCGATCATCGCCGCATTGTCGGTGCAGAGGTTAAGCGGCGGGGCGACGAAGCTGAACCCGGCCTGCTCGCACAGCGCTTGCAATGTCGCCTTGATCGTCCGGTTGGCGGCGACGCCGCCGGCGACAACCAGCGCAGGCTCAGCCTTGTCCGGGAATTGCTGACGGAACCTGGTCAGCGCCCGCGAAACACGGTCGCCGAGCGCATCCGCCACCGCCGCCTGGAACGAGGCGCAGATATCGGCGACGTCCTGGTCGCTCAGCGGGGCAATCGCGGTTGCCGCCTGGCGCACCGCGGTCTTGAGGCCGGAGAAAGAAAAATCGGGCTGCACCGAGCCCTTCATCGGGCGCGGAAACGCAAAACGGGCCGCGTCGCCATTTGCCGCCGCCTTCTCGACATTCGGTCCGCCGGGATAGGGCAGGCCGAGCATCTTAGCCGTCTTGTCGAAGGCTTCGCCAAGCGCGTCGTCGATGGTCGTCGCCCAGCGCTGGTAGTCGCCAACGCCGCGCACGGCGACGATCTGGGTATGGCCGCCGGAGACCAGCAGCAAGAGGTAGGGAAAGTCGAGCCCGTCGGTCAGCCTGGCGGTGAGCGCGTGGCCTTCGAGATGGTTGATGGCGATCAGCGGTTTTTTGGCTGCCGCGGCGATGGCTTTTGCCGTCATCAGGCCGACGATCAGCCCGCCGACAAGACCGGGACCGGCGGTGGCAGCAATCGCATCGATGTCGGCGAGATCGACGCCGGAATCAGCAAGCGCTGCCTCGATGATGCCGTCCAGCGCCTCGACATGGGCACGCGCGGCGATCTCCGGCACGACGCCGCCGAAAGCGGCATGCTCCTCGATCTGGCTGAGCACGATGTTCGACAGGATTTGGGGCGCGCTGCGATCGTCCAGCGCCACCACGCTGGCGGCGGTCTCGTCGCAACTCGTCTCGATGCCCAGAACGCGGATCAATTCGTCGCTGTCTCCAAGGATTGTACGGCCTGCCTTTCCCCGATAGGAGAAAGCCGGGAAGACGGACCTCGATCCTGCCGGGGGTTATCACGGACGGCGCGCCATGCAAACAACCTTGAAAATCGGAACACGCGGCAGCCCGCTGGCACTGGCGCAGGCGCATGAAACGCAGGCGCGGCTGATGACGGCGCATGGCATGCCGGCCGAGGCGTTCGAGGTGGTCGTCATCTCGACCAGCGGCGACCGCATCCAGGACCGGCCGCTGTCCGAAGCCGGCGGCAAGGGCCTGTTCACCAAGGAGATCGAGGAGGCGCTGCTGGCGCGGCGCATCGACATCGCCGTGCATTCGTCGAAGGACATGCCGACGCTGTTGCCCGAGGGGCTGGAGCTGGCCGCCTTCCTGCCGCGCGAGGACGCGCGTGACGCCTTCATCGGCAAGGCGGCGCGAACGATTGCCGGCCTGCCGCAAGGCGCCAGGGTCGGTTCGTCGTCGCTCAGGCGCCAGGCGCTGATCCGGCGGATGCGGCCGGACATCGACGTGGTGATGTTTCGCGGCAATGTGCAGACGCGGCTGCGCAAGCTCGACGAAGGCATCGCCGACGGCACCATCCTCGCCTATGCCGGGCTGAAGCGGCTCGGGCTCGAAAATGTCGTCACCGACCTGATGCCGCTCGACGTCTTTCCGCCGGCGCCGGGGCAAGGCGCGATCTGTATCGAGAGCCGCATCGGCGACCGCGACGTGGAAGCGATGCTGGCGGCAATCCACGACGTGCCGACCGGCCAGGCGCTGGCCTGCGAGCGCGCCTTCCTGGCGGCGCTCGACGGCTCCTGCCGCACCCCGATCGCCGGCCATGCGACGATATCCGGCGCAACGGTTTCCTTTGCCGGGCTGATCATCTCGCCCGATGGCACGCAGTCGCATGAAGTCAGGCTGGAAGGGCCAGCGCAGGAGGCGGCGCGCATTGGCGCGGAAGCCGCCGCGACCGTTCGGGCCAAAGCCGGCGAAACATTCTTCGACGGCTGGACCTGACATGCTCCGCGTCCTGGTGACGAGACCCGAACCGGGCGCCTTGCGCACGGCGCGCCGGCTTGCGGATGCCGGCTTTCAGCCGATCCTGCTGCCGCTGACCGAAACGGTGGCGCTGCCCGTCGACGTCGGCGCGGTCGCCGATGCGGCTGCGGCGGTCGCGGCCACCAGTGCCAACGGCGTTCGCCATGCGCCGAAAGAGGTCATCGCGGCGCTCGCCGGCTTGCCGTGCCACACCGTCGGCAGCAAGACGGCGGAAGCCGCCCGCGCGGCCGGGTTTCTGTCGGTCAGCGAAGGCCCAGGGAATGCCGAGGCGCTGGCCGATGCGCTTGCTGGTGGTTACGCGGGGCAGACGATCGTCTATCTCTGCGGGCGGGTGCGCTTTCCGGGCTTCGAGGAGCGGCTGCAGGCGGCGGGCGCTCAGGTCCGCGCCGTCGAGACCTACGACACCGTTGTGCTGGATTACTCCGACGAGGCCGTGCTTGCGCGCCTGTCCGCCCGGCCGGTCGAGGCGGTGCTGCTCTATTCGGCCAAGGCGGCCATGGCGATGCAGGCCCTGGCTAGCCGGCCGGCGGTGCGCGGTTTTTTTGAAGAGACGCGCTTTTTCGCATTGTCGGGACGTATTGCCGCGGCCTTGGATGATGCCGCTGGCGAAAGGATCCGGATTGCGCCTGAGCCCAGCGAAGATGCCTTGCTGGGGCTTTTGCAGGCGCGGCGCTGACCGGCATCCGCCTGTTCCGGACGTTGGCATACCTCCTGCCGGCATCCTCAATTTATTCCGCAGCAGGCGCTGTCGGCGAAGCTGCCGATCTCCCCCCTTGCGGGGGAGATGCCCGGCAGGGCAGAGGGGGGTGCTGTCCCTCCGACCTGTCAGCCAATCGAGCCCTCCATTCCCGGTTGGGGGATGGGTTTAGGTAGACGTTGGTGCTCTGTCACACCCCCCTCTGGCCTGCCGGCCATCTCCCCCGCAAGGGGGGAGATCGGCAGCTTGGCGGGCAGCCACCAACCTGAGACAATTGCGCTCGGGCACATTTTGTTCTTGCTTTGTGCCGGCAGCTATGCTAATAATTTGAGCATGGTGCTGATTCGCCCCAATGACCCGCCGCCGAGGCGGGTTTTTTGTTTCTGGTCCCGCATGGTATCTCCCAAAACCGCTGCGGCGTTTTGCCAAAACTGAACTCCAAGCCGTGGCGTCATCACGCCGCCCCTTTTCACCGCCTGGTGATGTGCTAGACCCTTTCAACCATCCCGAAGCGAATTTTGCGGAGCCCGAGCATGGTCAAGACGCCGAAGATGCGGCATTCCAAGAGCCGCCGTGAGCCGGTGACCATCGATCTCGAGCCCGGCGCCGTCTCGCGAGTCGCCGACGAACAGGATGCCGGCAAGCAGCAGCCAGCCGTGGCGCAGACCGACGAGGCGCGGGCCGAGGAAGCGGCAAACGCCTCGCAGCCCGAGCCGCCTGAAGAGCCGGTGCATGCCGACCAGACCGATCTCGAGCCATGGGAACATGCCGACGCTGCCGGGCGGGCCGGCACGGGAGAGCCGGCGGACGCCGGCGCCGATGCTTCCCGGGAAGCGGAAACCCCTTATCCCGCCGGCTCGGATGCGCCGGCCGGTCGCTCCACGGCTTCCGACTACAGTTTTGAGGATGCATCCGCCAATGTCCACGCAACCGAGACCAACAGACCGGGAATACCAGGTTCCGGCGAGACAACAGCCCGGATGAGGGACGAAAACATGGCAGCGCAGCCGAAGCGGAGCGGCATCAACGGCATCGCCGCCGGTATTGTCGGCGGCGTCATCGCGCTGGCCGCCGCCGGCGGGCTGCAATTTGCCGGCCTGCTCGGCGCGCCGGGGTCAGGCCCCGTGTCGCTCGACGCGGTCAATGGTGAGATCGTTTCGCTGAAACGCGAGGTCGCGGACCTCAGACAGGCCGGCGCCAACAATGACGCATCGTCCAAAGTCGACGGGCTGTCGTCGGCGCTGGATCAGGTCAGGGCGGACGTTACAGCGCTGAAATCGGCGGTCGAGCAAGGCGGCGCCGGCGACAATGCCGGGCTGGCCGCACTTGGCGACAAGGTCCGGCAGATCGAGGCGGCGGTCGCGGTCCTCGGCAAGGCCGGCGGCACGGCGCCGGTCGATCTCGGTCCGCTCAACGAAAGGCTGGCCGCGCTCGACGCGCTGGTGAAATCGGCCGGCGACACGGCAAAGGCGCAGGAAGGCCGGCTTGCAGCGCTGGAACAGTCGGTTTCACAGCTCTCGGGCAAGGTCGATGCACAGGCTTCGCAGCCGAAGATCGCGCTGGCCATTGCCGCCTCTGCGCTCAAGGCAGCGCTCGACCGCGGTGCGCCGTTCGCGGCCGAACTCGAAACCTTTGCCGCGATCTCACCGGATGCACCCGAGATCGCGACGCTGCGCGCCTATGCCGAAAAGGGGGTCCCAACGCGCGCCGAGATCGCCGCCGAAGCGGACGCCACCGCCAACGCCATGGTCGCTGCCGCGACGCCTGTCGACCAGAATGCCGGCATCCTGCAAAAGCTGCTGTCGAGCGCCGAATCGCTGGTCAAGGTCAGGCCGATCGGTGCGATCGAGGGCGCCGGCGCCCCGGAAACCGTCGCCCGCATGGAGGTCGCCGTCAATCAGGGCGACTACGCCAAGGCGCTCAGCGAATACGAAACGCTGCCTGAAGCGGCCAAGGCCGCCGGCGCCGACTTTGCCGGCAAACTGAAAGCGCGGATGGAGGTCGAGACGCAGATCGATTCGCTCATCGCCGGCGCAATGAAGGCGTGAGGAACCCGATGATCCGCATCCTCGCCTTTCTCGCCGTCGTCTTTGCGCTCGGGCTCGGCTTCGCCTGGCTGGCCGACCGGCCGGGTGAAATGCTCGTCACCTTCAACGGCTATCAATACCAGGTCAGCCTGATGGTCGCGGCGGTGGCGATCGTTGCCGTGGTTGCAGCGGTGATGATCGTCTGGTGGCTGGTCAAGGCGCTGTGGAACAGCCCCTATACGATCTCGCGCTATTTCCGCGTGCGCCGCCGCGACCGCGGCTACCAGGCACTGTCGACCGGCATGATCGCCGCCGGCGCCGGTGACGGCGCGCTCGCCCGCAAGAAGACCAAGGAAGCGGCAAAGCTGATCCGCTCCGACCAGGAGCCGCTGATCCAGCTGCTCGACGCGCAGGCCTCGCTGCTCGAAGGCGACCATGAGGGCGCCCGCGAAAAGTTCGAGACCATGCTCGACGATCCCGAAATGCGGCTGCTCGGCCTGCGCGGACTGTATCTCGAAGCCGAGCGGCTCGGCGACCGCAACGCAGCCCGCCACTATGCCGGCCGTGCGGCGGCGGTGGCGCCGCAGCTGGCCTGGGCGGCCGAATCGACGCTGGAAGACCTGACCGGGCGTGGCGACTGGGATGGTGCGCTGAAACTTGTCGACGCCCAGAAGTCGACGCGGCAGATCGAGCGCGACGCCGCTAACCGGCGCCGCGCTGTGCTGCTGACCGCCAAGGCGCAGGCGCTGATCGACAGCGATGCCAATGCCGCCCGGACGGCGGCTCTCGAAGCCAACCGGCTGCGGCCGGATTTCGCGCCGGCGGCGGTCGCCGCGGCGAAATTGCTGTTTCGGCTGAACGACGTGCGCAAGGGCTCGAAAATCCTCGAGGCGGCGTGGAAGGCCGAGCCGCACCCGGAGATCGCCGAGCTCTACACCCATGCCAGGCCCGGCGATGCCGTGCTCGACCGGCTGAACCGGGCAAAGAAGCTGCAGGACCTGAAGAAGAACCATGCCGAGGCCTCGCTTGCCGTGGCGCGCGCCGCGCTCGATGCGCAGGATTTTTCAACCGCCCGCCGCGAGGCCGAAGCCGCCATCCGCATCGATCGCCGCGAAGGCGCCTATCTGCTGCTGGCCGATATCGAGGAGGCCGAGACCGGCGACCAGGGCAAGGTGCGGCAGTTGCTGTCGAAGGCGGTGAGAGCGCCGCGCGACCCGGCCTGGGTCGCCGACGGCGTCGTCTCCGACCGCTGGGCTCCGGTATCGCCGATCACCGGCAGGCTCGATGCATTCGAATGGCGAGCGCCGATGGAGCGGCTCGGCCAGTTGATCGACAGCGATGAGGATACGCAGGAGGCATCGGTGCCGGCAATTGCGGCTTCAGCCAAGCCGGTACAGGAAACAGCCGAGGCGATCGAGCACACAGCGGTTGCTGCCGAGACACCGGGCACCGCGACCGAAGCAAAGACCGAAAACCGTGCCGGCGAGGATCATGTGACACCGGTCGCCGCGGCGGCGTTTGCCGCGGTGCCGGACGATGCCGAAGCCGTCGAGCCGGCGCAGGAGTTGACGCGGCTGCCCGACGACCCCGGCGTCGACCCCGACGACGAGGCGGGTAAATCGACGCGCCGGTTTCGTTTGTTCTGATCCGGGTCGAGTGGACCCGGTCTTATTGGGAATGATTTGATGTTCGAACGCGTTCTGTCGTTTCTAAGGGACCTGCCGTCCGGTAGTGGCGCCAGCGCCAGCGCCGACGATCCGCGCGTTGCCGCATCCGCCCTGCTTTTCCACGTGATGAACGCCGACGGGGTGCGCCAGGATACCGAATGGGAACGGTTCAAGAAGGTGCTGGCGGAAAGCTACTCGATCAGCGGCGACGAACTCGACGCGTTGGCGGCTGCCGGCGAGCGGGCAGACAATGAGGCGATCGACCTCTATGCCTTCACCAGCGTGCTCAAGCGCCATCTCGACGCCGAGGCGCGAAAGGCCTTCATCGGCCTGATGTGGGAGATCGTCTATGCCGACGGCGAGCTGCACGAACTCGAGGACAATACCGTCTGGCGGGTCGCCGAGCTGATCGGCGTCGAACGCCGCGACCGTGTCGAGGCGCGCCTCAAGGCGGCCGCAGCAGCTCCAGGTGCTGCCGGAACGTCAAGCGACGAATAGACAGGATCCCGCCTTCCAATGCCGCCCAAGCCAAGCCCGAGACCAAAGATCCTGATCGTGCTGCATCAGGAGCATTCGAGCTCGGGACGTGTCGGCCACATGCTTATCGAGGAAGGCTTCGATCTCGACATCCGCCGCCCGCCGCTCGGCGAGGCCTTGCCCCAGACGCTCGATGGCCATGCCGGCGCCGTGGTGTTCGGCGGGCCGATGAGCGCCAATGACGGCGACGAGTTCGTCCGCCGCGAGACCGACTGGCTCAAAATTCCACTCAACGAGAACCGGCCGCTGCTGGGAATCTGCCTCGGCGCGCAAATGCTGGTCAAGCATCTCGGCGGCAGGGTCGAGGGCCATGGCGAGGGCCTCGTCGAAATCGGCTGGTATCCGCTAAAGGCGACTGAAGCAGGCAGCAGGCTGATGCATTGGCCGGAGATGGTCTATCAGTTCCATCGTGAGGGCTTTTCGCTGCCGAAGGACGCGACGCTTTTGGCGACGGCCGAAACCTACCCCAACCAGGCCTTCCGCTATGGCGACAATGCCTGGGGCATCCAGTTCCATGGCGAATTGACCCGGGCGATGATGCAGCGCTGGGTGGTGCGCGGCGCCCATCGCTTCGAATTGCCCGGCGCGCAGCCCGGCCGCGACCATCTCGGTGGCCGGCTGATCTGGGACATGCACCTCAAGCGCTGGCTCGGCGAGTTCCTGCCCATGATTTTTGGCAAGCCGGCGCTGCGGTGAAGTCGGTGCATGTCGCCCAAAAGTGTGCAGCGGTTTTGGGAAAACGACATGCACAAACAAACGAACTAAAGCGCGTCGCGCTTTAGTTTCGCCCCCTGAGATGACGCACCTTGCGCAGCTGTGGGAACAGCACCGCCCATAGACCGGCGACAGCGATCGCCCCGACGCCGCCGACCACCACGGCCGGAACCGTGCCGATCAGCGCCGCCATGGTGCCGGCGCGGAATTCGCCGAGCTCATTGGAGGCGCCGACAAACACCTGGTTGACGGCGTTGACGCGGCCGCGAACGTCGTCCGGCGTCCACAGCTGGATCAGCGTCTCGCGGATATAGACGCTGAACATGTCGGTGGCGCCGAGCAGGGCAAGGGCTGCGATCGACACCCAGGTGATGGTCGAGAGGCCGAACAGGACGGTGAACGCGCCGAACAGCGCGACGAAGCCGAGCATGACAAGGCCGGCATGGTTGCGGATCGGATGCCCGGCCAGCCAGATGGCGACGCAGATGGCGCCGACGCCGGGCGCCGAGCGCAGCAGGCCGAGCCCCCATGGGCCGAGTTCGAGGATATCGCGCGCATAGACCGGCAGCAGCGCCGAGGCGCCGGACAAAAGCACCGCGAACAGATCGAGCGAAATCGCGCCGAGCACGATCTTTTCGCTCCAGATGTAGCCGAAGCCGGCGAACAGGGTCTGTACCGTCGGCCTGTCGGTCCGGCTGCGCTGGGCGGGTTTTGGGATGGTGAAGATCAGCACGGCGGCGATGAGCATCAGCACGGCCGCGGTGACGTAGGCGGCTTCCGCCGAAAGCCCGTAGAGCAGGCCGCCGGCGACCGGCCCGACGATGGTTGCCGTCTGCCAGGCGGACGAGTTCCAGGCGATGGCGTTGGCGAAATCCTCGGGCGGCACCAGATTGGCGAACAGCGATGAGGAGGCTGGCCCGAAGAAGGCGCGCGCGATGCCGAACATGGCGAGCACGATGAAGACCGGCACCGGCCCGGAGAGGCCGCGCAGCGTCAGCAACAGAAGCGCCAAAGCGCAGCCCGCCTCGACCAGCACCGCCAGCGCCATGATCAGCCGGCGCCCGAAACGGTCGGCGACGTCGCCAGTGACCAGCACCAGCAGTAGCGAAGGCAGGAACTGGACGATGCCGACAAGGCCGAGGTCGAACGGGTCGCGGGTCAGGTCGTAAATCTGCCAGCCGACGGCGACCGACACGATCTGGGTGGAGAATGTCGAGAGGAAGCGCGCCGCCCAGTAGCTCAGGAACGGCCGATGGCGAAAGGCGGCATAACGCTGGTCAGGCGGAACTTGGGATTCTGTGGTCATGGATCAGGCCCCGTGGCGGCGATGTCGGCCGGCGGGGCACTTCCACGATGGGCGCTGGTCCGGCCAAGAGAGCCTTTAGCGCAGTTCAGCGCAGGGCGCGCGCAAAAATCTGGCCTGGATCAACAATTTCCGCTCCGCCGGGCGTTGCCGCTGGCGGAGCGACCGGACCTGCTCCGAACGCTTTAGGCCGTCGCCTTGGCCTTCCTGCCCCTGCCCTTGACGGGCGCGGGCGGGGCGGCTTTGCGGCCGAGGCCGATCGCCTTGGCCAGCTGCGAACGCGAGGCTGCGTAGTTGGGGGCGACCATCGGGTAGTCGGACGGCAGGCCCCATTTGGCGCGGTAGGCGTCGGGCGTCAGCCCGAAATGAACGCCGATATGGCGCTTCAAGGATTTGAACTTCTTGCCGTCCTCGAGACAGATGATGTAGTCCGGCGTCACCGATTTCTTGGGATTGACGGCAGGCGTCAGCGGCGCGGCGACCGGCACTGCCGGTTGCCCGAGCCCGCCTATGGAAGCGCTGACGCTGGCGATGAGATCGCCGAGGCCGGAAGCCGGCAAGCGGTTCTTCTCGACATATGCGGACACGATATGGGCGGTCAGCTCAAGCAGGTCGATGTCTTTGCGAGCGTTGTTGTTGTCGTCGGTCAATCTATTTCTCCGTCCGTGGGGGTCGCAGAAATTCCTAGTCGGCAAATCTGCGCAATGCAATGACGCCGCACCACGTCACACATTATTTTGAATAATAATACTAACGGCAGCGCGGGATTAACAACCCTGAGCCGGTGCTCGATAATATCAGACAATCAGCAATATCAGATAATCAGGGATTTGTCGCGCCACAGTCGAAATCCGCCCTCGAAGGCGCGTGTATTGTCGCCGCGTCTGCAATCGGCGGGCAAGTCGGCGAGTTCCTCGACATTGCCGCCGCCGATGACCACGTAATCCGGCTGCATGGCGGCGCGAAGCCGGTCGACCACGTCAAAGACGTGTTTGCGCCATTTCTTCTTGCCGCGCTTTTGCAGGCCGCGTTCGCCGACATAGTCTTCGAAACTGCCGCGCTTCTTGTAGGGAAGATGGGCAAGCTCCATCGGTTGGGCGACGTTGTCGACGATCATCGCGGCCCCGAGGCCGGTTCCGAGGCCGAGGAACAGCATGCGGCCGCCTTCATAGCTGCCGACGGCCTGCATCAGCGCATCGTTGACGACCTTCACCGGTTTGCCGAACTCAGCGGCGAAATCGCAGCCGACCCAGCCCTTGCCGAGATTGGCGGGTTCGGTGAGCGGCCGGTTGTGGTGCACCGGACCCGGATAGCCCATCGAGACGACATCGTATTGCAGCCCTTCGGCCAGCGTCTTCACCGCCGCGACCATCTGCTGCGGCGTCAGCTCCGGTCCGGAAGCGGTCTTGCGCTCGTCGCCGCCGGCGCTGGTGCGGATCTTGACGTGCGAGCCGCCGATATCGATCGCAAGCACGATCTTTTCGGCGTCGGGTGCCGGTCGCTTCACCGCTTTGGCCATCGCTTTCGCCTCCCAGAAATCATTTCGATGGATTGATCCAGCCGTTCGGCGGGCCGAATCCAGTCATCGCTTCGGTCGGCCCCCAGGTCTTTGGCGCGTAGATCGCGGGCGGCGTGGTGTCGCCGAGCACCGGGCCGACGATGCGCCAGGCGAGCTCGCTCGCGTCCTGGCGGGTGAACAGCTGGCCGTTGCCGTTCATAGCGTCGCCGATCAACCGCTCGTAAGGCGGCATGTCGCCCTTCGAATCGTCGAGCGCGGTGAGCTCGACCTGCTCGCCGACCATGTCGTCGCCGGGCGCCTTGCGCCGGGCTCCGATCGAGATCGCCACCTGCGGATCGATGCGGAAGCGCACGTGATTGCAGTCGCCGGGCTTGATTGGATCGAAGACGTCGAGCGGCGGCCGTTTCAGCCGCACGATGACCTCGGTGGCGTGCACCGGCAGGGATTTGCCGGCGCGGATGAAGAACGGCACATCTTGCCAGCGCCAGGTATCGACGAAAAAGCGCACCGCCGCGAAGGTCTCGACCGGCGAGTTCGGCGCCACGCCCGGCTCGTTGAGATAGCCGTCGAACTGGCCGCGCACGACATCGTCCCTGGTCAGCGTCCGGATCGCCCGCAGCACCTGCACCTTCTCGTCGATCAGATCGTCGGCCGAGCGGCCGACCGGCGGCTCCATGGCGAGCAGCAAGAGGATGTTGAGCAGATGGTTTTCGATGACGTCGCGGATGCAGCCGACCTCGTCATAGAAGCGGCCGCGGCCCTCGACACCGAAATCCTCGGCCATGGTGATCTGCACGCTCTCGACGAAGTTGCGGTTCCAGATCGGCTCGAGGAAGGAATTGGCGAAGCGGAAATAGAGCAGGTTCTGGATCGCCTCCTTGCCGAGATAATGGTCGATGCGGAAGATCGACTTTTCGTCGAAGACCAGATGCAGTACCCGGTTCAGCCAGCTCGCCGATTGCAGATCATGGCCGAACGGCTTTTCCACCATCAGGCGTGCGCCCTGGGCGGCGCCCGACTGCTCCAGTCCCTGGACGACGACCTCGAACATGGCGGGCGGCACCGCCAGATAGTGCAGCGGCCGCTGTGCGCTGCCGAGCGCGGTCTTCAGTTTATCGAAGGTCGCAGGCGCCCGGTAGTCGCCGCTGACATAGCGCAGCAGCGACGCGAGCTTTGCGAAGATCTTCTCGTCGATGCTGCCGATGGCGTTGACGATGCCGTCGCGGGCGCGCGCCTGCAGCTTGCCGATATCCCAAGGATCGAAGGCGACGCCGATCACCGGCTCGTTCAGCGTTCCCTTGGCCACCATGGCGTAGAGGGCGGGGAAGATCTTCTTGTGGGCGAGATCGCCGGTGGCGCCGAAAAGCACCAGCGTGTCCGATCGTTCCTGGCTCATGGGCGTGACTCCCTGTCGCCCGTCACGAGCCGGCCTTGGGTTTTTCGACATGGCCGCCAAAGGCATAGCGCATGGCGGACAGAAGCTTGTCGGCGAATTCGGACTCGCCTTGCGACGAGAACCTGTCGAACAGCGCCGACGACAGCACCGGCGCCGGCACGCCGGTGTCGATCGCCGCCTTCAGCGTCCAGCGGCCTTCGCCGGAATCCGAGACCCGCCCGCCGAACTGTGTCAGCGACGAATCGGCCTTCAGCACGCCGGCCGTCAGGTCGAGCAGCCACGAGCCGATGACGCTGCCGTGCCGCCAGACCTCTGCCACCTCAGCGATGTCGATGTCGAACTGGTAATATTGCGGGTTCTCGAGTGGACTGGTTTCGGCGTCGGCGGTGCGCTGCCGCTTGCCGGCGTTCGCCGACTTCAGGATGTTCATGCCCTCGGCATAGGCGGCCATGACGCCATATTCGATGCCGTTATGGACCATCTTGACGAAATGGCCGGCGCCGCTCGGCCCGCAATGGAGATAGCCGAAGGGAGCGGTTCCGGTGTCCTTGATAGGGGCGGGCGAAGCGGCGTCGGCGCCCGGCGCCAGCGTTGCCAAAATCGGATCGAGATGCTGCACCGCGCTGTCGGGGCCGCCGATCATCAGGCAGTAGCCGCGCTCGAGGCCCCAGACGCCGCCGCTGGTGCCGACATCGACATAGCTCAAGCCTTTCAAGGCCAGGCGCCCGGCGTGGTCGACGGCCTCATGATAGTAGGAATTGCCGCCGTCGATGATGATGTCGCCTGGCTCCATCAGGGCGGCCACCTGGTCGACGATCCGGCCGGTGATCGCCGCCGGCAGCATCAGCCAGGCGCTGCGCGGCTTGGTCAGCTTGCCGACGAACTCCTCCATCGAGGCGGCTCCGACCGCGCCGGCGGTCACAAGCGCCGCGACGCTCGCCGGGTTAATGTCGTAGACGACGCATTCGTGGCCATCGCGCAACAGGCGCCGAACCATGTTGGCGCCCATCCGGCCCAGTCCCATCATTCCTATCTGCATGGTCTCGTCCTGCCTTACTTGAGGGATCGATGATCTAGTGGCTGTGCGGTATCGCCGATGCCGACAGAAAAGTCAGCATTCTCCCAACGGCCGGCATCGGACCAGAAGAATGTGAAGACAATGCTATTGCCCGGAGCGGCGTCGGCAACCGGCAACTCTGCGAGATGGATACCGAAAAGGTTCGCGGCGGTCTCGGTGTCATGGACGGTTGCCCAATTGTCGCTGCTCCAATGAACCACCGCCCGGGCCAGAAGTTCGATGCGCAGCGCCTTGCCTGCCGGGACGGTACGGATCATGTGGTTGAAGCGCCATGCCCTGAGGCACGACACCGTCCTGCCCTCGATATAGCGCTTGACGCCTTGCGGCGGCATGTCGAACACGGCGCCGTCGCGCAGCGAACGCAGCAGCTTGATGTGCTCGGAATGCGCCCAGACCAGCGGCTTGGCGCTGCCGGAGGGGCCGCCATGCCGCAATTCGCGCTCCGGCATGTCGGGACCGTCCCAGACCTGCTCCGGCAGCAGGCCGCCCGGCCCGGCGGAGCCCTCAAACGTGGCGAGCAGGCGTGCCGCACTGTCCCTGCGCCCTGCCGCCAGCTCGTAATGCGCGCGCTCGCCGACCAGCAGCGGCCAGGGCCGGCCCTGGCCGGTTCCATCGAAGGGTGCGCCGTCGGCATGCTCGCCATAGCCGTCGCCATTGTAGCGGTACCAGAGCGGCCCCTGCGGCAGTTCGCAGCGTAATTGCGCGTCGATGACCTTGACCGTGTCGAGGATGCGCGGATCGTCGGCTGCCCTCAGGCCGAAGCGGACCAGCGCCAGCGCATCCGGGCTGACGATCGCTTCGGCTGGGCGGTCCGCATCACCGGGCGGGCGGTTCTTGATCGGCACAAAGCCGTCCTTCGGCGATGCGGCGCCGGCGGTGTCGGGCGGGGCGATGCGGACATAGTAGCCTTCGACGCCGGCTTCGTCGCATGCGGCGGTGCCGGCGACGTAGGTCCAGCGCTCGATCTGATCGTTCCAGATATCGGCGGTTTCGCGCAGATAGTTTGCCGGCTCTGTTTTGCCGGCGGCATCGAACATGTCCGCAGCCGCAAGCAGCGCGGCGATCTCGACGGCAAGCGTGAACGGGCTGTAGCCGGCGTCTTCCTCCCAGCGGTCCTCGCCGGTGACGGGGCCGTTGCGTACGACATAGGCGGCAGCGCGCTCGATCATCGGCATGAAGGAGGAGAGTACCGCAGGCGGCAAATGCCCGGCGCGGCGCAGCGCGTCGGCGAGCAGCAGCGGAAAGGCGCACTCGTCCATCTGGATGCCCGGCCAATAGACCGACCCGTCGAGCCAGGCGTTCTGCGGCCAATGGCCGTCCGGCTGCTGGATCGAGCGCAGATAGCCAAGGATGCGCAAGGCTTCCGCCGGGTCGCCGGCGGCGAGGAATCCGCCGGCGGTTTCGACCAGATCGCGCGGCCAGACCAGGTGATAGCCGCCGAGATCGTCGTCGCCCTTGTTGAAGCCCCACGGGATCGACAGGCTGGCCACGGCTGCTCCGGTCGACGACCGGTGTGTCGCCAGCACCGCCGTGCTGAGGCGGTAGGGATTGAGGGCGGACACCGCATGCCGGTCCAGCGGCAGCAATCCGGCCTGCCATTGGCGCCATTTGTCGATGTAGGATCTGGCTGCGGGCCCAAAACCTTGGTTCAGGCTGGCGAAAGCAGTTTCCGCCGCCTGTTGCGGCGTCGTGCCAAAGCCCAGTGCCAGCAATATTTTTGGGTTCGCGGCCGAAAAGCCGATCTCGCCGGTCAGCGCGACATTGCCGTCTTCGGCCCTGCGGCAGGCCGGATCGAGCCGGCCGCTTTGACGAAGCTGCTGCCAGCCGTCGGAGACGCCGACATAGCCGGCCGCGCACGTCTTCCACGGCCGCGACGAAGCGAGCGCCAGGCAGGTGCCGCGTCCCGATGCAAACAGAACAGGCTGTCCTTCATGGTCGTCGATCCAGGCGGCGTTGCCCATGCCGGCATTGACGAGGTGCGGCGCCAGCAGTGCGTAGACGCGGTAGTCGCTGGCCGCACCCTTGAGCGGCGTGAACATGATCTCCTGCAGCAAGACGGGACGTTCCGGATCGGTGAGGACGCGCTTCTCGATCCGGTAGCTTCCATCGGCTGCGGTGTTGACCAGCCGATAGGCAGGCACCCCGTCCTCGAGGGGTTCGATGCGATGTTCGGCGTCGCGCTTCTCTTCGGAGAAATAGCCGTCGGGTCCGGTGACGATCAGCCCCAGATCGCGGGTGCATGCGCTGTCGAGGCGGGAATAGTAGATCTCGTTGAGGATACCGTGGCTGATGGTGAACCAGATCGGGCAGGCCGGCGACAGCGCGGTGCCGACGCCGCTCTTGGCGCTCGACGTCCAGCGCGCCGGAATGCCGGGTGCACCCGGGGCAAGGTTCACTGCCATTTAATCGGTCTCCATCGCCATCCCTAGACCAGGAGTCGAACCGGTTTCAATGATTGCACCGCAAGTTGATCGTCGGCCATGGATTGATGTTGACAGCTTGCTGGCTATCTGCATTTGTCTGATAATAGATAAAAAACAGCATTGTGAGCGTATCAGCCATTAGCCACCAGCCAGCCATTAGCCACCAGTAAGACAGCAACTCACGGGAGGAGTATGACATGAAGAAAATATTCGTTTTGGGCGCCCTTGCAGCGATGCTTGCCGCAGGCACCGCGCTTGCCGATACCAGCGGCAAGAAGATCGCTTTCTCCAACAATTACGCCGGCAATTCGTGGCGGCAGGCGATGCTGGACAGCTACGGCATCGTCACCAAGAAGGCAGTCGCCGACAAGGTGGTCGGCGCCGCCGACGTCTTCACGACGGCCGACAAGGAAGTGCCGACGCAGGCAGCCCAGGTGCAGAACCTGATCCTGCAGGGCTATGACGCGATCGTCATCAACGCGGCATCTCCGGATGCCCTCAACGGCGCCATCAAGCAGGCCTGCGACGCCGGCATTGTCGTCGTCTCCTTCGATGGCATCGTCACCGAACCCTGCGCCTACCGCGTCGTCGTCGACTTCAAGGACATGGGCAAGCAGGAAGTCGAGCAGATGGCCAAGTTCCAGCCCAAGGGTGGCAATCTGCTGGAAATCCGTGGCCTTGCCGGCACTTCGATCGACGATGCCATCCATGCCGGCATCCTCGAAGGTGTCGCCGCCCATCCCGAGTTCAAGATCGTCGGCTCGGTGACCGGCGACTGGGACCAGACCACGGCACAGAAGGCCGTAGCGACGATCCTGCCGTCGCTGCCGGATGTGGTCGGTGTCGTCGACCAGGGCGGTGACGGCTACGGCGCGGCGCAGGCCTTTGCCGCCGCCGGCAAGCCGCGCCCGACCATCATCATGGGCAATCGCCAGGACGAGTTGCAATGGTGGAAAGAGCAGAAGGAAAAGGACGGTTACCAGACCTGGTCGGCTTCGATCGCGCCAGGCGTATCGACGCTTGCCTTCTGGGTGGCGCAGCAAGTGCTCGACGGCCGCACCGACGTGCCGCACGACCTGCTGGTTCCTTATCTCGCCTTCACACAGGACGATTTCGAGGCAGCGTTGCCGAAGATTCCGAAGGGCGGCGTCGCCAGCCACGAATACACGCAGGAAGACGCCGTCGCGGCGATCAAGGCCAACATCAAGTGAGCATGGCACTATTGTTGCCGCCACAGATAACCGGGTATCGTTGAGGCATGCCCGAGGCCAGTGCAGACATCATCAGGCCTGACGGCGCCGAAAAACATTTCGGCGCCGTCAGTATGGACATCATAAGACTGGGCGGCGCCGAAAAACATTTCGGTGCCGTCAGGGCGCTCGACGGTGTCGATTTCAGCGTTCGTGCCGGAGAATGCGTCGGTCTCGTCGGCCATAACGGCGCCGGAAAGTCGACGCTCATGCATATGGTGGCCGGCACGCTTACCCCCGACAGCGGGCAGATCGCGGTCCGCGGCGGCGTCGAGGCAAGTTATTCGGTGCCGCGCGCACAGCAGCTCGGCATACGGTGCGTTTTCCAGGAACTGTCGCTCTGCCCGAACCTCAGCGTCGCCGAGAATACGCGGATCAACCACGCCTCGCTTAATGGCTTCGGCTGGCGGCGCAAGGCGGCCGATCTGATCGCGGCCAAGCTCGACGAGATCTTCCCCGGCCACAGCATCTCGGCATCCGACATCGTCGGTGATCTCGCCATCACCAGCCGGCAGATGGTGGAGGTGGCGCGCGCCTTCACGGTCACCCAGGAGCCGCTCGAACTGGTCATCCTCGACGAGCCGACATCCTCGCTCGATGCGCATACGGCCGGCCAGCTGCTGGCGTTCGTGCGCCGCTTCATCGCCGCCGGCAAGAGCTGCATCCTGATCTCGCATGTGCTGGGCGAAGTGCTCGGAAATGCCGACCGCATCGTGGTGATGCGCGACGGCAAGGTGGTCGCCGCCGGACAGGCCGATCAATTCGACCGCGACAGGCTGGTGACGGCGATGGGCGGAGCGGAGGCGCGCGAGAAGGCCGCCGCAGAGATTGCCAGCGGCAAGCCGGAGCCCGGTCCGCTGCGGGTCCGGGCGCGGCCGGCGCGACAGCAGGACGGCAATGAGCTCATCGCCCGTGCCGGTGAGATCATCGGCCTTGCCGGACTTGCCGGGCATGGCCAGACCGACCTGTTGCTGGCGATCTTTGCCGCGGCTTCCCGCGCCAAGACCGGCATCGAGGTCACCGCGCCGGTGGCGCTGGTTGCCGGCGACCGCCAGTCGGACGGGATTTTTCCGCAATGGTCGATCGCCGAGAACATCGGCATCCGTTCGCTGGCGCGATTGCGCAACGGCCTCTTGATCTCGCCGCAGCGCGAAGCCGAGCTCGCCCAGCTGTGGCAGCGGAAAATCGGCATCCGCACGCCCGATATGAACAACAACATCTTCTCGCTGTCCGGCGGCAATCAGCAGAAGGCCTTGTTCGCGCGGGCGCTCGGCTCCGACGCCAAGATCGTGCTGATGGACGATCCGATGCGCGGCGTCGACATCGGCACCAAGCTCGAAGTCTACGACCTCGTGCGCGAAGAGGCTCGCCATGGCCGCACATTCCTGTGGTACACCACCGAAACCGAAGAGCTCGACAATTGCGACCACATCTATGTGTTCAAGAACGGCCGGATCGTCGCCAACCTTCGTCGCGACGAACTGACGGAGGAAAAGATCATCCAGTCCTCGTTTGGCGACGCGGCCTGAGATGACGGCGGCATCCATCGAGAATGGGCTAAAATCGTCGGCTCGCGCCACGAGGCGGGCGCGCATGCTGCGCAGCCTGCTGCCGGCACTGTCGTTGGCGCTGGTGCTCATCGCTATCGCCTGGCTCAACCCGCGCGCCATCAGCTATTTCGGCTTCAGCCTGATGCTCAATCTGGCGATCCCGATCGCGCTGGCGACGATCGCGCAGATGTTCGTCATCGCCGGCAACGAGCTCGATTTGTCAATCGGCACCTTTGTCGGCTTCGTCGGCTGCGTCACGGCGACATGGCTGAAGGACGCGCCGTTGCTCGGCGTCGTCATCCTGCTCGGGTCGATCGGTGTCTACGCGCTGCTCGGCGCGCTGATCCATCTGCGCAACCTGCCCTCGATCGTGGTGACGCTCGGCATGAGTTTCGTCTGGCAGGGCCTGGCCATCCTGATCCTGCCAAAGCCCGGCGGCAAGGCGCCGGACTGGCTGCTGGCGCTGATGGCCTTCAAGCCACCCTTCATTCCGTTCCCGATCATCGCGGCATTGCTGATCGCGGCGGTCGTCCACTTTGGCCTGATGCGCACCTCCTATGGTGTCATCCTGCGTGGATCGGGCGGCAATTCAGCCGCACTCAAGCGCGCCGGCTGGTCGCTGCTCCGTACCAAAATCGCGCTGTTTGCGCTGACCGGCCTGTTCGGCGTTTTGTCCGGCATGGCGCTGATCGGCATCACCACCTCGGCCGACGCCAATATCGGCAATGGCTACACGTTGCTTTCGATCGCCG
The DNA here is from genome assembly GCF_040319725.1 of Mesorhizobium sp. M0894. Classification (NCBI taxonomy): domain Bacteria; kingdom Pseudomonadati; phylum Pseudomonadota; class Alphaproteobacteria; order Hyphomicrobiales; family Phyllobacteriaceae; genus Mesorhizobium; species Mesorhizobium sp. M0894. The sequence continues at coordinate 401,438 of NZ_JAMYOG010000003.1, read as the reverse complement.
GCGTCATCCTCGGCGGCGGTGAGTTCGTCGGCGGCCGGGTGTCGCCGATCGGCGCCGTCATCGGCGCGTTGACGCTGGCGCTGGCCGCATCGCCACTGCTGACGTTCATGCACATTCCGCCCGACTGGCAGGTTGCCGCCAATGGCGCCATCCTGATCATCGTGCTGGCGGCCCGGGTGCTGATCAGCCGCAGGGAGAGGTGAGCATGGTCTCGCTGCGGACACTGCTCGCCAGACCCTGGATCTGGTCGTTCTTCGGGGCGCTGCTGGTGTGGCTGGCGACGATCGCCTTCACCGGCGGCTATGGCGGAGGCGGGATGATCACGGCGGCGCTGTCGCTTGCCGTCTTCACCGTCATCGTCGGCGTCGGCCAGATGTTCGTCATCACGCTCGGGCCGGGCAATGTCGACCTGTCGCTGCCGGCCAATATCGGCCTTGCCAGTGCTGTCGCCATGAAGGTCATGGACGGCAATGATGCGATGATCGCGGTCGGGCTGCTGGCCGCGCTTGCCTGCGGCATGGCGATCGGTGCCGTCAACTACCTTCTGATATGGGCGCTGCGCATTCCGCCGATCATCGCGACGCTGTCGGCCAGCTTCGTCATCCAGTCGGTCGACATCAGCTATGGGCGCGGCTTGCAGATCAAGCCGCCGCCGGGCTTTGCCGATTTCACCAACTGGCAGGTGTTCGGCATCCCGGTGCTGGCGATCCTGACCGTGCTGTTCACCATCGGCGCCGGCATCGTTTTGCAGCGCATGATCTACGGACGCTCGGTGCTGGCGATCGGCCAGAACATCCGCGCCGCTTGGCTGGCAGGCGTCAATGTCGGCCGCACCCGCTTCCTCACCTACACGCTGTCGGGCGCGCTCGGCGGCCTCGACGGTGCACTGCTCGCCGGTTATTTCCGCGGCGCCAATGTCGATATCGGCAATGAGTATCTGCTGGCGTCGATCGCGGTCGTCGTCATCGGTGGCACGTCGGTAGCCGGCGGCAAGGCCAATGTGCCGGGGGTCTGGGGCGCGGCGCTGTTCCTCGTGCTGCTGTTGACCATGCTCAACACGTTCGGCGTAAGCGTCGGCGTGCGCCTGGTGCTGACCGGGCTGATCATCGTCGGCGTCATCACCGCGGCCGGCGGGCAGAAGGCGCTGCGCTAAGGCAAGGCCACCCGGCGGCGAGAGGATATCGATCCGGCCCGCAAACATGTGGTTCCCATCCACATGCCAGCGCTGTAAATCCGTCGGGCTCCTGGCCAACATCATTGTATGAGGTTTGCGTGCCCGATTTCGTCAGCACTACAAGGCACGGCAACGTCGCGCTGGTGACCATCGACAATCCGCCGGTCAACGCGCTGAGCTTCCATGTGCGCGAGCCGTTGATGCGGGCGCTCGTTTCCCTGCGGGACGAGCCGTCGGTGGGAGCAATCGTGATAGCCTGCGCCGGGCGGACCTTCGTCGCCGGCGCCGACATCACCGAATTCGGCAGACCGGCGCAGCAGCCGGAATTGCGCGCCATTGTCGCCGTGCTGGAAACCATCGCCAAGCCGACGGTCGCCGCCATTCACGGCACTGCCCTCGGCGGTGGCCTGGAACTGGCGCTCGGCTGCCATTTCCGTGTTGCCGACCGAGCGGCAAGGCTCGGCCTGCCGGAAGTCAAGCTCGGCCTGCTGCCGGGCGGCGGCGGCACGGTTCGCCTGCCGCGCTTGGTTGGTCCGCTGAAGGCACTCAGCATGATCGTTTCGGGAACGCCGATCAATGCGGCCGAGGCGCGCGCCGCCGGTCTGGTGGATGCCGTCTTCGATGGCGACCTGACCGCGCAAGCGGTGAGTTTCGCCAGCGAAACGGCCGCGAAAGGCGGTCCGTTCACGCCGGTGCGCGACCGCAACGATCGCCTCGACCAGGCCGACTTGCCGGCCTTCGACAAGGAGGCGGCAACGCTTGCGGGCAAAGCGCGCGGTCTCGAGGCGCCGATAGCCTGTGCGCAGTCGGTCCGCAACGCCCTCACGCTGCCCTTCGACGAAGCGCTGGCGGCCGAACGCGACCTGTTCGTCAAGCTTGTCGCCGGCGACCAATCACGCGCGCAGCGGCATTTGTTCTTCGCTGAACGTGAGGCGGCAAAGCTTGCCGGCAAGGATGTCGTCAGGCGCAAGATCGCCCGGGTCGGCGTCATCGGCGCCGGCACGATGGGCGGCGGCATCGCCATGGCGTTCGCCAATGGCGGTCTTCCCGTGACCTTGCTGGAAACAACGCAGGAAGCATTGCAACGCGGGCTGGCGACGATCGACAAGAACTATGCCGTTTCCGTCACCCGCGGGTCGCTGAGCGAAGACGCCAAGCGCCAGCGGCTGGCTTTGTTCAGGGGCAGCACCGACTATGCAGACCTCGCCGATTGCGACCTGATCGTCGAGGCTGTGTTCGAGGAAATGGCGGTCAAGAAGGAGGTATTCGGCAGGCTCGATGCGGTGGCCAAACCGGACGCGATCCTTGCCACCAACACCTCTTATCTCGACGTCAACGAGATCGCCGCTTCGACGTCGCGGCCGCAAGATCTCCTTGGCATGCATTTCTTTTCGCCGGCTAACGTCATGAAGCTTCTGGAAATCGTCCGCGCCGACAAGACCTCGCCGGACGTGCTGACGACCATCGTCGATCTGGCGCGGCGGATCGGCAAGGTGCCGGTCGTCGTCGGCGTCTGCCACGGCTTCGTCGGCAACCGCATGCTGGCGGCGCGGGGTGCGGAACTGGAGGCGCTTCTGCTCGAGGGTGCAATGCCGCGCCAGGTCGACCAGGTGTTCACCGATTTCGGCTGGCCGATGGGGCCGTTCCAGATGAGCGATCTCGCCGGCCTCGACATAGGCTGGCGCAACCGCAAGGCGCGTGGCCAGACGGCTGACATCGCCGACACGTTGTGCGAACAGGGCCATTTCGGCCAGAAGACCGGCAGCGGCTTCTATCGCTATGAGAACGGTTCGCGCACGCCGCTGCCCGATCCGGAGGTCGAAGCGCTCATCCACAACAAGGCTGCTGAACGCGGCATTGCACCGCGGGCAATCGGCGCCGAGGAGATCATCGAGCGCACGCTCTATCCGATGATCAACGAGGGCGCCAAAATCCTCGAGGAACAGATTGCCGCCCGCGCGTCCGATATCGACGTCGTCTGGGTCAACGGCTATGGCTTCCCGATCGGCAAGGGCGGGCCGATGTTCTGGGCAAGCCGCGAAGGCGTGGACAAGATCATCCGGCGGCTGGATCACTGGCACCAGCAGACCGGCGAGGACGTCTTCCGGGCGGCACCTCTGCTCAGGCAGATGGCCGAAACCGGTTCCTGGGACGGCGCTGCCGGCTGAACTTGGGACTACCGAATCCGTGCGTCCATGATCTCGACAAAACGCGCGAACAGACCCGCCTGCGACTTTATCTTGAGCTTGCGGTAGATGTTGCGGCGATGGACTTTTACGGTTCCCGGCACGATGCGCATCGCCCTGGCGATTGATTCCGTGGAATGGCCCTGAAGCACCAGATCGACGACATGCTGCTCGCGCGGCGTGAGCGAGAGGCTCTTCCAGATGTGAGCACGTTCGAACTCGCTGACTGGAGCAATCGTTTCGTCCTGCTTCGTCTCTGCCGGTTTGTCGGCCGGAAGATCATGCCAGCGCAGCCTGATGAGATTGATCACCGCAGGCGCCATGTCGCGCAGCAACCTCGCATCGGCGGTTCCGAAAGGTCCCGAAGCGCGCAATCGCATCAGCGAGAGCACCAGTGCGTCCTTTCCCGGCAGCGGCACAAAAAAGCCGACCTCCTCCGCAAGTCTGGTCTGGCTGTAATAGGAGCGGTAATATTCGCTGGCATAGAAGCGATCCGGCGCCAATTCGCGCATGCGCCAAAAGCCTTCCTTGCGCTCGACCGCAGCATGGTGGAACGGATCGAGCAGATAAGGCCCTTCCTGATAGAGCGCGACGAAGACGTGGCTGTCGGCCGGCGAGAATGTCTCGAACAGCAGCGGCGGGCGTAAGGCGCCGCGATAGCCGAAGATCACGCAATGATCGAAGCTGACATGCTGCCGGAGCCAGGCCACCATTGCCTTGCCGAAAAGCTCGCCGCTGGTCTCCCGCGTCGCTGCGATGAGCGCAGCGAGCCGGCTGTATTCATCGCTGCGCGAAACGCCCAATTCATACCCCTCCAGACGAGAAAATAGACGAAATATACCACTTGGGAGGTATATACTAGCCGCCATTGGCTCTGATAGCGTTTCGAGATCAACTAGCCGCTGGAGCCCGCAGCTTTGACCGCAGTGCCCGACATCGAGTTTCGCGGGGTCACCAAACGCTACGGCAGCGTGATCGCGGTCAGCGGCATCGATCTTGCCATCCCGCCGTCTGCCTTTGTCGCCTTGCTCGGGCCGTCCGGCTGCGGCAAGACAACCTGTTTGCGCATGATCGGCGGCTTCGAACAGCCAAGCGAAGGCGCGGTATTCATCCGTGGCCACGACATGGCCGGCACGCCGCCCTATCGGCGGCCGGTCAACATGGTGTTCCAGCAATATGCGTTGTTTCCGCATCTGGATGTCGAGGACAACATCGCCTATGGCCTGCGCCAGGCGCGGCCGCGCCTGTCGTCGCGCGAGATCAGCCTGAAAGCAGGCGAGGCGCTCGCCATGGTGCGGCTTGCCGGCTATGGACGCCGCAAGATCCATGAGCTTTCCGGCGGCCAGCAGCAGCGTGTCGCCCTGGCGCGGGCGCTGGTCAACAAGCCGGCGGTGCTGCTGCTCGATGAGCCCCTGGCGGCGCTCGACAAGAAGCTGCGCACCGACATGCAGATAGAGCTGCAGAACCTGCAGCGCGAGATCGGCATCACCTTCGTCCTGGTCACCCACGATCAGGAAGAAGCACTGTCGATGAGCGATTTCGTCTGCGTCATGAATGGCGGGCGTATCGTCCAGCTTGGGCAGCCGAGCGAAATCTACGACGAACCCGCCGACCTCTTTGTCGCCGATTTCGTCGGCAAGACCAATCTGTTGAGCGGCAAGGTCGTCGGGCTCTCGGGCAAGCTCGTCGAGGTGGCGCTTGCCGATGGCACTGTCATTGCCGCGCGCAAGCGGACTTCGCTGGCTCAGGGTGAAGCCGTTTCGGTCAGCCTGCGCCCTGAATCGCTAAGCCTCGGCGCGCCCGGAAGCGGCCGGCTGAACGGGCTTGTCCGCAACCGGATCTTTCTCGGTTCGACCGCGGAATATGCAATCGAGGTCCAGGGCATCGGGACGCTGCTCGCAAAGGCCGATCATCTGATTGGCGGTGGAAATCTCTTCAAGCCGGGTGAACCCGTTGCCATCGGCTTTGCAGCCGGAACGCCGCTGGCGTTTCCGGAGAATAACGGAACCAACCAGAGGGAAAACAAAAATGTCGAAATCATATCGTGACGGACTGCCGATAAGCCCTGAAAAGTTCGTCGATCAATTGATGCGCCTCAAGCGGGGTTCCATCGGCCGCCGCGAGTTCCTTGGCCTTACCGGCCTGGGCATAGCAACGGCGGTGATGGCCCGCGAGCTCGGCATCATGCCGACGCCGGCTTTCGCCCAGGAAGGTCTTGGCGACCGCATGTCGATTGCCACCTGGCCCAATTATCACGACCCGGCGACGTTCGAGAATTTCCAGGCCGAGACCGGCGTTGCCGTCGAGGTCAATGTGTTCGGCTCAAACGAGGAGATGCTGGCCAAGCTGCAGGCCGGCGCCTCGGGCTGGAGCCTTTTCGTTCCAACCAACTACACGATCTCGACTTACAAGAAGCTCGGCATCATCGAAGCGCTCGATATGGCCAAGCTTGCCAATTATGACGGCTCGCAAGAAGACCCGCGCTTCACTGGGGAAGGCACCATCGACGGCGTGACCTACGCTGTGCCGAAGAATTGGGGCACCACCGGCTTTGCCGTCAACACCAAGAAACTGGCCAAGCCGATGACGAGCTGGAAGGAATTCTGGGACACGGCGATGGCGGAGGGCGACGGCCGGACCATGGTTCATGATTACCAGCTGACCACGATCGGCAACGCGCTGAAATATTTCGGCTTCTCGTTCAACTCGCTGAAGCCGGACGAACTCGCCAAGGCGGAGGAATTGCTGCTGAAGGTCAAGCCGCATCTGTTCGCGGTCTCCAGCGACTACCAGCCGTCGATGCGTGCCGGCGACGCCTGGATGACGATGTGCTGGACCAATGACGGGGCGCAGCTCCACCGCGACAGCCCCGAAATCGCCTACGTGCTTGGCAAGGAAGGCGGCGAGATCTGGACCGACTTCTACGCAATCCCCAAGGATGCACCCAACAAGCCTGCGGGTTATGCCTTGCTCAACTATTTGATGAACCGGAAAGTCGCGGTCAGGGAGCACCTGGCCAACGGTGCGCCTTCCACCGATGCGCGGGTCAATGCGCTGCTGCCCAAGGAGGTGCTGGAAAATCCGATCCTCTATCCGGCGGCGGATCTGCTCAAGCCACTCGAATTCGGTGCAGCCGCGACCTTGACCGACCCGGGCCGGGCCGAATTGATGGCACGCTTCAAGTCGGCTTGAACCGGGCGGACCAAAGGTCCGATGCAGGCAACTCCCCCGGCGGACAGATGTCCGCCGGCATCGGGGCGATTTTTCAATGCGCAGCAATGTTCTTCGTCACAATCTCCTGACCGCCCTGCTGCTCGGTCCGGCGACCGCATGGCTGTTGGTGTTTTTAGTTTTGCCGTTCGTGGCGATCGCCGTTTTCAGCGTCGGCGAGCGGGCGCCGGAAGGCGGCTATCAGGCCGCTTTCACCTTGGCGCAGTATGCCAATCTTCCGGCGCGGGCGACCGCCTTCTGGAACACCATGGTGCTGGCGCCGGCCGGTGCACTGGCCTGTCTTCTCGTTGCCTATCCGGTCGCCTATTACCTCGCCTTGCGCGCGCCGGAGCGGTGGCGGCTGATCCTGCTTGCGCTTGTCGTCATCCCGTTCTGGACCAGCCTGCTGATGCGGACTTATGCCTGGATGTATGTGCTTGGCGGGCGCGGCGTCCCAGCTCTGCTGGCCTATGTCGGGATGGAGGATGTGCGGCTGATCAATACGCCGGGAGCGGTTCTGCTCGGCATCGTCTATGGTTATCTGCCGCTGATGATCCTGCCGATCTATGTCAGCCTCGAGCGGCTCGATCGCCGGCTGCTGGAGGCCTCCGCCGATCTCGGCGCGACGCCGATCTCGACATTCCTCGGCGTGACGCTGCGGCTGTCGCTGCCAGGTGTGATGACCGGCTTCTCGCTGGTCATGATCCTGTTGCTCGGCGAATATCTGATCCCAACGCTACTCGGCGGCGGCAAGGTCTTCTTCATCGGCAACGCGCTGGTCGATCTGTTCCTGCAATCGCGCAACTGGCCGTTCGGATCGGCAATCGCCATAACCCTTGTAGCGGTTTCCGTGGTCGTGCTGCTTGCCGCGAACCGCATTTCGACACGGCTTTCGGGTGCCCGCCGGGTGGACCTGATCTGATGCGTGCCTTCGTCGTTGCGGTCTTTGCCTTTCTCTACCTGCCGATCGCGCTGGTGGTGCTGTTCTCGTTCAACGCCGGCCACCACGCCAGCGAGTTCACTGGCTTCTCGGTGCAATGGTACGGCAAGGCACTGGCGAACCCGTTCCTGGTCGAAGCGCTGAAGAACAGCCTGTTAATCGCCACGACCAGCGCCTTGCTCGCGGCACTCTGCGGCACCGCGGCGGCGCTTGGCCTGGCGCGTGTCGGCGCGCGGACGCGAGCCGTCTTCGATGCGCTTTTGGGTGCTGCGATCGTCGTTCCTGGCGTCGTCATCGGCATCTCGACGCTGGTCGCGCTGGTCCAGCTATTCGGGGTGGTCAACCCGTTTGTCGCTTCGCTGTGGCCGAACGATCAGCCACCGCGCCTGGCGCTCGGCTATGGCTCGATCATCGCCGCGCACGGGCTGTTTTCGATGGCGCTGGTGGCGATGATCGTCGGCACGCGCCTCGGCAGCCTCGACCGCAATCTGGTCGAGGCTTCGAGCGATCTTTACGCCACCCCGCTGACGACGTTCCGCAGCATCGTGTTGCCGCAGATCATGCCGGCGGTGGTCGCCGGCTTCCTGCTCGCCTTCACATTTTCCTTCGACGATTTCATCGTCGCTTTTTTCGTCGCCGGCGCGCAGACGACATTGCCGATCTATGTCTTTGCCTCGATCCGGCGCGGGGTCACGCCGGAGATCAATGCCATCGCGACGATCGTGCTCGTCGCCTCCGTTCTGCTCGTGGTGCTCGCCCAATGGCAATTGCGCCAGCGAAAACCATCCCACTGAAAGACAAAAACATGATTCTGAAAGATCGCATCGCCGTGGTGACGGGCGCCGGGTCGGGGATCGGGCGTGCCGGCGCCATGATAATGGCCAGGGAAGGCGCGCTCGTGGTGATCGCCGACAGGGACCAGGCGGCGGGGGAAGCAACCGCTTCCGACATTCGTGCGTCCGGCGGTCGGGCCGAAGCCGTCGCCACCGATGTCGGCGACGATGCGGCGGTCGAGCAGCTCGTCGCAGGAACGCTGGGCCGGCATCGGCGGATCGACATCCTGCACAATCATGCCGGGATCCAGGTCGGCGGCACGCTGACCGAAGTCGGCGCCGACGGCATGGATGCCTCCTGGCGGATCAATGTGCGGGCGCAGTTCCTCGCGGCCAGGCTGGTCATGCCGTCGATGATCGCGCAAGGCGGCGGGGTGATCCTGAATACCGCCTCGAATTCGGGTGTGTTCTACGACCGCGAAATGATCGCCTACGCGACCTCAAAACATGCCGTGGTGGCGATGACCCGGCAGATGTCGCTCGACTATGCCCGGCACAATGTCCGCGTCAACGCGTTGTGCCCCGGCTGGGTCGACACGCCCTTCAACGAACCGTTTATCGCGCAGATGGGCGGGCGGGCGGCGATCGAAAACTATGTCCGCACCAAGATCCCCATGCAGCGCTGGGCCAGCGCCCAGGAAATCGCCGAAGCGATCCTGTTTCTCGTTTCCGACCGCTCGTCCTTCATGACCGGGCAGGCGTTGGTGATCGACGGCGGTGAAAGCATCGGCTGATCCGCAGCTCCCGGCGGGCGGGAGCTGAAATTCCCTTTGGCCTAACGGCCGGCGGCAAGATGTGCTTTCGTCTCAAGGAGAATGCGGCCAACATGGCTGGGCCGGGAGCAGAAATCGTCAGCGCAAAGGGAAGCTGCATAATGGCCGAGGCCTATATCTGCGACTATATCCGCACGCCGATCGGCCGCTTCGGCGGTTCGTTGTCGGCGGTGCGTGCCGACGATCTCGGCGCAATCCCGCTGAGGGCGCTGGTCGAGCGCAATCCCGGCATCGACTGGGCTGCCATCGACGACGTCGTCTATGGCTGCGCCAATCAGGCCGGTGAGGACAATCGCAATGTGGCGCGCATGGTACTGCTGCTGGCCGGCCTGCCGAAGGAGATTTCCGGCTCGACCGTCAATCGCCTCTGCGGTTCGGGCATGGATGCCGTCATCATCGCAGCGCGCGCGATCAAGGCCGGCGAGGCGGAGCTGATGATATCCGGCGGCGTCGAATCGATGTCGCGCGCACCGTTCGTGCTGCCGAAGGCCGAGACCGCGTTTTCGCGCAATGCCGAAGTTCACGATACCACGATCGGCTGGCGCTTCGTCAATCCACTGATGAAGAAGCAATACGGCGTCGATTCGATGCCGGAGACGGGCGAGAACGTGGCGGAAGAGTTCGCCGTCTCTCGCGCCGACCAGGATGCGTTTGCCGTGCGCAGCCAGGACAAGGCGGTCGCCGCACAAGCCAATGGCCGGCTGGCAAAGGAAATCACGCCGGTGACGATCGCGCAGCGCAAGGGTGACCCGATCGTCGTCTCGAAGGACGAACATCCGCGCTCGGGTACCACGATCGAGGCGCTGGCCAAATTGCCGACGCCGTTCCGGCAAGGCGGCACGGTTACGGCCGGCAACGCGTCGGGCGTTAACGATGGTGCCGCGGCGCTGATCGTCGCCTCGGAAACCGCCGTGAAAAGATACGGGTTGACGCCGATCGCCCGCATCCTCGGCGGTGCCACCGCCGGCGTGGCGCCGCGCATCATGGGCATTGGTCCGGTGCCGGCCACGCAGAAGCTATGCGCCCGGCTCGGCCTGGAGCCGCAACAATTCGATGTCATCGAGCTCAACGAGGCCTTCGCCTCGCAAGGCATCGCCGTGCTGCGCCAACTCGGCATTGCCGAGGATGCGGAGCACGTCAACCCGAATGGCGGCGCCATCGCGCTCGGCCATCCGCTCGGCATGTCCGGGGCGCGCATCACCGGCACGGCGGCATTGGAACTGCGCGAACGCGGCGGCCGCTACGGCCTCGCGACCATGTGCATCGGTGTCGGCCAGGGCATAGCGGTGGCGCTGGAGAGATTGTGAGCGAGCAACTCCGGCCGTTCTGAAGGTGCGGCTGCGCGAATTCCCACGTCGTTCCGCCCTTCAAATTTGACCATGTGGACAAAAGCCGGGCACCGTTCCATAGTTCCTTCGCTGATATTCCAGAGAAGAGAGCCGGCTCGACACGGCGCCAATCAGAGGGGCATGCAATGGACAACGGGAAGAGCAGAATCCAATCGAAACGCGAAGGGCTTTCGCGACGCAACGTGCTGGAGCTGGGCGCGCTCGGCCTTGCGGCGGCGATGCTGCCGGGCAGCGCCTTTGCTAAGACCAAGAAGCTGAAAGTGGCGGCGATCTTCGCCACGCCGATCGAGGAGCCGTGGGACAACCAGATCCACGTCGCCCTGCAGAAGGCCGAGAAGGAACTCGGCATCGAGTACAAATGGTCGGAGAAGGTGCAGACCGCCGATTTCAGCCGTGTCATGCGCGAATATGCGCAAGGCGGCTATGAGCTGGTGCTGGGCGATGCCTTCGCCGCCGAGCGCGAATCCCGCAGGACCGCCAAGCAGTTCCCGAAGACCGCCTTCCTGTTCGGCTCCGGCGCCGGGCCGGCCGAGCCGAACTTCGGCGTTTTCGACAACTGGATTCACGAGCCGGCCTATCTGTCCGGCATGATCGCCGGAAAGATGTCGAAATCGGGCACGATCGGCGCGGTCGCGGCTATGGGCATTCCGGAAGTGAACCGGCTGGTCAACGCCTTCTTTGCCGGCGCCAGGGAGGTCAATCCCAACATCAAGAAGAAGGTCGCCTTCATCGGCTCGTTCTTCGATCCGCCAAAGGCAAAGGAAGCGGCTGTTGCCCAGATCGACGCTGGCGTCGACGTCATCTATGCCGAGCGCTTCGGCGTCATCGAAGCGGCGGCGGAGAAGAAGATCCTCGCCATCTCCAACATGTCGGACCAGTCGAGCCTCGGCCCCGACACGGTGATCACCGGGCCGGTCTGGGACATGTATCCGACCGTCGAGCAGGCGATCAAGCTGGTCAAGGCCGGGGTCTTCACCGCGCAGGATTACGGCGATTTCTCGCGCATGGCCAAGGGCGGCTCCTACCTCGCGCCGTACCATAAATTCGACAAGACGCTGCCGGCCGAGGTCAAGGAATTGGTCGAGAGGAAGAAGGCCGAGATCCTCGACGGCAATTTCCGAGTCGACGTGGACGAGAATACGCCGGTCTCGGACTGAGTGCGCCCGCCCCTCCCCCTTGAGGGGAGGGTGGCCCGCAGGGCCGGGTGGGGTCCTCCGCGACGCGCTCCGTCTCTTAAGTCAAAAGTCGAGGCGGTTGAGGCGACCCCTCCCGCCTCGCTTCGCTCGGTACCTCCCCGCAAGGGGGAAGGGTATCCGCGCCATCTCTCACCAGGAGTGCCCTTGCCCGCCCCTCTCATCGAAATGCGCGGCATCACCAAGAGCTTCGGCGCCGTCAAGGCGAACGAGGCCGTCGATCTCAGCGTCGCGCCGGGTGAAATCCTCGGGTTGCTCGGCGAAAACGGCGCCGGCAAGACGACGCTGATGAACGTGCTGTTCGGCGCCTATGCGCCCGACGCCGGCGAGATCCTGGTGCAGGACCGGCCAGTGGCGATCAACAGCTCGGCCGATGCGCTGGCCGCCGGCATCGGCATGGTGCACCAGCATTTTCATCTCGCACCGCGACTTTCGGTGCTGGAGAACCTCTTGATCGGCATTCCCGGCAGATCGGGCCGGATCGACCGCGCCGGGGGGCTGGCGCGGCTCGCCGAGATCGGCCGCCAGCATGGGCTGGCGCTCGACCCGGACCTTCCCGTTTCGGCGCTGTCGGTCGGCGAGCAACAGCTGCTCGAAATCGTCAAGGCATTGTTTCGCGGCGCAAGGCTGCTGATCCTCGACGAGCCGACGGCGGTGCTGGCGCCAACCGAGGTCGACGGACTGTTTTCGGCGCTGCGCTCGATGGCGGCACAGGGGCTCGGCATCATCTTCATCTCGCACAAGCTCAACGAGGTGCGGGCGCTGACGCATCGCTGCGTCGTGCTCAGGCACGGGCGCGTTGCCGGCCGCGTCGATACGCCGGCCAGCACGATATCTTCGGAGATGGCGCGGCTGATGTGCGGCCACGAGATCGTGCCTCCGGCCAGGGGACCGTCGACACCGGGTCCGGCGGTGCTGACCCTCGATGGTATCTCGACATCGCATCATTCCGGCATGGCGCTGCGCGATGTGTCGCTGTCGGTACGCGGCGGCGAGATCCTCGGCATTGCCGGCGTCTCCGGCAACGGCCAGCGGGCGCTTGCCGAGGTCATCTCCGGCGTGCGAGCGCCCGATGCCGGCCGCATGACGATAGCCGGCAAAGCCGTTTCGCGGTTCTCGCCGAGCGCAGTGCAGGCGCTCGGCCTTGGCCGCATCCCGGAAGACCGTATGACGACCGGGCTGGTCACCAATCTGCCGCTTGCCGATTCGATGGTGCTGCCGCGCATCGGCACGGTGGCGTTCAGCCGCAACGGCCTGCTCAGACAGGATGCGATCCGCACCTTCGCCGAGGCGCAGATCAAGGCCTACGATATACGTTGCCCCGGGCCGATGACGCGCGCCGGGGCGCTGTCCGGCGGCAATCTGCAGAAGGCGCTTTTGGCGCGCGAACTCGCCTTCGACCCAAAGGTGCTGATCGTTTCGCAGCCGACACGCGGCCTCGATATTGGTGCCGCGCGCTTCATCCACGAAAAATTCCTCGACATGCGCGCCAAGGGCTGCGGCATTATCGTTATCGGCGAGGACCTGGAAGAGTTGCTGATGCTCTGCGACCGCATTGCCGTGATGTATGAGGGCCGCATCGTCGGCACGCTGAACAGCGCCGATGCCAGCGTCGCCAGACTCGGGTTGATGATGACCGGGGCGGAGGCCTGATGTTCCGTCTCGAGGCCCGCACCTCAACGCCCGCCTGGTTCAATCTGGCGCTGCCGCTGCTCGCCATCGGCGCGACGCTGATCCTGTGCAGCGGCCTCATTGCATTGGCCGGCGCCGGCGTCGTCGAGGCATATGGCGTGATGTTTTCGGCGTCGTTGGGCGACAGCTACGCCATCACCGAAACGCTGGTGCGTGCCGCGCCGATGATCTTCACCGGTCTTGCCGTGGCGGTCGCTTTCCGCGCCAAATTCTGGAACATCGGCGCCGAAGGGCAATTGCTGGCCGGTGCGGTGGCGAGCTGTGCCGTCGGCGCCATCCCGATGCCGGGGCCGCTCGCCATGTTGCTGATGGCGCTGGCGGGCGCCGCCGCCGGCGCGGCCGTCGCCCTGATCCCTGCCACACTGCGGGTAAAATTCAGGGTCGATGACGTGGTCAGCTCGCTGCTGCTCAATTCGGTCATTTTCTACGCGCTGATGGCGCTGATCGAGGGCCCATGGAAGGATAGTTTCAGCGGCTACCCGATCTCGCCGCCGATCGAGGATTCAGCGAATTTCCCAGTGCTGCTCGAAGGCACGCGACTGCATCTCGGCGTCGTCGCGGCGCTGGTCGCCGCACCGGTCATCTGGTTCGTGGTCGCGCGCACGACGCTTGGTTTCCGCATCAGGGTCACCGGCGAGAACCCGGAAGCCGCGCGCTATGGCGGCATCAATGTCGAGCGGGTGCTGATTTCGACGGCGCTGCTATCAGGCGCGCTGGCCGGCCTTGCCGGCGTCGGCGAGGTCGGCGGCGTGCATTTCCAGGTGATGAGCGACATCTCGCCGGGCTATGGCTATTCCGGCATCGTCGTCGCCATGCTGGCGAGGCTCAATCCGCTCGGCGTCGTGCCGGCGGCGATCTTCCTTGCTGCCGTCATGACCGGCGCCGAGGCGATGTCGCGGGCGACCGGCGTTCCGGCCTTCCTCAGCGATGTCATCCAGGGAACGGCGCTGCTCGCCATGCTGGTGGCGCTGCTGTTCACCGCCTATCGCATCCGTCGCGTGGGAATAGCCAAATGAGCGTGGTGCTGGAGCAGATATTCCAGGTCGGCTTCCTGGCCGCCATCATCCGCATCGCCACGCCGCTTGCCTTCGCGACGCTGGGCGAGATGTTTTCCGAGCGCGCCGGCGTGCTCAATCTCGGCATCGAAGGCATCATGCTGTTGTCGGCAATGACCGGCTTCACCGCGGCGAGCCTCAGCGGCAGCCTTTGGCTTGGCGTGCTCGCCGCCGTGCTGACCGGCGCGCTGATGGGCGCCGTGCATGCGCTGTTCACGGTGGCGCTCGGCCTCAGCCAGCATGTCTGCGGCATCGGCGTGACGCTGTTCAGTTCAGGCCTTGCCTATTTCCTCTACAGGCTGATCTTCGGCCAGCAATCGGTACCGCCGAACATCAAGGGGTTCGAGACGCTGCCGATCCCGATATTATCCGGTATTCCGGTGCTTGGGCCGGCGGTGTTCAACCAGTTTTCGCTGGTCTACATGGCAATGCTGTCTATTCCCCTGGCCGCCTTCGTGCTCTACCGCACGCCATGGGGCCTGTCGGTCCGCATGGTCGGTGAAAACCCGCGCGCCGCCGATTCGGCAGGCGTCAGCGTCATCGCGACGCGCTCCCAGGCGGTGATCCTCGGCGGCGCCTTGATGGGGCTTGCAGGCGCCTTCCTGTCGATGGCGCAATTCAACGCTTTCACCTTCGGCGTGGTTTCCGGGCGTGGCTGGGTGGCGATCGCACTCGTCGTCTTCGGCCGCTGGGATCCATGGCGCTCGGCAGGCGCCGCACTGCTGTTCGCCTTCGTCGACGCGCTGCAATTGCGCATGCAGGCAAGTGGGCTCGGCCACATTCCTTATGAGGCGTTCCTGATGCTGCCCTTCATCTTCACCATCGTCGCCATGGCGGTGATGTCGCGCAATGCGGTGGCTCCTTCGGCACTGCTCAAGCCGTTCCGGCGCGAAGAGCGGTAGCGGCGCGCCGTCGTTCACATCGCGGTAAAGCCGTTATCCACGAACAGATGGGCGCCGTTGACGAAGCTGGCCTCGTCGCTGGCCAGGAACAGGGCTGCCCTCGCCACCTCTTCCGGCTCGCCGATCCGCCCCTGCTGCGCCGCCATTGCCGCGTCTGAGACATCGACGCCGAGTTTGTCGAGATCGGCGACCTCGCGCAGGCCATGCGGCGTCCTGATGAAGCCGGGGCAGACCGCATTGCAGCGGACGTTGCGGTCGCGGAATTCGACGGCAATGGCACGCGCGAACATGTGGCAGGCACCCTTGGTGGTGTCGTAAAGCACCTCCATCGGCGTCGCCGCCACCGCCGAGATCGACGAGGTGCAGACGATGGAACCGCCGCCGGCGGCGATCATGCCGGGCAGCACGGCGCGCGTCATCAGGAACATCGAACGCACATTGACGGCATGCAGCCAGTCCCATTCCTGCAGCGTGGTCTCCAGGAAGGGTTTGATGACGATGGTGCCGGCATGGTTGAACAGAACCGTGACCGGGCCGAATTTTTCCATCACGCCCTTCACCGCCGCTTCGACCTGCCGCTCGTCCGATACGTCGGCGACCCAGTGCTCGGCGA
This sequence comes from Mesorhizobium sp. M0894, assembly GCF_040319725.1. Lineage (NCBI taxonomy): Bacteria > Pseudomonadati > Pseudomonadota > Alphaproteobacteria > Hyphomicrobiales > Phyllobacteriaceae > Mesorhizobium > Mesorhizobium sp. M0894. The sequence continues at coordinate 385,518 of NZ_JAMYOG010000003.1, read as the reverse complement.
CCTGGCCGCGTTGCCTGATTGCCGCTGCGGTGGCAGCCGCCGCTTCGCCGTTGCGGTCGATGATCGCCACCTTGGCGCCCTCCGCCGCGAAAAGCTCCGAGGCCGCACCGCCCATTCCCGTCGCGCCGCCCGAAATGATGGCGACCTTGCCGGCCAGTCTTGTACCCATGTTTTGCTCCCTGCTGCCTTGCCGTGACGTCGCGGCTTTCCGCTCAAGCAGCGATGCTATCCCTCATCCATTGGATGGCCAAGGAGCCACAGACACATGGACCGGACGTTTTCTGCCGTCACCCCGGCACGCCTCAAAAAGGCAGCGCTAAGCAGTAAAAGCACTAATTTGTCTAGCAGTTGGAGAAAATTGTTCTAAAGATCGCGCGAAAATAGCACTCGACAAAGTCTACTGATTTTATAGATTAAGCGCCGAGACGGAGGTCGATATGTCCTATAGCCAGAACGCTCAGACTGCCCGCAAAGGCCAAAGGCTGAGTTCCGACCAGGTATGGCGGCCGGCCTACGCCGGCGCTTTCGCTTATCTCGTCTTTGCCCTTGCGTTCGTATTCACCGGGGCAGTGGTACTGGGGCTGATCCCCTGATTTGTAAAGGCTCTGATCGTCGAGGCTTCCTCGGGATAGCGGCCTGCCGTTTGCAGAAATTCCGGAGTTGAATGAACCGAATGCCGGTGCGCTTTCGCGCGCCCTGATTCAACGTGATGGAGGAGATGGCAATGCCGATCGAGTTCACGCATGTTCCCGGTAAGATCCACGCTGCCGACGCCAGCTTTTTCTACGACTTTGTCGAGACCGCGACGAAGCTGTCACTGATCGAGGATGCCGGATTCCAGAAGATCGTCATCGACGACCAGGCCGGGCTGCTGACCAATATGGACCTTGCCGCCCAGACGCTGGACCGGACCTCCTCCCTCGAGGTCGTGCTCACGCATTGGGCGGGCGTGATCGAACCAACCGTGGCGGCGCGGCAGCTCGCTGCCCTCGACGCGAGAAGCCGTGGCCGGCTGTCGCTCAGGATGCTCAGCGAGCCGCTGAGCGACGACGATGCCGAGGCACGTCCGGCCGGCCATACGGTGGTCTGGCAACGCATCGACGAATATCTGGTGCTACTGAAGCGGTTGTGGTCGAACGACAGGCCGTTCGACCATGAAGGCGCCTTTTACAGCGTCAACGGCGGCTATGTGCCGCGCAAGGGGCCGCATGGTGCCGACGTGACCATCCGCATGGGCGGACAGTCGGGCACGGCGCTCAGGGTCGCGGGCAGGCATGCGGATGTGTTCGAGCTGGCGCCCGGCTCGCTTGCAGAAATCCGACAGTCAATGGAGCGCGTACGCGGCGCTGCCGCCGAACACGGTCGGGCCGGCAAGCTGCGTTTCGCGCTTCCCGTCCGAATCCGTTCGGAAGATAAGCCGGCCGCTTCCTGCCAGAAGGCGCTCGAACTTGCCGGGCCGCCGGCGCAGGTCGCGCTGTCGCTGCTTTCCTACGCCGCTTTGGGGATCAAGGAGTTCATGATCGTCGGCGTCGACAGGCCGCGCGAGATTGCGACTGCCGGCCGCGAGGCGATCGCACTGCTGCGCAACTCGCTGGCGCGGCGCGAGGCCGATATCCCTCAGCCGGGGGCGTTTGCGTCCCGTGCGACACAGGGCGCGAGAGCCGGCTGCTGAAGAGCCCCCGTCGTCCCGCGCCTTGCTGACGGGTCTACCACCATTCCGGGAAAGCCGCGTGAGCGGCCCTGGCCAGCGTCGGGATTTCCTGATCGGGAACGGAGCTGTAGGGCCAGAGCAGTCGCGGGCCGAGTGGCGCCCAGCCGCCGGCCGCCGCCATCGCCTTGTCGAGCGCTGCATCGCTGACATTGTAACGGGTGCGAAACGGTAGGACATGTGCGGCGAGGAAGGCCTGTATGCGGGCCTCGACCTCGGCAGCGGCGGCCATGTCGGTGCGGATCATCTGCCACCACTGTACCGCACCCTTCGGGTTGAGGCAGGCAACGTTGGAATAGCTGCCATGGGCTCCCCCAGCATAGCCTGTCGCCAGCGTGTGGCCGGGGACGAAGACGGAGAATCCGTCCAGTTTGTGGCGCATATCGGCATACCAGTCGGCGTCACCGCCCGGCAGTTTGGCGCCGACCAGCGACGGCACCGCCGCGCGCAGCCGGGCGATGCCTTCGAGTGTCAGGCGACGCTTGGCGTGCGGCGGGTTGTAGAGCACCAGCGGCGTTTCGGGCGCGGCCTCGCAGAGGCGGCCGACAAAACGCATGACCTCGTCGTCGCTGGGCGGCCACCAGTCGGGCAGTGTGAATTGCACCGCCGCCGGGCCAAACGCCGAGACCCGCGTCAGCCGCTCCAGTGCGACGCGCGGATTGGACTGGCTGATGCCGATCTGGAAAGGAAGGCGCGCGCCGCCGGCTGTTGCGGCGACCAGCCCACAAAGCCGGTCGAATTCGGGCTCGGTCTGGCAATGGAATTCGCAGGCCGTGCCATTGGAATAGACGCCGTCGACGCCTGACGCGCAAAGCCGCGCGATCGTCTCTTCCGTCGCCTGCCAGTCGATCGCTCCGCGATCGTCGATGGCCAGCATCACCGCGCCCCAGACGCCGCGCGGTGCGTGTGCGGGCAAGCGGGCCAGATGGTCGTCGAGGTCAGCGTGCACCGGCGATCTCGTGTTCGTGGCGGGTTTCGTTCGACGCGAAGGCAGCCTCGATAATGCCGATGATCTTGCGTGCATAGAGACCGTCGACCGGCACCGGCGTGTCGTCGGCAATGGCATCGCGCATCGCGCTCCATTCGCGCACCAGCGCGTTGTGCATCCAGTTCGGTTCGAATGAACCGGGCAACTCGGTCCAGACCGTATCGCGTCCAAGCATCGTGCCGCGATCCATGTCGATGCGCAGCGTTCCCTGCTCGCAGACCAGATCCATGGCGTAGGTGGTAGCGCCGGTGCGATAGCCGATGCTCTGCACCTGGCCGATGCCGCCGCCGGCGAAGCGCAGCCCAAGCAAGGCGCTGTCGTCTGCTTCCTGGTCATGGAACTTGGCGCCGAGCATGCCGCTCACCGACACGACATCGTCATCCATCAGCCAGACCAGGCGGTCGAGCGCGTGGATGCCGGCCGTCAACAGCATGCCGCCGCCGGTCGACTTGCGCAGATGCCAGTCGCGGCGATTGTGCTCCATCCATAGCTTGATGATCCAGCTCGATCCGATGAGCGGCCGGCCGAGCTCTCCTTGCTCCAGCTTCTGCCTGGCTGCCATGCAGGGCAGGGCGAAATGCATGAGATGGGCGACCATCAGCTTGACGCCGCTATCGGTTACGGCGGCGTTGATCGCGTCGCAGGCAGCCGCCGTCGGCGCCATCGGCTTTTCGAGCAGGATGTGCTTGCCGGCGTTTGCTGCGCCGATGGCCATTTCGGCATGGAGATGGTGCGGGGTGGCAATGAGGACCGCGTCGACCTCCTTGTCGTCCAGCAGCTTGCGCCAATCAGTGTAGCCGCAGCCGCCATATTCGGCGGTGAAGCGCTGCAGCGCATCGGCATTTCCACGAGAGGCGGCGACGAGACGAATGCCTCCCACCTCACGGATTGCCCGCGCATGGGCTGCGCCGAAATCGCCGGCGCCGATAATTCCTATCCCAATCATGATCCTGCCTTTTCATAAGCGGCGTCGATCAGAGACATCGCCGCAACATAATCCTCGATGGACACCGGCGGAGGCGCCTTTCTGGCCAGCCGGTCAAGCGTATCGCGCATGAACAGACGATAGCGCGTTGCCGGCAGTTCGACCGGCAAATCGGCAACGGCCGCATCGTCGAGCGTTGCGCAGGTGGCATGGTCGCCATGATCGATGAGGGTGGCATTGGCACTGACGATACGCCACTCGAAGTCACCGCCGGGGCGCATCGAGGCAAAGGTGTAACCGGCCTCGACGATGAACACCGCGCCGGCCTCGTCTTCCAGCACCAGCAGCGCATGGTCCTCGACCGGGCCGGGATGAATGCGGTTCGCGATCGAAACGCTTTTCAGGCCGAGCTTGCCGGTTGCGAGGCTGAGTGCCGCGTCGACGCCGTGTATGCCGAGATTCCTCAACGCACCCCCGCCGCCAACCGCCGGATCGACGACCCAGGCGACACCGTCGGCGATGTAGCGTTGCGGCGGGCCGTTGAGCAGCCGGAACTGGCAATGCGCCACCGGCCCGGCGCGACCTTGCCGGCGCAGCCGTTCAAAGCCGGCAACGGCCGGCCCGAAACGGTTGGGCAGGGGAACAGCGACAAAAGCCTGGTGCTGCCTGGCAAGCTCGCGCAGCGCCATCAGTTCCCTCGTATGGCTGGCCGCCGGCTTCTCCAGGATCAACGGTATCCCTGCCGCGATGATCGCGCGTGCCCGCGCCGGCACCCTCGAAGGGTGCCCCATCAACAGGATCGCATCCGGCGGGCTGGAGAGTATCTCCGTGAAATCTTTGATAAACGGCAGATCGTGGTGCGCGGCGAACCCATGCGCTTGGCCAGGATCCTCGTCCCAGATTCCGGCGATCTCCGCACCGTAAAAGCGTGCGGCGTCGAGGTGCATTTCGGCGTGCCAGTGGCTCGAGCCGGCGAGGGTAATCTTCATTCGAAGGCAGCAGGTTTGTTATGGGCTTGCAGGATATCCTACAAGTAGCTATACGACAAGGGGGCAGGCTAATCCGGCGGATGATGAAAGCAGTGGGATGGCGGAACTGAAGTCGATCGAACCGTTGAGCAGACCGCCGCTTCTTCACGTCACCGTGCAGGAAAGCCTCAGGGCCTATATCGAAAGCAACCAGCTCAAGGCAGGCGATCCCTTGCCGCCGGAAACGTTCCTGGCGCAGCGGCTCGGCGTCGGCCGCAACTCCGTGCGGGAAGCCATCAAGGCGCTGGAATCGATCGGCATCCTGGAGACGCGGCGCGGCATCGGCGTCTTCGTCAAGGAGTTCTCGTTCAAGCCGCTGCTGGATAACCTGGCATACGGCTTGCAGGATTCGCTGCGCGATGTCGAAGAGCTGCGCGAAATCCGCCGCGTGCTGGAAACCGGCCTCATCGCCAAGACGATCGAGATGATCAGTGCCGAGGATATCGAGGCGCTGCGCCAGTTGACCGAGCGCATGCGGCAACGTGCCGAGCGCCATGAGAGCTTCGCCGAAGAGGACCAGCAATTCCACCAGCTGCTGTTCCGCTGCCAGAACAATCACATGCTGAGCGCACTGATCGACATCTTCTGGACGGCGTTCGACAAGGCCTCGAATTTCACCAATCTCGATAATCCGACGCCGCTGGCGACATGGCGCGACCATCACGAGATCGTCGAGGCTGTCGCCGCCAAGGATGTCGACCAGGCGCGTCGGCGGCTCGACGACCATTACCGGGGGATCCAGCAGGTTATCGCCAAAAACCGAGCAAGCTGAAGAACAACCTGAATATGCCAAGGGAGGAAACCATGCGCATCAGGACCATCGCATTCTCAGTCGCCGGGCTGCTGCTCGCCAGCATTACCCCATTGACCAATGTCCAGGCACAAAGCGCCAAGACCATTGCGGGCGGCTTCGACGTCGGCCCGGGCGGTTTTCCCAAGAACTTCAACCCGCTGGTCGCGACCGGCGGCTACACCTGGCTCAGCACCTATTTCGAACCGCTGGTCATCTTCAATGCCGGGCTGACCGAGATCGAAGGCGACCTCGCCAAGGACTACAAGATCAGCGACGACCAGCTGAGCTATACGTTCAACCTGGTCAACGAGACCTGGCATGACGGCAAACCGTTCACCTCGAAGGACGTCAAGTTCACCCTCGAGCTTGCCAAGAACAAGGCCTCCGGCAGCCTGTTTGCCGCCCGCCTCGCCAACATCGCCTCGGTCGATGCACCGGATGACCACACCGCAGTGGTGAAGCTATCGAAACCGAACGGCTCGTTTCTATCCATCCTCTCGCAGCTAATGATCCTGCCGGAGCATGCCCTGGCCGCTCTGCCGCCGGAATCACTGGCGACAAGCACCTGGTGGTCGACCGCTCCGGTGGGCACCGGCCCGTTCAAGTTCAAGCGCTACGTGACCGACCAATATGTCGAACTGGCAGCCGATGAAGACTATCGCAGCGGCAAGCCGAAGGTAGACGTGCTCATCAACCGCTATTTCGAGTCGCCGGCGGCGGCCGTCGCCGCGCTCCGCGCCGGCGAGATCCAGTTCACCTATGTCGAGCCCGACGATGCGGCATCCTTCAAGAGCGACAGCAATTTCAAGGTGATCGAAGGTGCCTCGTACGTGGTCAACTATATCGGCCTGAACCAGGAGGTCGACCTGTTTAGGGATATCCGTGTCCGCCAGGCGATTATGTATGCGATCGATCGCAACGCCATCATCGACAGCCTCTACGGCGGTGCCGCCAAGCCAGCCAATTGCGGCTATGTCGCGCCGCATCTCGTTCCGGCAGACCTCGAACCCTATGCCTACGATCCGGCAAAGGCCAAGGCGCTGCTGACCGAGGCGGGCTGGGACAAGATCAATGGCGACAAGCCGATCACCTTGCTGACCTATTACGGCTCGCCGCAAGCCGCCAATGTGATGGCCGCTGTCCAGTCGATGCTGGCCGAGGTCGGCATCAATGTGGTGCCTCGCGTCGTCGATACGCCGACCTACAATGGCATCGTCTACAAGCAAGGCACGCCGGACTGGAATGCATTTCCGATGGTTTATGCCGGCCTGCAGAACGGCCCCAACCCGGCCGGCCTCAATCCCGGCCTCAACAAGTCGCAGATTCCGCCGGCAGGCTTCAACACCATGCGCATCGAGTTCGACGACCTGAGCACCGCGTTGGACGCCGCGCTCGGCCAAACCGATCCGGCCAAGCTCGATCAATCCTGGCAGGAGGTCTGCAAGGTCATGAACAAGGAGCTGCCCTGGGCGACGTTGTGGGTGGCCAACCGCTATGGCGTGGCCTCCAACAGGCTGCGTGACTTCGGCTGGACGCCGGCGCCGGGCGGCGGCCCCTACGCAGCTCACCCCGAGCGCTGGGACATCCAGTAAGAACCCCGAAACGAAGCGAGCAGGCGGGACCACTTTGGCGCCGCCTGCCACGGCCACGGAAAGCCCATGCTGAGCTTCATCGCCCGCCGCAGCGCCACAGGATTGCTGATGCTGGTCGCGCTCAGCGTCCTCATCTTCATCCTGCTGCGGCTGGCGCCGGGCGATCCGATCGACGCCTATATCAACCCGTCGGTCCCCATGTCGGCTTCCGACCTCGAGGGCCTGCGCGAACGGCTCGGGCTCGATCGGCCGCTTCCCGTGCAATATCTCGCCTGGCTGCGCGCGGCGCTGAGCGGTGACTTCGGCTATTCGATCCAGCGCAGCGGCGTTGCCGTGCTGCCACTGGTCATGGAACGCATCGGCCCGACGGCGCTGCTGATGGGCACGGGCCTGGCGATCGCCATCGTGCTCGGCATTTCCGCCGGCATTTTCAGCGCGGTGCGCCGTAACGAACCGTCCGACATCGCGCTGTCGGTGCTGTCGTTTATTGGTATCTCCAGCCCGGCTTTCCTGACGGCGCTGCTCGGTCTCTATTTCTTCTCAGTGCTGCTGCGCTGGGCGCCGTCCGGCGGCATGCAGACGGCCGGCGCGCCGTTCTCGATGACGGATGTGCTAGCGCACCTCATCCTGCCCGCCTGCCTGCTATCGATCGGCCATGCCGCGCTGATCATGCGCTACATGCGCGCTTCGCTGCTGGAAGTGCTCAACCAGGACTACGTGCGGACGGCGCGCGCCAAGGGCGTGCGCGAGTTCTGGGTGATCATCAAGCACGCCACCCGCAATGCGCTCTTGCCGGTCATTACCCTGATCGGCTCGACCGTCGGCATCGCCGTCGGCGGCGCCATCTTCCTGGAAAGCGTGTTCAACTGGCCGGGCATGGGACTGCTTCTGGTCAACGCCGTCGGCACCCGCGATTACCCGGTGATCATGGGCGCTACCCTGGTGATCGGCGTTTGCGTCATCCTGGTCAACCTCCTGACCGACGTCGTCTATGCCGTCGTAGACCCGCGCATTCAGGTGGCGTGATGGCAATCACCGCGCCGGACCCGACAGCCGACCGGACAGCCGCGCCACAGACCAAAGGCCCGCTTCGCCGCGCGCTCGACCGCTTTTTTGAAAACCGAGCGGCACGCGCCGGGCTTTTGATCGTCATCCCGATCCTGCTGGCGGTTTCGACCTATCCTCTGTGGTGGCCGTTCGGCCCGAACGCCATCGACCTCAGGGCGATGAACAAGGCGCCGTCCGCCATTCATTGGCTGGGCAGCGATGGCGTTGGGCGTGATGTCATGGCACGGTTGCTGCAAGGCGGGCGGATCTCACTGCTGGTTGCCATCTGTTCGGTTGCCATCTCGACCGTCATAGGCTTCCTGATCGGCGCCGTCGCCAGCTTTGGCGGGCGTCTCGTCGACGGAACGGTGATGCGCCTGGTCGATCTGGCGATGACGCTGCCGCCGGTGATCTTCCTGCTGGTGCTGGCTTCGATTGCCGGCACCGGCATCGCCCCGACCATCCTGGTGATCTCGCTGCTCTCCTGGCCAGTGCTGTCGCGCAGGGTGCGCGCCCGGCTGCTCGAACTGCGCGAGCGCGATTTCGTCGTTGCGGCCCGGGGCATGGGCGCGGGGCTGCCGCATCTGCTGTTCCGGCATGGCCTGCCCAACTGCATCGATATCCTGGTCGTCTACGCCACCTTGCAGATCGCCAACGCTATCCTGCTCGAGGCCGGCCTGTCCTTTCTCGGCCTTGGCATCGCACCGCCAGAAGCCAGCTGGGGCAACATGCTCAATCTCGCCCGCTCCACCGTCGTGCTGGAAAATTACCCGTGGCAATGGATGTTCCCGGGCGCCGCACTGGTGCTCACCGTCCTCGCCATCAATTTCATCGGCGACGGCTTGCGCGATGCATTCGATCCTCGCTCCGATCTCAACTGACCTCAAAGGTTCATCAAAATGCCCCTGTTTACCGGCGTCGTGCCACCTGTCGTCACCCCGCTCAATGCCGATTTCAGCATCGACTTCCCGTCGTTCACCCGCACCATCGAGAACCTGCTCGACGGCGGTGTCCACGGGCTGTTCGTGCTCGGCTCGACCAGCGAGGTGGTCTTCCACGACGAGGCAGGCCGCAGGGCCATCCTCGAGCATGCAGTCAAGGTCAATAACGGCCGGGTTCCGATCTTCGCCGGCGTCATCGATCCGACGACCGATCGTGTCATCAACCACGCCCGCATCGCCAGATCGGCCGGCGCCGACGCTATTGTTGTCACCGCGCCGTTTTATACCCGCACCAGCCAGCCGGAGATCGGCGACCACTTCCGCTACATCAAGGATGCGATCGACCTTCCGGTCATCGCCTACGACATCCCGGTCTGCGTTCACATCAAGCTGGAGCGCAAGACCACCGTCGGCCTTGCCCGGGAAGGTGCCATCGCGGGCATCAAGGATTCCAGCGGCGATGACGGCAATCTGCGTTACGTGCTCAAGGACATGGCCGATGACCCAGGGTTCTTCGGCATGACCGGCTCCGAAATCCTGGTCGACAGCGCGCTGGCCATGGGTGCGCATGGCGTCGTGCCGGGCCTCGCCAATGTCGACCCGCATGGTTACGTCAGGCTGTGGAAGCTGACGCAGGCCGGCCAGCATGCCGAAGCACGGCTAGAGCAGGAGCGATTGTTGAAACTGTTCGAGATCGTCTGGATCTCGCTCGGCAGGACAAGCGCCGGCTCGGCCGGCGTCGGCGCCTTCAAGGCAGCGATGAAGAGCCTCGGCATCATCGCCTCGAACACCATGGCGCGGCCGCAACGCAGTCTGAACGGGGAGGAAACCGCAAAGATCGACATGATCCTTCGCGACGTGGGGCTGCTCCGCTGAGTGTCGAGCCGATACTCTCGATTTCCGGCCTGCGCGCGGTGTTCCGCATTGCGGGGCGCGACATCGCGGCGGTAACGGATGTCGACCTGACGATCGGCTCCGGCGAGACGGTGGCGCTCGTCGGCGAATCCGGATCCGGCAAATCCGTCACCAGCCTGTCGATCATCGGCCTGTTGCCGAAAAGGGTCGGGCATATCGCTGAGGGGTCGATCGCGCTGCGGCGCAAGAACGGCACGGTCACCGAGTTGACCGGCCTCGATGCCGAGTCGCTGCGCAAGATACGTGGCAACGAGATCGGCATGGTGTTCCAGGAGCCGATGACCAGCCTCAACCCGGTCTACACGATCGGCGAGCAGATCGCCGAGCCGATCCGCATCCATCTCGGCAAATCGCACCGCGAGGCAGAGGCAGACGCGGTGCGGCTGCTGGAGCAGGTCGGCATTCCCGATCCGAAGCGGCGGGCGCGACAATATCCGCACGAACTTTCGGGCGGGATGCGCCAGCGCGCCACTATCGCCATGGCCCTGTCCTGCGATCCAGGCTTGCTGATTGCCGATGAGCCGACGACCGCGCTGGACGTCACAATCCAGGCCCAGATTCTCGATCTTTTGGCCGAGCTGCAGGCGCAGCGCGGCATGGGCATCCTGTTCGTCACCCACAATCTCGGCGTCGTCGCCGAAATCGCCGACCGGGTAGCGGTGATGTATGCCGGGCGTATCGTCGAAACAGGTCCGGTGAGCGAAGTGTTCACCCGCCCGCGTCATCCCTATACGGTGGGGTTGATGCGCTCGGTGCCGAGGCTCGGCGAGGCCACGGCGCTGAAGGTGGCGGGAACGCCGCTGCCGACCATTGCCGGAAATGTTCCGTCGCTCGCCTTGCTACCCAAAGGCTGTTCCTTCGCGCCGCGCTGCCCGATGGCTATCACTGCCTGCCGCGCCGCGGTCCCGCCACTATTTGCGGCGACGCCGACCCAGCAAAGCCGCTGCCTGCGCTGGGAGGAGCTCTGATGGAGGGCGCCCCGTTCCTATCGGTCAAAAACCTGACCAAGCATTTTGCGCCGACCGCGTTTTCGCGCGGCCCCATCGTCAGGGCACTGGAGGATATTTCGTTCGAGGTCAGGCGTGGTCAGGTGGTCGGGTTGGTCGGCGAATCCGGCTCCGGCAAGACCACGATCGGCCGCTCGGTGCTGCGTCTGATCGAGCCGACATCCGGCCAGATCAGCTATGGCGGCACCGACATCACCAGGCTGGGTGCCGCCCAGTTGCGCCGCCAGCGCCGCAAGATGCAGTATATTTTCCAGGATCCCTTCGCCAGCCTGTCGCCGCGCATGACCATCGGGCAGATCCTCACCGAAGGCTTGGACATTCAAGGCATTGGCAGGAAATCCGAGCGGCGGGCGAAGGCCGAGAAGGCACTTGCCGCGGTCGAGTTGCCGGTCGACGCCTATGATCGCTACGCCCATGAATTCTCGGGCGGCCAGCGCCAGCGCATCGGCATCGCCCGGGCGCTGACGCTCGAGCCGGAATTCATTGTCGCCGACGAGGCGGTCTCGGCGCTCGACGTCTCGATCCAGGCCCAAATCATCAATTTGTTGCGCGATCTGCAGCTCCGGCTTGGGCTGACCATGCTGTTCATTTCGCACGATCTGGCCGTGGTCGAGTACATCTGCGACACGGTCATCGTGCTCTATCTCGGGCGCATCATGGAGGTTGCGCCGGCGGCCGCGCTCTATGCCCGGCCGCAGCATCCCTATACGCGCGCGCTGCTGTCGGCCATTCCGTCGCTCGATCCGTTGGCCAGGCAAGACCGGCAGGTGCTCAAAGGCGATATTCCCAGCCCGGCAAACCCGCCGTCGGGCTGTGTTTTCCGGACCCGTTGCCCGTTTGCGCTGGAGGCTTGCGCCGGGGCTATGCCGCCGCTGAGGGCGACAGCCGAGGGTCATCTGAAGGCCTGCATCCGCGACGACATCGCTTAGGTTTTTTGCCCTCGGCCTACGGGAGAACTTGGGCGAGATGGACAAGGTCGTCGGCCACAAAGTCCCAGCTCTCACGAGGCGAGAGATCGGTCGTCTGCGCCGGACCATGCTCTTTTGGACGAGCAACAAAAGCGGTTCCGATACCGCACCTTCGTGCCGCAGCCAGGTCGTCGTTATGCGCGGCGACTAACACGGCCTCCGAAGGTCGCACCCCCAGGATCTCCACTGCGCGGAGATAAGCCTGTGGCGCAGGCTTGTAGGTGCCGAACACATCCGAGCCAAGGACGGTGTCCCAAGGCAGGCCGGCGCGCTTGGCCATGTCCAGCAACAGCCGGGTATTGCCCCCCGACAAGGGCGCGATGATGAAGCGTTCCTTCAGCCTCGCAAGGCCTTTCAGCGAATCGGGCCACGGCTCCAGCCGGTGCCAGGCGAGATTGAGTTCTTCAAGTTCGGTGGCCGGCAGCGCGGATGGGGTTAGCCCGAACTGGACGAAGGCGGCGTCCAGATTCTCCTTGTTGATCACGTCGAGTGAAACGAAAGGCCGGTGCCCCGTCCGCACCGCCTCGGTCGAGGCGTCATAGCGCAACGCCCATGCATCCGCGAATTCACCGGGATCGACCTGCTGTGCACCGTTTCGCGCGAGGAAGGCGCCAGCCTCCCTTGCAATACCGTTGCGCCAGTCAACGACGGTTCCCAGAACGTCGAAGAATAGAACTCGAGTAGCGGTCATATTGAGCTTTCCGGTCGGGTTGCGGTGGGTGTCCTGCCGCATCGGTCGCGATAGGACGGATCGGCCTCGTCGAGCTGCTGATCAGATAGTCGAAATGTTTAAAAGCCTGATCGCGAAGGGCGGTTCCCCCGACCTCATTGAAACGTCGTCGACGCCAACCCATATGCAATCCGCGTCGGATGTTTCCTCCCATTCGTCCGGCGCGTTCCCCTCTGAAGGTTTTCGACCTTCACATCTGGCCGGGCTTCGCAGCCCGGCCTTTTTTCTGCGGGGTAGGTGAGCGAGCCGAGATCATGGCGCAGGCGAGCCCAGCGTATCGATGCGTTTGGTCAGCGCCGCGGGATCGCCAAGCACGCGCAGCGTCTTCAGCCGCGCGGTGCCGCCGGCGACGATCGAGACGGCTGATGCGGGTACGTCAAGAGCCTTGGCCACCAGCCTTTCCAGCGCTCGATTGGCGACGCCGTTTTCCGGCACGGCGCGGACACGGGCTTTTAAATAGCTTCGCCCATCCGCCGATGTCTCGATGCCTTCCAGCCTGTCCATCGCTGATTTCGGCGTCAGCCGGACGAACAGGTCGGTGCCGTCGGCGCGCGTGCGGAACGGCGCGCTCATGGCCTGAACTCAGACGACCAGCGAAAGCACGGTGGTGAGCAGGAACTGCCGGATGAAGAACAGGATCAGCAGCAGGATGATCGGCGAGATGTCGATGCCCCCGAGATCTGGCATGAAGCGGCGGATCGGCCGCAGCGCCGGCTCGGTCAGCCGATAGAGCATGTTGCTGATGGTGTCGACGAACTGGTTGCGCGAGTTGACGACGTTGAAGGCGTAGAGCCAGGAAAATATCGCCGAGGCGATGATGATCCACCAGTAAAGGTCAAGCGCCATGACAATGGTCTGAATTAGGGCGATCATGCCGGTCTCCGATTGTTGCCGACATGTAGCCACTGTAGGTGAAAGCGGCAAGAGCCGCCTTCCGCCGCATGGCAAAGCCGGACGAGCGGCCGAACGGCATTTCGGCAGCAAGCGCAGTCTTGACAGGAAACCGCAGCGGCCGATAAAAGCCCCATCCGCTGGACGGGGCTGTAGCTCAGCTGGGAGAGCGCGTCGTTCGCAATGACGAGGTCAGGAGTTCGATCCTCCTCAGCTCCACCAGCGGATTTTTCGAATCCCCTTGCCTGGTTGCATGCCGAAGACAGCGGCCTTGGGCGCTGTTCCGCTTGCGCAAGCTTACTCGGGCAGGGGCGATTTCGCGACGCCGAGAGAAGGCCGCTCGCGACTTGCGGCCATCGACCGGCGTTTACGAACGCGTTAGGCATCGGGCGGCAAAGATCAGCCTCTCAGGTCGCTCGTCCGGCAGGCCAGAGGGCGTTGCCTCCTTCTCCAACCTTCCGAACGACCCCCTAACCTTGCTGCGCTGAGCGTCGCTTCGGCACCATGACCACCTCGAAAAACGCCCCGTAAGCCATCCGTAAGCCACGTTATCGGAACCTCACCCCGTCGATAAAAGTCGATTGCCGCAGGCCCTTCGCCTGTGTCCATCGATCAGGCGGCGGGGGTTTGAAATGGCGGCTACTTCAGCACTTCGAGACAAAATCCGCGACGCCGGACCGAGCGCGCAGAGCGGTTCCAAAGGTTCTCAGCGCGGCCGGCACACAGCACCACCGGCAGCCTGCAAGCGCAGTTCCAGCGCGTCTTCAGGGCGTGCCGGCCGAAGCCCGCCAGGCTCTCGCAAACAGCTTGAATCGGCACATGCCTGCAATCGGCTCTAGGGGGAGGAGCCGATGTCGAAGCTTCACGCCAACCTGCTTCTCCTGCTTGCCGCCGCTTTGTGGGGTTTCGGCAATGTCTCGCAGAAGACTGTGCTCGGATATCTCGACCCGCTGAGCGCGGCCGGCATGCGCTGCCTGATCGCCGGACTTCTGGTGCTGCCGCTGATGATTGGAGAAAGCCGGGTAGCGAAGACCGAAGGTTTTCGCGCCAGCTTGGCAAGGGTCGGCGCGCTATTCGCCATTTCGATCGTTCTGCAGCAGATCGCCTATCTCGGCACCTCCGTCACCAATGCCAGCTTCCTGATCAGCACCGCGACCGTGATGACGCCGGTTGCAGCGTGGGTTCTGGTCGGCGAGCGGCTGACCGCGACGGTCGGGTTTGCCGCCGGCATGACCCTGATCGGCGCGCTGCTATTGTCTGGCGGCATCGCCGGCTTCAATGGCAGCGACACGACGGTGGTGCTGTCGGCCGCATGCTATGCATTGTGGACGGTCGAACTCGGCCGCCACATGCAAACCCATGGGCGCCCGTTTGCCACCATGGCGGCGCAGTTCCTCGGCACTGCGGCGGTCACCCTGCCGCTAGCCCTCTCGCATGGCAATTTGTCGGTCGCGACGGCACTCGATGCCTGGCCGCAACTGCTTGTGCTCGGCGTGTTCTCGACTGCCGCCGGCTTCGGCATCCAGACCGTTGCCCAGCGCTTTACCTCTGCCAGCCACGCAGCGGTGATCGTCAGCGCCGAAAGCCTGTTCGGCGCGACTGGCGCCGCCCTTTTTCTCGGTGAGCGGATTTCGCCCATGGGGGCCCTCGGCGCGACGATGATGCTCGGCACCATCCTCTATCTCGTCACCTCGCCCGGGCCGGCGAATCCGGCCGATCCCGTCATATCATCGCTGGAGGAAGCTCCATGAGCTTTGCCGACGCGAGCGGATTCCAGGCTGGGCTTGCGCTCGGCATGGCCTCGATGGCCTCGATAGGGCCGAACAACCTGATGATGATCAGGGAAGGCTTGCTGCGCGGGCGGGTGATGTTCGTGGCGAGCCTGGTGTGGGCGACCTATGTCGCCCTGATCGCCATCTCCTATATGCTCGGCAGCTCGATCGCCGGCCTCGATCCCTCACTCGGAACGGCGCTCTCCTGGCTTGGCCTGGCGGCGGTCTCCTGGTTTGCGGTGAAATCCTTTCGTGCAGCATTGGCCGTCGGCGAGGCCGAGGACCGCTCCGGCAAGGCCGAGACCAGCCGCTCCTGCGTAGCCCGCGTCATGGGCGTGGTCGGGATGAACCCGCTGACCTACGTCGAGCGGCTGTTCGTGCCGGCGGCGTTCGGCCAGTCTTTCGCTGCGAGTGGTACGCAGCTCGAATTCATGGTGACGCTGATCCTGATGTCGGCGCTCGGCTGTTACGGCTATGCGCTCGGCGGCGGCCTCGTGGCGCCGCTGCTGCGCAGCCGTGCCAGCCTGCGCATCTTCGATCTCATCTCCGGGCTCATCCTGTCCACCGTCGCATTGGTCATGGCCGTGGGGCTCGTCTCGCCATGACCGCCCGTAGCAAACGCCCGCTCATCGTGCCGTCAAATGCCACCGCAGCTGAAAAGGAGGATCCAATGCAATTCGACAACGACCGTGCGCCGTTCGGCCGGCATTTCGCGCTTTCAATCTGGAACGACGCGCCGGCCAGCTGGCGTGATGCCTCCGGGCTGGTCGATCGCCTCTCCTTCGAGCCGTCGATTATCGACTTAAAACCGAAATCTGCCGGCCCCAGTCGGACCGCCCGGGCGGTGTCGCGATTTGCGGCTGCCATCCGGGCGCGCATTTCCGGTCCGGGCGGCTACTACAATCTTGGCAACGCGCTGGGGCTGGCAATGGGCGTGGCGATGCAGCTCGCCACCGGCCCTGAATGGGGTGCCGGCACCCTGTTCGACTATTTTGCCGGCAGCGGCAGCGCCGTGGCGTTGACGCTGGCGACGTCGATCTTTTTCTGCAGCGGCGAAGTCTATCACCGCGCCTGGGCTGGCCGCGATGTCCCCGATCCGGCGCTTAACCGGCGCGCCGATCTCCTGTCGGGGCTCGGCGCGATCGGGCTCGGCGTAGCGCTGTTCCTGCTCGGCCAACCGGTGCTGGCTGCGACTGCCGGACTGCTGCATGCGTTGGGAAAATTCGGCAGCGCCGTGTCCGGCATGATTGTGCCCGGTTGGCCGGCCAGGTGGCCCGATCCGTTCCGCAGCGCAGTGTTGGCCAGCCGCCTGCCTGCGGCATTGGCGGCAGCCCTTTCGGCCGGCTCCGCCGTGCCTGAAGTGTGGTCGGGGGCCTCACCCGCCCTTGTCACCGCGCCGCTGACATTGCTCGCCTGCTACGCGCTGTGGGCGAGGGCCGACCTTCTGCTGTTTGCCGACGCCGGCGAAAGCCCACCAACCCGTTCCGCCGCGGCGGGGCAGGGCGACTAGAGCCGCGCCCGCAGGACCATCGTTCAACTGAAGCCAAATGGAGACAGAGCCATGTTCGGAATTTTCAATGACGACGATGCGCCTTCCCTGGAGGGGCTGCTCTATCCGACGCAGACCCGTATCGGCACCGTCTGCGTGTTCGGCGGCGCCCGCGCCGGCAACGACCGGCGCCTCGCGCAAGCGGCCGCGGCGCTGGGCCGCGAAATCGGCAGTGCCGGCATCCGCCTCGTCTATGGCGGCGGCGGTGAAGGGTTGATGGGCGCCGTGGCTTCCGCGGCGGCAGACGCCGGCGGCGAGGTGATCGCGATTGCGCCGCACTTCCTTCTGGAGCGGATGCGGATGCCGCGCGGCGTCGCCCAAATCATAGCGGTTCCGGACATGCACATGCGCAAGCGGCTGATGTTCGACTATGCGGATGCATTTGTAGCGCTGCCGGGCGGAATCGGCACCATCGAGGAACTGGCCGAAGTGATGACCTGGCGCAAGCTCGACCGGCACGACAAGCCGATCCTGGTCGCCGACTTCTTCGGTTTCTGGTCGCCCTGGCTCGACCTGCTCGATCATCTCGAGGAGGCGGGGTTTCTCAGCGGCCACGTGTCGACGGCATGTCTTGTTGCCGACGTGCCGGCGGCAATCCTGCCGATGCTGCAGCGCGGCGTCTGCTTCACGCAAACGCAGCAAGGCGCGAGTACCGTCGGGCGCACCGCTCAATCTCTGGCACCCGTGGCGACACCATGACCGGAGCTGTCGATATGAAGGACCGCTTCGAAGCCATAGCGAACCCAAGCTGCCGGTTCGATATCTGGGACAATGAGAGCGGCGAGCCCGTGGTCCATCGCGGCCGATTGCTCTCCTTTGCCACGACCAAGACGGCGGAGCGGATCGCCGGCTTCCTCAACGAGACAGCCGCGGCCGGTGAGGCCGAGCCGGCCCGAGAAGGGCCGGGCAAGGCTTAGACCAGTCCGCGCTTGGCCATCATTGCTTCCGGTGAAGGCATCTTGCCGCGGAAGGCGGTGTAGAGTTCTTCGGGGTCCTTCGAGCCGCCGGCGGCGTAGATGTTCTTGCGCAGCCGCTCGGCCAGCGCCGGGTTGAACGGATCGCCTGCTTCCTCGAAGGCGGCGAAGGCGTCGGCGTCGAGCACTTCCGACCACATGTAGGAATAATAGCCGGCCGAATAGCCATCGCCGGCAAAGATATGGCCGAAATGCGGAGTGCGGTGACGCATCGCGATGGTGTCCGGCATATTGAGCCTTTCGAGCGTTTCGGCTTCGAAACGAAGCGGCTCTTGCGGCGCCTCCGGGCGCGCATGGTAGGCCATGTCGACCAAGGCCGAGGCGGTGAACTCGACCGTGGCGAAGCCGGCGCCGAAGGTGCGCGCCGCCAGCATCTTGTCGACCAGCGCCTTTGGCATCGGCTTGCCGGTCTTGACATGCAGCGCATGTTTTTCCAGCACCGCCGGTACCGTCAGCCAGTGTTCGTAGAGCTGCGAGGGCAGCTCGACGAAATCGCGGCTGACCGAGGTGCCAGCGACCGATGGCCAGGTGACGTCGGTCAGCATACCGTGCAGGGCATGACCGAATTCGTGGAACAGCGTCTTGGCTTCATCGACCGACAGCAAGGCGGCCTCGCCGGCCGGCGGCTTGGCGAAATTCATGATATTGTAGATGACCGGCTTCGAGCCAGGACCAAGCTTATAGCCGGATTTGAGTGCACTCATCCAAGCGCCGGAGCGTTTCGAGGGTCGCGCGAAATAATCGGCGAGGAAAAGGCCGCGCTCGCTGCCGTCGGCATTCTTCACGACGAAAACACGTGCGTCCGGATGCCAGGTGGCAATGCCCTTCTTTTCCTCGAAAGAAATGCCGAACAATCGTGTCGCCACGTCGAAACAGGCGTCGATGATCCGGTCGAGCTGCAGATACGGCTTCAGTTCGGCCTCGTCGAAAGCGAATTTCTCGGCGCGCAGCTTCTCCTGATAGAAGCGCCAGTCCCAGGCGGCGAATTTTTCATTGCTGCCGGCCTCGGCCGCCAGCCGCTGCAATTCGGCCTGGTCGGCGGCGGCCTTCTCCAATGCCTTTTTCCAAACCGGGTCGAGCAGCGTATGCACCGCCTCCGGCGTCTTGGCCATTGTGTCGTCGAGCTTCAACGCGGCATATGATTCGTAGCCGAGCAGCTTCGCCTTTTCGGCGCGCAGGCGCAGCATGTCGCGCACTACGTCCGTGTTGTCGGTGGCGCCGCCATTCTGGCCACGCATGATGAAGGCGCGGAACGCCGTCTCGCGCAGGTCTCGGCGTTCTGAGAAGGTCGAGAACGGCTCGTAGATCGAACGCGACAAGGTGACGGCGTAGCGGCCCTTCTGGCCGCGCATCTCGGCGGCTTCCGCCATCGAGCTTTTCAGGAATTCCGGCAGGCCGGCAAGGTCAGCCTCGTCGAGGAACAGCGCCCAGTCGCGCTCGTCGGCAAGCAGGTTCTGGCCGAAATTGGTGCCGAGCGACGACAATTCCTCGTTGATCGACGCCAGCCGCTTCTTGCCTTCGGCGTCGAGCTTGGCACCGGAGCGGACGAAGTTTTTCCAGGTCTTTTCCAGTACGCGCAGCGTTTCGGCATCGAGCTTCAGAGTCTCGCGGCGTTGATAGAGATCGTCGATGCGGGCAAAGAGGCGCTCGTTCATCGAGATCGCCGAGAAATGCCGCGACATCTTCGGCGAAATGTCGCGCTCCAGCGCCTGGATTGCCTCGTTGGTGTGGGCGCCAGCGCGGCACCAGAAGATCGACGAGACATGGTCGAGAGCCTCGCCGGCGAGTTCGAGCGCGGCAAGTGTATTGTCGATGGTCGGCGTCCCGGTGTTGCCGGCAATCGCCTCGATCTCGGCCTCATGCGTCTTCAGGGCGGCGTCGAACACCGGAGAAAAATCACCGTCGCCAATGCGCGTGAAATCGGGCAGGCCGAGCGGCCCTTGCCATTCAGTCAGCGGATGGGCGGCGAGGTCGACGGCGGACGGCATGGGCAAACTTTCGCTGGATGGCGGGAGGAGGCGGATCGTCACCGATGTAGGACGCCGGCCGGCTCCACGCAACAGCACGCCCCGTTCATGATTTCCTCAGTAGCCGTCGCAGTTTTCCGCGATCGCGGCTTGCGAACTGGCGGTGATCTGGTCGTTGGCGACCGCAAAGGTCTCCTGCATCAGCATGTCGTTGCTGGGAAAATCATAGCAGGCGATCACAGTGGTGACGCCGCCCTCGGTCTTCTCGATCCGGTGGCGGATTTCGGCGCCGGCGACGGCGCCTTGCCACTCGGCGATCGAAGCGATGAATTCCTGCTTGCTTTGCACGACGCCGAGGTCGTCGAGCTTGATGCGGACGTCGTCGGCGAGCAGGTCCGACAATTCGGTGCGGTCGGCGACGAGCAGTGCCGAATACCAGCGGTCGATGATCGCGCTGTCGTCGGCGCGGGCGAAATCTGCCGAGCACAGCAGTGCTGCCGCCGCGAACGCGACCGGAATTCGCACCATGCCCTTGTCTCCTACTCCGTCTCCGGCCGCTCGAAATCGCCGGTCTCCTTGTTCATCACCCAAAGCTCACCGGTCGAAATATCGAACCAGGCGCCGTGCAGCGATAGCCGCCCCTTGCCTTCGAGGATCGAGACGCAAGGGAAGGTACGCAGATTGGCGATGGAATATCGGATCGATATGCGCTCCAGCGCGGTCTGGCGCTCGGTCGCGGTCATGAAGGTGCTGGACGATACGGTCTCGGCCGCCGGCGCGATCAGGCTCATCCATTTGCCGATGAAATCACCCGGCGACAACGGTGCGGCCGTGGTGTCGAGTGCCGCGCGGATGCCGCCGCAGCGGCCGTGGCCCATCACCACGATGTTCTTGACCTTGAGGCTCTGCACGGCAAATTCGAGCGCCGCCGATGTCGAGTGGAACTGATCGTCGGGCGCATAGGGCGGCACCAGATTGCCGACATTGCGCAGCACGAACAGTTCGCCGGGCCCGGCATCGAAGATCGCTTCGGGCGCGGCGCGGGAATCGCAACAGGCGACGATCATCGTTTCCGGTGCCTGGCCCTCCCGCGCCAGCGAGCGATAACGGCCGCTTTCGGTGAGATAGCGGCCACCCATGAAACTGCGGTAGCCGGCGAGAAGATGCTCGGGAAGGTGGGGCATGGGCAGCGGTAGGAGCCTTTCCGGGTTAAAGGCACGGTTCAATCCCGAAAGGCTCTAGCGCATCGGCCCGAAAATCGGAACCGATTTTCGGAGGCGCGGAGACGCAGGTTCAAAGCATTGCAGCGTACTTTGTAGGCAGGCTCTCTCCAGAGTGCCTATTGCGCCGTCCACCCGCCATCCATCGGCAAGGTCGTGCCGGTGATCTGCTTGGCCGCATCCGAGCACAGGAACAGCGCCAGTGCCGCAAGCTCCTCGACGGTGACGAATTCTTTGGTCGGCTGGGCCGCGAGCAGCACGTCGTGCTTGACCTGTTCCTCGGTCATGCCGCGTGCCTTCATGGTGTCGGGGATCTGCTTTTCGACCAGCGGCGTCCAGACATAACCAGGTGCGATCGCATTGACGGTGATGCCGGCTTGCGCTGTCTCCAACACTGTCTTTGTCAGGCCAGATATGCCGTGCTTGGCCGCCACATAGGCGGACTTGAAGGGCGAGGCGACCAGCGCATGTGCCGACGCGGTGTTGATGATGCGGCCCCATTTGCGCGCCTTCATGCCGGGCAGCGCCGCCTTGATGGCATAGAAGGCCGCAAGCAAATTGATGCGGATGATGGCTTCCCATTTTTCGTCGGGAAATTCCTCGATCGGCGCGAGATGCTGGATGCCGGCATTGTTGACCAGGATGTCAAGGCTGCCGAAGGCTTCCTCGGCCTCGCGGACCATGGCAGTCACCGCCGCGCCGTCCATCATGTTGGCGCTGGAGTAGCGACTGGACGCCGAAATCGGCTTCGATGCCGGCGCGCTCCTGTTCGATGGCGGCCGCATCGCCGAGACCGTTGATGGTGATGTTGGCGCCTTCGGCGGCAAGGGCGCGGGCAATCGCCAGACCGATGCCGCTGGTCGAGCCGGTGACGAGGGCGTTCTTGGAAGACAGGAAACCCATGATGATCTCGCGAAAGGTAGGAGGGAACGGCGATGCTGGTGTGCGTCGCAGCATGACCATGCCATCGCCGTGTGTCGGCGCGATTACAGCGCTGTGGCAGTCCAACGGCCTTCAGCTGCTGGCGGCAGGCTGACACGGCGTTGTCATGGTGCCGTGCAAGATAACCGGTGCGCACTCGCGCGGTCATTCCTGCAGTACATGGGGGAGCAGCTTGGAAATCGCCGATGTCGTGAAGCGCGCCTATGCGATGCCGCTCACCAACCCGTCCTTCCCGCCCGGGCCCTACCGTTTCTTCGACCGCGAATACGTCATCATCACCTATCGTACGACGCGCGAAGCCCTCGAGGCCGTCGTGCCGGCGCCGCTGGAAATCGACGAGCCGCTGGTCAAATACGAGTTCATCCGCATGCCGGATTCTACCGGCTTCGGCGATTATACCGAGACCGGGCAGGTCATCCCGGTCCGCTTCCAGGGCCAGCATGGCACCTATGTCCACTCGATGTTTCTCGACGACGATGCACCGATTGCCGGCGGACGCGAGCTCTGGGGCTTTCCCAAGAAGCTTGCCAGCCCGAAGATCGTGCATGAGGGCGAGGTGGTTGTCGGCACCTTGCATTACGGCAGCGTTCTGTGCGCCACCGGCACGATGGGCTACAAGCACAGGCCGGCCGATCACGGCCAGATTCTCGCCTCGCTCGCGGCGCCCAATTTCCTGATCAAGATCACCCCCATGTCGACGGCACGCCGCGCATTTGCGAGTTGGTGCGCTATCACCTCACCGACGTGACGTTGAAGGAGGCCTGGACAGCGCCGGCGGCGCTCGATCTCAGGCCCCATGTCATGGCCGACGTGGCGCGGTTGCCAGTGCTCGAGATCGTCTCGGCGGTTCACTTCATCGCCGACCTGACGCTCGGCCTTGGCGAGGTGGTTTACGACTATCTCGCCGGACGCGAGCGGTCAGTCAGTCCAAATCTGGAGGCATTCAGCCGTGCTTGAACGCAACACCAAGAGGGCCGTCGCCACCATCGAGGAAATCTCGGCGCAGTACGACCGCGTCGCGCTGGTGTTCCAGGGCGGCGGTGCGCTGGGCGCCTACCAGGCCGGGGTGTACCAGGCGTTGGCCGATGCCGGCTGCGAACCGACCTGGTTCTCCGGCGTCTCGATCGGCGCGATCAATGCAGCGATCATAGCCGGCAACGAGCCGAGCCGCCGGCTGCAGCGGCTCGAGCAGTTCTGGCAGACCATTTCCGGCCGCAAGATCTGGGCCTATACGCCCGAGGGCGACGTCTACCGGGACATCCGCAACCGCACCAGCTCGTGGATGACGATGACGATGGGCCAGCCCGGCTTTTTCAAGCCGCGCCATCCCAATCCGTGGTTCGAGCAGCCAGGCGCCGAGGGCGCTACCAGCTTCTACGACACCGCCGAGCTTAAAGAGACGCTGGAGAGCCTGATCGATTTCGACGTGCTCAATGACGGCAAGAAGCGGCTCAGCGTCGGCGCGGTCAATGTCAGGACCGGCAATTTCGTCTATTTCGACACCGAGAAGGTGCGCATCGGGCCGGAGCACATCATGGCAAGCGGCGCGCTGCCGCCGGCCTTCCCGTCGATCCGCATCGAAGGTGAGCATTATTGGGACGGCGGCATCGTCTCCAACACGCCGCTGCAATATTTACTCGACCAGGAAGAGGACCGCAGTTCGCTGGTATTTCAGGTCGATTTGTTCAGCGCCCGCGGCGCCTTGCCGCGCGGCATGGCCAATGTTTTGTCACGGCACAAGGACATCATGTATTCAAGCCGCACACGCCAGAATACCGACAACTTCCAGCGCATCCATGCGCTGAAGATGAAGCTGCTCGATGCGCTGAAGCGCGTCCCCGTCGAGTTACTGAAAGAAGGGGAGCAGGAATTGATCGCGGACTATTCGGATGCCGGCGTGGTCAACATCGTCCACCTGATCTACCAGCATAAAGGCTATGAGGGGCACGCCAAGGATTACGAATTCTCGGGCACCTCGATGCGCGAGCATTGGGAGATGGGGCTGGAAGACACGCAGCGGACGCTGCGCCATCGCCAATGGCTGACACTGCCGACCAATGTCGAGGGCGTCGCCATCCACGACCTGCACCGCGAAGATCCGACTTAAAGCGCGCCGCGCGCTTGACCGGCCTCAGAACCGCAGTTTGGCGCCGGCGCGCAGCAAAAGCCAGTAGAACAGGCCGGTCGCGCCGACCGCGAGCAGCATCGCCAGGATGAAGCCGCTGGGGCTGTCGGTGAATGGCAGCCCGCCGGTGTTCATGCCGAATATGCCGACGATCAGGGTGCCCGGCAAAAGCAGTGCGCTCATCACTGCCAGCGCCTTGAGGCTGCGGTTCGATTCGTCGGCAAGCTCGGCCGCAAGCTCCTCCTGCAGCAGCCTTGCCCGGTCGTTGATCATGACGACCTCGCGGTCGAGCCGTTCCAGGCGGGCAGCAAGCCGGCGCAGAACTTCATGTGCGCCGGCGGAAAGGTTCCAGGCGGAACGGTCTTCATCCTGGAAAAGTGCTGCCAGGGCCGAGATCGGCCGATGCAAGGATACGGCAAGGCGGCGCACATCCTTCAGCTGTCGTCTTTCGTCGGCAAGCCGCTCGGTCACGAGATGGTCCTCGACCGCATCGAGCCGCTTCGTCGCCGCGGCGAGCCGCAGGCTGGTGGTCTTGCAAAAAGCCATGACCAGCGTTTCGAACAGCTCGAATGCTGTGGCGGGCCGCAGCCCTGCGGCAAGGGCGGTGTGCACTTCCTCCACCGCCGCCAGCGGATGGCGCCGGCCGGTGACCAGCAGCCGCTCCGAGACCGCAAAATGCAATCTGCCGATGGTCGTCGACTGATGGGCGATCTCGCCATGCAGGTCGGCGGAAATGCCGTGGACGACGCCATTCTCATGCGCCAGCACCAGGCTGTCCTCATGTCCTTCGAGGATTGCATGAGCCGACGCCGGCAGCGCGCAGGCATGGCTGACCCAGGAATGGGCGCGCCGGTCGACAAGGTCGACATGCAGCCAGACCCAGCCGTCCAGTGAGGCCAGCGCGGCCTCTATGTCCCGGGGCGCCAGCGATTCGGGAGCTTTGCCGGGAGCGGCATGATAGGCCCAGACCAGCCCGGGGGCATGATGCTGGTCGTCCGCGGCAAGCAATGTCAGATGCGATGCGTCATTCATGGCCGCCGCCGAGACAATGCACGTTCAGGATCCGGGCGGCGCCGGAGCCGGCGCCGCGACATTCTGGCCAAGTCCTATCCCCGCTCAGAATATCTGGCGGAAGATGACGAACAGCACGAAGGCAAGACAGATGGAGACCGGAAGGGTCAGTATCCAGGCCATCAGCATGTTGCGCACTGTCGACCATTGCAGGCCCGAGCCGTTCGCCGCCATGGTGCCGGCAACGCCCGACGACAGCACATGGGTGGTCGAGACCGGCAGGCCGAGATAGTCGGCCGATGCGATGGTCGCCATTGCAACAAGCTCTGCGGACGCACCCTGGCCGTAGGTCAGATGGCTTTTGCCGATCTTCTCGCCGACGGTGACGACGATGCGCTTCCAGCCGACCATGGTGCCGAGGCCGAGCGCCAGCGCGATGGCGACCTTGACCCAGAGCGGGATGAACTTCGTCGCGTTGTCGACCGCCTTGTGATAGGTCGTCACCGCCTTCAGGTCGTCGACCTCCATCGGCAGCAGCTTCTTCTTGTCGATCAGTTTCAGCGCTTCACCGATAAGATAGATGTTGTTGCGGGCGTTGCTGACCAGCGTTGCCGGCAGCTTTTCCACGGACGGATAGGGCGACAACATTGCGCTAGTGTCGTGGATGAAGCTCTGCAGGGCAGGCGTGGTCTCGTCCTTCCAGGTCTTGGTGCGAACGGCGTCACCGACCACGGTTGCCGCGTCGGTCACGGCGACGCCGGGCTTGACGTATTTGCCGAGTACCGTTTCGACCTGCGTCGCTGCGGACTTGTAAGCTTCGAGATAGTTCACGTCCGGTGTGCGGTTGAGCGCGAAGGCGGTCGGCACCACGCCGATCAGGATGAGCATGATGAGGCCCATGCCCTTTTGCCCGTCATTGGAGCCGTGGGCAAAGCTGACGCCGGTGCAGGTGAAGATGAGCAGCGCCCGGATCCACAGCGGCGGCGGAGCGCTCGACTTCGGCGCCTCGTAAAGCTCGCGGTTCCTGACCAGCAGCTTCATCACCAGAAGCAGCAGCCCAGCCAGGCAAAACCCGACCAGCGGCGAGATCAGAAGCGACAGGCCGACATTGCTTGCCTGCGACCAGTCGATGCCGCTGGTGATGGAACCGGCGGGCGCCGTGAACTGGTTGGCGAGGCCGACGCCGATGATCGAACCGATCAGCGTGTGCGAGCTCGAGGCAGGCAGGCCGAGATACCAGGTTCCGAGGTTCCACATGATCGCTGCGACCAGCAGCGCGAAGACCATGGCCAGCCCGGAGCTTGATCCGACCTGAAGGATCAGTTCGACCGGCAGCAGCGAAATGATGCCGAAGGCGACCGCCCCGCTGGCGGTGAGCACGCCGAGGAAGTTGAAAAAGCCGGACCACATCACTGCAAGCTCGGCCGGCATGGAATGGGTGTAGATCACCGTTGCCACCGCATTGGCGGTGTCGTGAAAACCGTTGACGAATTCGAAGCCGAGCGCGATCAGCAGCGCCAGGCCAAGCAGAATCCACGGCACCGCGACGGTGCTGGTCAGGTCCTGGCTGAGCGCGTAGCCGACATAGGCAAGGCCGCCCAGGATGATGACGGCAAAGGCCGGCAGAAACCATTTGCCGGTGCTGTTTGGCCGGTCGAGCGGATGCTCCGGCCTTGGAATTCCTGCTTCGCTGGAAACAATATCGACCATACCCCACTCCTCTTGCGTTGCAGCAAAGAATGGGAGGACGCTATGTCGGCACAATGAAGCCTGTGTGACGGCAGAGCACTTTGAGATTGGAGCAGATAGTGCTGGACGGTGGTTCCTGATCTATTCCGCGATCTCCAGCAGGGTCGATATCAGCAACCGGCGCTCGTCGGCGGAGAGAATGTCCGAACCGAACAGGTTCATGCTGCGAAGCCCTTCGATAGCAAGATAGCAGACCAGCAGCGCCTTGAGATTCGGCGTCTCCTCCTTCAGCCGCTCGAACACTTGCCGCCTGAACGATTTTATCGGCGTCAGGAAATCGGGATCCTCGGCAATCGCCGAAAATATCCAGGTCGCCGACGGTTTCGACTCCTCGGCATGCTCGGCCGAAAGCCTGATATAGGCCGCAAGCGGGCTCTCACCGCTGACGCCGTTGGTGCGGGCGGCCTCAAGCGCCTGTTGGAACGCGCTGAGGTAATCCTCCACCAGCGCCTGCATCAATTTCGCCTTGGTCGGGAAATTGTAGAGAAGACCACCCTTCGACACGCCGGCACGGCTGGCGACCGCATCCAGCGACAGGCTGCCGGGACCCGTCTCGCGCGCCACGTCGGCGGCGGCGGCGAGAATCTTCTCGCGCGAATTTGTTCTGCGGGCCTTCATCAATCGTTCCCCATTCATTAGCTTAAGCGGAATTGACAAGACCGTCCAGACGGTACAGTAAGATTGCCGTCATTTGAAATTGGGACCAGTCACAGGTATGTGTTCCGGTCATCCGACCGTTATGCTGGGCCATGGCCGAGGGGACTGTTCGTGATCAAGCGCTTCATCATCGCCTTCATTCTGCTCGTGCTGGTGTGCGGCGGCATCGTCGGCTTCAACCTGTTCCGCGACAATGCGATCAAACAGTTTTTCGCCACCATGAAGCCGCCGGCCGCGACCGTGTCGACGGTCATCGTCAAACCGATGTCCTGGACGCCCGGCGTCGAGGCGATCGGTACTGTCAGTGCCGTGCGCGGCGTCGACCTGACCGTCGAAACCGCGGGTATCGTCAAGGACATCCAGTTTCATGCCAATCAGAAGGTCGCCGCCAACGCCGTGCTGCTGCAGCTCGACGATGCCGTCGAGCGGGCCGACCTCGTGGCGTCGAAGGCGCAAGCCACATCCGACCAGACGACGCTGATGCGCGCTCTTGAGCTGCAGAAGCGCGGGGTCGGCACCGACGCTACGCTGGACACGGCGCAGGCGGCAGCATCGGTCTCCTCCGCGCAGGTAAACAAGCTGCAAGCCGTGCTCGACCAAAAGCAGTTGACGGCCCCTTTCAAGGGCACCGTCGGTATTCCGAAAATCGACATTGGCCAGTATCTCACACCCGGCACCGCCGTGGTGACCTTGCAGGATATGGACACGATGCGTGTCGATTTCACCGTGCCGGAGCAGCAGCTTCCGCTGCTGAAGATCGGACAGACGGTGCGGCTGGGCATTGGCGACGGCGACATGCCGTTCGCCGGCAGCATCCGCGGTATCGATCCGAAGATCGACCCGACGAGCCGGCTGGTGACGGTGAGGGCGGAGGTCGCCAATCCTGAAGGCAAGCTGACGCCCGGCCAGTTCGTCCAGGTGCGTGTCGAACTGCCGGAGGAGAACAACGTGCTGGCGCTGCCGCAGACTGCGCTGACCTCCAGCCTGTACGGTGACTTCGTCTTCGTGGTGCGCCCGGCCAAATCCGCCGAAGCCAACGGGGCGGCTCCCGAGGCGAACCCGGAAGAAAAGCCGGCTGCAGATGCTGCCAAGCCCGCAGCCGAAGCACCCGCCGCAAAACCCGAAGAAAAGCCGGCCGCTACCCCAGCCAAACCGGCAGCGGAAGAACCGAAGCCGCAGCTCGTGCTCGCCCAGGTGTTCGTCAAGCCAGGCCGCCACAACGCCGGCCTGGTCGAGATCCTGGAAGGCATCCAGCCCGGCGACGAAGTCGTTACCGCCGGCCAGAACCGGCTCTCCAACGGCATGTCCGTTGCCGTCGACAACACGATCGATCCGAGCAAGCCGGGGAACCAGCAGGCAGCCCAGCAATGAGCTTTTCCGACCTCTTCATCCGCCGCCCGGTTCTTTCGACCGTGCTTGCCTGCATGATCCTGCTTCTGGGTTTTCAGGGCATCTTCAACCTTTCGATCCGGCAGTATCCAGAGGTTGAAGAAACGGCCATCACGATCACCACGGCCTATCCCGGCGCCAGCGCCGACCTGATCCAGGGGTTCATTTCCGCGCCGATCGCGCGTGCTGTCGCTTCGACCGAAAACATCGATTATGTCACGTCGTCGAGCCGGCCGTCATCCAGCACCGTGACAGTGCAGATGAAGCTCGGCTCCGACCCCGACGTCGCGCTGAACGAAGTCTTGTCGAAGGTTCAGAGCGTTCGCGGCGATCTGCCGGACGAAACCAAAGACCCGGTGATCGTCAAGGGCACCGGCCAGCAGTTCGCGATGATGTACATCTCGATGCAGAACCCGAACATGACGCCGGAACAGCTCACCGAATATATCGAGCGCGTCGTGCGGCCGCGTATGTCGACGGTCGAAGGTGTTGCCGACGTGCAGATTTTCGGCGCCGCCGAATATTCGATGCGTGTCTGGATCGACCCGATCAAACTGGCGGCGCGCGGTGTGACGGCGGCGGAAGTGCTGACCGCCATCAACGAATCGAATTTCCTCTCCGCGCCCGGCGATACCGAAAACGAATATGTGGCTTCCTCGATCACGGTTCGCTCGACCCTGCAGACGCCGGAGGCTTTCGCCGCCCTTCCGCTCCGCTCGAAAGACGGCAATGTGGTGAGACTGCGCGACGTGGCCCGCGTCGAACTCGCCGCGGTGAACACCGACACCAGGGTCACCTTCAACGGCAAGCCCGGCATCTTTCTCGCCATCTTTCCGACGCCGGCCGCCAATCCACTGACCACCGCGGCGGCGATCCACAAGATTGTGCCGACGATCCAGGAGACGCTGCCGCTCGGCATGACGATCGAGATCGTCTATGACTCGACCGAGCAAATCAGCGCGTCGATCGAGGAGGTGTTCAAGACCATCGGCGAGGCGGTCGCCATCGTCATCGTCGTCATCCTGCTCTTCCTCGGCTCGTTCCGCTCGGTGCTGATGCCGATCGTGACCATTCCGCTGTCGCTGATCGGCGTCTGTTTCCTGCTGTTTTCTTTGGGTTATTCGATCAACCTTTTGTCGTTGCTGGCCATGGTGCTGGCGATCGGACTGGTTGTTGACGATGCCATCGTGGTGGTGGAAAACATCCACCGCCACATGGAGGAAGACGGCTTGTCGCCGATGCAGGCGGCTTTCAACGGCATGCGGGAGATCTCTTCCGCCGTCGTCGCCATGACGATAACGTTGGCCGCCGTGTTCGCGCCGCTGGCCTTCACCGGCGGCCTGACAGGCGCACTGTTTCGCGAATTCGCAGTGACGCTTGCCGGCTCGGTGGTCCTTTCGGGTGTCGTTGCCCTAACCGTCACGCCGATGATGTCGGCACGCATCCTGAGGGCCGGCTCGCACAGCCGCTTCCAGCGCATTGTCGACAACACGTTCGGGCGCGTCGAAAACGTCTATGAGCGGCTGGTCAGCGGCTCGCTGAAATATCGCCCGGTGACGCTGATGATCGTCATCGCACTGGTCGCCACGACCGGCTTCATGTTCACCAAGACCGCGAGCGAACTGGCGCCGGAAGAAGACCAGGGCTTCTTGCTGTCTATTGTGAACGCACCGCGCTATGCGACGTCGGACTACACCGAGACCTATGTGAACCAGATTCTCGGGCTGGTGAATGATATCCCCGAAACCAGGGCGCGGTTCTCCGCCGTCGCGTTCCAAGGCCCGACGAACAGCGCTTTCGTCGGCTTTGCGTTCAAGGACTGGGCCGAGCGCGCGCGCAGCTCGAAGGAACTTCAGGAAGACATCACTGCCCGCCTTGCCAAGGTGGCGGGCGTCGAGGCTTTCGTCTTCGCACCGCCGACACTGCCCGGCTCCGGCGGCGGCCTGCCAATCACGATGGTGGTGCGCTCGACCGGCGAGGCCTCCCAAGTGTACGAGGCGGCCGAGAACATCAAGAACAAGGCGCAGGCCTCCGGTCGCTTCCTCGCCGTGCAGAATTCGATGTCCTACGATGCGCCGCAAGTGACGGTGACGATCGACCGCGACCGCGCCGCGGCACTCAACCTGCCGATCGCCGATATCGGCCGGACGCTGACCCTCTTGGTCGGTGGCGCCGAGGTGGCGCAATTCGACCGCGAATCCAACAGCTACGACATCATCCCGCAGGTGCCGCAGAGCTTTCGCGACAATCCCGAAAAACTGGGGGAGTATTTCGTGCGCAGCGTCTCGGGTGAGATGGTGCCGCTCTCTGCGGTGGTGAAGATCTCGACCAACGCGTCGCCGGCGGCGATCGAGCAGTTCAACCAGTTGAATTCCGCAACGATTTCCGCCCTGCCGCTGCCTGGCGTCACCACCGGCGACGGTTTGAAAGCGATCGAGGATATCGCCAAGGAGAGCCTGCCCGACACTTTCTTCATCGACTATACCGGCCAGTCGCGGCAGGAGAAGCAACAGGGCTACACGATCATCATCGCCTTCGCGGCAGCCGTTCTCGTCATCTATCTGGTGCTGGCGGCGCAGTTCGAAAGTTTCCGCGATCCGTTGATCATCATGATGGCGGTGCCACTCTCGATCTTCGGCGCGATCGTGCCGCTTAATGTCGGGCTCGGCACCCTCAACATCTACACCCAGGTCGGCTTGATTACGCTGATCGGCCTGATCACCAAGCACGGCATCCTTCTGGTCGAGTTCGCCAACCAGCAGCGTGAAATGCACGGCATGCGGCGGCGCGATGCGATCATCGCGTCGGCCAAGGTGCGGCTGCGGCCGATCCTGATGACGACGGCGGCGATGGCGCTCGGAGTGGTGCCGCTGATCATCTCCAGCGGCGCTGGTGCCGCGGCACGCTATTCGATGGGCCTGGTGATCTTCACCGGCATCCTGGTCGGAACCATGTTCACGCTGTTCGTGGTGCCGATGTTCTACACGTTTATCGCCAGCAAGGACCTGCCGCATCACGCCGAAAAGCCGGACCCCAAGCTGATGCCGGTGATGCCGGATTAGATTGTACTAACATTGCACAATAAAGAAGGCCGGATTTCCGGCCTTTCTTGGGAGCTACGAAAAGCATCGCTCATTTGACGATGACGATGCTGGTGTTGGCCGGGCCGAAGACCTCGACGAGCTGATAGAAATCGGCGGCGTTATCCGGATGCAGACGCACGCAGCCATGCGAGGCCGGCTGGCCGAGGCGCTTGATGGCGCTTGTCGCATGTACGGCGTAGCCGCCGCTGAAGAACACCGAATGCGGCATCGGGGCGTTGTCGTATTTCTTCGAATACCACATTTCATGCATGCGGGTCGGCTTGAACGAACCGGTCGGCGTGACGTGCGTCCTGTCGCCGGTCGAGACTTTCCAGGCGAATGTCGGCCGGCCGTCGACCAGGATTTCCATGGTCTGCTGCGATAGCGACACACGCGCGACGATCTTGTTGGCGGCGGCGTGGGCTGCGCCGTTGCCGGCGCCGAAGAGCAAGGCAGCACCGGTGATAGCGACGGCGGCGATGTTGATGAGCTTGGCGGAAATGGCGGTGTACATGATGTCTCCCCTATTCTGCCGGTCGGGGCCGGCTCAATTCGATGACCGGCTTATCGGGGCGTCATGTTTCGAGCCGATTTCGCTAGATGCTCGTTTGTGTTTCGATTCTGTTTCCCTTGGTTAACAGAAAACGCCGTGCAAAGCGGCTTACAGCTGTTGGACGTCGTCATGACAGCGGCTGCGTGTTTGCCTAAGCGGATCAGCCAAACCGCGGCACGAATACGCGATTGTTTTCGTTTGAGAGGAATTCCACCTGACTCCGAAACCGAGCTGCAACAAAGCGCGGCCTCGGCGGCATGATCCGGATACAGCGAACGGGCAAAGTTGACGCAACGAAAACAGCGGGCAACGAACGATCGGAAGCCAACACTGTTTTCGCTACGGTCTGGATTGTCTGGACAGTTTCCAGCCTGCGCGTCGACCGGCTCAAGCCCCTCTGGCGGGGGCGGCTTAGAGCCGTTGAGGATGCGCGGCGCCTCCGGCAACTTGCAGCCGAGAGGACCGAAGGCCCGCGCCGCAACGGGGGGCTCCGCTGGCGGCGCGGGCGCTTCGGGGGTTCCCCTGAAGTGCCCGTAAATCCCAATTTTGAGGAAAGAACAGGATGAAAACGAAATTCGCCGCTTCCGTGCTTTCTGCCCTGCTCTACGTGCAGGGCCTGCTCGGCATTGCCGGCCTCGCAACCGTGCTGCTGAAGGAACGTGCGCATGCCGGCGAGGTCAGCACGAACAGTGACATGCCGTCAGGCCCGTCGCTTCTCGTGGTGCGCTGAGGAAAGAGCATCGGACCCAAAAGCGGGAACCGGTTTTAGGAAAATCCGATACTCAAAAAAGGGGTGGCTGTCCTGCATTCAATCGGCGAATTGCGTTGGCGGATCGAACCGGTAACCCGCACCCCGTATGGTGGTGATGGTTTCGGTGTCGAGCTTGCGGCGCAGCCGCACGATGCGCGAATCGATCGACCGGTCGAAGGCTTCGGCATTTTCGGCGGGCGCGGCGGCGATGATGTCGTCACGCGTCAGCACCTTGCGCGGGCTGGCCAGGAACAGCCTGAGCAGCGCCACCTGCCCGGCGGACAGCTGTTCTTCCGTGCCCGAGCGGTGCATGACGATGGCCGACCGGAGATCGACGGTCGCGTTCTCCAGCACGATCAATTCCCCGGCGCTCCTGCCGCGCCGAGCCAGCAGGCCGCCAACGCGGGCGGCAAGCTCCCTGACATTGAGCGGGCTTTCGACGACGTCGGCGGCGCCGAGCTCGAGCGCCAGCACCTTGTCGACCAGATCGGCCGGGCGGCAGATCAGGATGAAATCCGGTCCACCTTCGCCGCCATGTCGCCTGAGCAGGTCGCGCCCCTCCGCCTGGCTGACGCTGTCGCCGACAACCACGACATCGATACCCTTTTCAGAAAGCAGCGATTCGGCTTCCCACGGCTGTCGCGCGGCGCGGACGTCATGACCGCGTCGCTTGAGATGATCGGCGAGATCGGTCGCAATTACTTCAGCGACGGAAACAAGCGCGATGACGGATCGTGCAGCCATGTTTTTCTACCCCGCATACGGCAACCCAAGAAGAGTGCTGGACATCATGTTTATACCCAATCTACTTTCCGCTGAAAGCGGGAGCGAACGCATCGTGCGGGCACGAATTGTCATTGTCGAGGACGAGCCCGACCTGAGGGACGCGGTCGCCGAGTATCTCGGCGCCAGCGGCTATGATGTGGCCACGGCCGAAAGTGCGGCGGCGGCGCGCGACCTGTTGGAAGCCCAGTCCTTCCATCTGGCCATTCTCGACATCGCCATGCCGGGCGAGGACGGCCTGTCGCTCGGCCGCTGGATGCGGTCGAAAATGCCGATCGGCATCATCTATGCGACGGCCGCCGGTACCGCGCTCGACCGCATTGTCGGACTGGAGCTCGGCGCTGACGACTACATCGTCAAGCCTTACGAGTTGCGCGAAGTGCTGGCCAGGGTGCGCAGCGTGCTGCGCCGCGTTCCGGAGCCGACCGAACCACAAAAAGCCAAGGCTGAAACATCCGGTGGCCGCCGGTCCGTGAGCTTCGGCGCCTTTCACGCCGACCTCGACGGCAGGCTCGTCACCGGCGCCAACGGTGCGGTCATCGACATGGCCAAGAGCGAGTTCGACGTGCTGGAGGTGTTCCTTACCCGCGCCAACCGGCTGTTGACGCGGGCGGCGATCTCCGAGGCGATCGGTTTCGTCGAGGACGCGGAATCGTCCCGCGCCGTCGACATCCGCATCATGCGGCTGAGAAAGAAGATCGAGGCGGATCCGGCCAATCCGAAATTCCTGCGCACGGTGCGCGGCGAAGGCTATATCTTCTCGCTGCCAGCCGGCGAAAATAACTGAGGCCTGGCGGCTTGAGCAAGCCACGGCCAGGAAATGACCATGACGGCTGAAACAGCACGCGCGGACTCGCAGGGCGCCAGGCAGGGCGCGGCGATGGCGGCCGTGCATGTGGTTCGCCGGCTGCGCGAAGCCGGCGACTGGCAGCGCGAGATGGAGGGTATCCTCCAAACGCTTTGCGAAGCCATGGATTGTCACCGCGGCATCCTGTTTCGCCTGCGCGAACTGCCCGGCCAGGGCTTCGCCCAGTCGGTCGCCGCTTATTGGATCGCCCCCCGGTTTGGCGGCGAGCTGGCGTCACCGACCGTCATCATGCAGTCGGTCGTCGATTCGGACCCATTGTTGGAACAGCTGGCGGAGGACGAGCGCCAAGGCAAGATATTCGCCGGGCACACACGCGATCTCGAAGGCTTTCTGCGGACCGATTTCGAAAAGCAGAACATCAAGTCGTTCCTGTCGGTGTCGGTCTTTTCGCACGGCAATTTGTGGGGCACGCTGGCGGTCAACGACTGCGTCAACGAACGCGAATGGACCGACCAGGAAGAGGCGGCGCTGCACATGGTGGCACTCGCCATTGGCGACGCCATCGAACGGTCGCCCTCCGACGCGCATGCCAGTGACGTCATTCGCCGCACCATGCTGCAGGCCTCGCTCGACGCCATCATCGTCATCGACGAGACCGGCTCGATCATCGAATTCAATCCGGCCGCCGAGAAGATGTTCGGCTATCGACGCAGCGATATCCTCGGCAAGGACCTGCTCGACACGGTCGTGCCGGAATATTACCGCAAAGGCTATGCGTCGGGCGCCGAATACATGTCGGGCCGCGGCGCGCCGATGGTCGGCCAGCGGCTCGAAACGGTCACCCAGAATGCCGCCGGCGAGGTTTTTCCGATCGAGCTGACGGCGACCGAGATGCGGGTCGCCGATCGCCATCTGATCTTCGGCTCCATCCGCGACCTGCGCGACAGATTGCGCGCTGAGGAGGAAATCAACCGTCAGCGCGAAAAACTGCACCAGAACGAGAAGATGGCGGCGATGGGCTCGCTGCTTGCGGGCGTTTCGCACGAGCTCAACAACCCGCTGGCCGTGGTCGTCGCCCAGTCGACGCTGCTGCATGAATTCGCCGCCGATCCGCAGACCAAAGTACGCGCCGAAAAGGTGCGCGCCGCTGCCGAGCGCTGCGGCCGTATCGTCAAAAGCTTCCTGTCGATGGTCCGCCTGCACCCGACGGCGCAGGCCGAGACCGACCTCAACCAGGTGATCCGCGCGGCACTCGAAGTGACCGCCTATGGCGCGCGATCAAGCGGCATCATCATCGACACCGATTTCGCCGGCGGCCCGCTGCTGGCCATGGCCGATGCCGACCACGTGACGCAGGTAGCCGCCAACTTCCTCATCAACAGCCAGCATGCCTTGGCCGGCATTGCCGGCGACCGGCGGATCAAGGTCCGGACGTTTCGCAGCGACCGCGGCAATCCCGGATTCTCGGTCGAGGACAACGGGCCAGGCGTGCCGGAAGCGATACGCGCACGCATATTCGAATCCTATTTCACCACCAAGCCAGTCGGCGTCGGTACCGGTATCGGCCTGTCGATTTCCAAATCGATCATCGAGCGGCACAATGGCAATATCTGGTTCGAGGAGGTTTCGCCGAGAGGCGTGCGTTTTGTCGTGCAGTTGCCGGCGATCGCTGCCGGCGCGGTCGCCGCCGGCGACAGTCCGTCGCGGTCGAGCGGCTTGCGTCACGCGCTGATCATAGACGATGAGCCGGATGTCGCGGCGTCGCTGTCCGACATTCTGGAGTTGATGGGCATCAAGTCGCGGATCGTGCCGGCCTGGGTCTCGGCCGCCGCGACCCTGAGCGGCCACATGCCGCCGGACATCGTGTTTTCCGATTTGCGCATGCCCGGCACCAGCGGCATAGCCGCCTATCGCGAGCTGCTTGCCGAAATGCCGGATCTGGCGCGGCGTTTCGTGCTTGTCACCGGCGATCTGATCGGCGCAAAAGGCGAAATCGAGGCGCTGCCGGCGCCGCAGCGGCCGCCAATCCTCGAAAAGCCGTTCAGCACGCTGGATGTGCGCGGCGTGCTCTCGGCCATTGCCGAGCAGGTCGCTTTGGGCGGCTAGACTCCCAGAGCGACAAAAAGGAAAGAAAAAAGGCTCCCAGCCGACATTGCGGCGGGAGCCTGACTGGAGTGCTGGAGGGCGCTCGCGAAAAGATCAAAAAACGTTCGGCGTATCGGCCAGCGGGGCGGCGTTGGCGATCATGCGGACGGGCCGTGCCTTGCCCGACTGGGCAGCGATGGCGCGCAGGCAGTCCAGGCTCTCGGCGCCCCAGGCCTGACCCTTGCAGGCAAAATCGATGTCCGGGATCGGCAGGCGCGCCGTCTTGGTCGTGGTCGTCGCGCCGTCGATGAGGTTGACCGGCGGGTTCAGCGAGGCGAAGGCCGGACCGACGGTCGGCGTGAACGCCATGCCGGCAAACGCGGCAGCGGCAAGCAGCAGGAACATCGCCATCGGGTGATCGCTGGCGCGCTGGCGCAGCGCCAGCTTCGGGCGCCGGTCGTTGCGCTGCGGACCCTGCAGGCGATGGTCGTTGTCGGTGATCTGGGTTTTCGTATGCATCGTCGTTTCCTTCGGTGTTCTTCTTTTCCCTGTTGAAACGAACTTAACCGCACCTTGTAACGGGCCAACGATGATGGATTAACGATTGTGTAACCGGCATGAAACCAGGCCCGCGGCCATTCCGGGGGCAAACCGATGATGCGTAGCTGGCCGCACCGGTGACATTCAGCGCTCGTTTTCCGCTATCCACGGCACCGGATCCACGTCGACTTTTCCGGTCCACGGAGGGCTGGGCGCTCAACAAGCGTAAGGGGATTAATGCCCGGAATTCCCGGGATTTTCCCGGCTTCGATCGTTCGAGCTCGGCTCTCAATTACCGATCGGTTTCGCGTCGGGAATTCGCCCTATTCTCGCAAACTATTGCATTTCAACAGAAAATATGCTTGTATTGAACGGCCATTCAATAAATAAGAGCCTTTTATGAACCCGCATCTGCGTGACGTGGCAATCCCCAACGATTGGGATCGGCGGGGCCTGCCGGGCTGGAGCTATCATTCCGACGCCTTGCTCGAACTCGAGAAAGAGCACGTCTTCCGCAATCACTGGCAGATCGCCGGCCATGTCTGCGACCTGCCGAACGCCGGCGACTATCTGACGATGGATGTGGTCGGCGAGCGGGCGCTGATCGTGCGCGGCAAGGATGGCGTGGTGCGCGCCTTCAACAATATGTGCCGCCACCGCGGCAGTCGCGTCGTTGCCGATAGCCAAGGCACTTGCAAGAATGCGCTGGTCTGCCCCTTTCATGGCTGGGTCTACAATCTCGACGGCACGTTGCGCGGCGCTGCCCGCCCGCGGTCCTTCCCCGACCTCGACAAGACCGAATTCGGCCTGATGCCGCTCGAGCTCGAAATCTGGATGGGCTTCATCTTCATCCGCTTCCGCAAGGGTGGCCCGCAGCCATCCGTTGCCGAGCTGTTGAAGCCGATCGAAGCCGAGATTGCCCATTACGGCGTCGCCGAGATGGTGCCGTCCTGGGGCATCTGGACCCAAAAGACGCCGGTCAACTGGAAGTCGGTGCGCGACGTCGACAATGAAGGCTACCACGTCGCCATGGCGCATCCGGCGCTGCAGGATCTTTATGGCGCGACCTACTTCGACGAGCCGTTCGTCAACGGCGTGTCGCGCTCGTTCGCCACTTACAACCCGCATGCCGGACGGCGCTGGAGCGTCGCGCAATACATCAAGCTCGCACCCGAGGCGAAGCAACTGCCGGAGCACCTGCGCAAGGCCTGGATCTATTACGGCATCTTCCCGAACAACGCGCTGTCGATCATGCCGGAGTCGGTGCAGTTCTATCAGGAGTTCCCGCTGTCGACGGGTGAGACGCTGCTGCGCGGCGCCATCTACCGCTATCGCGACGAGAGCAGGGAGCAGGCGGCTGCCCGCTACCTATCCTACCGCATCGACCGCGACACGCTGGCCGAAGATGTACAGCTTTCGATATGGTCCAACGAATCCATGCTGTCAGAAGCCTTCGGAGGTTTTTACCTCTCCGATCTCGAATATGGCGTGCGCACCCACCACGACCATTTGCGCAAGCAAATTCCCGTGCTCGGATTGGAGACCGCGCCCGAGGAGAAGGATATGTGGGCGCTCAACGAGGCGCTCAGATCACGCTCCTGACGCATGCCACCTAAAACGTTAGCCCTGGTCCTCAAGCCCAGATGGCGACGGGAATGCCGAAACGATCGGCGAGCGGCGGATCCGGAAACGGCATTGCCTCGCCTCTGGCGATGCGGCCGGCAATCAGCATCATCGCCGCGGCATCGAGGAAATCGTCGGTGGCCGCGCCGCGCGGCGGCCTCTGGTCGAGAAAATGCTGGCCATAACCATGCCGGGCAAGCAGCGCCTTGCGTTCGGCCATGCCGGCCGGATTGATGTTGCCCTTGATCTTCTTCGGCAGACGCATCGCCCGGTCGCCGTTCAGTCTGCAGAAGGCAACTTCCGGATGCGATTCGAAGACGCGGCTGCGCAGTTCGGGCCGCGCGATCAGCAGCGAATCGATCTCACGGATCTTGGCAAAGATGCCGAAGGCCTGGCTCGAGACACCGCGCGGCGGATCTGAGGTCGTCTTGGCCACGTCACTTGCCCTGCGATGTGCCGCGTACCAGGCTTCGACCGTGGTGAAGGCTTCGATCTCCGCATAGAGCGCGGCGCGGGAGGGGATGGCAAAGACACTGGATTGCCGGGCGCCAAGAAATGGCCGCACCAGCGCCTCCGGACCGCGACCGCCTCTTTGCGAGAAATCGGGCAGGCCGATCGGCATATCGACCGCTACGATTGCATTGACGGGTAGCTGGTCGAGCAACGCCGCGAAGCTTGGGAAAACGGCTGTCGACGGTGCGGCACCGGAATCGCGGCGGACGGCTATCCAGCCGGTCTTGCAACCGTCGACGCCGACAAGCACAACATCCCTAGGCGCAACATCCTCGGGCACAACATCCCCAGGCACAACATGGTCGGGCGCAGCACCCTTGGGCGCATCATCCTGGGGCACGGCGTCTTCGGCCTGCGTCACGCCCGGCGATCCCGTCCCGGATGCAGGAGATGGCGAAGCTGCACCATCGCCATCGGGTGCGACAGGCTCTGGGCATCGGTCTCGAGCTGCAATTCGTCGCCGCCGCGCTTGGCGGTGCGCGCCAGGATCTCGTAGACCGCTGCCGTGGTCGATTGCAGCGCCTTGGCGGCCGTTTGGCCGGACAGGATGCGCGCCAGGTAGACGGCCGCCGTCAGGTCGCCGAGCCCATTCGGAGGCTTGTCGATTAGCCGGTGTTCGGCAAGCAGCGCCTCTCTGCCGTTGAGCAGCAAATTGCCGATGCCGCCGGCCATCATCGCCGGTGCCGAAGTGACCAGCATGGCCGGTGGGCCGGCTTGCAGGGCAGCAGCCATTGCCGATTTCAGGTCGGGCAGCGGCGCTCCGGCCATCCATTCCAGCTCGTAGCGGTTGGGCGTGGCGATATCGGCGATCGGCATCAGCCGGTCGCGCATGGCGATTGCGGTCGGCTCAGGTACGTAGAGGCCGCCCGAATCGCCCATCACCGGGTCGCAGATATAGAGGGCGTCCGGCGTCTTCGCCTTGACGGCGCCGACCAGCGAAGCGACGGCTTCGGCCTGGCCAGCCTCGCCGAGATAGCCGGACAGCACGGCGCCGACCTCGCCCAGCCACGGCGCGCGCTCGAGGTCGGTCATCAGCGCCTTGAACTGGTCCAGCGGCGGCACGATGCGGGTGGCCCGGCCGTGCCCCGGATGCCAGGGCAGAATGACGGTCGGCACCGCCCAAACCGGAAACCCCAGCGTCTCCAGCGCAAACACGGCGGCACGGTTGCCGACCGAGCCACGTGCGACATGGCTGGAGACGACGATGACCGCGCGCGGCGCGTCGGCTTTTTCGGCGCTCATTGATCTTTGTCCTAACCGCCCCTGGTGATGAAAAGCACGAGCCAGATCAACAGGCCGATGGCAATAAGCAAGCCTGCCGCCCGACCAATACGGGTGCCCCAATATTCGATCGGGTCCGATCGGTCGGCATCGGCCGCTGTGACGTGGTCGCGCGCGCCTCTGGCGGTTCGTGCGAGGAACGAGGTGCCGCCCGGGTCGGTCTCGCGCGCCACCCGTTCGATGATGCGGCGCGATTCCGCGTCGCTGTCGTGGCGTTTCGCCATGGTGATATCCCGTTTCATGCCGAGCTTAACCCGTTCGCCTCGTCTGTCACAGGGCCTGACGGCGAATGGTAGAAACCAGTAACGCTTCTCGGCCGAAGTCATTTTCTTGCGCAAGGATTGTGCTAATGCTTCGCGTGCCAATGCTATCGAGGGGACCTTATCATGCTTGTCCAGCGCCTTGCTTTACCGCCAATCTTCCGTAATTTAGCTGCGTTCCTGGTGATGGCCGTCATGCTGCCGCTGCTTGCCGGCTGCGGCTACAACACCATCCCGACGGCTGAGGAAAACGCCAAGGCCGCATGGAGCGAGGTGTTGAATCAATACCAGCGCCGCGCCGATCTCATCCCCAATCTGGTCAACACGGTCAAGGGCTATGCCGCGCACGAGAAGGACACGCTCGATGCCGTGGTCGAAGCGCGCGCCAAGGCGACGCAGGTGACCGTGACGCCGGAAACGCTGAACAATCCGGAAGCCTTCAAGAAATTCCAGGACAGCCAGGCCGGCCTGACCAGGGCGCTGTCGCGCCTGCTGGCGGTGGTGGAGAACTATCCCGATCTCAAGGCCAACCAGAACTTTCTGGCGCTGCAAGCACAACTCGAAGGCACCGAGAACCGCATCACGGTCGCCCGCCGCGACTATATCCAGGCGGTGAGAGAGTACAATCTGACGCTGAGGACCTTCCCGTCGGTGATCTGGGCGACCTTGTGGTTCCGCGGCAACCAGCCGTTTGCGAATTTCACCATCGAGGAGGACAAGATGCAGCCGCCGAAGGTCGATTTCGGCACGCAGCAGGGCGGGTGAACGGCGCTTAGCGGGTCTGTTCCCGTTGGCCTTGTACTCCGTCCCACCCCCCTCTGTCCTGCCGGCCATCTCCCCACAGAGGGGGGTGGGAAGAAATGCCGGCCGGATTTTTTTTGGCTTCGTTCTAAGCTTTCTCCTCCTCCCTCTCACCGTTCTCGCGGCCGAATTGCCGGCGCTGACCGGACGGGTCGTCGACAATGCCGGCATCATCGATGCCGCGACCAAGGCGGCGCTGACGCAGAAGCTTGCCGATTTCGAGACCAAGGGTTCGGACCAGATCGTCGTTGCGACCATTCCCAGCCTCGACGGCGAGGAGATCGAGCCTTACGCCAACCGGTTGTTTCGCGCCTGGAAACTCGGCCAGGCGAAGGAGAACAACGGCGTGCTTTTGCTGGTGGCGCCGAACGACCGCAAGATGCGCATTGAGGTCGGCTATGGGCTTGAAGGCACGCTGACTGACCTGCACACCAAGTTGATCATCGAAAATGACATGGTGCCGGCCTTCCGTGCCGGCGATTTCTCCGGCGGCATCAGCAAGGCTCTCGACGACATGATCATGGTGCTGGAAGGCAATCCCGAAGAGCTGGAAGCGCGCGGCGAACGCAACCAGCAGCCGCCGTTCAACAGCGACGATCTGTTCTTCACCATCTTCATAGCCATCTGGGCAATCATCTTTTTCGGCGGCCTCGCAGCCTCCATCCTGCCGCCGATCTTCGGCCAGAAGATCGGTCCCGGCCGCTATCGCTGGCTGGGCATGACCTTCGAGCCGAGCCGGCGGTCGTCCGGCGGCTGGTCGGGAGGTTCCGGCGGGGGATGGTCGTCGGGTTCAAGCGGTGGCGGGTTTTCCGGCGGCGGCGGTTCGTCCGGCGGCGGCGGCTCCTCGGGAAGCTGGTGACGATGACAAGACACGCCGTCAGCCCGGTGGAATCCGGCCGTTTCATCAAAATGACCGGCACCGCGCTGTTGGCCATAGCGGTGCTGCTGTTCGGCTTCGCGGCCTTCGCCGCCGAATTGCCGGCGCTGACCGGACGGGTCGTCGACAATGCCGGCATCATCGATGCCGCGACCGAGGTGGCGCTGACGCAGAAGCTTGCCGATTTCGAGACCAAGGGGTCCGACCAGATCGTCGTCGCGACCATTCCCAGCCTCGACGGCGAGGAGATCGAGCCTTACGCCAACCGGTTGTTTCGCGCCTGGAAACTCGGC
Source organism: Mesorhizobium sp. M0894 (assembly GCF_040319725.1). Classification (NCBI taxonomy): domain Bacteria; kingdom Pseudomonadati; phylum Pseudomonadota; class Alphaproteobacteria; order Hyphomicrobiales; family Phyllobacteriaceae; genus Mesorhizobium; species Mesorhizobium sp. M0894. The sequence continues at coordinate 342,379 of NZ_JAMYOG010000003.1, read as the reverse complement.
CAGGCGAAGGAGAACAACGGCGTCCTGCTTCTGGTGGCGCCGAACGACCGCAAGATGCGCATCGAGGTCGGCTATGGGCTTGAAGGCACGCTGACCGACCTGCACACCAAGTTGATCATCGAAAACGACATGGTGCCGGCCTTCCGTGCCGGCGATTTCTCAGGCGGCATCAGCAAGGCCGTCGACGACATGATCATGGTGCTGGAAGGCAATCCCGAAGAGCTGGAGGCGCGCGGCAAGCGCAATCCGGCGAATGACAATCCTGTCGATCCCATCTTCATGCTGTTCATCATCCTGTGGGCGACGATGTTCTTCGGCGGCTTGGCAATGGCGTTCCTGCCGCCGATCTTGGGCACGAAACTGTCGCCGGGCGTGTACAAGTGGCTGGGCATGACGTTCCGCTACGGCCGCGGGCCAGGTTCGTCACCCTCCGGTGGCGGTGCCTGGACGTCGGGGACCTCGTCCGGCAGTGGCTGGTCGTCGGGAAGTTCAGGCAGTGGTTGGTCGTCAGGAAGTTCCGGCGGCGGGTTTTCCGGCGGCGGCGGTTCGTCCGGCGGCGGCGGTTCTTCAGGAAGCTGGTGAGACATCAATCATGGCAACACGACCGATCAGCCCCGAGGATCATGAGCGCATCGCCGATGCGATCCGCGCTGCCGAATCAAAGACCGACGGCGAGATCTACTGCGTCGTGGCGCATGCAAGCGACGGCTATTTCTTCCCGGCCGCCTTCATGGCGATGCTCGGCATGCTCGTCGTCAGCCTCGCCGTCGGTTACGGGCTGGAAGCCTGGTGGCTGTCGATCCGCTTGCCGCATTTCGTCATAGCCGAGCTTCTGGCGCTTGCCAGTGTGCTCATCCTGTTGTGGGCATTGCCCGCATTGCGCATCCATTTGGTGCCGAGGCGGCTGCGCTACCAGGCCGCCCACGCCAATGCGATGAAGCAGTTCCTCGCCCGCAACGTCCACCGCACCGCGGCGCGCACCGGCGTGCTGGTGTTCGTCTCGATCGCCGAGCGCTATGCTGAAGTGGTCGCCGACAGCGGCATCGATTCTCGTGTCGGCCAGCATGTCTGGGACGGTGTCGTCCGCGACCTTACGGCGCATGCCGGCGACGATCGGCTTGCCGACGGCTTCGTCAGGGCGGTCGAAGCGGTCGGTGCGGTACTGGCCGAGCATTTTCCGGTGTCGACCGGCGACAGCAACGAACTGGACGACCATCTGGTCGAGATTTGATCTCGCTAAAGGCGGTTTTGCAGCGTCTCAAGGACCCACCGTTCGGCTGTGCGAAAGCATCGCAGTGGCTGACCGGACTCTTGCAATCGGGCGCCGCGGGTTTATGGTTAACCAATCATGAATACGCTGAGCATCGACATCAGGAAAGCCGAGCCGCGCGATGCAGCCGCCATTGCCGACGTGCATCTCGAGGCCTGGCGCGGCGCCTATTCGGGCATCATCCCACACCGCACTCTGACATCGATGATCAACCGCCGCGGTGCCGACTGGTGGGCGAATGCCATTCGCCGCGCCGCCACCGTCCTGGTCGTCGAAATCGGCGGCAAAATTGCCGGCTACGCGACGATCGGCAAGAACCGTGCCCGCGAACTCAGGCAGCAGGGCGAGATCTACGAGCTTTACCTGCGGCCGGAATATCAAGGCATCGGGCTCGGCAGCCGGCTGTTCTCGGCGGCACGGGCACGGCTGGCCGACCATGGCTTGAAGGGCATGGTGGTGTGGGCGCTGGAAGACAATCAGAACGCACTTGCCTTCTATGCCGGCGCCGGCGGTCGCGATGTGGCCGAGGGCGTCGAGATATTCGAGCAGAAGGCGCTGAAGAAGGTCGCTTTCGTCTGGGAATGACGGCCAGCGCATGATCCGACCGGTTTCGGTTCGGACGATCCCCCAGTACCATTCGCCGCATTGCACCATTCGCCGTCGCCCGCTATCGATCTTCAATCGAGAGAGGGATAAAGCGATGCGTATCGAAGCGATTGCCAGCGGAAAGAACCCGCCCGAGGACGTCAACGTCATTATCGAGGTGCCGATCGGCGGTGAGCCGATCAAGTACGAGATGGACAAGGAGGCCGGCACGCTGTTCGTCGACCGCTTCCTGCACACGTCGATGCGCTATCCCGGCAATTACGGTTTCGTACCGCACACGCTGTCGGGCGACGGCGACCCGATCGACGTGCTGGTCTGCAACACACGCGCGCTGGTGCCGGGCTGCGTCATCAATGTGCGGCCGATCGGCGTGCTGGTGATGGAGGACAATGCCGGCCAGGACGAGAAGGTCATCGCGGTGCCTTCGCCCAAGCTGACCTTGCGCTATGAGGACGTTCACGAATACACGCAATTGCCCGACATTACCCGCCAGCAAGTGCAGCATTTTTTCGAGCACTACAAGGATCTCGAACCCGGCAAATGGGTCAAGATCGAGGGCTGGTACGATGCCGCCTATGCCAAGAAGATGATCGTCGAGGCAATCGAGCGGGCCAAGCGTAAGTAATTAACGGGCGCAAATAATCAGTTATCGACGCGGCCGAAAGCGGGCGCATCGCCGATCACTACGCGCTTGTCCTTGCCGCAGGCGAAGGTGCGTGCCTTCTCGTCGGCAAGCTTGCGCGCCTGATCGTTGGCGGCGGGATTGCCGGTGGCGAGCACGAGAGCGATCGTGCAGCCTTCGTGGGCGCCAGGCTGGGCAACCTTGGCGACGATCAGCACTTCCGTCGACTTGTTCTCGCCCTCGCTATCGCTGATCGAGCGACGATGGATGACTGCGAAAGGAACGGCCATATCGCCCTTGGTTTCGATACGCCACTCGACTTTGGGTCCAGCCGAGTTGAGGCCGGAAAAGCTTTCCCAGACCGTGGTCATGTCGCCAGGTGGAAACCCGTAGAACAGAGATTCCCGCGCGTCGTCGTAGGAAACCATCACCGGGTAGCCGCCATAGCCCGAACAGGCGAGGTCGGCCCAGTCGCCGTCGCCTTCCTCCGCCTGGGCATAAGTCACGCAGTCCTTCTCCCAGACGAGATCGGTATAGACGCTGGATATGTCGCCAGCCCGGGCCGCCTGGCAGAAACCGGCGAGGACAAGCAGGATCAAAAGAGCGCGCATGGCGGACAACTCCGTTCGGGCTGCCGCAGCGTACCGTCAAATTCAGCGGTAGCCTAGACGAAGTCAGGCTGCTCACAGTGGTCTGGTAAACGGAACGCTATCTCTTCAAGCTTGCCTCGATCAGAAGATCGGCGTTGCGGGCCACCGACTGCGCCGGTCCGCCGGCACCGAACAGCTGGCCGCTGATATAGGCGCCCTCGATCAGGAGCAGCAGCCCGTCACCCAGCGTGTCGGCGTCGCCGGCGCCCATCGCCGCCGCCATGGCACGCAGGCGCCGGCGCAATTCCTGCTTGTTGGCCTCGCTCACGACGCGGGCCGGATGGCCGTGTTCGGGATATTCGACCGCGGCATTGGTCATGCCGCAGCCGCGATAGTCGGGCCTTTGCGTGCGCTTGCCGACACGCGTCAGGAAGGCGACGATCTGCGCGCGCGGATCGCCGGGATGGGCATTCACCGCCTCGTCGAAGCGCTCCCAGAATTCGAGGTCATAGTGCCGAAGATAGGATGCGGCCAACTCATCCTTGGACGGAAAGCTGCGGTAGAGGCTTGGCTTGGTGACGCCGGCACGCCGTACGATCTCGTCGACGCCGATCGCCCTGATGCCTTGCCGGTAGAACAGGTCGCGCGCCACCTGGAGAATCCGTTCGGCGGCGCGAGGCAGCGGTGCGCCATTCTCCTTGATCGTTGGTTCAATGCTTTTCATATCTGGTTTGCCGATTGCCTGGTTGACAATGTTACCGGTCGGTACGTATGTTCCGCACACCTGAAACGTACCGGTCAGTAACATGATAGCTCAATCCCGCCCGTTTGGCCAGCGCTACGCTTTCGTCGTGGTCGCCGTCATCTTCCTCTGCCTGCTGATCGCCGCGGGCCTGCGTTCGGCACCGGCAGTCATGATGCTGCCGCTGGAGAATAGTTTCGGCTGGCGGCGCGACGTCGTCTCGCTGGCCGCGGCCACCGGCATCTTCCTCTATGGCCTGACCGGGCCGTTTGCCGCGGCGCTGATGGAGCGGATCGGGCTGCGCCGCACCTTGCTTGCCGCGCTCCTGTTGATGTCGGGATCGACTGCGCTCAGCCTACTAATGACCAAGCCGTGGCATCTGCTCCTCACCTGGGGCGTGTTTTCCGGCATCAGCTCGGGCGCCGTCGCCACCGTGCTCGGCGCGACCATCGTCAACCGCTGGTTCAAGACCAATCGCGGCCTGGTGATGGGACTGATGTCGGCGTCCAGCGCCACCGGGCTGCTGGTCTTCCTGCCGCTGCTCGCCTCGCTCGCCCAGTCGGGTGGCTGGAAGCCGGTCGCCATTGCCATTGCCGTGGCCACCGCCGCCTTGGTGCCGCTGGTTTACATGCTGGTGCCGGAGCGTCCGGCCGCGATTGGCATGGTGCGTTACGGTGCCGAGGCCGACGACGTGCCGCCGTCGCCGCCGGCCGCGCAAGGCAATTTCCTCGCGCATACGCTGAGCACGTTGCGCCGCGCCGCCGGTACGCGTGTGTTCTGGTACCTGTTCGCCACCTTCTTCGTTTGCGGCTTCACCACCAACGGGTTGGTCGGCACGCACCTGATCGCCTTTTGCGGCGATATGGGCATCGGCGAAGTGCAGGCCGCGGGCCTGCTCTCGATGATGGGTATCTTCGATCTTATTGGCACGACGCTGTCGGGCTGGCTCACCGACCGTTTCGACCCGCGCAAGCTGCTCGGCATCTATTACGGCATTCGCGGCCTGTCGCTGATCTATCTGCCCTATTCCGGCTTCTCGGCGACCAGCCTGATCATCTTCGCCGTATTTTACGGACTGGACTGGATCGCCACAGTGCCGCCGACGCTGCGGCTTTCCAACGAGGCGTTCGGCGACCGCAGCGGGCCGATCGTCTTCGGCTGGATCGTCGCCGGCCATCAAGTCGGCGCAGCGACAGCGGCCTTTTTCGGTGGCACTATGCGTGAGTTGCAGGGCAATTACGAGCTTGCCTTCCTGATCGCCGGCATGACGGCAATAGCCGCCGCCTGCATCTCGCTGCTGATCAACACCAGCCGCCCGGCGTTCGATCCTGAACCGCAGGCGGCATAGCTTCTCGTTGCAGGAGAGATGCCGTCGGCCAAATTGCCGATCTCCCCCCTCGCGGGGGAGATGCCCGGCAGGGCAGAGGGGGCGCGAAGGTTCGCCAGCCTCCGACTTTACGCAATATTCTGCCCAAACTCCGCTGCTCCGTCTGATTTCTTTCTGATTTGTACGTCGGCGGGACAGCGCCCCCCTCTGGCCTGCCGGCCATCTTCCCCGCAAGGGACCCGCAAGGGGGGAGATCAGCAGCTTCGCCGCCGAGCGGTCCAGCCTTCCAGCCTGTTGATGTCAGAAAACCTTCATCGTTTCGAAATGTGCCTGAAACATTGAAGCTGGAGCTTGGCGGCGACGTTCAACGCCATCCAGGAGACAGCCATGAACAAGATTTCAATGACGCGGCGCGCTTTCGTCACGTCGGCCAGCGCCGTTGGCCTGGTCGGCGCGTCGGGCCTTGCGCTTCCCTATTATTCGCGCGCCAATCAGCGCCCGGCCTTCACCCATGGCATCCAGTCCGGCGACGTCGACGCGACCAGCGGCATGGTCTGGACGCGCACGGACCGGCCGTCGCGCGTCATGTTCGAAGTGTCGTCGACGGAAAGTTTCGCCAATGCCGTCCGCCTGGCGCCGCTCGATACCTCGCCGGCCAGCGACTATACGGTGAAGCGGCTGCTCACCGATCTCGCCTCCGACCAGGATATTTTCTACCGCATGGTCGCGGCCGATCTTGCCGACATCAACGCCGTTTCCGAGCCGATCGTCGGCCGCTTCCGCACGGCACCTGCCTCGAAGCGTGACATCCGCTTTGCCTGGTCGGGCGACACCGCCGGCCAAGGCTGGGGCATCGACGAGACCGGCATGAAGACCTACGCCACGATCGCCAAGCACACGCCCGACTTCTTCCTGCATTCGGGCGATACGATTTATGCCGATGGTGCGATGAAGGACGAAGTCGACCTGCCCAATGGCGGCAAGTGGAAAAACACAGTGCTGATCGACGAAAAGCGCAAGGTTGCCGAGACGCTGGACGAATACCGGGCGCAGTGGAAATACAACATGATGGACAAGAACGTTCTTGCGCTCAGTGCCATCTGCCCGACTTTCTATCAGTGGGACGACCATGAGGTGCTTAACAACTGGTCGGACTCGAAGGACCTGAGCGCCGACGACCGCTACACAGAAAAATCAATCCATGTGCTGGCAGCACGTGCGGCGCGCGCCTTCCACGAGATGACGACGATCCGCTACGAACCGTCGGAGCCGGGCCGCGTCTACCGCAAAATCGCTTATGGTCCGCTGCTCGACGTGTTCTTCCTCGACATGCGTTCCTACCGCGGCCCCAACGGTCCGGATATGCAGGAGACGATGACGCCTGAATCGCGCATCCTCGGCGAACAGCAGATCAAGTGGTTGAAGCGTGAGCTGGCAAATTCCAACGCGACGTGGAAAATCATCGCCGCCGATATGCCGCTCGGCCTCGTGGTCTGGAATGACGGTACCAAGAAGGTCGGGGCCGAGGCAGTCAGCAATGGCGACAATGGCCCGGCCAAGGGGCGCGAGCTGGAAATTGCCGACCTTCTTCGCTATATAAAGAACGCGGGCATCAGCAATACCGTTTGGCTCACCGCAGACGTGCATTACACGGCCGCGCATTACTACAATCCGGACAAGGCGCAGTTCCAGGACTTCAATCCGTTCTGGGAATTCGTTTCGGGTCCGATCCATTCAGGCACGTTCGGACCGAATGGTTTCGACATGACCTTCGGCCCGGAGCTGAAGTTCATCAAGGCACCGACTGCCGAGCAGGGTCAGAACCTGCCGCCGTCGGCCGGCCTGCAGTTCTTCGGACTTGTCGATATCGATGGCGCTACAGAGCAGCTGACGGTGCGGCTGATGGATCGCGACGACAGCGAACTCTACAAGGTCACGCTCGATCCGGTGCGGTCGGCGTGAGCGACTGCACCATTATCCTCGGGCCAGCCCGAGGGTAGGACGTGTATCAATCGGGATAGCAGACGACGGGAATGTTGGGCCAGACGGCGCCGTCGCATCCGGCATTTTGCTGCCTTTGCTTGAAGGCGGCGCTGACTGGCCCGGTCACCACCGGGTCGACGCCATCGGGAGCATCGGCAAAAAGCTGCTCCGCCGACCGCTTGTCGGACGGCAGGGCAGTCCGCGTCTCCTTGAACGACGCGGCCGACTGCGCCGCGCCTGCCGCGAGGAGGACGGCGAGTGCGCTACATGCCAAAATCGGCCGGAGTCTGCTGCCTGCGTCGATCATGAAATTCGAACTGCCCGGACCATGAAAGGTTCCGCCTTGGTTAATAATTCCACTTCACACCAAGACATTTAAGATTTGGTGACTTTATTTGGTGACTCGCCTCCTCTTTCGCAATTGCGAAAAACCCTGTATGAGCCGCCCAACCGAAAGAGGCAGCGCCTTTTGGCCTGCTGCCTGCAACGCTCCCGAGACCAAAACATGAAAATCCGCAATATCGCGATCATCGCGCACGTCGACCATGGAAAAACCACCCTCGTCGACCAGCTCCTGAAACAGTCCGGCTCGTTCCGCGACAACCAGCGCGTCGCCGAGCGCGCCATGGATTCGAACGATCTCGAAAAGGAACGCGGCATCACCATCCTGGCCAAGGCGACCTCGGTCGACTGGAAGGGCACCCGCATCAACATCGTCGACACGCCCGGCCACGCCGACTTCGGCGGTGAGGTCGAGCGCATCCTGTCGATGGTGGATTCGGCCATCGTGCTGGTCGACGCCGCCGAGGGGCCGATGCCGCAGACCAAATTCGTCGTCGGCAAGGCGCTCAAGGTCGGACTGAAGCCGATCGTCGTCATCAACAAGATCGACCGGCCGGATGCTCGCCACGTCGAGGTGGTCAACGAGGTGTTCGACCTGTTTGCCGCGCTTGACGCGACCGACGAGCAGCTCGACTTCCCGATCCTTTACGGTTCGGGCCGTGACGGCTGGGTCTCCGAAAACCCCGAAGGTCCGAAGGACCAGGCTCTGGCGCCGCTGTTCGACCTCGTCATCAAGCACGTGCCGGCGCCGACCGTTCATCCTGGCCCGTTCCGCATGATCGGCACCATTCTGGAAGCCAATCCGTTCCTCGGCCGCATCATCACCGGCCGTATCGAATCCGGCACGCTGAAATCCAACCAGGCGGTCAAGGTGCTGCACCATGACGGCACCCAGGTCGAAACCGGCCGCATCTCGAAGATCCTTGCTTTTCGCGGGCTCGAGCGCCAGCCGATCGACGAAGCGCAGGCAGGCGACATCGTCGCCATCGCCGGCTTGTCGAAAGGCACCGTCGCCGACACGTTCTGCGACCTGTCGGTGACCGAGCCGCTGCACGCGCAGCCTATCGATCCGCCGACGGTGACGATGTCATTCCTGGTCAACGATTCACCGCTGGCGGGCACCGAAGGCGACAAGGTGACCAGCCGCGTCATCCGGGACCGCCTGCTGCGCGAGGCCGAAGGCAATGTCGCGCTGAAGATCGAGGAATCGCCGGACAAGGATTCGTTCTTCGTCTCCGGACGCGGCGAATTGCAGCTGGCCGTGCTGATCGAGACGATGCGCCGCGAAGGTTTTGAGATCGCCGTGTCGCGGCCGCGCGTCGTCATGCAGAAGGGCGAGAACGGCGAATTGCTGGAGCCGGTCGAGGAAGTCGTCATCGACGTTGACGAGGAGCATGCCGGCGTCGTCGTGCAAAAAATGTCGGAGCGCAAGGCCGAGATGGTCGAGCTGCGCCCTTCGGGCGGCAATCGCCAGCGCATCGTCTTCCACGCGCCGACGCGCGGCCTGATCGGCTACCAGTCGGAACTGCTGACCGACACGCGCGGCACCGCCGTGATGAACCGGCTGTTCCATGCCTACGAGCCTTACAAGGGTGAGCTGCCGGGCCGCACCAACGGCGTGCTGATCTCCAACGAACAGGGTGAATCGGTGGCTTATGCCATGTGGAACCTGGAAGACCGCGGCCCGATGGTCATCGACCCAGGCGTCAAGGTCTATCAGGGCATGATCATCGGTATCCATTCCAGGGACAACGACCTCGAAGTCAATGTGCTCAAGGGCAAGAAGCTGACCAATATCCGCGCCGCCGGCAAGGACGAGGCGGTAAAACTGACGCCGCCGATCCGCATGACGCTGGAACGCGCGCTGGCCTGGATCCAGGACGACGAGCTGGTCGAGGTGACGCCGAAGACCATCCGCCTGCGCAAGCTCTATCTCGACCCGAACGAGCGCAAGCGTTTCGAGAAGTCGGCGAAAGTGGTCGGCGCGGCGTAAGCCACTTTTCTCAGCCACTATGAGGGAGGGAGCACGTGCGTGCTTCCTCCCTTTATCTTACCCGCCGGCAGCCGCGATAATGCCGTCCCGGTCTGGATCGCTAGACAGGTCGATGCGGATCGCCGTTCCCGCCCGGGCCGGCCTGCGCAAGGCTTTGGCCCCATCCGGACCAACCACCAGCAATCGCTTCTCTTCCCAAACCTGAAGCCGCGATCGCGAGACACCGAGTTCGTTGGCGAGCAACCGGTCGAGCCGCAGCGCTGTCGGCATTTCGAGCTCGAGCTGGAGTTCGAGGGCGGCGGTGTTTTCCGGCCTGTCCCCGAGCACCTGCTTATGAACGGCGGCTTCAGGAAACTCCTCGACGCGCCCGATCCTGCTTCGCAGTGCGGCAATATCGAAAGCATGGCGCCGCGCCAGGACCGGATCGTTGCGTTCGAGCGCCTGCAATATTGCCGGTTCGATATCGCGGCGACTGCATCGCTCCAGAATGCCGAAATTCCAGGAATTGTCGCAATCGATGCAGCGGTAGATCAACCAGGCATCAATGCGTTTGCCATTGGCATTGACCCGGAATTTGCCGCTGCAGCGATAGGCTTTCAGACCGCCGCAGCGATTGCAGTTGAGGTGAGGTCGCGGTGCGGTCTTGGGCGCGATCGTCCAGCGGATACGCAGTATCGAAGGCATGCCGAAAAGCCCTTCCCGTCGGGAAGTTCGTCAGATCGGCGATGTCGAGATGCCCCTGCGGGCACGGCGTGGCGAGAGACTGCGGCAGTTGGAAATCAGGTGTCGCGGGTTATGCGCGACAGCGGTTCAGCAGTGCCAAACCGGTCTCGAACCGCCACCCTGAAGAACAGATGATGTGAAAACAGGCACCGCGACTGCGACGCCCTGCTCTGTGTCGGGGGAGTTGGCGAGACCGGCGGTTACGTAGGCAAAGTGAAGCTCGGAAAGGATTTCGAGACGACACTTCTAGCCGCGAGGTGCCTGGCCGACAAGCCTTCTTTCGGTGGACGCTACCGTCGCTGGAACAGTTGGGTTATGTTGAAGCGTCCAAAAATTTCTAACGAGATCCGCGTCATGCATTTCACGTCGCTTCTGATTTTTGCCGGCGCCCTGCTTGTTGCCGCCGGCTCGCCGGGCCCGTCGATTGCCGCACTTGTGGCGCGGGTCATCGCAAAAGGGTTTCGCGACGTGTTTCCGTTCCTGCTTGCCATGTGGATCGGCGAAGCGATCTGGCTATCACTGGCGGTGTTTGGCCTCGCCGTGGTGGCGCAGACGTTCCACTTCGCCTTTGTCGTCGTGAAATGGGTTGGCGTCGTCTATCTCGCCTGGCTTGCCTGGAAGATGTGGACCGCACCGGTCGAGGCAAAAGAAGGTTCGCTGCCGCGCGAAGATTCGCCCGTCAGACTGTTCTTTGCCGGCATGGCGGTAACGCTCGGCAACCCCAAGATCATGATGTTCTATCTGGCGCTGCTGCCGACCATCATCGATCTCGGTTCAGTCAGCGTGATCGGCTGGGTCGAGCTGACGGCGACCATGGCCGTGGTGCTGGTCGCCATCGATTTGACCTGGGTGCTCGCCGCATCGCAGGCGCGCAAGCTCTTGAGGAGCAAACGGGCGATGAAGATCGCCAACCGCGTCAGCGCCGGCACCATGGCCGGCGCTGCGGCGGCGATCGCGGCGCGGTCCTGAGCCGGGGCGTCAACCCATTTCGATTATCGGCGCAATCTCGACGCTGAAACCCGGGTCCGTCAGGATAGGACAATCCTTGGCTTTGCCGACGGCATCGTCGATGTCTTTCGCTTCGATGATGGTGTAACCGGCGGTTGGATTGCTGCCGCCATTGTTCTCGACCTTGCCGCCGGGCAGCAGGGTCTTCGACATGCCGACTGGATTGCCACCGTCGACCACGGCTGAGCCAAGCTTGCCGTACCAGCCGTTCCAGGCATCCATCGCTGCCTTCCGTTCGGCCTCCTCGGTCGGCATCTTGCCCGAGCCGTGATAGACGTAGAGAAATTTCGCCATGTTCTCCTCCTTTGATCGGCGGCATCGAACCGGCATGCGGTCATGCCGCATGCCGATCATCGGACCAAACCGGCAAACAAGCAACGAGAATGCGATGTAGCTAATATATACGACCGCGGTGCCCTATCGCGCCATCGCGTGATATTCATCGTTCGGCCGCATATCGATCGCCGATGCCAGCCGGTTCGACATGTTGAAGAACGCGGCAGTCGAGGCGATATCCCAGATGTCGCGGTCGGAAAAGCCCACTTGCCGCAGCGCCGCCCGGTCGGCTGCGACGATCTTTGCCGGCTGCTCGGTCAGCTTCACCGCGAATTCGAGCATGGCGCGCTGCCTGTCTGACAGCTCGGCGGCGCGAAAATTCATCACCATCATCTCGCCGAAGGCCGGGTCGCCGGAAAGCTGGCGCACCGCCGCGCCATGTGCAACCAGGCAATAATAGCAATGGTTGACCGATGAGACGACCACCGCGATCATCTCTCGCTCCAGCTTCGACAGGCCGGATTCACCCAGCATCAAATCATTGTACATGTCGGTGAAAGCGCGCAGCTTCTTCTCGTCGAAGGCGTAGGCGAGCAGCACATTGGGAACGAGGCCGAGCTTCTCCCGGCATTTGGCGAAATAGGCGTTGGTCGCTTCGCTCAGCTCCGCCGGTGCGAGGTCAAGCGCGGTGATTTTGTCTGTCATAGGGGATTTCTCCTCGTTTTCCGCCAGGCTGCCGGTGAATTCCGACATTTCGTCGCAAGCCGTCAAACCTTTGTCGCCAAATACCCGTCATCTGCTACGATAGTTGTAAAAACATGACGGGAGGGAATTAGCTCATGGCCGGCCTGAAATCCGCAAGCCAGTTGAAAAAGATGAGTCCGGCCAAGGGCAGCGAAAAGCCCGGCAGGCTTGCCGACTACTTGCTGGCCCGAGCTCCGGCCGAAGATGTCGCCGCCTACGACGTCATCGATCTCGAACGCGCTGCCGAACTCGCCGGCCGCGCTGTCGCCCGGCACAAGAAGGACGACTGCGTCGTTGCCATAGACGTCGATTCCGGTGTCGTCCGCCAAGGCCGGCCGATGACGGTGATCACCGTCGTCAACGACAACATGCCGTTCCTGTTCGATTCCGTCCTCGGTGAGATTACAGAGAGCGCCGGCGAGCCGCTGCTGGTTACCCACCCGGTCATCGTGGTCAGGCACGGCAAGAACGGCGTCGAGGAAATCCTCGGCGATGGCGGTTATGCCAAGGGCGAGCACAGCCATGACCGGCTGAGCGTCATCCATGTCCATATCGGCCGCCTTTCGGCCGAGCAGGCCGAAGGCCTTTCCGCACGCCTGACGAAGCTGCTCGGTCAGGTGCGCGCCGCCGTCATCGACTGGAAGCCGATGCTTGCCCGCCTCGACCAAGCGATCTCGGAATTCCGCTACTCGCCGGTGCCGCTCGACAAGGCCCATGTCACCGAGGCGATCGCCTTCCTCGAATGGCTGCGCGACGACAATTTCACCTTTCTAGGCATGCGTGAATTCAAATACACCGGCGGCGAGAAGAGCGGCATGCTCGAGCGTGCCGAAAAGCCCGGCCTCGGCATCCTTTCCGATCCCGACGTGCTGGTGCTCAGGCGTGGCACCGAAGCGGTGAGCACGACGCCGGAAATCCGCGCCTTCCTGCATGGGCCGGAACCGCTGATCGTCACCAAGGCCAACGCCAAGTCATCGGTGCACCGCCGCATCTACCTCGACTACATCGGCGTCAAGACCTACACCGGCAAAGGCGTGCTTTCAGGCGAGCTGCGCATCGTCGGACTGTTCACCTCGACTGCTTATACGCGCTCGGTGATGAAAATCCCCTATCTGCGCTCGAAGGCCGAAACCGTCATTGCCAAATCCGGCTTCAATCCCGGCGACCACTCCGGCAAAGCATTGATCAACGTGCTGGAGAGCTATCCGCGCGACGAGTTGTTCCAGGTTCCGGTGCCGATCCTGCGCAAGCATGCCGAAGCCATACTGGGCTTGATCGAGCGGCCGCGCGTCAGGGCATTGGTGCGTGTCGACCAGTTCGACCGCTTCGTCTCTGTACTCGTCTTCGTGCCGCGCGACCGTTACGACAGCGTCGTGCGCGAGAAGATCGGCACCTATCTGAAGACCGTCTTCGAAGGCCGGCTGTCGGCCTATTATCCGGCCTTCCCGGAAGGCGGGCTGGCGCGCGTCCACTTCATCATCGGCCGCTCCGGCGGCAAGACGCCGAAGGTCGAGCAGGCGACGATCGAGGCGGCGATTCGCGACATCGTACGGACCTGGGACGATGCACTGCGCGAGACCGCGACCGAGACCGGGGCCGACGCGAAGCTAACGGCCATCGCCTCGCGCTTTTCGGAAAGTTATCGCGACAGTTTCCCGCCGGCCGTGGCGCTGGCCGATGCCGGGCGCATCGCCAGGCTCGATGCGTCAAATCCGATCGCCATCGACTATTACCGTCACGCCGACCAGAAGCCGCATCAGGCGGCGCTGAAAATCTATCACCATGGCAGCCCGGTGGCGCTGTCGCGGCGCGTGCCCGTGCTGGAAAACATCGGTTTCCGCGTCATCAGCGAGCGTACTTTCGAGGTCGGCGACAATCAATCCGGCATGGTCTTCATCCACGACATGGAACTTGAGAACAGCTACGGCAGGCCGATCGACCTCGGCATTGGCGGCGCGCTGTTCGAGGACGCGTTCCTTTCCGTCTGGCGCGGCAATGTCGACAATGACGGCTATAACGGCCTCGCCCAGACCGCAGGCCTGTGGTCGGGCGAGATCACGGTCCTGCGCGCCTATGGCCGCTATCTGCAGCAGGCCGGTATCCCGCAGAGCCAGGATTTCATCGCCGCCGCACTCAACCGCTATCCCGAGATCGCCCGCGGACTGCATGCGCTGTTCGTCGCCCGCCTCGGCCCGACGGATGAGACGGAAGGCGTCGTTCAGGCCAAACATCTGAAGGCCAAGATCACGGATGCGCTGGAAGACGTTCCCAACATCGACGACGACACCATCATCCGACGTTATCTGAACCTGATCGAAGCCTCGCTGCGCACCAATCATTTCGTTGCCGATACGAAAGAGAAGGGCCAATCACTGGCGATCAAGCTCGATTCGCAATCGGTCGACGGGCTGCCGGCGCCGCGGCCATGGCGCGAGATCTTCGTCTATGGCTCCGAGGTCGAGGGCGTGCATCTGCGCTTCGGCCCGGTCGCGCGCGGCGGCCTGCGCTGGTCGGACCGTGCGCAGGACTATCGCACCGAGGTGCTTGGCCTGGTCAAGGCACAGCAGGTCAAGAATGCGGTGATCGTGCCGGTTGGCGCCAAGGGCGGCTTCTACCCGAAAAAGCTGCCGATGAGCGCCGGGCGCGACGCCATTTTCGAGGCCGGCACGGCCGCCTACAAGAATTACGTTTCCAGCCTGTTGTCGATCACCGACAATATCGGCCTGGACGGCGTCATCCCGCCAGCCGGCGTGGTGCGGCGCGATCAGGATGATCCGTACTTCGTCGTCGCCGCGGACAAGGGAACGGCGACCTTCTCGGACACCGCCAACGCCATAAGCGAAAGGCACGGCTTCTGGCTCGACGACGCTTTCGCCAGCGGCGGTTCGGCCGGATACGACCACAAGAAGATGGGCATCACCGCGAAGGGCGCCTGGGAAGCAGTCAAGCGGCATTTCCGCGAGATGAACCGCGACATCCAAACCACGCCGTTCACTGTCGTCGGCGTCGGCGACATGTCGGGCGACGTGTTCGGCAACGGCATGCTGCTGTCGGAGCAGACCCGGCTGATAGCCGCCTTTGATCATCGCGACATCTTCATCGATCCCGATCCCGACATGGCGGCTTCGATGGCCGAGCGCCGGCGTATGTTCGCTCTCGCCCGTTCAAGCTGGCAGGATTACGACAAGACGAAGCTGTCGGAGGGCGGCATCATCGTCTCGCGCAGCCAGAAGTCGATCACCTTGCCGGCGCCCGCGGCTGCGGCGATCGGCCTCGGCAAGACAACGGCCACGCCAGTCGAGATCATGAGTGCCATTCTCAAGGCGCCGGCAGACCTTTTGTGGTTTGGCGGCATCGGCACCTATGTCAGGGCATCGGGCGAGACCAACCAGGACGTCGGCGACCGTGCCAATGACGCGATCCGCATCACCGCGCTCGACCTGCGTGCCAAGGTCATCGGTGAGGGGGCCAATCTCGGCGTCACGCAGCGGGCGCGCATCGAATTCGGATTGAATGGCGGCCGCTGCAACTCAGATGCGATCGACAATTCGGGCGGCGTGAATTGCTCCGACGTCGAGGTCAACATCAAGATCGCGCTGGCTTCCGCCATGCGCAAGGGATCGCTGACCCGGCCGGCGCGCAACAAATTGCTGGCCGAGATGACCGATGAGGTCAGCGCCCTGGTGCTGTCCAACAATTACCAGCAGACGCTGGCGCTGTCCCTTGCCCGTAAGCGCGGGCTCGCCGACATCGCCCATCAGAGCCGCTTCATGGCGGCGCTGGAGGCGCGCGGACTGCTCGACCGTGCCGTCGAGGCGCTGCCGTCGCCGGCGGCCTTTGCCGAGCGCGAGACGCGCGGTGAGCCGCTGACCCGGGCCGAGCTCGGCGTGCTGCTCGCCTATGCCAAGATCGTGCTGTTTTCCGATATCGTCGCCAGCGACGTGCCGGACGATCCGCATTTCGACCGTGATCTGATGGGCTATTTCCCCGATCGCATGGCGAAGAAATATGCGGGAGAAATCCACGGCCATCGGCTGCGCCGCGAGATCATCGCCCGTGTCGTCGCCAATGATCTGGTCAATCGCGGCGGCCCGTCCTTCGTCAACAGGCTGCAGGAAGCGACTGGCCGCAGTGCCGCCGATGTCGTGCGCACCTTCGCCGTGGTGCGGGATGGCTTTGCGCTGCCGGCGCTCTACCGGCAGATCGACGCGCTCGACAACCAGATCGACGGACAGATCCAGCTCGACCTCTATCAGGCGGTCAGCCGGCTGATCTATGTGACCAGCGGCTGGTACCTGAAGAACGATGCCGGCACCGCGCCGCTCGGGCAGCGGATCACCGAATTGCAGGATGCGCGCAAGGCGTTGGAGCCGAAGCTCGTGTCGCTGCTGCCGGCCTTCTCTCGCGAGCGGATCGAGGAGCGGCGGCACGGCCTGTCGAAGGGCGGCGCGCCGGAGAGTCTTGCCGAACAGCTGGCGCTGACCGACGTGGCGGAACTCATCCCCGACATCGCGCTGACGGCGCGGACGGCGAGTGCCGGCATCGTCGCTGCCGCCAAGGCGTTCTTTGCAGTCAGCGATGTCTTCCGCATCCCGCGCGTCGAGGACGCGGCGCGCTCGATCACGCCCTCGGATTATTACGATCAGCTGGCCCTTTCCCGCGCCACCGACACGATTGGGGCGGCCAGGCGCGGCATCGCCGTGGCGGCACTCACCGGCCATGCCGAGGCGGCGGATCCGGTGACTGGATGGTTGGAGTCCGGCGGCGAACGGGTCGGACGCATCCGCGAGCGGCTGCAGGCGCTGACCGAGGGCGGCGACATCACCGTGTCCCGGCTGTCGGTGGCGTCCGGCCTGATGAGTGATCTGACGGCGCTGTGAGAAGTCTTCCACATCGCGCGGGATTGCCGGGAAGAACTGCGCTATAGAGCGAACGGCGCGCGGCGTTGGGGCGCCCGGAGCATGATCGCGAACGTAACGATCGGCTTTTGGACAAGATCGTGCTCAACAAGAAGACGGAGCATCATGCCGATTCGATCGGCATGGAGAGCTCCAGCGGAGGGGACATGGCTGAGGTGGCAGTGCAGCGTGCGTCGGGACGCGGCATCTGGGGATGGATGCTGTTCGACTGGGCGGCCCAGCCGTTCTTCACGGTCGTCACCACCTTCATCTTCGGTCCTTATTTCGTCTCGCGAATGGCCAGCAATCCCGAGACCGGGCAAGCGGCCTGGGGCTACGGCATCGCCGCCGCCGGCCTCGTCATCGCCGTTTTGTCGCCGATCCTCGGCTCGATCGCCGATCAGACCGGACCACGCAAACCGTGGATAGCCTTCTTCGCCGCGGTCAAGATCACCAGCCTCACCTTGCTGTGGTTCGCCGCGCCCGGCTCCAACCTTTTTCTGGTCGTGGCGTTGTTCTCGCTGGCATCGGTCGCGGCTGAATTCTCGACCGTGTTCAATGACTCGATGATGCCGCGCCTGGTGCCGAAGAGCGACATCGGCAGGATCTCGAACATGGCTTGGGGGCTCGGCTATCTCGGTGGCATGATCGCGCTAATCTTCGTCGTTACCGTCATGGCCGGCTCGCCTGAAACCGGCAAGACCGTCGTCGGGCTCGACCCGATCTTCGGCCTTGACCCCAGGCTCGGCGAGGACGCGCGCGCCACCGGACCGTTGTCGGCGGCCTGGTATTTCCTGTTCATCCTGCCGATGTTCTTTTTCACGCCTGATGCGATCAAAGGCATTCCAATCGGGCCGGCGGTGCGCGAGGGCCTGTCGGAACTGAAGTCGACGCTAGCCGAAGTAAGCAAGCGCAGCGGTATTTTTCGCTTTCTCGTCGCCCGCATGATCTATCAGGACGGCGTCAACGCGCTGCTGGCGCTGGGCGGAACGTTTGCGGCGGCAATGTTCCATTGGTCGATCACAGAGATCGGCCTGTTCGGCATCATCCTCAACGTCGTTGCCATCGTCGGCTGCGTGGTTGCCGCACGCCTCGACACTGCACTGGGTTCCAAGACCATAGTGATGATTTCGCTGGTCATGCTGAGCATTGCCACGATCGGCATCGTCTCGACCGGCCCGGGCTATACGCTGTTCGGCGCCTGGGTGATGCCCGGACTGGACGGCGGCGGACTGTTCGGCACGGCGGCGGAAAAAGCCTACATTTTCTACGGCCTGCTGATCGGGCTTGCCTTCGGGCCGGTGCAGGCATCGTCGCGCTCCTACATGGCGCGCAGCGTCTCCGCAGCCGAATCCGGCCGCTATTTCGGCATCTATGCGCTGGCCGGTCGGGCAACAAGTTTTGCAGCGCCCTTCATGGTGGCCACGATCACCCTGGCCAGCGGCTCGGCGCGGCTCGGAATGGCGGCGATCGTGCTGTTCCTCGGCGCAGGCATGGCGATCCTGATCGGCACGCCCTATCCGGCGGATCGGCCGGCGGAGTGAGCTGCTCTTCCCTTCTCCCACAGGGGGAGGGGGTTCAATGCCGGAAGTGCCTCACTCCGGTGAAGACCATGGCAATGCCGTGAGCGTCGGCGGCGGCGATGACGTCGTCGTCGCGCATCGAGCCGCCGGGCTGGATGACGGCGGTGGCGCCGGCTTCGATTGCCGACAAAAGCCCATCCGCGAACGGGAAAAAGGCATCCGAGGCGACGACCGAGCCCTTGGTCAAAGGCTCCGTCAGACCGGCAGCGTCGGCCGCGTCGAGCGCCTTGCGCGCGGCGATGCGCGAGGAATCGACACGGCTCATCTGGCCGGCGCCGATGCCGACGGTGGCGCCGTCCCTGGCATAGACGATCGCGTTCGACTTGACGTGCTTTGCCACGCGAAAGGCGAATTTCAGATTGGCCATTTCGGCCGGCGTCGGAGCGCGCCGGGTCACCACCTTCAGCTCGAGGTCATCCACCACCGCATTGTCGCGGCCCTGGACGAGCAAGCCGCCAGCAACCGATTTCAAGCCAAGGCCCGCCGCGCGCGGGTCGGGCAGGCCGCCGGTGACCAGCAGGCGTAGATTCTTCTTGACGCCAATGATGCGGATTGCATCATCGGACGCCTCCGGTGCGATGATCACTTCGGTAAAGGTCTTGACGATCTCTTCGGCGGCTGCGGCATCGAGGATACGGTTCATGGCGACGATGCCGCCGTAGGCCGAGACCGGGTCGCAGGCCAGCGCCTTGGCATAGGCCGCTTGCAGCGAAGCGCCTTCGGCGACGCCGCACGGGTTGGCGTGCTTGATGATGGCTACCGCTGCGGAGCGGGTCGGATCGAACTCGCCGACCAGCTCGAAGGCGGCGTCGGTATCGTTGATGTTGTTGTAGGAAAGCTGCTTGCCCTGAAGCTGGCGTGCCGTGGCGACGCCCGGCCGCCTGTCGCCGTTGACATAGAAGCCGGCGCCCTGATGCGGGTTTTCGCCGTAGCGCATCACCGACTGCAGCCTGCCGCCGAAGGCGCGCCATGTCGGATGCTCGATCTCCAGCGCCTCGGCGAACCATCCCGAGATCGCCGCATCGTAGCTGGCGGTGCGGGCAAAGGCCTTGGCTGCCAACTTCTTGCGGAAATCCAGCGACAACGAGCCGAAATTCATCTCCAGCGCGTTGAGCACCGAGGCATAGTCGTCAGGGTCGGTGACGATGCCGACGTATGCGTGGTTCTTGGCCGAGGCACGGATCATCGCCGGGCCGCCGATGTCGATGTTTTCGACGATCGCGGCGTAGTCGGCGCCGGAGCGGCGCACCTCCTCGAATGGATAGAGATTGGAGACGACGAGATCGATCGGCTCAATGCCGTGGTCGCGCATCGCCGCGGCGTGCTCTGGATCGTCGCGAACGCCGAGCAGTGCACCATGCACCGACGGGTGCAGCGTCTTGACGCGCCCGTCCATGATCTCGGGAAAGCCGGTGAGCTCGGATACGTCGTGCACCGCCATGCCCGCATCGGCGAGGGCCTTTGCCGTGCCGCCGGTCGAGACCAGCTCGACGCCGGCCGAAGCCAGCGCCCTGGCGAAATCGATCAGGCCGGTCTTGTCGAAGACGGAGAGCAGCGCGCGACGGATGGGTACAAGGTCGGGCGCGGGAATATTCTTGGCGGCGACGGCCATGGGCTGGCGGCCTTTCCACGTGTGGTTGGAGAGCGTCCGCGGGCCGTAGCATATGAGGCCCGGAAATCAAGCCGCAAGGCTTGATCAGTGTCTGCCGTTGCCACCAGCTTCAGCTTTTTCCTGACGGCCGGCGATAATTGTCCGCGTCAGTTGCCAATGGACCTCGGGAATCTCCGAGGCCTTGAAGGCAAGCACGATCTGGCGGCTGCGGCGTGGGCCGCCAAGCCCGGCGAAATAGATCGATTCCTCGACCTCGGGTGCCACTTCGGTGGAGGTAAACACCCAAGTGTCGGCGTGGTCGGCGGTCAGCACCAGACGGTCATGCTCATCCTGGAGCACGTTTATGTCGGGATGGACATGGAAACGCACTGTAACGAAATCACGGCCATTGTTGCGGATAGAAGCGCCGCCCGGCCGCAGGAAGCGGTCCCTGCCGGCAAGCACATTGCCCTCGGTCGACAATTTCAGCTCGCGCTCATGCAGGAAGCCGAAGCGCGCCACATAGCCGTCATGGCGGGCGATGAAGCCCTGGCTGCCCTTCTGGTCGGTGCGCTTGCAAGGCACATGCTGCGGCCCGCCTATCAAAGGCGTGCCGAGCAGGTCGTTGACGCGCAAGGAGTGGTTGAAGCGCGCCGACGACGTGTCGTTGATGGTAGCGGTGGAGTGGGCGGCGGTGGCGCGGGCAAGCGGCCGGAACTCGGCGGCACCATAGGTGTCTATGCCGGCATTGACGATATAATGCTGGCGGCCCGACGACAATTCGAAGGCGAGGCATCCGGCGTGAGCAGCATTGGACACGTCGACGGGCGGCGGCGGGCCGGTATCGGCGATCACCGTGACACCACCCATCGACAGGCGCTCATAACCCGAATGCGGCGCGTGCAGCAGTGGTGCGCCGGCGGTGTCGTCGTGATGCAGGATGCTGGCGATGCGGTCGTGGATGGTGGCGCCCATGCCGTTGAAGCGGGCAAGGCTGCCATCCTGATGGCGAAAGAAGCGCAGTGCCGGCAGCATCCGGTCGATGGCGCCGATCAGGGCGGCCGGCGGTGTCTCGGCCTGATTGGCGTATGTCTGGCGCAATGGCAGAAGGTCGGCGAGGATTTCAAGCACGGTCATCGGATTACGCGAGATATGGCCGCCGTCAGGCAGGATCTGGCGGTCGAGCTCCTCGGCGAGATTGCGGGTGGCACCGCGCAGCGCCGAGGCCGGCGCCGGCAGCGACAAAGCGGCAAAGGCCAGCGCAATGCGGGCGCGCAGCCTGTCCTTGCCGTCCGGCATCTCGCGCACCATGGCGCGCAGATAGCGGATCTGGACGGCAAGCGATTTCAGGAACGCACGGTAGAACGGAAACTCGGCGCCCTGCAACACGATCGAGGAATGCTGCAGCCAGGCAATGACACGCTTGGCCGTCGTGCCGGGCTCCCAGGCGACGCCGGAAATATGGCTGCCATGGATTGCAATCCAGTCGGAAACCAACGCCCGCGCGTTGGCGGCGGCGAGCTCCGTGCTGGCGGCACGCATGTGGCGCAGCCAGCGAAAGCCATGCAGCGTTTTTTGCCAGCCGGGATTGGGCACGTCGATCTGGAAGGGCGATTTGCCACCGGTCTCGACCAGATGCCCCGAAAGCGGATAGCGGCCGTAATAGATCTCGAGTGCGATCTGAGGATCGGCGAGTCGCAGGTCCGGCGGGGCAATCAGGACGCGCTCCGGCGTGCGGCCGGAGTAGCGCCAGCGATAGAGTGGCCCGGCACGCAAGCGCCGGCGCGTCTTGCGCCAGAACTCCCTCGCGACAAGCGTCCACAGACGCGTCGTGTTACCGGCAGCGATTGCCAAAACCCCTCCTGATCGTCCTCACCCAAGCACAAGTTTATATGATTCAAGAACTTGTGCGAAGGCGAATTCCGCGGCAGTGGGGCCGTTCAGCCTGTTTTCCATGCCTCCTCGCCCCAAGAAGTCGGATGGCGCTTCAAGATCGGCCCTTAGCCGGCTCTGCGCATGCGGGCGGCAAAGAAACCGTCCAGCCCGGAACGCGCCGGTGAGCCAAGCTCCAGATCGGCCGGCGTGGTGCGCAACGTGCCTTGCGGCGTCAGGAATGGGTCGATGCCGGCAATCTCGCCTGGCCGAAGCGGGTCGTCGATGATCTCCGCATTGCCGGCGAGAAAGTCGCGATAGAGCTCTTCGCCTTCCAGCGGATCGAGCGAACAGTTGGAAAAGACGATGCGACCGCCAGGCTTGACCAGGGTGATGGCGCGGGCAAGCAGCCGGCGTTGCAGGTCGGCCAATTTTTCGACGTCGGCCGCCGTCTTCGTCCAGGGAACGTCGGGATGCCGCCGCACCGTGCCGGTCGAAGAGCAAGGTGCGTCGAGGAGGACGGCGTCGAAGCGGTTCTTCGGCTCGTATTTGAGCAGATCGGCCTCGACGATCTCCGCGGCCAAGCCGAGCCTTTCGAGGTTCTGCGTCAGCCGTGCCAGCCGCGTTCTGGACATGTCGAGCGCAGTGACATGGGCGCCGGCGAGGATCAGCTGGGCGGTCTTGCCGCCCGGCGCGGCGCAGACGTCGGCGATTCGCAAACAATTGATGTCGCCGAACAGCCGGGCCGGCAGGCTGGCCGCTGCATCCTGAACCCACCAGGCGCCTTCCCCAAAGCCGGGCAGTTCGGTCACGGAAGCGCTGAGCTTCTCGACCCGCACCGTGCCGGTCGGTAAGACGAAGCCGCCGAGCCGTTCGGCCCACAGCGCCGGGTCCGACTTGACCGAGAAGTCGACCGGCGCCTCATGGCGGTGGGCGAGCAGTATCTGCCTGGCCTTGTCGAGGCCGTAGACCGTTTTCAAACGGTCGGAAAACCATTTTGGTGCCTCGTCGGTTGCGGCAATTGCGGTCGCGAGCTCGTCCTGCTTGGCCCGCGCCAGCGTACGCAGCACGCCGTTGACGAGGCCGGAAAAGCGCGCCGTGCGCGGATCGGACTTGGCGTGCGTCACGGCGAGGTCGACGGCGGCGCTGTCGGGAACATCGAGGAACAGGATCTGTGCCGCCGCCACGTGCAGGATGTGCGAAAGCGCCGTAGCGTTGGGCGGCAGCGGCTTTTCCAGGCGGCGGGCCAAAAGGCCTGATATGGTCATGCGGTAGCGCAGGGCGGTGACCAGAATGGCGCGCACCAGGGCGCGGTCGCGCAAGTCGAGCGCCTTGTATTGCGGATGGCCGTTTTCATGGTCGGTCAGCCCGTCGAGTGGCGTTCTCGCGTCGATGACTGCGGCAAGCAGGCGCGCGGCTGCCTTGCGCGCGGCGAGACCGGCTGCGGCCTCGCTGCCCGAATTGTGCTCGCGATCACCTGGAATTGCGTGCCGGCGTTGTGCTGCGCTCACGACCACGGACCTTTGGGTCCGGTCGGATTGCGTCCCCAGGGATTGGGTCTCGGCTTGGCCGGCTCAACCGGCCCCTCGGGCCGGGCGGCCCTGTCCCACGGACCTGACGGCTGCTGCCCGGTCTCTTTCGGCGCCGGCTTTGGCGTCGCGGCCGCTTCGGGTGCGCCGGCCATCTCGCTCGCCATCCTCTGCAATGCGGCGATGCGGTTTTCTGTGCTCGGGTGAGTGGAAAACAAACTGTCCATGCGCTCGCCGGAAAGAGGATTGATGATGAAGAGATGGGCGGTTGCCGGATTGCGCTCGGCATCCGGGTTGCGGATGCGTTCGGCGCCCCGCGCGATCTTGTCAAGTGCCGAGGCGAGCCACAGCGGGTGTCCACAGATTTCGGCCCCGCGCCGGTCGGCCTCGTATTCGCGGGTGCGGCTCACCGCCATCTGCACGATCATGGCGGCCAGGGGCGCGACGATCATCGCCACCAGCACGCCGACGATGCCGAAGGAATTGTTGTTGTCGCGGTTGCCGCCGAAGAACAAAGCGAAATTGCCGAGCATCGAAATTGCGCCGGCAAAGGTCGCGACGATCGTCATGGTCAGCGTGTCGCGGTGCTGCACATGGGCAAGCTCATGCGCCATCACCGCCGCGACTTCTTCATGTGAGAGCTGCTCGAGCAGGCCGGTGCTGGCGGCGACAGCGGCATTTTGCGGATTGCGGCCGGTGGCGAAGGCATTGGGCTGAGGATTGTCGATGAGATAGGTTCTCGGCATCGGCAGGCCGGCGCGTTGCGCGAGACCCTTCACGATGGCGTAATATTCGGGCGCGTTGCTTTCGTTGACCTCGATCGCACGGTGCATCGACAGCACCATCTTGTCGGCGTTCCAATAGCTGAACAAATTGGTGCCGGCGGCGATCAGCAAGGCGATCATCATGCCGCCGGATCCGCCGACCAGATAGCCGACACCCATGAACAGGGCCGTCATTGCGGCCAAAAGCATGGCGGTGCGAAGGGTGTTCATCGTCTGCTCCGTTCTGGCCCAACAAAAGGGTCGATCCTTGTGGGCCCATCGCTATATGATGGGAAACAGCGGTTCCCGTTTCAATCGGGGCCTGTTTCAATCTAGCGGAAGATCGCATGATCGACAAAACCAGCCAAACGCATGCTAACGGCTCGCCGCACAAGCCACTGACGCCGGCAGCCCGGCGCGCCTTGGCCGAGGCCGAGGCCCGGCGGGAGCAATATCGCGAGAAGGAAGCCACGCTGCCGAGGGAGATCGGTGGGCGCGGCGGCAAGGAACCCGGCCGCTACGGCGACTGGGAGGTCAAGGGCCTGACCAGCGACTTTTAGCCCAGGCAGGGTGCTGGCTAAGCAGGGTACCAGCTAAGCAGGCTGGGCGGCCCGCTCCGCTTCGATGGCAATCCAGCCGCTGGCATCGACGGCGACGCCGATCGCGTCATAGCCGGCGATGGCGGCATGCGGCGTCTCCAACGGATGCCGGTGCGTGGCGCTGATCACGACGACCGCGGCGCCCGCGGCCTCGGCTGCTGCTATGCCTGCCGGTGCGTCTTCGAAGACGAGGCAATCGCGCACGTCGACGCCGAGCCGTTCGGCCGCCAGCCGGAAGCAGTCGGGCGCCGGCTTGCCGCGGGAGACATCCTCTGCCGCAACGATCACGGCGGGAGCCGGAATGCCGGCGGCCTGCAGGCGCAGCAGAGCGAGTTCACGGGGCGCCGAAGTGGCGATCGCCCAGCTCCCGGGCGGCAGCGACGCCAGGAATGCCGCGGCGCCGGGAATCGGGTGGATGCCTTCGACGTCGGCTGCTTCGGCCTGCAAAAGCGCATCGGCTTCGCGGGCAGGATCGATCCCTGGGAGCGCCAGCCGGCCGATGGTCTCGATCGCCCGCACGCCGTGGATGGTCGGCAGGAATGCAGCGACGTCAAGACCTTGCCGGTGCGCCCAGGCTGCCCAGACCCTTTCCGCCGCGGCAATCGAATTGAGAATCGTGCCGTCCATATCGAACAGGAAGGCCGCGAATTTTCTGCCTGCAAACATCGGTTTTCCCGGGGTCATCTTGGAAGGATTATTTCGAAGGGAGCATATCGATCGACCGTAACGTTGCCGCGTCCGTATGGGAAGCCGCGAGACCTCGTTTTCGACGTTCGCAAGGAACCGCGCGCACTCTCCTGCGTTGACCAGCACTATCTTTCATGACGATCGCAGGGGAGGGCGATGCTGATTCGGCTCGGCTATGAAATTGGCATTGAATGCGTTGCACCAACGCCGGTCGTTTCATTGCTCGACATCCACGGGGATCGTCAGACAGACATCAAGCGGCAGACGCGCGTACTGACGTCGCCATCCGTGCCGACCAGGGTCTACCACGATCTTTTCGGCAATAGCTGCCGCCGCTTCACGGCGCCGGCAGGAAGCTTTCGCATCCTCTATGACGCGGTGATCGAGGACGGTGGCGAGACGGACGAGGTCAACACGCTGGCCGGGGAAGTCCCGGTCGCGGAATTGCCGGACGAGGTGCTCGGCTATCTGCTTGGCAGCCGTTACTGCGAGACCGATCATCTCAGCGATCTCGCCTGGCAACTTTTCGGCCAGCTTCCGCCGGGTTGGGCGCGGGTGCAGGCGATCGTCGACTATGTCCACAACCGCCTGTCCTTTGGCTACGGCTATGCGCGCCCGACCCGCACGGCGGCGCAGGCGCATGAGGAGCGCGTCGGCGTCTGCCGCGACTTTGCCCATCTGGCGATCACGCTGTGCCGCTGCATGAATATCCCGGCCCGTTACGTGAACGGCTATCTTGGCGATATCGGCGTACCCGCCGATCCGGCGCCGATGGATTTCTCGGCGTGGGTGGAAGTGTTCCTCGACGGCAGATGGTACACGTTCGATCCTCGCCACAATGTGCCGAGGATCGGCCGCGTCGTCATAGCGCGCGGCCGTGACGCCACCGACGTGCCGCTGCTGCATAGTTTCGGCCCGCATCGACTCAGCCGGTTCAAGGTCTGGACGCACGAGCAGGAAGGCAATCTCTTCAAGCCGCCCTATCGCGGCGTCGACAAGACCGTCAGCGCACGGATGCTGGCATAGTCCTTTCACAGTCCAGATTTCCATCTCCCGCTACCGCGGTCGTGCTGAACCGGTTCGATACATCTCGTCTGTACCGGATTGGGACGCAGTCCAGTCGTCCTGAATTGCGAGCCTGATCATGGTAAGCGCTTTGTCAACAAAGCCGCGCTGACGCGACTTTCATTTACCGGCTGTTTACCTTGCCGTCGCTTGAAACCGTTTGGAAACAATGGCCTGAGCGAGAGCCGCTCGCTTTCTCGCGCCTGGCGGCGCGATCCGGCCGGATTCCTGCAATGCGCCTTCGGACAGCTGCAGGCTGTGGCGAATGGAGGCGGAAGGAATGCAGCGTTTCGGGGGTCTTGTTCAGGCGATCGGCGGCTTTGCCGGGGATCGCAGCGGAAATTTCGCGGTGCTGTTTGGTATAATCAGCTCGGTGCTGGCGCTGAGTGTCGGCTTTGCCGTCAACGTGTCCCAACTCTACAATGTGAAATCGAGCCTGCAAGGCGTCGTCGACGCTGCGGTCACCTCGACGGCGCGCGACCTGACAACCGGCGTCATCAGCGAGGCCGACGCCAGCAAATCGGTGCAGGCCTTTCTCGATGCCAACAGCACGGCGGGTATCCTGCAGGACAACCAGATCGTTCTCGACAAGCTGACCGTCGACCGGACTGCAAACACGGTTCAGGCGGATGTCCATGTCAATGTCAGCTACTATTTCCCGCTTTTCGGCACGAGTGGCATGCAAAGCGTTCCCGCATCGACGATGGCGCTCTATTCGGACAAGCAGATCGAAGTCGCAATGATGCTCGATGTGACCGGGTCGATGGCCGGCCAGAAAATCATCGATCTGCGGACGGCTGCGGCGAATGCCGTCGACAGTTTCCTGGGCGGTCAGGACCCCTCCAAGCCACGAGTGCGGGTTGCCATCGTGCCTTACGCAAATTCGGTGAATGCGGGTACACTTGCGCCCAGCAGCGTCTATGTGGAAACCAGCACCAGCCAACGCAAACAGGCGCCGGCCAATGACGCCGTGCAATATATCTCGGGCTTCATCCGTCCGGACAATTGCGCCACCGAACGCAAGGGGATCTATCAATATTCGGACGCGGGCCCCGACGCCAGCATGGTCAACCGCGACTACCTGCTGTCGTCCTTCGCTTGGCAAACCGGCACCGCCGCCTGCCCGGCCGCCACGCTGATGCCGCTGACGGCGGATGCGACGGCGCTCAAGACGGTCATCAAGAATTTCGTCGCATCCGGCGGCACCGCCGGCCATATCGGCGTGCAGTGGACCTGGTACATGCTGTCGGAGAACTGGGGTAGCATCATGAGGACTTCGCAACGGCCGGCCAAGATGGATCCAAAAAAGGTCGCCAAAATCGCGATCCTGATGACCGACGGCGAATTCAACCTATCCTACTTCGATGCGAGCACGGTGAGCGACGTTTACAATGACGCCGGTAAGGAGCCGACCCGCACGGCCGCCAAGACACTCTGCGCTGCCATGCGCAACAAGGGCATTGAGATATTCACCATTGGGTTTGACCTAAACGAAACGAATGCCAAGGCGACGCTCCAGGATTGCGCCAGCCCGGACACCGCCAAGATCAAGCACTTTTATCAGGCGGCCAATGGAACCGAACTCAACCAGGCTTTCCAGGATATAGGGCGCAACGTCGAGATGTTGACCGTAACCAGATAGGGGACAACAGCCCAAAGGAAAAGGCCGCCGCTTCTTGCGAAGTCGGCGGCCTTCCGTGTTTCCGTCCATGACGCGGTTCCTGGCGGCGACACTGGTCGCCAGCCGCGCATCTCGCGCCTTAACGGGAAGACTGCTTCCCGAAAGTGCAATCCGCTGAGGCCACGTTCTGGAAAACGAAATCACTCGACATCGGATCACCTCCTTTCGATTTGTTGAACACTCCCCCATGATGGGGTGTCACCCGGGAAATGGCAAGGCGCCGCATCCAAAAATCCTGAACAAGCGTGCTTGCGCACCCAGGCGGCTTGCGGCCGGCCGATCTGGCAGGCAAGATCGGGCCGCTATTGTTCCGGGCCACTATTTTGCCGGGTAAGGGAGGACGGGATGGAGGCAGCCGAGAGAGCGGCCCGGATTGTTCGGACGGTCATCGAAACGATGAAGCCGGGTTTTGCGGTGAGGCTGTGGACGGGCGAGCGGATCGGCCCGGCTGCCGGCCCGGTGCTCACCATCAACGACCAGGACATCGTCTGGCAGATCGTACGTCGGCCCTCTTTATCGACGCTGATCGAGATGTGGATTGCGAAGGCGGTCGACGTCGAAGACGGATCGCTGTTCGATTTCTATGCCTTGCCCACGCACGGCAAGCTCAGGACGAAGCTCAAGACACTGCCGAAGCTGGCGATCCTGCGCGACCTGCCGGCGGTGCTGTTTTCGCGAAAACAGATGACGGCGCGAACCGATCTTTCCGGCCGCAATCCTTACGTCAGCGGTTCGAGCAAGGAGGCGATCCAGCATCACTACGACATTTCCAACGCATTCTACCGGCTCTTCCTCGACGAGCGCATGGTCTATAGCTGCGGCTACTTCAAGGACTTCGCCAACGATATCGATCAGGCGCAGAGAGACAAGCTCGACCATATCTGCCGCAAGCTTCGGCTGAAGCCCGGCGACAGATTGCTCGACATCGGCTGCGGCTGGGGAGCGATGCTCATCCATGCCGTGAAGAATTATGGCGTCGTCGGCCACGGCGTTTCGCTATCGGAGGCACAGACCGAGTTCGCCCGCGAACGCATCCGCGCTGAGGGGCTGGAGGATCGCATCACCATCGAGATAAAGTCCTATGCCGAGCTGTCCGGTTCCTTCGACAAGATCTCGTCGATCGGCATGTTCGAACATCTGGGGCTTGCCAACCATGCCGCCTATTTTTCGACCATCCATCGCCTGCTCAAACCCGGCGGCATCTATCTGCACCATGCCATCACCCGCCGCGACAAGGGCAACATGAAGAAGACGCTGCGCAAGGGGCCGGAATTCAAAGCGCTGATCAAATACATTTTTCCGGGCGGCGAACTCGATACGATCGGCATGACGCTCGGCAATCTCGAGGCGCACGGCTTCCTCATCTATGACGTCGAAAACTTGCGCGAGCACTATGCGCGCACCTGCCGGCTATGGGCCGAGCGCCTCCACGCACGCTTTGACGAGGCCATCGCCGAGGTCGGCGAATCCAAGGCGCGGCTCTGGCTGCTTTATCTCACCGGCTGCTCGATTACCTTCGAACGCGCCTCGGCGCAGATTTTCCAGACCGTCGCCACCAGGCGCGCGCGCGGCCCAAGCGGCCTGCCGCCGACGCGGGCGGATTTATACTAATAGCTACAGGAGACGCATCGTGGCGCCGATCTCGACGCGGGCCGGTCGATCGACAGTGCAGTAGACGCCGAAATTATGGGCGTTGTGGCGGACCAGGCTGCGCAGGATTGCCGGGTCGTGGTCGAACCCGTCCTGGCCAATGATGGTGAAGCCGCAGCGGCGGCACGGCTCGGAGATGGTCAGGAGCAGGTCGCCGATCGCCAGCTTGCGCCCGATCCATTCGGTTTCGGGGAATGACCCCTCGATCTTCGGCATGTCGACGACGATGTTGGGGCGGAAGCGGCGCGGGTCGGCGGTGCCGTCTGGATGCAGCAACTTCAACTGCGCCAGCGAAGCGGTGGTCAGCAGATGAATGGGGGCTTTGACATAGCGTTCCGCCAGCAGGGGACCGGCGTATCCCGGTGTAGTATTCTCGCGGCGGAACGGCCGGATGGAGGCCGCAAAGCCGAGATAGGCGGAAATGGCGCGGTCGCTATCAGCGCCCGGTGCGGCTAGCCAGTCGCCATCCGGGACCGCAACCTCCAGTGCGCCGGCCGGCGACAGCCGGGTTCGGATGCGGGGCACCTTGTGCCATTTCACTTCGCGGTCCGGCCGTGCGATTTCATTGTTCGACGTGTCGATAAGACCAAACAGGCGGTCGCCTTCAACGGTATGCCGGGCGACCGAGATCGCCTGCTGGCGCTCGCCGGCGAGCGAGCTCGCGGGATAGCGCCAAAGCTCGGTGACGGCACCCAATATGGCTTGCATCAGCTCTTCTTGTTCTGCCGATTGGCGATCAGGTCGTCGACGACCGCCGGATCGGCCAGCGTCGAGGTGTCGCCGAGCGCGGCAAAATCGTCCTCGGCGATCTTGCGCAGAATGCGCCGCATGATCTTGCCGGAACGGGTCTTCGGCAGGCCGGGCGCGAACTGGATCTTGTCGGGCGAAGCGATGGCGCCGATCTCCTTGCGGACATGGGCGACGAGCTCCTGGCGCAATTCCTCGCTTGGCGTCTCGCCGGCCATCAGCGTGACATAGCAGTAGATGCCCTGGCCCTTGATATCGTGCGGGTAGCCGACGACGGCCGCTTCCGAGACCTTCTCATGCGAAACCAGCGCCGATTCGACCTCGGCGGTGCCCATGCGGTGGCCGGAGACGTTGATGACGTCGTCGACGCGGCCGGTGATCCAGTAGTAGCCGTCAGCATCGCGGCGGCAGCCGTCGCCGGTGAAGTACCTGCCCTTGTAGGTCGAGAAATAGGTCTGCACGAAGCGGTCGTGATCGCCATAGACGGTTCGCATCTGGCCCGGCCATGAGTCGGCAATACAAAGATTGCCGCTGGCTTCACCCTCCAGCACCTTGCCGTCACCATCAACCAGCTGCGGGTTGACGCCAAAGAAGGGCCGCGTCGCCGAGCCCGCCTTGAGGTGGGTGGCGCCCGGAACCGGCGTGATCATGATGCCGCCGGTCTCGGTCTGCCACCAGGTATCGACGATCGGCACCTTGCCGTTGCCGACAACGTTGAAATACCATTCCCAGGCTTCTGGATTGATTGGCTCGCCGACGGTGCCGAGCACGCGCAGCGACTTGCGCGACGTCTTGGTGACATGGGCGTCGCCGGCGCCCATCAGCGCGCGCAGCGCCGTCGGCGCGGTGTAAAAGATGTTGACCTTGTGCTTGTCGATCACGTCCCAGAAACGCGACTGCGACGGGTAATTCGGCACGCCTTCGAACATCAGCGTGGTGGCGCCGTTGGCGAGCGGCCCGTAGACGATGTAGCTGTGGCCGGTGACCCAGCCGACATCGGCGGTGCACCAGTAGACGTCCCCGTCGTGATAGTCGAAGACATATTGGTGGGTCATCGAGACATAGACGAGATAGCCGGCGGTGGTGTGCAGCACGCCTTTCGGCTTGCCGGTCGAGCCCGACGTGTAGAGGATGAACAGCGGATCCTCGGCGTTCATCTTCTCGGGCTTGCATTCGGCCTTAACCGTCGCGACCTCGTCATGGTACCAGACGTCGCGCCCGGCGGCCCAGCCGGTCTTGCCGCCGGTGCGGCGTACTACCAAGACCTTTTCGACTTTCGTTCCGGCCTTGGCGGCGATCTCGATCGCCTTGTCGGTGTTCTCCTTCAAGGGGATCGGCTTGCCGCCGCGCAGGCCTTCGTCGGCGGTGATGAGGAAGGTCGACTTGCAGTCGTCGATGCGTCCGGCCAGCGCGTCCGGCGAAAAGCCGCCGAAGACCACCGAATGAATGGCGCCGATGCGCGTGCAGGCGAGCATCGCATAGGCGGCCTCCGGGATCATCGGCATGTAGATGGTGACGCGGTCGCCCTTCTTGACGCCGTGCTTCTTCATCACATTGGCGAGGCGGCAGACATGTCCGTAAAGCTCGTTATAGGTGATCTTCCTGTCGTCGTAGGGATTGTCGCCTTCCCAGATGATGGCGGTCTGTTCGCCGCGCTTCTTCAGATGCCGGTCGATGCAGTTCCAGGAAACGTTGGTCTGGCCATCCTCGAACCATTTGATTGAGACCTTGCCGTCGAAGGACGTGTTCTTGACCTTGCTGTACGGCTTGAACCAGTCGATGCGCCTGCCGTGCTTGCCCCAGAACTTGTCCGGGCTCTTGACGCTGTCGGCGTACCATTTCAGGTAGGTGTCATTGTCGATCAGCGCGTTCTTCTTCCACGCCGGCTGGACGCGATGGACATGAACATCGGACATTTCTTCGCCTTCCTCCCGAAACCAAACCGCCGGCTTGACTGCCGGCAGGATCGCAGCGTTGCGGCCGCGAATTCGCGCGCATTATTAACAGTTCGGCGATGACGGCAACATTAGACGTTGGATTTGCGCGGCGGGATGCCGCAGGTCCCTTCCCGGGTGGTGTCAGCACTCTAGCGAGACGGCTGCTAACCGCATGTTTTTGCGGCAGAAATCTGGCTCGACCGCAGAAATATCAATAGACGATTAAGCAAATGGGGTGCACAATTTCAGGCTGGGAGGAAAGAGAATCAACCAGGGGACCGCAATGCGCGACCATTCCGAAATGGACCTGATGCTCAAGGGCTATGGCTTGACCACGGCCAAGATTCTTTATCACTTTCCCGATCATCCGCATCTGCTGCAGAGCTTCATCTGGCAGGATTACGACATCGCCCCGAAATTTCCGGTGCTTATCCGCTTCATCGAGTTCTGGCAGGCCAAGCTCGAAGGCCCGCTGCATTCAGTCAGCTACACGCACCAGAAGCTGATCGCGCCGAACGAATGGCGCAAGGTCGACGGCGAGTTCGTGCTGCATTAAAGCACGCGGGCGGCAGCCTGGGAGCCGCCGCCCAGCTTTTGGAGCGTCAGACGGCGGGCGGGTTCAGCCGGGCAAAACCCTCCTGCCGGCGATAGGGAAAATACGGGTAGGGTGCGGTGACCTCGCTTGCCGTGTCCAAGATTTTCATCTGATCCGGGGTCAGTGACCATCCGACGGCGCCGAGATTCTGGCGCAACTGCTCCTCGTTGCGCGCGCCGATGATGACGGAGGCGACAGTCGGCCGCTGCAGCAGCCAATTGATGGCGATCTGCGGTATGGTCTTCCCGGTTTCCTCGGCGACAACATCAAGCGCGTCGACGACCCGATGGAGATGCTCGTCGTCGACGGGCGGTCCGAAGCTTGCCGTGTCGTGCAGCCGGCTTTTCTCGGGCAGCTTCTGGCCACGGCGGATCTTGCCGGTCAGGCGGCCCCAGCCGAGCGGGCTCCACACCAGCGCACCGACGCCCTGGTCGAGGCCGAGCGGCATCAACTCCCATTCATAATCGCGCCCGACCAGCGAGTAATAGACCTGGTGGGCGACGTATCGGGGATAGCCGTATCTGTCCGCCAGGCCGAGCGACTTCATCACTTGCCAGCCGGAAAAATTGGAAACGCCGACATAACGCAGCTTTCCGGCGCGCACGAGCCTATCCAGCGTCGATAGCACCTCCTCGATCGGTGTTGCGGCGTCGAACGCGTGCAGCTGCAGCAGGTCGATGTAGTCGGTGCCAAGACGCCTCAGTGCGTCCTCGACGGCCTTGATGAGGCGCGAGCGGGACGAGCCGGCGTCGTTGGGACCGTCGCCCATCGGCAGCGAGGTCTTTGTCGAGATCAGTACGGCATCGCGGCGGCCCTTCATCGCTTCGCCGAGCACCTGTTCGGAAGCGCCATTCGAATAGACGTCGGCGGTGTCGAACAGGTTGACACCCGCCTCCAGGCAGATGTCGACCAGCCGCCGGGCTTCCGTCGCATCGCTGTTGCCCCAGGCGCCGAACAGCGGCCCTGACCCGCCGAAGGTTCCAGCGCCGAACGAGAGCGCCGGGACTTTCAGGCCCGATGCGCCAAGATTTCGATAATCCATCTGTTTCTCCTATGGTGTACAAGGGTTCTTCGAGTTGCTACGAGCGGGCGGGTGCCGGTTCACCGAGCGTTGGGCGATCGAGGCGTAGCGCCAGCGCTGCCACGGAAAGCGCCGAGAGCGGCAGCAGGGCCGCGACCCAGGTGACGGCGCCGAGGCCGGGGCCATGGGCGATGACCACGCCGCCGAGCCAGGCGCCGGCCGCATTGCCGAGATTGAAGGCGGCGATGTTGAAGGACGAGGCGAGGCTCTGGCCGGCGCCTTGTGCCTTTTCCAGTACCCACATCTGCAGCGGCGCCACGGTGGCGAAGGCGGCGGCGCCGAGCAGGCCGACATAGATGACGGCCATAACCTGGCTGTGCAGGGCGAAGGTCATGGTGCCGAGCACCAGCGCCAGCACGACGAGACTGCCGAGAACGGAAGGCACCAGCCAGCGGTCGGCGAACTTGCCGCCAGCGAGGTTGCCGGCGATGAGGCCGCCGCCGAAGACCAGCAGGATCGGCGACACCGCTGCTTCCTCAAAACCGGTGATCTCGGTCAGCAACGGGGCGATGTAGGTGAAGACGGCGAAGACGCCGGCATAGCCGAGCACGGTGGTGGCAAAGCCAAGCAGGACGGGCGTGCGGCCGAGCACGGCGAGATCGGCGCGCAAATTGCTTTGCTCAGGCGCTGTCTGGCTGCGCGGCACCAGCAGCAGGATGATGGCGAAAGCGACCATGCCGACCAGGGTCACCGCCCAGAAGGTCGCGCGCCAGCCGAAGGCCTGGCCGAGCCATGTTCCGAAGGGGACGCCGAGGATGTTGGCGATGGTCAGGCCGGTGAACATCAGGGCGATCGCCGATGCCTTCTTGTTGGGCGCCACCAGCCCGGTCGCCACGACCGAGCCGACGCCGAAGAAGGTGCCGTGGGCGAAGGCGGTGAGCACGCGCGCACCCATCAGCGTCCAGTAGTCTGGGGCCAGCGCGCACGCGAGGTTGCCTAGCGTGAAGATTGCCATCAGCGCCAGAAGCACGGTCTTGCGCGGCCACCGGCCGGTGGCGATCGTCAGCAGCGGCGCGCCGATGACGACGCCCAGCGCATAGCCGGAAATCAGTTGACCGGCAGCTGAGATCGAGACGCCGAGATCGGTGCTGACGTCGAGCAGCAGGCCCATGATGACGAATTCGGTGACGCCAATACCGAAGGCGCCGGCGGCAAGAGCGTAGAGAGCAAGAGGCATGGCGGTTCCCACTTCGATGACGGCCAGTTTCGACGACGGGCGCCGTGTCCTCTCACGCCCGGCCCGAAAGATCGTGATGCACCGAACTGTGAACCAGCCTTGCCTAGGGCACATTGCCTGTGAAATAGATTCACCAATGGCCAGGCCCGACATCAACCGCTCCGGCGAGATCGAAGTGTTCGTCCGCGTCGTCGAGGCCGGCAGCTTTTCGGCCGCTGCACGTGCGCTGCGCATGAGCCCGTCGGCGGTTAGCAAGCTGATCGCGCGGCTGGAGGGGCGTCTTGGCGCCCGGCTGGTCATCCGCTCGACGCGCAAGCTGCGACTGACCCCGGAAGGGGCGGCCTTCTTCGACAGCGGCGTGCGCATCCTGGCCGACATGGCGGTAGCCGAGCGCGAGGCAGCGGCGGGTGCCGCGCCGCGTGGCCGGCTGCGGATCAATAGCTACGTGCCTTTCGGGCAGCACCGGCTGATCCCGCTTTTGCCGCGTTTTCTAGAACGATACCCCGAAATCTCGGTCGATCTGGTGTTGACCGACAGTGTTATCGACCTGATGGAGGAGCGCGCCGACGTCGCCATACGTGCCGGCCCGCTCGGCGAATCACGGCTAGTGGCGCGCAAGCTCGGGCAGAGCCGGGTGGTCGTCGTTGCCGCGCCATCGTATCTCGAAGCGCGTGGCACACCCAAGACGCCCGCCGATCTCGATCGTCACAACCGGATGGGCTTCTGTTTCGTGCGCCACGTCGAGGGCTGGCCTTTTGTCGACGCGGCCGGCAAGCCGATCACCATATCGATCGTTGGAAACACGCTGGTCAGCGACGGCGAGGCGATGCGGTTGATGGCGCTCTCAGGGGCGGGCATCGCCCGGCTGGCACGCTGGCACGTGGAGGCCGACATTGCCGCCGGCCGGCTGCTGCCGCTGCTGGAAGAGTTCAACCCCGGCGACGAGGAACTGACCCATGCGGTTTATGTCGGCCAAGGCAAGCATTTGCCGGCGCGGGTACGGGCCATTTTAGATTTCCTGGCCGAAACCGCGCGGCTGGGCTGAAGCGGAAGGCATTCGGGAGCCACTTGGCTCCCGAATTTGGCTGCCGAAATGTCACGTCGACAAGGAACTACTTCTTTGGCGTGAACGGCGCCGGCCTGCGGCCCGCCGCCTGGCGTTCGAGCATCCAGCCCGGATATTCGGGCGGGAGCGCGCTGACTTCGTCGAGACGAGCAAGATCGTCGGCATCGAGCTTCAACTCGGTCGCCGCAAGGTTCTGTTCCAACTGGTCCATGCGGCTGGCGCCGATGATGACGCTCATCACGAACGGTTTGGCCAGGACAAAGCCGAGCGCCACCGTGGCGACGCTGACGCCGTGCTGGGCGGCGATCTCGCGCATGACGGCGACCGCTGCCCAGGCACGGTCCTCATTGACCGGCGGGAAATTGAAGCTGGCGCGGCGACCTTCGCCATTGCCGGGGGCACCGGGTCCGTACTTGCCCGAGAGCAGGCCGCCCGCGATCGGTGACCAGACCATCAGCCCGAGCTTCTCCTCGTTGAGCAGCGGCACGATCTCGCGCTCGAGATCGCGGCCAGCGATCGAGTAATACGATTGGACGGTTTCGAAACGGGCAAAGCCCTTGCGCTCGGCAATACCCAACGCCTTGGCGATGCGCCAGGCCTGCCAGTTCGAGACGCCGACATAGCGGACCTTGCCAGCGGCAACCAGGTCGTCGAGCGCCCGCAGCGTTTCGTCTATCGGCGTGACCGTGTCGGTGCCGTGCAGCTGATAGAGATCGATATGGTCCAGCTGCAGCCGTTCGAGGCTACCTTCGACCGAATCCATGATATGGCCGCGCGAAGAACCGCGCTGGTTCGGGCCGCCGCCCATGGCGCCGTGAACCTTGGTGGCGATGATCACGTCCTGCCGATTAACGCCGAGATTTCTCAGCGACTGGCCGAGAAGCCGTTCCGAGGCGCCGAAGGAATAGACATCCGCCGTGTCGAAGAAATTGACGCCGGCGGCGAGCGAGCGGGCGACGATCTCGTCGACGCCATCCTGGTCGAGGCTGGCGATCAGGCCCCATTGGGCATTCTCGCCGGCGGCGCCGAATGTCATCGTACCGAGGCAAAGTTCGGAGACGAACATCCCCGTATTTCCAAGTTGATTGTAACGCATGGTGGCTCCAGAGGCTTTGGGATAACTCGAACCATATAGGAACGAAACGTTCCGTTTCTATTGCTGGCATAGTCAGCGTCAGCCTGTGGCCTAAGGCCGGCTGCGCCTCATCTGGCGCCGAAAATCGCCGATCCAACCCTGACACTTGTCGCGCCGAAGGCGATCGCCGTTTCGTAGTCGCCGGACATGCCCATAGAGAGCTTGTCAACGCCGGCCTCAAGCCCAAGCTTTTCTAGCAGCGCGAAATGCGGACCGGGGTTCTCGTCCGCCGGCGGAATGCACATCAGCCCTTCGATGGCGAGGGCGTGAACCGAGCGGCAGCGGGCCACGAAGGCGACGGCCTCGCGCGGCTCGATGCCGGCCTTTTGCGGCTCCGAGCCGGTGTTGACCTGGACGTAGAGCCTTGGCGTCCTGCCCTGCCTGGCGATTTCCTTGCGGAGTTCGGCGGCGATCTTTTCACGGTCGACGGTTTCGATGACGTCGAACAGCGCCACCGCTTCCTTTGCCTTGTTCGATTGCAACGGCCCGATCAGGTGCAGCTCGATGTCGGGGAAAGCTTCCTTCAGCGCCGGCCACTTGGCTTGCGCCTCCTGGACGCGGTTCTCGCCGAAGACGCGCTGGCCGGCCTCGATAACCGGACGGATATCGGTGGCATCGAAGGTTTTCGAGACCGCAACCAGCGTCACCGCCCCGGCCTCGCGTCCGGCCTCGCGCTCGGCAGTGGCGATCCTTGCCTTGACGGTGAAAAGCTGTTCGACGGCGCTCGCCATGCCTATATCCTGCCTGTGTTTGGCTTTTCGCCGGATCGCCGCAGTTGACGGGTCCGGTAATCCATGGTGAACACCGCGACGACATTTCCTGAGCCGCCCGGGCATTGTCCGGCGGCTCGCGCATGCTTTTAAGTGAAAAACACCCGATGGCAACCGAACGATACAATCCGCGCGCGTCAGAGCTCAAATGGCAGAACGCCTGGGACGCCAAGAAGCTGTTCGAAGCCGACAACGATGACCCGCGCCCGAAATACTACGTGCTGGAGATGTTCCCCTATCCATCGGGGCGCATCCATATCGGCCATACCCGCAACTATACGATGGGCGACGTGGTGGCGCGCTACAAGCGGGCCAAGGGTTTCAACGTGCTGCACCCGATGGGCTGGGACGCCTTTGGCATGCCAGCCGAAAACGCAGCAATGCAGAACAAGGTCCATCCCAAGGACTGGACCTATCAGAACATCGCTGCCATGCGCGAGCAACTCAAGGTCATGGGCCTGTCGCTCGATTGGGCACGCGAGTTCGCTACCTGCGATGTCGATTATTACCACCGCCAGCAGATGCTGTTCCTCGATTTCGTCGAGAAGGGCCTGGTGACGCGCAAATCCTCCAAGGTCAACTGGGATCCGGAGGACATGACGGTGCTTGCCAACGAGCAGGTCATCGACGGGCGCGGCTGGCGCTCGGGCGCGCTGGTGGAACAGCGCGAGCTGACGCAATGGTTCTTCAAGATCACCGACTATGCGCAGGATCTGCTGGATTCGCTCGACCAGCTCGACGACTGGCCGGAAAAAGTGAAGCTGATGCAGGCGAACTGGATCGGCCGTTCTGAAGGCCTGCTGATCCGCTGGCCGCTGGCCAAGCCAGTCGCCGGCGAGCATGAGCTCGAAGTCTATACGACAAGGCCCGACACCATCTTCGGCGCCTCCTTCATGGCGATTGCGGCCGACCATCCGCTGGCCAAAAAGGCGGCCGAAGACAATCCGGCGCTGGCAAAGTTCATCGACGAGGTCCGCCACATGGGCACGTCGGTGGCGGCCCTGGAGACGGCCGAGAAGAAGGGCTTCGATACCGGCATCCGCGTCGTCCATCCGTTCGACGAGAAGTGGACGCTGCCCGTCTATGTCGCCAATTTCGTGCTGATGGACTACGGCACCGGCGCCGTTTTCGGCTGCCCGTCCGGTGACCAGCGCGACCTCGACTTCGCCAACAAATACGGCCTGCCGGTCATTCCAGTGGTGATGCCGGAAGGCGAGAATCAAGGAAGCTTCCAGATCATCGACGAGGCCTATGTCGGCGACGGCGTGATGATCAATTCGCGCTTCCTCGACGGCATGAAGCCGGATCAGGCATTCGACGAGGTGGCGAAGCTGCTCGAACAGAAGACCATCGGCAACCGGCCGATGGCCGAGCGCAAGGTGAATTTCCGCCTGCGCGACTGGGGCATTTCGCGCCAGCGCTATTGGGGCTGCCCGATCCCGATGATCCATTGCGAGGATTGCGGCGTTGTGCCGGTGCCGAAAGCCGACCTGCCGGTCAGGCTGCCTGACGATATCGAGTTCGACCGGCCGGGCAATCCGCTCGACCGTCATTCGACATGGCGGCACGTCAAATGCCCGCGTTGCGGCAAGGATGCGCGGCGCGAAACCGACACGATGGACACGTTCGTCGATTCGTCGTGGTATTTCGCGCGCTTCACCGCGCCCTGGGCCAACGATCCGACCGATCCCAAGGCCGCGACTGAATGGCTGCCGGTCGACCAGTATATTGGCGGCATCGAGCACGCCATTTTGCACCTGCTCTATTCGCGCTTCTTCACCCGCGCCATGCGCGAGACCGGCCATGTCGATCTCGCCGAGCCGTTCAGGGGCCTGTTCACGCAAGGCATGGTGGTGCACGAGACCTATCGGGTTGGCGGCGCCTCGAACGGCCGCTGGCTTGCGCCGAGCGAGGTCAGGCTGGAGGACGCCGACGGCAAGCGCCGCGCCTTCGAAATCGCCACTGGCGAAGAGGCGGTGATCGGTCCGCTCGAAAAAATGTCGAAGTCGAAGAAGAATACCGTTAGCCCTGAAGAGATCACCGACGGCTACGGCGCCGATACGGCGCGCTGGTTCATGCTGTCGGACTCGCCGCCCGAACGCGATGTCGAATGGACCGACGAGGGTGCGGCCGGCGCGCATCGCTTCATCCAGCGCATCTGGCGGCTGGTGTTGACGGCTGCCGATTCGCTCGCCGGAGTTCGGCCAGAGGCGGCGAAGGACGGCGAGGCCGGAACAGTGTCCAAGGCCGCGCACAAGATCCTCAAGTCTGTCGGCGAGGATATTGAAAAGCTCGCCTTCAACCGTGCCATCGCCCGTATCTATGAGCTCGCCAATGCCTTGACCGTACCGCTCAACGAGGCAGCCGAAGGCAAGGCCGGTCCGGCGCTCCAAGCGGCCTGCCGTGAAGCCGTCGAGATCCTGGTGCACCTGATCGCGCCGGTCATGCCGCATCTGGCCGAGGAGTGCTGGCAGACGCTCGGCGGCACCGACCTTGTCGCCGAACGGCCCTGGCCGGACTACGATCCCTCGCTTGTCGTCGACGCCGAGATCGTGCTGCCGGTCCAGGTCAACGGCAAGAAGCGCGGCGATTTGACAATTGCCCGCGACGCGGACCAAGGTGCGGTCGAAAAAGCGGTTCTGGCTCTCGACTTCGTGCAGAAAGCGCTCGAAGGTAAGGCGCCGCGCAAGGTGATAATCGTGCCGCAGAGGATCGTCAATGTTGTTGCCTGATCCGAAAAAAGCGGAGCTGACGCCGCGCCGTATCATGCTCTACGGGCTGCTCGCTTCGGTGGCGCTGGTTTCCGCCTGCACGGTGCGGCCGCTCTATTCAAGCGCGCCGCTGATCGCCGGCTCTCAGGTCGGCGCTGCTGCCGAACTGGCATCGATCTCGGTCAAGCCGGTCAAGACCCGCTACGCCCAGCAGGTCCGCAACAATCTGATCTTCGCGCTCGGCCAGGGCGCCGGCGAGCCTGCTTCGCCGGTCTATTCGCTTGATCTCGGCGTCTCCGAACTCGTCGAATCGGCGGCAATCGAGCAGGTCACGACCGACGAGGACGAGCCGACCGCCGGCACAGTGACGCTGACCGCCAACTATGTGCTGAGCGATGCCAAGACCGGCACGGTCATAGCGAGGGGCAAGCGCTCTATCCCGTCCTCATACGATAGGCCGCGCCAGGAATTCGCGTCGTATCGGGCGCAGATCGACGCCGAGAACCGCGCGGCGCGCGAACTGGCGGATGTGCTGCGGCTGTCGATCGCCCAAGATCTGATCAAGCACGGCAAGCCGGCGGCAAGCTAGGTCTTTCCATCCTGGATTGAAGCGCTCCGTCTGTGGCGGATTGCGCTGTCAGCAAAAGGCCGATTGCTCGGCCTTTTTTGTTCGACGTAGGACATTTCGCTTCAGCCGATCTTCTGGCCGGTCTTTGCCCAGTCGGCGAGAAACTGCTCCAGGCCCTTGTCGGTCAGCGGGTGCTTGACCAGCGCCTTGAGCGTCGCCGGCGGGGCGGTGATGACGTCGGCGCCGATCAGCGCCGCCTGTTTGACATGGTTCACCGTGCGCACAGAAGCGGTCAGGATTTCGGTCTGGAAATCATAATTGTCGTAGATGGTGCGGATATCGGCAATCAGTTCCATGCCGTCCCAACCGCTGTCGTCGATGCGGCCGACGAAGGGCGAGATGAAGGAGGCGCCGGCCTTGGCGGCGAGCAGCGCCTGGGTGGCCGAGAAGCACAGCGTGACGTTGACCATGCGGCCGTCCGACCGGATGTCCTTGCAGGCTCTCAGGCCGTCGAGCGTCAGCGGCACCTTGATGCAGACATTGTCGGCGATCCTGGCCAGGATCTTGGCCTCCGCCATCATATCCTTGTACTCGGTGGCAACGACTTCGGCTGAGACCGGTCCCTTGACGATCTCGCAGATCTCTCTGGTGACGTCGGCGATCTTGCCGCCCGATTTCAGGATCAGCGACGGATTGGTGGTTACGCCGTCGAGCAGTCCCAAATCGTTCAGCTCACGGATTTCCTTGACATCGGCGGTGTCGACAAAAAATTTCATGGCGGTCTCCTGAAGATTTTTCATGTGCAGGTCATGCACATTCGGGGTCGGACTTTGATCTAGACCAAAGTCGGGGCAAGGTCACGCCTCATGATCGAAGATTCGCCCTTTGTCGCGGCCGCACCGGTGCTGGTCCCAATGCCTGCTGAGCGCCCCTACACCTATGCTGTGCCGGCTGGCATGCGCGTGGTGCCGGGCTCGATCGTGCGCGTTCCGCTTGGGCCCCGCCAGGTCGCCGGCATCGTCTGGGACGGCGCCGTCGAAAAGGTCGACGCGAAGAAATTGCGGCCGATCGAGCAGGTTTTCGACTGCCCGCCGATCGACCGCGCGATGCGGCGTTTTGTCGATTGGGTGGCGCAGTACACGCTGTCGCCGCCCGGCATGGTGGCGCGCATGCTGCTCAGGGCGCCGGAGGCGTTCGATCCGGAGCCGTGGATCGAAGGGCTGCAGCGCACCTTCGCCAAGCCCGACCGGATGACGGAGGCGAGGACGCGCGTGCTGGAAACGGCCGAAGGTGGGCTCGCCTGGACGCGGTCGGGCCTGGCGCATGCGGCAGGCGTGTCGTCGACGGTGGTGGACGGGCTGAGGGCGCAGGGGGTATTCGAGACGGTGATGATCCCGCCGCGGCCGGTGGTCGCAGCACCCGATCCCGGCTACGCCGTGCCGGCACTGATGCCCGACCAGAGCGATGCCGCCGAGATGCTGCGCGCCAATGTCGCGGCCGGCATATTCGGCGTCACCCTGCTCGACGGTGTAACCGGATCCGGCAAGACGGAGGTCTATTTCGAGGCGGTTGCGGCCGCGCTCGATCGCGGCACGCAAGTGTTGATCCTGCTGCCGGAAATCGCGCTGACCCACGCCTTCCTCGAGCGCTTTCAGGAGCGGTTCGGCGCCAAGCCGGCTGAGTGGCACTCGGACCTGCCGCCAAGAATGCGCGAAAAGGTCTGGCGGCAGGTGGCGGAAGGCGGCGTGCGGGTGGTCGCAGGCGCGCGCTCGGCGCTGTTCCTGCCGTTCAGGGAGCTTGGGCTGATCGTCGTCGACGAAGAGCACGACCCCGCCTACAAGCAGGAGGATCGCGTCTTTTACAACGCGCGCGACATGGCCGTGGTGCGCGGCCATATCGGCGGGTTTCCGGTCGTGCTCGCCTCGGCGACACCGTCGGTCGAAAGCCGGGTCAATGCCAGCCAGGGCCGCTACAGCAGGGCGGTGCTTTCGGCGCGCTTTGCCGAGGCGGCACTTCCCGATCTCAAGACGATCGACATGCGCCGTGCGCCGCCTGCACGCGGCGGCTTCCTGTCGCCTGTACTGCTCGGCCATATACGGCAGACGCTGGAAAGAAAGGAACAGTCGCTGCTGTTTCTCAACCGGCGCGGCTATGCGCCGCTGACGCTCTGCCGGGTCTGTGGCCACCGCTTCGGCTGTCCGGTCTGCTCGGCCTGGCTGGTCGAGCACCGCTTTCGCGGTCAGCTCGTCTGCCACCATTGCGGGCACAATGAACGCCGGCCCGAGGCCTGCCCGGAATGTGGCACGCTCGATCATCTGGTCGCCTGCGGGCCGGGCGTAGAGCGCATCGCCGAGGAGGTCGTCGCGCATTTCCCTGATGCCCGCACCATCGTACTGTCGTCCGACCTGATGGGCGGCGTGCGGCGGCTGCGGCTCGAGCTCGAAGCCATAGCCAATGGCGAGGCCGACATCGTCATCGGCACGCAACTCGTCGCCAAGGGCCACAATTTCCCCAACATGACGCTCGTCGGTGTCGTCGATGCCGATCTCGGCCTGGCCAATGGCGACCCACGCGCCGCCGAGCGCACCTTCCAACTGCTCAGCCAGGTGACCGGCCGCGCCGGCCGCACCGGCAAGAAGAGCCTTGGCCTGCTGCAGAC
Organism: Mesorhizobium sp. M0894; assembly: GCF_040319725.1. Classification (NCBI taxonomy): domain Bacteria; kingdom Pseudomonadati; phylum Pseudomonadota; class Alphaproteobacteria; order Hyphomicrobiales; family Phyllobacteriaceae; genus Mesorhizobium; species Mesorhizobium sp. M0894. The sequence continues at coordinate 297,788 of NZ_JAMYOG010000003.1, read as the reverse complement.
TTTCCAACCCGACCACCCGGTGATGCGGGCGATCGTCTCCGGCGATGCCGAGGCCTTCTACGAGCGCGAGATCGCCGAACGCGAGCGGGCGGGGCTGCCGCCCTTCGGCCGGCTCGCCGGCGTCATCGTCAGCGCGGCGACTCGGGCGGAAGCCGAAGGGCACGCCCGCGGCCTGCGCCGTGCCGCGCCGCAAGCCATCGACCTGTTCGTCCTCGGTCCGGCCGAGGCGCCGCTGTCATTGATCGGCGGCCGCCATCGCTTTCGCCTACTGATCCAGGGCGAGCGGCGCGCCGACATGCAAGGGTTCATCCGCACCATGCTGGCCGAGGGACCGAAGATAAGGGCCTCGGTGCGGGTCCAGGTCGATATCGACCCGCAAAGCTTTTTGTAAGGTGTCGATTACCCTTTCGAGACGCGTTCGGTGAATGGGTTCAGGTAAGGCACGTCGAGAATCGCAAAACGCCGGGTGTTGGCCGTCAAAACTGACAGGCCGTGCAAACGGGCGGTAGCTGCGATCAGAATGTCCGCCAGTCCCGGATTGGCGCCTCTGGCGATAGTGGCGTCTTCCAGTTTTCCGGCTTCTCGCGCGATTGCTAAATCGATGGGAAGGATGCGCTGGTTGAACTCTAGAAGCAACCTTTCGAACCACTCATTGATGCGCTCCGCCTTCATATGCCCGCCCGCCCGCTTCAGTTTCGCGATTCCTCGTTCCACCTCCAAGATGACGATCGACGAGAGCTGCCAAGAGCCGCGTTCTCCTTGTACAGCAACCCAGTTCTGCACGTGTGACGGAAGCAGAGGCCGACCAGGTGCAAATGCCGAGAGAAAAGACGTATCAAGCAGATAGCCGGTCAAAACTCCACTTCCCGCGACGGCGATTCGTTTCGCTCAAGCTCGATGCCGCCTGGATACCGAAGCAGGAAATCCACGAAGTCTTTTTGGCTGTTCTGCGGATAAAGTTTCCGTCCCTCACCGATTGGCACCACCATGACTGCGGGCTTGCCGTGCTTGGTGATAACCGTGGGCTCACCGTTCTCAGCGGCCTCCACGAGCGCGGAAAGGCTGGCCTTTGCCTCTCGCAGTTGCATCGTCTTCATGCGCGGAACCCCTTGTGGTCTCATGTAGTCACAATATAGGAATTGTGCAGAAAAAAACAGCCCATTGTTTAACGTCCTGTTAGCCCGGTCGAGACAACGGTCGCGCTCGCGTTGAGCTGACGCGCCCTGCAAATTGCCGACGGCCCATCTGGCGCATGTCAGTTGCTTCGCTAGAATGCCCGAAATTTTGAATATCCATTTACGAGGGGACAAGGATGGAATTTGCGTTTCCATGGCCGATGAGCCAGGGCGAGTGGCTGGCATGGTCGAGCGCGGTCGCGACTCTATTGCTCGGCCTGTTGCTATTCCTGGCTCCACAGCTGGCGTTCCGCATCCTGCGGCTGCAGGTCAGACCGGAGAAGGCAGCGGCGATCGCCGAGGGGCGCGGCCGGATGTCGGGCTTCTATCTCGGCGTCAGCCTGTGCTGCATCCTCTTGGCGCAGCCGCTGCTCTACATGGCGCTCGGCTTCTCCTGGCTATTCACCGCCTTCGGCCGGCTGCTGTCGATGATGTCGGACGGCGCCAATACGCCGTTCAACTGGGCATCCATCGTCGTCGAGCTGGTGCTGGCGGCGCTGCCGCTCGCGTTCGCCTTCGGCTTTTTGCCCTGAATCACAGAGCAATCCGGGGTTGGTTGCTGAACTCGGCGAGCGGATGCGACAATAGTGCCTGAAAACCATGCCGGACGACGCATTGCGGTCTGAAAATGCCTGTGCTAGACGGCAATCGACTTTCGACCGGGGATAGCGGAAGCCGCGCCTCCGTGCTTGGAAAAATGCAGTAAGGTCAAAGATTTAGCCAGAGTTTTTGCTCGCGCCAACAATCTGCGGCCTGTCAGACAAGAGAAAAGACGGTCCGTGGCCCAATCGTCATCGCCAATCTCAGGTGTCGCAGAACGCTATGCGGGTTCGCTGTTCGAACTCGCGCTGCAGGCCAATTCGGTGGCCAGCGTCGAGACCGACCTCAACAGTTTCGAAGCGATGCTCGAAGGCAGCGCTGACCTTTCGAGGCTGATCAGGAGCCCGGTTTTCTCCAGCGAAGACCAGGCCAAGGCGATCGCCGCGATCGCCGACAGAGCGGGGATCACGGGCCTCACTGGCAATTTCCTGCGCGTCGTTGCCCAGAACCGCCGGCTTTTCGCCGTGCCAGGAATGATCAAGGCGTTCCGCCAGATCGCCGCCGAACACCGCGGCGAGACCGCCGCCGAGGTCACCTCGGCGCATGCGCTGACGCCTGCCCAGGAAACCGAGCTGAAAGCGGCGCTGAAAAGCGTCGCCGGCAAGGATGTGGCGATCACCGTCACCGTCGATCCGTCGCTGCTCGGCGGGCTGGTGGTCAGGATCGGCTCGCGCCAGATCGATACGTCGCTCAAAACCAAACTCAATTCGCTCAAGCTTGCACTGAAAGAGGTCGGCTGATGGACATCCGCGCCGCGGAAATTTCCGCAATTCTGAAAGACCAGATCAAGAATTTCGGCAAGGAGGCCGAGGTCTCCGAAGTCGGCCAGGTGCTGTCCGTCGGTGACGGCATCGCCCGCGTCTATGGCCTCGACAATGTCCAGGCCGGCGAGATGGTCGAGTTCCCCGGCGGCATCCGCGGCATGGCGCTCAACCTCGAAGCCGACAATGTCGGCGTCGTTATCTTCGGCGCCGACCGTGACATCAAGGAAGGCGATACCGTCAAGCGCACCGGCGCCATCGTCGACGCGCCTGTCGGCATGGGCCTGCTCGGCCGCGTCGTCGATGCGCTCGGCAACCCGATCGACGGCAAGGGCCCGATCCAGGCCACCGAACGCAAGCGCGTCGACGTCAAGGCGCCCGGCATCATCCCGCGCAAATCGGTGAACGAGCCGATGTCGACCGGCCTCAAGGCCATCGACGCGCTGATCCCGGTCGGCCGCGGCCAGCGCGAGCTGGTCATCGGCGACCGCCAGACCGGCAAGACCGCGATCATCCTCGACACCATGCTCAACCAGAAATCGGTGCACGACAACGGCCCGGAGAAGGAAAAGCTGTACTGCGTCTATGTCGCCGTCGGCCAGAAGCGCTCGACCGTGGCGCAGTTCGTCAAGGTGCTGGAAGAGCGCGGCGCGCTCGACTATTCGATCATCATCGCTGCGACCGCGTCTGATCCGGCGCCGATGCAGTTCCTGGCGCCGTTCACCGCCTGCACCATGGGCGAATATTTCCGCGACAACGGCATGCACGCGCTGATCAGCTATGACGATCTGTCGAAGCAGGCCGTCGCCTATCGCCAGATGTCGCTGCTGCTGCGCCGTCCTCCGGGCCGCGAGGCCTATCCGGGCGACGTTTTCTACCTGCACTCGCGCCTGCTCGAGCGCGCCGCCAAGCTCAACGACGACAATGGCGGCGGGTCGCTGACGGCGCTGCCGATCATCGAGACGCAGGCCAACGACGTGTCGGCCTATATCCCGACCAACGTCATCTCGATCACCGACGGCCAGATCTTCCTGGAAACCAATCTGTTCTTCCAGGGCGTCCGTCCTGCGGTCAATGTCGGTCTGTCGGTGTCGCGCGTCGGCTCTTCGGCGCAGATCAAGGCGATGAAGCAGGTTGCCGGGTCGATCAAGGGCGAGCTCGCGCAGTACCGCGAAATGGCTGCTTTCGCGCAGTTCGGCTCCGATCTCGACGCCGCCACGCAGCGCCTGCTCAATCGCGGCTCGCGCCTGACCGAGCTTTTAAAGCAGCCGCAATTCTCGCCGCTCAAGGTCGAGGAGCAGGTCGCGGTGATCTTCGCCGGCGTCAACGGCTATCTCGACAAGCTGGCGATCAACCAGGTCGGCAAGTTCGAGCAGGGGCTGTTGTCGCACATGCGCTCGGCCGGCAAGGACGTGCTCGACGGCATCCGCAAGGAGAAGGCGCTGTCCGACGATCTGCGCGCCAGGCTGAAGGCAGAGATCGACGCCTTCGCCAAGACCTTTGCTTGAGTGGGCCGGACGGGATCAGGTTTGAAGCATGCCTTCGTTAAAAGACCTTCGTAACCGTATCGCCTCGGTCAAGGCGACGCAGAAGATCACCAAGGCGATGCAGATGGTCGCCGCGGCGAAGCTGCGCCGCGCGCAGGAAGCGGCTGAAGCGGCGCGTCCCTATTCGGAGCGCATGGGCGCGGTGCTGGCCAACATCACCCAGGCGATCGGCGGTGGCGGCGATGCCCCGGCGCTGATGACCGGCACCGGCAAGGACGACGTGCATCTGCTTGTCGTCTGCACGGCCGAACGCGGCCTGTGCGGTGGCTTCAATTCGCAGATCGCCCGCTTTGCCCGCGACCACATCCGCAAGCTTCTGGCCGACGGCAAGCAGGTCAAGATCATCTGCGTCGGCAAGAAGGGGTTCGACATATTGCGCCGCGACTACGGGGCGCTGATCATCGAGCGTGTCGATCTGCGCGAGGTCAAGACGCTGGGCTTCGTCAATGCCGATGCCATCGCCAAGAAGGTGATCCACCTGTTCAACGAAGGCGGCTTCGACATCTGCACGCTGTTCTATTCGCAGTTCAAGTCGGTGATCAGCCAGATCCCGACAGCGCAGCAAATTATCCCGGCGGGCGTGGTTTCGGATGCTGCTGAAGCGAAGGATGGTGGCAGCGCTGTCTACGAATACGAGCCGGAGCCGGGCGAAATCCTCTCCGATCTCATCCCGCGCAACATCTCCGTGCAGGTCTTCCGCGCGCTGCTCGAGAATGCGGCCGGCGAGATGGGCGCCAAGATGAGCGCCATGGACAATGCGACGCGCAATGCCGGCGACATGATCAACAAATTGTCGATCACCTACAACCGCCAGCGGCAGGCGCAGATCACCAAGGAATTGATCGAAATCATTTCGGGCGCCGAGGCGCTCTAGGCACGCTCCCAAGGAGGTCATCGACCTCAAGCGTGTGAGAAACAAAGAGACGAAAAGGGTAAAGACGATGGCGAAAGCAGCGACCCCGAAGACGGCAGCCCCTAAGGCCGCGGCACCAGCAAAGGCTCCGGCGGCAGCAAAGGCCGCTCCGGCCAAGAAGGCGGCAGCAATCAAGGCCGCCGCCGTGAATACGCCGGCCGCTACCATCAAGAAAACCGGCTTGGCGGGCAAGGTTCGCCAGGTCATCGGCGCTGTTGTCGACGTGCAGTTCGGCGAACATCTGCCGGCGATCCTGAACGCGATTGAGACGATCAATGTCGGCAATCGCCTGGTGCTCGAAGTGGCCCAGCATCTCGGCGAAAACACCGTACGCTGCATCGCCATGGACTCCACCGAAGGTCTGGTTCGCGGCCAGGACGTCTATGACACCGGCGCGCCGATCACCGTGCCGGTCGGCCCTGGCATGCTCGGTCGCATCATCAACGTCATCGGCGAGCCGGTCGACGAGGCAGGCCCGGTCGACGGCATCGAGATGCGCTCGATCCACCAGCCGGCGCCGACCTATGTCGAGCAGTCGACGGAAGCGCAGATCCTGGTCACCGGCATCAAGGTGCTCGACCTGCTGGCCCCCTATGCCCGCGGCGGCAAGATCGGCCTGTTCGGCGGCGCCGGCGTCGGCAAGACGGTGCTGATCCAGGAACTGATCAACAACGTCGCCAAGGCGCATGGCGGCTTCTCGGTGTTCGCCGGCGTCGGCGAGCGCACCCGCGAAGGCAACGACCTCTATCACGAGTTCATCGAGTCCGGCGTCAACAAGAAGGGCGGCGGCGAAGGCTCCAAGGCCGCGCTCGTCTATGGCCAGATGAACGAGCCGCCGGGCGCGCGCGCGCGCGTCGGCCTGACCGGCCTGACAGTTGCCGAATACTTCCGCGACCAGGGCCAGGACGTGCTGTTCTTCGTCGACAACATCTTCCGCTTCACGCAGGCGGGCTCGGAAGTGTCGGCGCTGCTCGGCCGCATTCCTTCGGCCGTGGGCTACCAGCCGACGCTGGCCACCGACATGGGCGCGCTGCAGGAGCGTATCACCACGACGACCAAGGGTTCGATCACCTCGGTGCAGGCGATCTATGTGCCGGCCGACGATTTGACCGACCCGGCACCAGCGACTTCATTCGCCCACCTCGACGCGACGACCGTGCTCAACCGCGCGATTTCGGAAAAGGGCATCTATCCGGCGGTCGATCCGCTCGATTCGACTTCGCGCATGCTCGACCCGATGGTTGTCGGCGAGGAGCACTACCAGGTCGCGCGCCAGGTGCAGTCGATCCTTCAGCGTTACAAGTCGCTGCAGGACATCATCGCCATCCTGGGCATGGACGAGCTGTCGGAAGAGGACAAGCAGACGGTTGCCCGCGCCCGCAAGATCGAGCGCTTCCTGTCGCAGCCCTTCTTCGTCGCCGAAGTGTTCACCGGCGCGCCGGGCAAGTTGGTCGACCTCGCCGACACCATCAAGGGCTTCAAGGGCCTTTGCAACGGCGATTACGACCACCTGCCGGAGGCCGCCTTCTACATGGTCGGCGGCATCGAGGAAGCGGTCGAGAAGGCACAGCGCCTGGCGGCTGAAGCGGCGTAAGCCAAAGCGAATAGCGAATAGGGAGTAGCGAATAGGGGTCTATGAGCCGGACGAGTTTCTTCACTACTCGCTACTCACTATTCCCTATTCGCTAAATTGATCATGCCTGAAGCTTTCAAGTTCGAACTGGTCTCGCCGGAGCGCCTCTTGGTTTCCGAGCAGGTCGAATCCGTCGTCATCCCAGGCGCCGAGGGCGAAATGACCGTGATGGCGCATCACGCACCGGTCATGACCACGATCAAGCCGGGCGTCGTCACGTTGAAGACCGCTTCCGGCAAGGAAGAACGCTACGTGGTGTTCGGCGGCTTTGCCGACATCGTTCCGGCCGGCTGCACGCTGCTGGCGGAATCGGCTGTGGCCGTCGGCGACATCGACCGCGCCGAGCTTGCCCGCCGCATCCAGGAGGCGAGGGAAGACGCCGCCGACGCCAAGGACGACCAGACCCGCAGCAAGGCCGAGCAGTTCCTTAACCAGCTCACCACGCTTGAAGGCGCCATCCTGCCGGCTTAACGCGAAGGATCAGTTCGGCGTCGAGAAAGCGAGGCTTGCCTCGCTTTTTTATTTGGTGAACAGTCAGGCTGCCTTGGCGTGGGGGGCCGATGACAGAACAAACAGTGCAACAAGAAACAGTCTCGCGATCCAGATGGTCGACGGCACTGGTGTCGGCCCTTGGCGGCCCGTTTGGCGGATTTCTATGGATTGGCGCTGGCAAACTGGCTGTCATAAGCCTGTTTGTGATCAGTGCTGTCAGCATCGCGCTTTGCTACATCGGAATTCCGGTGGTGCCGGGCATGGATCTTGCGGCGGCGGGCAACTTTTCAGGTATCGGCTTGATGATCCTGTGGGCGACGCTCGTTGTTCCCTTTGCGCATCGGTTCAAGCCGGACAAATGGTATGCGCAAGGGGTGTCGGTGTTCGTGTTGGCGTTTTACGCCTCCATCGTGGCTGCGTTTGTAATCCGCTCGTTGGTGTTCCAATCGTTTTCGATCTCGTCTGGCAGCATGACGCCGACGTTGCGGGAGGGCGACTATCTCTTCGTGTCCAAATCCGCATACGGCTACAGTCGCTACAGCGTGCCCTTCAACGTGCTCTCATTTGACGGGCGCCTATTGGGCGCGGAACCCAAAAGGGGAGATGTGGTGGCATTCAAGTTCCCGCCCGATCCGAGCGTGAACTACATCCAGCGGATCGTCGGCTTTCCGGGCGAAAAGATCCAGATCATCGACGGGATGCTTTACATCAACGAGGTAGCGGTGGGGCTCGAGGATATCGGCTCTTTTTCGTCCGAAGAGTTCCCCGATCCAGTCAAACTTCAACGTGAAACTTTGCCAGAGGGCGTGTCCTACACCGTTCTCAACCTGACAGATTCATCCATCGGGGACAACACGAACTCGTGGATCGTGCCCGCAGGCCACTATTTTGCACTTGGCGACAATCGGGACAATTCCTCCGACAGCCGATTCAGCGTCGGGTTTATTCCCAGTGAAAATCTGGTCGGCAAGGCCGTGCGGCTGTTCTGGAATTTTAAAGGCGTCGACTATTCTTCCCGGCAAGTATTGGATCCGTCAGGCAAATAGCTCACACCGTCAGCGCTTCCACGGCGCGCATGACGCCGCGCAGTTCGGCGAGGCCCTTCAGGCGGCCGATGCAGGAATAGCCGGGGTTCACCTTCTTGCCGATGTCGTCGACAATGGCATGGCCATGGTCCGGACGCATCGGAATCTGCCAGTCCGCCCTGCCTGCCGCCTTGCGCCGCCGCTCCTCGCCAATCAGCGCCGACACGACCGCCACCATGTCGGTGTCGCCGTCGAGGTGCTCGGCTTCGTGGAAGGAGCCGTCGGGCTCCTTGGTGACATTGCGCAGATGGGCGAAATGGATGTTCTCGGCGAAAGCCTTCGCCATTGCCGGCAGATCGTTCTGCGCGCTCGCGCCGTAGGAGCCGGTACACAGTGTCAGTCCGTTAGCCGGCGAAGCGACGGCGTCGAGCAGCGCGCGGGCATCGGCTGCCTTGGAAACGATGCGCGGCAGGCCGAACAACGAAAAAGGCGGATCGTCGGGGTGGATCGCCATCCTGACGCCGGCCTCTTCGGCAACCGGCACGATCTCGCGCAGGAAGGCAAACAGGTTTTCGCGCAGTCCTTCGGTAGAGACGTCCTTGTAGAGGTCGAGGGCGCGGCGGAAGCTCGCTCGATCGAAGATGAATTCGCGCGCCGGCACCCAGCCGATCAGGTTGAGCTCCAGTCTCGCCTTGTCGCTTTCGCTCATGCCTTGCAGCCGCACACGCGCCGCCTCGACACGGGCCGGCGGGTGATCGGCCTCCGCCCGTTTTCGCTCGAGGATGAAGACGTCATAGGCGCAGAGCTCGACGACATCGAAGCGCAGCGCAGTGCCGCCATGCGGCATCGGATAGTCGAGGTCGGTGCGCGTCCAGTCGGTGATCGCCATGAAATTATAGCAGATGGTGTTGATGCCGGCGGCAGCGACGGCGCGGATCGAGGCCTTATAATTGTCGATCAGGGTGCGCCAGTCGCCACTGCGGGTCTTGATGTCCTCATGGACGACGATGCTCTCGACCACGTCCCAGGTCAGGCCTGCTGCCTGGATCTCTGCCTTGCGCCTGGCGATCTCGTCCGCCGGCCAGGCGCGGCCGTCATTGAGGTGATGCAGCGCGCTGACGATGCCGACGGCGCCGGCCTGACGGACATGGGCAAGCGTCACCGGGTCGTCGGGCCCGAACCAGCGCCAAGTCTGTCTCATGGCTTCTCACTCCCTATGCCAAGCGCCGCCAAGGCAGCGGCAGGCCCGCTCCGCCGCAGGCGCTCGAGATGGGCTGTCGTCAGATCAATCAGTGTCATGCGCTGGGAATGGTCCCTGGCGAAGCCGGCGAGATCGAACATCGCTGTCACAGCTTCATCAGCCGGCCGGCTGCCGAGCGCCGTAAGCCGAGTGTCGATCGGGTCGGTGAAATGGGCTTCGGGCAAGGTCTTGCCGCGCGCCTCGCAAGCGGCGATCCAGGCGGCCACCACCAGCATCAGATGGGCTGGGGGATCCCCGGCACTCAGCCGCTCGACGGCCGAGGCGACGATGCGCTGTGGCAGTTTCTGGCTGCCGTCATTGGCGATCTGCGCCGTGCGATGGGCCAGCGCCGTGTTCGAGTAACGTTCGGCGAGCTGGGCCGTGTAGCCGGCCGTATCGAGCCCGGCGTCCTGCGGCAGCGTCGGGATCGCCTCGGCCCACAGTCCGTCGACGAATTGCCGGATCGCCGGATCGGCAAAGGCGCGGTCGACCGTGTCGTAGCCGCTGAGCAGGCCGAGATAGGCGATTGCCGAATGCGAGCCGTTGAGCAGCCGCAGCTTCATGTCCTCGAACGGCCCGACGTCGCCGACCATAGTGACGCCGAACTCTTCCCAGGCCGGCCTGCCGGCCGGAAAGTCGTCCTCGACCACCCATTGGCAGAACGGCTCGGTCATCACCGGCCAGGCATCCTTGACGCCGAGCTCTACGGCGATACGCGCCCGGTCGGCATCCGTGGTCGCCGGCACGATGCGGTCGACCATGCTCGACGGAAAGGCGACGCCGTCGGCGATGTGTGCGGCGAGCCTGGCATCGCCTGAAGTGGCGAGCCTGGAATCGCGCAGTGCGGCGAATTCGACCAGCAGGCGGTGCAGCGTGGCGCCATTGGCCGGAAGGTTGTCGCAGCAGAGCACGGTGAAAGGCTGGATGCCGGTGGCACGGCGGCGCGACAGCGCCTCCGTCAGGAAACCATGCGCCGTTCGTGGCATTTGCGGGTTAGCCAGATCATGGACGATGTCGGGGTGGGTATTGTCCAGTCCGCCGCCGGCTGCCCTCAGATAGGCCTTTTCGGTGATCGTCAGCGTGACGATACGGGTGAGCGGATCGGTCAGAGCGGCGAGCACCGCAGCCGGATCTTCCGGCGCCACCAGCAGCGACAGGATCGAACCGACGACGCGCAGCTCTTCTTCGACGCTGCTCCTGATCGCCAGTGTGTAGAGGCCATCCTGCGGCGCCAATGCGTCGCGCGTGTCTGGACTGCGCAAGGACACGCCGACAATGCCCCAGCCTGTCTCTCCAGCCGCCAGACAGTCGTCGACATAGGCCGCCTGGTGGGCGCGGTGGAACGCGCCGACGCCGAGATGGACGATGCCTGGCGCAATAGCGCCGCGGTCGTAGCGGGGAACCGCGACCGAAGCCGGCAGTGCCTTCAGCGTGCTGTTGGAAAGGCGTCTATTGGTCATTGCGCGGCGTGTCTGATCGAGGTTGCTGGGTCACTGTTGGCAGGCGGCGTAACACCCGTTGCCGTCACGCACAATGGGCAATGGCCGACGAAAAGTCATCATACAACAACCCATTTTTTGTATGTTGACATTATTTCTTTCCAACCCTACCGATGTCCGGATTGGGAGGATTTACGTGGCCGCATTGACGGATCCAGATTTGCTGTTTGCCGCCGAGGCGCGCCCGCTTTCGCTGGCCCGCGATCTCTACGCCGCGGTCAAGGACCTGCCGATCGTCAGCCCGCACGGCCACACCGATCCGCGCTGGTATGCGCTCAACGAGGCGTTTCCCGATCCGGCGCAGTTGCTGATCGTGCCGGACCACTACATTTTCCGCATGCTGTTCAGCCAGGGTGTTCGGCTTGAGGAGCTTGGCGTGCCGACGCGTGACGGTTCGCCGGTGGAAACCGACGGCAGAACGATCTGGCGGCGCTTCGCCGAGCATTATTACCTGTTCCGCGGCACGCCGACCCGGCTGTGGTTCGACCATGTGCTCGCCCATCTGTTTGGTATCGACGAGCCGCTGAATGCCAAGACGGCCGACCGCCACTACGACACGATCGCGACGCTGCTGCAGTGGGAGAATTTTCGCCCGCGAGCGCTGTTCGAGCGCTTCAACATTGAGGTCATCGCGACGACCGAAGGCGCGCTCGACGATCTCAGATGGCACCAGATGATCCGCGACAGCGGCTGGGAGGGCCGCGTCGTCACCGCCTATCGGCCGGATGCGATCGTCGATCCCGACTTCGAAGGCTTTTCGGCCAATCTCGACCGGCTTGGCGAGATCACCGGCTGCGACACCGGCAATTGGGCCGGCTATCTCGATGCGCATCGCCAGCGGCGCGCCTTCTTCAAGAGCTTTGGCGCGACTTCCTCCGATCACGGCCATCCGACGGCCGAAACCGCCAATCTCTCGGATGCCGCCGCCGAGGAGCTGTTCAACCGCATCCGCCGGGGCTCGAACGACGAGCGCGAGCGAAAGCTGTTTCGCGCCCAGATGCTGACCGAGATGGCCAAGATGAGCCTTGACGACGGGCTGGTCCTGCAAATCCATCCCGGCTCCTGGCGCAATCATTCGCCGGCTGTCTTTCAGAAGTTCGGCAGGGACAAAGGCTTCGATATCCCGACTCGAACCGATTATGTGACGGCGTTGAAGCCGCTGCTCGACTGTGTCGGGCTGGAGCGCGATCTCACCATCATCCTGTTCACCCTCGACGAGACCAGCTATGCGCGCGAGCTGGCGCCGCTCGCCGGTGTCTACCCGGCATTGAAGCTCGGGCCGGCCTGGTGGTTCCACGACAGCCCCGAAGGCATGCGCCGGTTCCGCGAGATGACCACCGAAACGGCCGGTTTCTACAACACCGTCGGTTTCAACGACGACACCCGCGCCTTTCCGTCCATACCGGCCCGCCATGATGTGGCGCGCCGGGTCGATTGCGCATATCTGGCGCGTCTCGTCGCCGAGCATCGGCTCGGCGAGGACGAGGCGCACGAGCTGGCGCAGGAACTTGCCTATACGCTCGCGAAAAAGGCGTACCGGCTCTAACGGCGCTTGCCGCCATCGTTCAAACGGGAGGAAACCAATGCTGCATTTTTCAAGACGGGCGGGAGCTACGCTACTTGCCGCCGCACTGCTGGCCGGAACGGCACGCGCCCAGACGGTCCTGCGCTCGTCTGACACACACCCGGACGGCTATCCGACGGTCGAGGCGGTCAAATATTTCGGCGAGCTCGTGAAAGAGCGCACGGCCGGCCGCTATGTGGTCGAACTCTATCCTTCCGCGCAACTCGGCGAGGAAAAGGACACGATCGAGCAGGTGCGCACCGGCGTGATCGATCTCAACCGCGTCTCGATGGCGCCGTTCAACGGGCTCATCCCGGAGACCACCGTACCCTCGCTGCCCTACATCTTCCGTTCGGAAGACCATATGCACAAGGTCATGGACGGGGCGATCGGCGACCAGATCGCGGCGGCGTTCGACCAGGTCGGGCTGGTGCTGCTCGCCTTTTACGATGGCGGCTCGCGCTCCTTCTACAATTCGAAGAAGCCGATCAACACTGTAGCCGACATGGCCGGCATGAAGTTCCGCGTCATCCAGTCCGACATCTTCGTCGATATGGTGGCGGCACTCGGCGCCAACGCGACGCCGATGCCGTATGGCGAGGTGTATTCGGCGATCGAGACCGGGGTGATCGACGGTGCGGAGAACAATTTTCCGAGCTACGACACCGCCAAGCACGCGGAAGTCGCCAAATACTATTCGCTCGACGAGCACACGATGGTGCCGGAAGCCTTCGTCATGGCGAAGTCGAGCTGGGACAAGCTGACGCCGGAAGACCAGGCGATCTTCAAAGCGGCCGCCAAGGAGAGCGTCGCCAAGCAGCGCGAGCTGTGGACCGCCAAGGTCAAGGAATCGCGCGCCAAGGTCGAGGCGGCCGGTTCGCAGATCACGACGCCGGATAAGCAGCCCTTCATCGACGCGATGGGCCCGGTCTACGAGAAGCACGTCAAGGACGACAAGCTGAAGGCCATGGTCGAAGCCATCAAGGCCGTGCAGTGATCAAGCGGCGGCGCGGACATCCCGCGCCGCCGTCCTCTTGCGGAGAAAACCGGTGACTTCCAGCCTAAAACCAAGACCGCTCCTGTCCGGCGTCGCGCAAGTGATGTCGCGCGTCAGCACGGCGGCGCTGTCGATCGCCGGCATCGGGCTGGTGCTGATGACCGCCTTCGTCGCCTGGCAAGTGTTCGGCCGCTATGTTCTGAATCGTTCGCCGAGCTGGACCGAGCCGGGCTCGGTGATGCTGATGAGCTGGTTCATTTTCCTCGGCGCTGCCGTCGGCGTGCGCGAGAACTATCATCTCGGCTTCGACGTCCTGCTCTACGTGCTGCCAAAAGGCGGCAAGCGCTGGCTGCGGATGATTTCGGACCTCGTCGCGCTCGCCTTCGGCATCGGCATGATCTGGTACGGCAGCCAGCTGGTCGCATTGACCTGGGGCTCTGTCTTGCCGTCACTCGGCATATCGGGGGGCTGGGACTATGTCCCGCTTGTCGCGGGAGGCGCGCTCATCGTGCTCTTCACGCTGGAGCGCATCGTGCTTCGCCTCTCCGGCGCGCCGATCGACGATGCCCTCGATGAATTGCCGCCGGCCGAAGTCGCAGCCGAACTCGACACCGCCAACGTGAAGGTCTGACGCCATGGAACTGTGGATTCTCTTCGGCGTCTTCACCCTGCTGATGCTTATCGGCACGCCGATCGCTTTCTGCCTCGGCGTCGCAAGCCTGGCCACCGTCCTCTATATGGGCCTGCCGCCGCTGATCGTCTTCCAGCGCCTGAATTCCGGCATGAGCGTCTTTTCGCTGCTGGCCATTCCGTTTTTCATCTACGCCGGCGACTTGATGGTGCGCGGCGGCATCGCCAGCAAGATCGTTGCCTTCGCCGGCTCGCTCGTCGGCCATTTGCGCGGCGGCCTCGGGCAGGTCAACATCGCGACCGCTACACTATTCGGCGGCATTTCGGGCTCCGCGGTGGCGGAGGCAGCCGCGGTGGGCGGCCTGATGATCCCGCAGATGAAGGCGCGTGGATATGGAGCGGACTACGCCGTCAACGTCACGTCGATGGCGGCGCTGATCGCGCTGCTGCTGCCGCCGTCGCACAACATGATCATCTACGCGATCTCGGCAGGCGGAAAGATCTCCATCGCCGATCTGTTCACGGCCGGCATCATCCCGGGCCTGCTGCTGGCCCTGTCACTGATGGTCACCGCTTATTTCGTGGCGCGCTCCCGCGGCTATCCGACCGAGCCGTTTCCGGGCTTCACCGCGGTCGCGCATCTTTTCGCCGTCGCGGTGCCCGGCCTGCTGCTGATCGCGATCATCTTCGGCGGCGTACGATCGGGCGTCTTCACGGCCACCGAGAGTTCCTGTATCGCCGTCATCTATGCGCTGCTCGTGACCGTCTTCGTTTACCGGCAGATGACCTGGGAAGGGTTCGTTCATGCCACCCATGGCGCCGTGCGCACCACGGCCATGGTGCTGCTTATCATCGGCATGGCGGCGGCATTCTCGTGGCTGATGGCCTTCCTGAAAGTACCGGCAGCGCTGATAGCCTCCATGAACGCGATCTCGGACGATCCGCTGGTCGTGCTTCTGCTGCTCAACCTCTTGATGCTGTTCCTCGGCACGTTCATGGACATGGGGCCGACGATCATCATTTGCACGCCGATCTTCCTGCCCGTGGCGCAGGCCTACGGCGTCGATCCGGTGCATTTCGGCGTCATCATGATCCTCAATTTCGGCATCGGGCTGAACACGCCGCCGGTGGGCGCAGTGCAGTTCGTGGCGTGTGCCGTGGGCAAGATATCCGTCTGGGAATCGATGCGCTCGATCTGGCCGTTCTATGGCGCAGGCCTCGTGGTGCTGGCGCTCGTCACTTACATTCCAGCCATTTCGCTATGGCTGCCGAGCGTCTTCAAATAGGGGTGCGACATGGCATCGGACACCGCAGTCGGGCTCCGCGTCGAACGAAGACCGAAGCTTTCGGAAACCGTCGTCGCGGCGATCCGCAAGCAGTTGCAGGCGGGCGAGATCCAGCCTGGGCAAAAGCTGCCGACCGAGGGCCAGTTGACTGAAACCTTCGGGGTCAGCCGCACCGTGATACGCGAGGCGCTGGCCAAGCTCGCCGCGGACGGCCTGGTCGAACCGCGCCAAGGCGCCGGCGTCTTCGTCACCGAGCATATCTCGACAGCGTTCGGTGCTCTGGCAGCAGAGATGGGCAGCAAGGATTCGATCGCCCTCAACGTGCTCGAAGTCAGGTTGGCCATCGAGATCGAATCCGCCGGGCTCGCTGCCCTCCGCCGTAACGCCGCACAGGAAGCGGCGATCCAGGAGGCCTTCTTCGAGTTCGAACGGCTGCTCCTCAACAGCGAGCCGACGGGACCGGCCGACCTCGCCTTCCACCGCGCAATCGCCAGCGCCACCAACAATCCGTTCTATGTCGAGATGCTCGATGTGCTCGGCCGGCGCGCCATCCCTTGCGATGTGACCTCGCCCTGGTCGACCGAATTCGCGCAGTCCGACGCCTACCAGCGCGGCCTGCAGCGCGAACACCTGATGATCCTTAATGCCATCTCGGCAGGCGATGCCGAGGCGGCACGGGAGGCGATGCGCGCGCATCTCGGTGCCAGCCAGCAGCGCTATCGCGAACGCCTGCACGCGCGTCAGGTGTTTTATGCCGACTCGGTCAAGGCCGCGGCAACTGAATAAGCAATTGAGGCAGCTCCATGGGACAGCAATGAATCACACTGACAATCATACGGATTTCACCTCGCGCTTTGCCATCGATCCTGTTTCTGCCGCGGCGATGGGCACGGACGAACTGCGTCACAATTTTCTGATCGAGGACTTGTTCCAGCCGGGCCGTATCAGCCTGACCTACACCCATTACGACCGCATGATCGTCGGCGGTGCCATGCCCGCCGGCGCGCCGCTGCCGCTGCAGGCGATCAAGCCAACCGGGACCAAGAATTTTCTCGACCGCCGTGAGATTATCATCGTCAACATCGCCGGTGCAGGCATCGTGACAGCCGGCGGTCAATCCTACGAGCTGCAGGCGCGCGACATGCTCTATCTCGGCATGGGCACGGATGAGGTATCGTTCGCTGCGACCAATCCGGCTGAGCCGGCTAAGTTCTACCTGCTCAGCGCGCCGGCGCATCAGAGCCATCCCAACCGGCTGATCCGCATCGGCGATGCCAAGCGGCTTGATCTCGGCAGCCAGGCGACCTCCAACGAACGCTCGATCTTTCAGTTCATCCATGCCGATGGCGTGAAGACCTGTCAGCTGGTCGTCGGCATGACCCAGCTTGCCCCTGGTTCGGTCTGGAACACCATGCCATGCCATGTGCATGACCGGCGCATGGAGGCCTATCTCTATTTCGACCTGCCGGAGACGGCGCGGGTGTTTCACTTCATGGGCGAACCGGACGAAACGCGTCATCTCCTCGTGCGCAACGAGGAGGCGGTGCTGTCGCCGGGATGGTCGATCCATTCGGGCGCCGGCACCTCGAACTACGCCTTCATCTGGGCGATGGCCGGCGACAATGTCGACTATACCGATGTCGACCTGGTGGCGATGGAGGAGCTCAAGTGAGCGACCTCGCGGCCTTCAGCCTTGCCGGCAAGCGTATCCTCGTCACCGGCGCCAATACCGGCATCGGCCAGGGCATCGCCGTGTCGATCGCGCGTGCCGGCGGCGCGGTCGTCGGCGTCGGTCGCTCGGCGATGGACGAGACGGCGGAGAAGATTGCGGCGGCCGGCGGACGCTTCGAGGCGGTCCGCTGCGACCTTGGCGATGATGCCGCCGCCCAGGCGATGCTTGACCGCGTCTGGGACGATACGGGGCCGCTCGACGGCCTGGTCAACAATGCCGGCATTATCCGGCGTGCCGATGCGGTCGACTTGACCGAAGCCGACTGGGACGACGTCATCGGCGTCAACCTCAAGACGGTGTTCTTCCTCAGCCAGAGTTTTGCCAGGCGCGTGCTTGCCGACCCGGGACGGCGTGGCAAGATCGTCAACATCGCTTCGGTGCTGAGTTTTCAGGGTGGCATCCGTGTCGCCTCCTACACCGCCTCCAAACATGGCGTGCTCGGCATCACCCGACTGCTCGCCTGCGAATGGGCGGCAAAGGGCATCAACGTCAACGGCATTGCGCCAGGCTATATCGAGACCAACAACACCGAGGCGCTGCGTGCCGATCCCGACCGCAGCGCTTCGATCCTGGCGCGCATTCCGGCCGGGCGCTGGGGCGCGCCGGAAGACATCGGCGACGCAGCCGTCTTCCTGCTGGCGCCGGCGTCGAACTATATGCACGGCGCGGTGGTGCCGGTGGATGGCGGCTGGCTGGCGCGATGAACAACAAAAGATGAGAGTTTGGCGATGACCGGAACCAAGATCTTCTCGCATGCCGGCGAGGGTGCGTGGACGCCGACGCCGGATGGCAACCGCAGGCGCGTGCTCCTGCACACGGACGAACTGATGATGGTCGAGTTCGCCTTCGACAGGGGCGGCGTCGGCGCGCTGCATTCGCATCCGCATGTCCAGGCGAGCTACGTCGCCGAAGGCCGCTTCGAGGTCACCATCGACGGCAGGACCGAGATCTTGGAAACCGGAAGCAGCTTCATCGTTCCTTCCAACCTGGTCCATGGCGTCAAGGCACTGGAGGCGGGACGACTGGTCGACAACTTTACGCCGCCCCGCGCCGATTTCCTCGACTGAGCTGCGGGCCCGAAGATCAGGCTGTCAGTTCTCGGAACGAAAAACCCGCGCCTCCGGAGAGACGCGGGCGTGTTGCCTGGGCGCTTGTGGCGCCGCGGTACTCAAAACATCACCGCAGAACCTGAACCTGCCGAATGATGGTGAAGATAGGATTAACCGCTCCGAGGCGGCGCGATATTCACAGCCAAGACGAATAGGGGCTGGAACGACGGTTTGATATCGGCCAATGAGAGAGAAGTTCGCTTCAGGCGGTGCCGAGGACGGGACCAGAGGGGTCGATAAATGTTCGAATCTGCTGTCCAGGCAATCACCCGGCGATTCGCCGGGGAATTTCGGCAGGTCGTATCCCCGAAAGTTCTGTAATGCAGATTGCGGCGAGCATCCCGGCAGAGGATTCCAAGCGGCGCGTCCTGAAGGATGTCTTCGGCTTCGATGATTTTCGTCTCGGCCAGGCGGCCGTGATGGAGGCGCTGCTGGCCGGGCATCATGTACTGGCCGTCATGCCGACGGGTGCGGGCAAATCGCTCTGCTACCAGGTCCCGGCGCTGGTGCTGGGCGGCCTCACCATTGTCGTTTCGCCGCTGGTAGCGCTGATGCAGGACCAGGTCGCCGCATTGCGCCTTGCCGGTGTGGCGGCCGATACGATCAATTCCTCGCTCGATCGCGATGCCAATGTCGCTGCATGGCGCCGCGTCGCGGCAGGGCAGACACGGCTGCTCTATCTTGCGCCGGAGCGGCTGATGACCCCGCGGATGCTCGAGGCGTTGACCAAGCTCGATGTCCGGCTGATCGCCATCGACGAGGCACATTGCATCTCGCAATGGGGACCGGCGTTCCGGCGCGAATACGAAGAATTGTCGCGGCTGCGCGGCATCTTCCCCGATGTGCCGATCATTGCGCTGACGGCGACTGCGGACGAGACGACGCGCACCGACATTGCCGCGCAACTGTTCGACGGGCGCGTCGATACCGTGGTGCTCGGCTTCGACCGACCGAACATCAAGCTAAGCATCGAGCCCAAGCAGGACAGCAAGCGCCAATTGCTGAATTTCGTGCAGCGCCATGCCGGCCGAAGCGGGATCGTCTATTGCCTGTCACGCAAAAAGACCGAAGAGATGGCGGCGTTCCTCGAGCGGAACGGCGTACGCGCGCTCGCCTATCATGCCGGCATGAGCAAGGACGCGCGTGAAGCGAATCAAAACGCTTTCATGACCTTGTCCGGGGTGGTGATGGTGGCGACCATCGCCTTCGGCATGGGGATCGACAAGCCGGACGTCGCCTATGTCTTCCACACCGACCTGCCGGGCAGCTTGGAAGCCTACTATCAGGAAATCGGGCGGGCGGGCCGCGACGGGCGGGCGGCCGAGGCGCATATGCTCTTCGGTCTCGGCGACATCCGTATGCGCCGGCTTTTCATCGACGACGAGGGCGCACCGGCGGAGCACAAGAGGCGCGCGCATGGCCGGCTCGATACGTTGATCGGCTATTGCGAGACGGCGCAGTGCCGCCGCCAGATCCTGCTTGGCTATTTCGGCGAAAGTGCTTCGCCTTGCGGCAATTGCGACAACTGCCTCGACCAGGCGCCGCATGCGGATGGCGACGCCGAGGCGCGGATCATCCTGGCAGCGATCACACAGACCGGCGAGCGCTTTGGCGCTGCCCACGTTGTCGATGTCCTGCTCGGCCATGAGACCGAGAAGGTCCTGGCCAGGAACCACCACAGGCTTGCCAGCTTCGGCACCGGTGTGGCGCATAAGAAGAGTCTCTTGCTGTCGCTGCTTCGCCAACTCGTCGCGGGAGGGTTCCTGACATTGAACTCAGCCGGCCATGGCGGCCTCGCCGTCGCCGAGAAAGGCCGTGAACTCGCCCGGGGCGAGGCTTCATTCCGGTATCGCGTGGACGCGCGCCAGTCATCGCGAGGCAAGATACGTCCTGTGGATACCGCAGCAGGCACGGAAGGTCTGGATTCGGCGCTGCTGGCCGCGCTCAAGGCGGTACGGCTGCGTCTTGCCCGGGAACGCCAAGTGCCGGCCTTCGTGATCTTTTCGGATCGTACGCTGATCGATATGGCCGAACGCTGCCCGCGTGATCTAGACGCCTTCGCCGCGGTCAACGGCGTCGGAGCCGCCAAGCTCAAGGATTTCGGCGAGATATTCCTCGGCGCGATCGCTGCGCATCAGTCCGGTCTCTCGGGTTGAAGACCCACTCCAGCGACGCAATCAGCACCTGCTTCGTCTCGCCGCTGCAATCGCAGCCTCCTGCTGCCGCAAGCGCTCGATCTTCGCGCTTTGGCGGGCAGCGACGGTCGAGGCGACACGCTGCCCTCCCCACAGCCAGTCCGGAATGTTGGTGTGGACGACTTTGCCGCGAGCGATGGCTGTTGCCGACATCTCGTCAGCGACCGTGCCGATCGCCACGTTGAGCTCGACGCAACTCATCTTGTCGTATTTCGCAGCATCAAAGGATGCAGGCAAAGGCGATGCACAACTTCCGACAAACATCAGGCTGCATATCACAGGCGTGGCCGTGGAGATCGGCTTCATTCTCTTATCAAGCACGTTGATGCCGGACAGACGAATATCGGAGGATTCGCGACCTCGGGCCGCGAAGCACTCCCGAGGTTCCGCGTAACTGAAGCATGTGACCTCTACAACCCTCTGTCCTGACCGTCCTATTTGTCCTCGAAGAATTCCGAGAGAACCGCTGCTACCGTGTCGGGGTGCTCTTCTGGGAAAAAGTGCCCGCCTTGGACAGCGCGTCCTTCCACTCTGTCAGCCCATTTCCTCCAGATAGCCAGCGGCCCGCCTTCTTGCGCATACCAGTTCTCCAGGGCGCCTTCGCCACTCCATAGCGCCATTAGCGGGCACTCGATGCGACGACCGTTTGCCTGGTTCAGCGCGTCATGTTCACGATCGATCGTCGCAGCGGCGCGATACTCTTCGCAGATCGCATGAATATGCGCGGGATCGCGAAGCGCATCAACATAGGCGTCCCTGACCTCTTTGGAGACCATTTTCGTCGACGATCCCCATTGCGTTATTGCATCGTCGACGACTGCATCGGGAGCCGCGCCGATCAGACGTTCCGGCAGGGGCTCCGGCTGGGCAAGCAGGCTCCAGGGCCAGAAGCCGAGCGCCAGTCTGGCATCCGCCCGATCCCATGTTGCGGCGGTGGGGACGATGTCGAGGACGGCGATTTTGAGCACTTTGTCGGGATGGTCGAGCGCCAGGCGATAGG
The DNA here is from genome assembly GCF_040319725.1 of Mesorhizobium sp. M0894. Classification (NCBI taxonomy): domain Bacteria; kingdom Pseudomonadati; phylum Pseudomonadota; class Alphaproteobacteria; order Hyphomicrobiales; family Phyllobacteriaceae; genus Mesorhizobium; species Mesorhizobium sp. M0894. The sequence continues at coordinate 276,390 of NZ_JAMYOG010000003.1, read as the reverse complement.
CAACCCGCCCGCCGCGATCATGCCCGGCAACCATGAACCGCTCAAACCCCAGTTCCTTCATGGCTTGAACCATGTCGCCGGCCATGGCGCGCTTGGCGTATTGGCTATGATCGGCAGAGGAAACCGGGCATCCGCTTTGGCCATAGCCTCGAAGGTCGGCGGCGACCACCGTGAAGCGGGGCGCCAAGGCTGCGGCGATATCCCTCCACATCAGATGCGTCTCTGGAAAACCGTGAAGAAGCAGCAGCGGCGGACCGGTGCCACCGACCCTTGCGAAAATGGTCGTATAGTCCAGTCGCAAGCTGGTGGCTCTGAAACCTGCAAACACCGTCAGCCTCCTCCGGCGCCGTCAGACAAACTCTCTAAGGGCGCTAACGGTCGCCTGAAGCGAAAACCCCGGCCGCGATGGCCAGGGTTCAAGCCGGCCAATTGCTAGAATCGAAACCAGACCCAGACGCGCCTGCGGAAGCACCGCCTGCGCCGATAGCCATTCCGCCAGTAAACGCGACAGACCCTTCTCCAAGCACGCCGGCGGCGCCGGCGCGGCCGGTGCCACCGGCGATGATAGACTGGTTGCAACTCTGCTTGAGTATCGTCGTCGAAGGTCTCGACGTCCGGCGCCTCGAGTTCATCGAGAATGCCGTTTCTGGCAGTTGGAACGCCGGCCACTGCGTTGATTGGCCGAACCGTGCTTGCAAGGGCCGCGGCCCCGGCAATGCCAAACATTCCTGTCAAAAATAGTCGCCGATCCATGGAAACCTCCCAATCTTCAACCAGCGATAGAACAAGGCTAACGATGGGGAGATAGCGCAGTCGGTGCAAACGCCTAGTGCCGCGCGGCGATTGCGATGATCCGGTCGGCCGAAGGGTGTCGCCTTCTCCTCGAAGTGGGACGGCTACTTCGATCGACAAACACTCGGCGCTTTTTTGAATTGATGGCGGCCGAGACACAAGGAACATCGAATGACGTCTGCGCCATAGCCACCCAATTCCACGCTACTGCTCTCGCTTTGGTCGTTGCGTTGCAAGAGGGCTTGACTGCCATCCTACCAGAAGGTAGGTAAGGGCATGGGCAACGTGTCTACTACCTCCGACGACATCCTGGCTTGTGCGCGTTCTCTGATCGTCGCTGGCGGCTACAACGGTTTCAGTTATGCCGACATCGCTGATGTGGTCGGGATTCGTAAGGCGAGCATCCATCACCATTTCCCAAGCAAGGTCGATCTGGTCCGAACGCTGGTTGCGCGGTATCGGGAAGAAGCTGAAGCGGGGATGGCGAATCTCGAACTTCAGGTCTCCGATCCGCTCGAACAGCTTCAGGACTACGCTGGCTATTGGGAAGTCTGCATCGCGGATGCCAGCGCTCCGTTTTGTATCTGCGCGCTGTTGGCAAGCGAACTCCCCGTGCTGCCCGAGGAAGTTGGCCTTGAGGTCCGGGCGCATTTCCGCTCCCTGTCGGCTTGGCTGACATCCGTGCTGGAGCGCGGTGCGCGGCTCGGCCGATTCCAACTGATGAGTACCCCTCGTGCCGAGGCTGAAGCGTTCATGGCGACTGTCCACGGCGCGATGCTTTCGGCACGGGCCTATGGCGATCCGAAGATATTCGCCGTCGTGACACGCCCGCTCCTGGAGCGGCTCGCTTCGCGTTCCCTCCAGATACAATCCTAAGACCTCAAATAACCATCGCCGTAACGGCTCTGCGACGTTCGTCGAGAGCCCTTCCTACTAGTCGAAAGGACATCCAATGACGGTTCACAATAGCGATCTTTCCCGCGCCAGCCAGGAACAATGGCTCAAGCTCTATTACTTCGCACGAACGGCGGTCTCGGCTGTCTGGGTGGCGGCTGCCTTTACAGTGGGACAGAATTCCGGGGTGGTGGCGGCGGTTTTGCTCGTGGCTTATCCTGCATGGGATGCCCTCGCCAATTTTGTCGACGCATCGCGCAGCGGAGGATTGGGACAGAATCGCACCCAGACCATCAACGTCGTGGTCAGCGCGGTGACAACGCTCGCGGTCGTTGTTGCGCTGAAGATGAGCATGAATTGGGTGCTTGGGGTGTTCGGCCTATGGGCGATCCTGTCTGGCCTGCTTCAACTCGGCACCGCGGTCCGCCGTTGGAAGAGCTCTGGCGCGCAGTGGGCGATGATCCTGAGCGGAGGGCAATCAGCACTGGCAGGCACGTTTTTCATCGCGCAGGCGCGGATGCCGATGCCGCCATCCATCACCAACGTGGCCGGCTATGCCGCAGTAGGCGCCCTCTACTTCCTGGTTTCGGCGGTGTGGCTGAGTGTGAGCCAATTGCGGCGGAAGGCTGCATAGCCCGCCATCTTGAGCCATCACCGACCCGATCAGAGGGCTGCCAGCTGCTAGTATCGGTTCGCCAAACACAACGACCCGCCCTTATCCTTAAGGACCGATATGTTTGGAATTTCACCACCCGGCTGGGGGCTAGCCGCTCATCCAAGGCATCTCGATCGCGCCGAACGATACAGCGATCCCGAGGGCCATCAGCGCAATGCCCAAAGCAACTTCGAAGCGGCGGCCGCGCTGCAGCAGCTTCTCGACGAAGACGACCAGCGTCAACAGCAGCATCCAGGCGACGCTCATGATGCCCACCGCGACCAGCACGGCAAACAGCGCCCAGCAGCAACCAAAGCAATAGAGCCCGTGCCGCAGCCCCATCTCGAGTGCGCCAACCCGCCCGTCGCGCCAATGCTGCGCAACGAAAGCGAGCGGCGAACGGCAATGGCTGAGGCAAATGTGCTTGAGGGTCGTGAATTGGTAGAGTCCGGCGACGCCAAGCGTGATGCGCGAGCGGCGCCCATTTCGAACGCTGAGGCGGATCGAGGCTGGTCGCAAACTCGCTTCCGAACTGGACCAGGACATACACGAGAAGGCCCGCCGCCGCCCAGACGAGCATGTAACCCGCGACGAATATCCACGTCGGGATGGCAACGTGCTGTTCGCGCATGGCCTGCGCCGCCGCGAACATAAAGATCATGGGCGCGGCCGCCGGCAGCATCATGGCAGCCATCATCACCGTCCATACAGCAAGAAAGGCGGCGGCGCCGGCGAGTGACCAGCCGTCGGCGGCAATTCCGGCCATCGCCATGCCGGCCATGCCTTCCATACCCTCCATCCCGCCGCGCACCGCAATGCCCATAGGCATATCCATGCTGAGGGTCAGCGCCCACGCCGCCGCTGTTAGCACGACGAGCGATGCGAGAAGGCCGAGCGGCATGCCACGCAAATTCCGGAGCCGCGACGATTTCCCGGGGAACGCGTCAGGCATCGGCACGTCCTAGTTCGGGCCGGTCCAGTCGAACGGAATGTGTTTGCTCGAGCGCGCCGTGCCCGTCCAGTCGAGCCCGAAGCCTTTGGTGCTCACCTCGACCGAACGCCCCCAGGTGGCAACCTGGCCCGGGCCGACCTCCGAGCCCGGCGGGTTGATCGTCTGCACCCGCTTGCCGGGTGGTGTTGTGGGACCTGAAAGCGCTTCCGCATGCCCGACGACGAGGCCAGGAATCTCGACCCGCCAGGTGGCAAGGTCGCCCGCCACCTCGAAAGTGATCGGCACGAACTCCATGCCACGCATCTCGCCGATGTTGGCGGCAAAACCCGCCGGCCAGCCGCCAGCCTGCCCGCCGAAGATCGCCTGCAGGGCTTCACGTTGCCGCTCGTTCGCCTTCTCGTCGAGGTACATGCCCATCACGGCCTTTGCCTCGCCGGCCCATAGATTGCCTTCGAACTCGCCGAGCGCCACCAGCGACAGGCCGTCGAGCTTCACGTCGCCATACTGACCCTCGCGTACATGCCAGGCGAGCACGCCCTGGCAGTGATTGCCGGTCGGCCGCTGGGCGAACTCGCAAGGGCAAGGGATGTCGCAGCTGCAGATGTCGAACCAGTCGCCTGCGAGCCGCCATTGAGGCACTGCATTCATGGCTCTTCCTCCCGGAATGTAGCGCCATTTATACGTCGAAGGCGGGGCGCACTCCAGCAGTTAGTGCATCGCTCGCTGATTTTTGGTGGACTTGACGCCCCAGACACAAGTCACCGCGTTTTGATCAGGAACTGCTCGCAACAGAACCCAGCCGCCATCCAGTGCGACCACGGAAGTGGTTTCCTGCTCCGTTCCATGTGATCGATGAGGTCGTGGGTAGGTTCGCGACGGGTCGATCACCAAATACACGATCCAGCTGACGCTCGCTTGACCCACATTGCGAACCGACAACCTTCCGCAACACCGCTCGGTTGCTTGGTCAACGACCTAGCGGGCCAAGGGTTAACGCCGGGCTGCAATTGAGCTCCGCGGCTTCACGAGCATTTATGGCTGAGTTCGGCAGGCCAAATCAAAAAATGAAGTTAGTATCACTGGCGGAGAGGGAGGGATTCGAACCCCCGATGGGCTTGCACCCATGCCGCATTTCGAGTGCGGTGCATTCGACCACTCTGCCACCTCTCCGCGGTCATGGTCCGCCGTTGCCGGCGCGGCGCACTAGATAACGGCTGGACAGGCAGGTTACAAGGGCCAATCTGCCCCGGCGCGACAGCTTCTGTCCGTGCTTCCTTCGAGGCTCCGGCAGCCGCTGCTCGATATTTGCAAGGACTGGGCTCAACCCCGTTTGCAGCTTGCCCGCAGCGCTTGCCTTGACTCAAGCCGAACCTTCGGTTAGGGACAACGCGCAATCGGCGTGGAGGGATCTTCCGCGCCGCTTGTTTTTTGAACCCGCAGACTGACAAAAAGACGGCCGAACCGCCTCAGGCGGTTCATCAAGGCCGACCGAACAGCGAAAGGCAAAAAATGTTCGCAGTCATCAAAACGGGCGGCAAGCAGTATCGCGTTGCCGCCAACGATCTCCTGAAGATTGAAAAACTCGAAGCCAATGTCGGCGACATCGTCGAAATCGGCAATGTGCTCGCGCATGGCGAAGGCGAGAACGTCACGTTCGGCGCGCCGTTCGTCGATGGTGCGATGGTCACCGCCGAAGTCGTCGAGCAGGGCAAGAACCGCACGGTCATCGCCTTCAAGAAGCGTCGCCGGCAGAATTCGCGCCGCAAGATCGGCCATCGCCAGCTTTTGACCACTGTCAGGATCGCCGAGATCCTGCTGGGTGGCGCCAAGCCGGCGAAGAAGACCGCCGCCAAGACCGAAGCGAAGGCCGAAGTTGCCGCCAAGACCGAGGCGAAGACTGAAGCCGCGCCGAAGGCCGCAGCCAAGGCAGAGGCTGCGCCGAAGAAGGAAGCCAAGGCCGAGGCAAGTGAAGCCGCCGCGCCGTTGTTCAAGGCGCCGAAGGGCGAGCCGGACGATCTGACGGTGATCAAGGGCATCGGCCCGGTTGCCGCCGGCCAGCTCAACGAACAGGGCATCACCACCTTCGCCCAGATCGCCAAGCTGTCCGACAAGGATGTCGCCAAGATCGACGAGCACATGCCGTTCAGCGCCGACCAGATCAAGGACTGGCGCGAGCAGGCCAAGGAATTGGCGAAGAAGTAGAACGAACCGGCGCAATCGTCGCCGGATCGGACTTGAAACGGAACGCGAACGCGTTCATAAGATCGTTTAGGCGCCTTGCGGCGCATCGGAGTAGTTAGATGGCACACAAGAAAGCTGGCGGATCGTCGCGCAATGGTCGCGACTCCCATTCCAAGCGGCTCGGCGTGAAGAAGTTCGGCGGCGAAGCCGTGATTCCGGGCAACATCATCATTCGTCAGCGTGGCACGACGTGGCATCCCGGCACCAATGTCGGCATTGGCACGGACCACACGCTGTTTGCGCTGGAAGCTGGCGCAGTCACCTTCAACAAAAAAGCCAATGGCCGAACCTACGTATCGGTGAACCCGATGACGAAGGCAGCGGAGTAGCCGGTTCCGCAAGAGAACACCGGCACCCATCTCGGGACCGGTGTCTGGCCAAGCCAGGAAATGGATCAGGGGAGATGGGTTTCCATCTCCCCTTTTTCTTGCCTGGAGGACTGACATGGTTGCCGAAGCGGAAGTGACAGACGACGAAAGTTACGCGATAGATTGCCCGGTCCTGGTCACCGAGCGGCTGGTCATGCAGGCCCCGCGTGAAAGCGACATCGAGCAATTGGTGGCGCTCGCCGATAACCGCCATGTCGCGGAAATGCTGGCCCGCATGCCGCATCCCTATGGCGAGGCCGAGGCACGCGCTTTCCTGGCCATGACGGCATCGCGCCGGGCCGGAATCGCCTATGCGTTGACGCTGGCCGGCACCGAGACCTTCGTCGGCTGTGCCGGGCTCAACACCACGGATCGCGGGCTGGAGCTCGGCTATTGGATCGGCGAGCCGTACTGGAAACGCGGCTACGCGACGGAGGCAGCGCACGCACTGGTCGACCTTGCTTTCCAGAGAACCACGATCCAGGTGCTGCACGCCTCGACGCGGGTGATCAATCCGGCCTCGCGCCGGGTCATCCACAAATGCGGCTTCCAGTATGCCGGCCAGGGCATGCTGAATTCGATCGTTGCCGGCCAGGTGCCGGTCGAGCGCTACCGCCTCGATCGCAAGACCTGGACCAGCCTGCGGAACTGGGTGCATTTTTGATGGATGCGGCTCACGCCATCTCGACCCAGACCGGCAAGTGATCCGAACCGGCCGCTTGCCGGTCGACCCACAGGCGCCTCAGCGATTTGGTAAGCGAGGCGCTGGTGAAGATGTAGTCGATGCGCTTGTGGCGGCTGGCATCGCCCGGCCGCTTGGGGTCGACCCAGGTGACGAGATCGGCGCCGGCCGCGCCGAGGCGCGCGGCGGCATCGACGGCGAGGTCGGCGGTCACCGGCATGCCGAATTCATGGTCAGGCTGGCCGGCGAGTTCGACGTGTTCCGGCGATCCGGCGAGCATGTTGAAGTCGCCCATGACGACGAAGGCTTCGGGACAAGGCAAGTCCGGTAAGCCGATCTCGGCGACGCCGGAGAGCCCACCGCCCTCGAGCGGGTAGTTCAACAGGCGTTCGCGCAGAAAGCGGATCTGGCTCAGGCGTTCGACCGGGCTGCGATGGTCGAGATGAGTGGAATAGAAGCGGACGAAGCCAAGCGGCGTTTCGATCAGCGCCTCCAGCGCGCCGCGCTGGAAGTTCATCGCCTCGAAACTGCGGCTGCGCGGCAAAAGGAGATTGCGCGACAGATGGATCGGCGTTCTCGACAGCACCATGTTGCCGAGCTGGAAGGTGGTCGTGATGGCGCGGCCGTTCTCCAGGCGCGATCCGGCGTCGGCTTCGAAATTGCTGCCGTAGACGGCAAAATAGTCGGGCAGCGCCTCGCCGAGCTCGGCCACCATGTCGCGGCCGCCATTCTTCGGGTTGGCGCGGGTGACCTCCTGCAGCGCGATCACGTCGGCGCCGCGCACCGCATCGGCGATGCGACCGACATCATAGCGGCCGTCGAGGCCGATGCCGTAGTGGATATTGTAAGTTACCAGCTTCATTCCGACATCTCGCGCTTGGAAAGCCGAAGATCGATTTTCGGCAAGGGTCAACCAAATGCTACGCGTCCAGAGATACGCGCGACGTTACAGCAGCAAAAACGGCCCTCGCCCTTCGACCCGCCTTGCTTTAGAGCAATCCCGCAAAGCCAATAGCAGAAACCATACAATCCGATGAAATTTCTCGATCAAGCCAAGGTCTACATCCGCTCCGGCGACGGCGGCGCCGGTTCGGTGTCGTTCCGGCGCGAAAAGTTCATCGAGTTCGGCGGCCCGGACGGCGGCGACGGCGGCCGCGGCGGCGATGTCTGGGTGGAGGCGGTCGACGGACTAAACACGCTGATCGACTATCGCTACCAGCAGCATTTCAAGGCCAAGACCGGGACGCACGGCATGGGCCGCAACATGACCGGCGCCAAGGGTGCCGACGTGACGCTGAAAGTGCCGGCCGGAACACAGGTCTTTGCCGAGGACAATGAGACGCTGATCTGCGATCTGACGGTCGTCGGCCAGCGCTTCCTGTTGGCCAAGGGCGGCAATGGCGGCTTCGGCAACCAGCATTTCAAGACCTCGACCAACCAGGCGCCGCGCCGCGCCAACCCCGGACTACCGGGCGAAGAGCTCAATATCTGGCTCAGGCTGAAGCTGATCGCCGATGCCGGCCTGGTCGGGCTGCCCAATGCCGGCAAGTCGACCTTCCTGGCGGCCGTCACCGCGGCCAAGCCGAAGATCGCCGACTATCCCTTCACCACGCTGCATCCGGGCCTTGGCGTGGCCCGCATCGACGGGCGCGAATTCGTCATTGCCGACATTCCCGGCCTGATCGAAGGCGCGCATGAAGGCGTCGGCATCGGTGACCGCTTTCTCGGCCATGTCGAACGCACGCGCGTCCTTCTGCACCTCGTCTCGGCGCAGGAAGAAAATCCGGGCAAGGCGTACAAGACCGTGCGCGTCGAACTCGACGCCTATGGCAACGGGCTGACCGACAAGGTCGAGATCGTCGCTCTTTCGCAGGTCGACATACTCGATGCCGACGCACGCAAAAAGAAGGCCGCCTCGCTGAAACGCGCCGCCGGCCGCGCGCCGATGCTGCTTTCGGCGGTCACCGGCGAGGGCGTCGAGGCGGTGTTGCGCGCGCTGATGGCTGTGGTGGCGGAGGCGCGCGAAGCTGTCGCTGCGCCGGTCGAGACGCGCTGGAACGCATAGCCATGGCCGCGCAATCGCTGAAAAATTATCGGCGCATTACCGTCAAGATCGGCTCGGCGCTGCTTGTCGACCGCACGACGGGCCTGAAGCGCGACTGGCTGGCCTCGCTTGCCGACGACATCGCCGTGCTGGCCAATGGCGGCGCCGAAATTCTCGTTGTGTCTTCCGGTGCGATTGCACTTGGCCGCACCATCCTTGGCCTCGGCAAGCGGGCGCTGAAGCTCGAGGAGAGCCAGGCGGCGGCCGCCGTCGGGCAGATCGCCTTGGCCGGCGCCTGGTCGGATGCGCTCGGCAAGAATGGTTTGAAATCGGGCCAGATCCTGTTGACGCTCGGCGACACGGAAGAGCGCCGCCGTTATCTCAACGCGCGGGCGACGATCTCGACGCTGCTCAAGATGAAGGCGGTGCCGGTCATCAACGAGAACGATACGGTGGCCACCTCCGAAATCCGTTATGGCGATAACGACCGGCTGGCGGCGCGCGTCGCCACCATGATGGGCGCCGACCTTTTGGTGCTGCTCTCCGACATTGACGGGCTCTACACGGCACCGCCTGCGCGTGACCCGCACGCTCGGTTCATTCCGATCGTCGACCGCATCACCCCCGACATCGAGGCGATGGCGGGTGCCGCCGCTTCGGAATTGTCGCGCGGCGGCATGCGCACCAAGCTCGATGCCGGCAAGATTGCAACCGCCGCCGGCACCGCCATGATCATCACATCAGGCACGCGGCTGTCGCCGCTGCTGGCAATCGAGCGCGGCGAGCGCGCCACCTTCTTCCGGCCGAGCAGCAGCCCGGTCAAAGGTTACAAGACCTGGATCGCCGGGCAGCTCGAACCGGCTGGCCGGCTGACCGTCGATGCCGGCGCCATCGGCGCGCTGCTCTCCGGCAAGTCGCTGCTGCCGGCCGGCGTCAAATTGGTCAGCGGCAATTTTGCGCGTGGCGACACGGTGGCGATCCTGTCGCCCGAGGGCCGCGAGATAGCGCGCGGGCTGGTTGCCTATGATGCCGCCGATGCCGTAAGGATCGCTGGGCTGAAGACGACCGAGATCGAAACCGTGCTCGGCTACGAGGCGCGTTCGGCGATGATCCACCGCGACGACCTTGTGGTGAGCCATGCCGGTGGTGAGCAAGTAGTCGGTGACCAGGTTACATAGCGGAGGATGAGCCATGCTGACGCTGCATGAAAAATCCCGGGATGACACCGTCGCGCTGATGGCCGATATCGGCCGCCGCGCGCATGCCGCGGCCCGACCGCTGGCCATCGCAGCGGCCGAGCGCAAGCACAAGGCGCTGGTCGGCATGGCTCAGGCGATCCTTCGGCATGAGCAGGATATCCTCGACGCCAACGCAATCGACATCAGAAATGGCGAGGAGGCTGGCCTATCGGCAGCGTCGATGGATCGGCTGAAGCTCGATCCCGTCCGCATCCGCGCCATGGCAGACGGCATCAGCGAGATCGCCGAGTTGCGCGACCCAATCGGCGAAATCATTGCTGGATGGGACCGGCCGAACGGGTTGCACATCGAACGGGTGCGCACGCCGCTAGGCGTCATCGGCGTCATCTATGAGAGCCGGCCGAACGTGACCGCCGATGCCGGTGCGCTCTGCCTCAAGGCGGGCAATCCGGTGATCCTGCGCGGCGGCTCGGATTCAGCGAATTCTTCCGCCGCGATCCATGCCTGCCTGGTCGAGGGGCTGAAGGCAGCCGGGCTGCCGGAGGATGCCATACAATTGGTGCCGACCACCGATCGCGCCGCCGTCGGCGAAATGCTGAAAGGGCTTTCCGGCAATCTCGAGGTCATCATTCCGCGCGGCGGCCGCAGCCTGGTCGAGCGTGTGCAGAAGGAGGCGCGGGTGCCGGTCTTCGCCCATCTCGAGGGCATCTGCCATCTCTATATCGACCGATCGGCTGATCTCGACATGGCGGTCAAGATCGCGGTCAATGCCAAGATGCGGCGCACCGGGGTGTGCGGCGCTGCCGAGACGCTGCTGGTCGACCGTGCCGTCGCCGTCACGCACCTGGTGCCGATCCTCGAGGCCCTACGGGCGGCAGGATGCGAGATCCATGCCGATGCCGAGGTGCTGAGGCTTTATGCCGATGCCCAGCCCGCGACCGATGCAGACTGGGTGACCGAATATCTCGACGCGATCATCGCTGTGAAGCTGGTCGACGGCATTGGCGGCGTGATCGAGCATATCGAGACGTTCTCCTCGCATCACACCGAGGCGATCGTCGCCGAGGACGCCACAGCGGTCGACCGGTTCTTCAACGAGGTCGATTCGGCGATCCTTCTGCACAACGCCTCGACCCAGTTTGCCGATGGCGGCGAATTCGGCATGGGCGCCGAAATCGGCATCGCCACCGGCAAGATGCATGCCCGCGGACCGGTCGGCGTCGAGCAACTGACGTCGTTCAAATATCGTGTACGCGGGTCGGGACAGGTGAGGCCTTGAAGCTTTGTGTTCAAAGAACCTGAAGCCTTGCGCCCAGCCACCCCCCTCTGTCCTGCCGGACATCTCCCCCTCAAGGGGGGAGATCAGCTCTCGTTCGCGATTTCGCCAATTGCCGGGCGGGCAGAATTCAAGCTGTCATTGAAGCTGACAATCTCCCCCCTTGAGGGGGAGATGCCCGGCAGGGCAGAGGGGGGTGCCTGACGCATGCTTGCCTTGTCCGAACATGCCATATCCTCCCGTTACCTCAAGATGCCGCATGCCGGGAAAGGCGTGGCGGTCGGGCTGTTTGGCGGTTCGTTCAATCCGCCGCACGCCGGGCATGCGCTGGTCGCCGAGATCGTACTCAGACGCCTTGCTCTCGACCAGCTGTGGTGGATGGTGACGCCCGGCAACCCGCTCAAGAACGCTAGTGAACTTGCGCCGCTGGCCGAGCGGCTGCAGCTGTCTGAAAAGATCGCCAAGAACCCGAAGATCAAGGTCACCGCCTTCGAGGCGGCCCACCACGTCCGCTTCACCGCCGACACGCTGGCGTTGGTCAAGGCGCGTAACCCCGGCGTCGATTTCGTCTGGATCATGGGGGCCGATTCGCTTCGCGACTTCCACCGCTGGCAGCGCTGGCGCCGTATCGTGATGACGTTCCCGATCGCGGTGGTCGACCGGCCAGGTGCGACGCTGTCGTTCCTGTCGTCCGTGGTCGCCAAGACTTTCGACTATGCCCGCGTCGACGAAGGCGACGCACCGCGGCTCGCCCGCATGAACGCGCCGGCCTGGACCTTCATCCACGGCCCGCGTTCGTCGCTGTCGTCGAGCACGATCCGCAATGTGGCAAAGGGCTGAGCGGGCGGAAGGCAAGTCCAGCCATGTCGCATTTGCCGCTGCCTTGACCTGCTTGATGGGCGATCCTCGGTCATGACGATTCTCGAGCGCGACCAGGACAAGAACGGTCTAGGGCAGCCGGCGCCCTCGATCGCCATTGCCAGCATCCTCTTGTCGATGGCGCTGATCGCCGTCGGCAATGGGCTCATGTTCGCCTATATCCCAGTCCGGCTCGGCGCCGAGGGCTTCGATCCGACTTGGGCGGGGCTGATCGTCACCGGCCTTTCGGCTGGCGGCCTCGCTGGCTGCATCCTGACCGGGCCGCTGGTGCGGCGTGTCGGCCATGCCCGCGTGTTCATGGTACTGTCGGCGCTGATCGTGCTGTCCAACGCCGCGGTCGGCGCCGGGCCGCACCCATTGCCATGGATCGCTGCACGGGCGCTCTACGGCTTTGCCATATGCGGCCTGTTCATTGTCGCGCAGAGCTGGCTGAACGATGTCGTCGCAAACGCCATCCGCGGCCGGGTCATGGCTATCTTCTACGTTGCCTATGTCGCCGGACTCGGCGTCGGCTATTCGACGCTGGCGTTGATCGATATCCGCGCGGCCGATGCGCCGCTGATCGGCATTGCCTTCACCGCGCTGTCGATCCTTCCCGTCGGGCTGACGCGGCTCGCGCAGCCACCGGCGCCGCAAGCGGCGTCGGTGGCGCTCGGCCGCGCCTGGCGAATCTCGCCGGTCGGCGTTGCCGGCATGCTTGCCGTCGGCGGCCTGTCGATGACGATTTCGGGTTTTGCGCCAATCCATGCCACCGCCAGAGGCTACAGCCAGGCCGACGTCGCCTTGCTGCTTTCGGCAATGCCGGTCGGCACGCTGATCCTGCAGATTCCCCTCGGCTGGATTTCCGACCGCACCGACCGGCGCTTTGTGCTGATCGCAGCGTCGGCGCTTGCCGCCGCGGCGGGCCTGTTTGCACTGGGTTTCGACGGTGGCGCTCTGGCGACGCTGCTCGTCATCTACGTGGTCTGGGACGGCGCCTCGGAATCGATCTATTCGCTGGCCAGCGCCCATGCTGGCGACCGCGCCGGCAAGGACGACATGGTGGCGCTGTCGAGCTCGCTCTTGTTTGCCTGGTCGCTGTCCGGCTTCGTCGTGCCCGGCATTGTGACCGGGCTTTCCGCCATCTATGGCACGCAGGCCTTCATCTATGTGGCAATCGTCATTGCCGCCGCCTACTGCTTGTTCGTTCTCTGGCGCGTCGGCATGGTGCGGCCCGTGCCCGCCACCGAGACCGGCAGTTTCGCGCCGATGACGGCGCAGGCGCCGTTGCCTGTCGATCTCGCCTTCGCGCCCGAAGATCAGCGCGGGCGCGGAGAGCTTTGAGGGCCATCTGCGGGCTGGCTTCAAATGCTCTATTGCTGCGTGGCTGAGGCCTCCGGCTGCGGCGCTTGCGGCGCCGGCGCCGGAATTGAAAGGCCTTCGGCATCGAACGCCTGCTTGACACTCTTGGTGAGGTCGATCTGGGCGGCGAAGAAATCGGCAGCCGCCGTCCAGTAGCGCAAGGTGATGGCGACAGTGCTGTCCCCGACAGTCGCGACAAAGGCGATCGGCGCCGGCTGCCGCCTGACGCGCCGGTCGGCGGCGGCGACACCGAGCATGGTCTTTTGCGCGAAATCGATGTCGTTCCACGAGCCGATGCTGAGCGTGATGTCGCCGCGGCGCACACCATTGCGGGTGAAATTGCGGACCGGCTGGTTCCACAGGGTCGAGTTAGGTGCAAGCACGTAGACACCTTCGACCGTCCTCAGCGTTGTTGCAAACAGCCCGATCTCCTCGACGGTACCGGATATGGCGCCGACCTCGACATATTCGCCGATGCGGAACGGCCGCAGCGCCAGCAGCATGATGCCAGCGGCAATGTTCTGCAGCGTGCCTTGCAGCGCCAGACCGATGGCCAGGCCGGCGGCACCGATGGCGGCAATGATCGAAGCCGTCTGCACGCCGAACTGGCCGAGAACCATGATCACGACAAGCCCGAGGATGGCGTAGCGGACGACCTGCGAGAAGAAATGGCGGAGCGTTTCGTCGAAGCCGTGAACGTGGCCGAGGCCGGCATAGATCGAACGCTCGGCGAGGCCGGCGACGATGTAGCCGATGACCAGCAGGATGACGGCGCCGACCGCCGAAAGCGAGTAGGAGACGATCAGCGTGCTGAGTTGCGCCAGGCCGGATTGCACGGTGAGGAGGGCGTTCTGAGGATCGATCGGCATGTCGGGATTCCGGTTCGTGGATGAGCCGATAACCGCTGCGGGGCGAGGCGGTTCCGAATTTCTGGCCCGGAAAAGCCGCATATTCGGCCGTTACCGGGCGTCTGCTTGCGAGCGGTGTCTTGAAACTGCAACCTAACTCTGCCTATCTAAGCAGTGTCACCTGATTTGAAAGGTGATTTGGTTGTTCTTGCTGCGAAAGGAAATACACTGAGAACAGCACTGCGGAAGAAGGCCGACATCGTGCCTTCGCCGGCCGGGATCAGCGTAAACGACGCCGTGTCCCGCGCCATCAAGACAGTCCTTGCCAGTCTGGAAGACTCCAAGGCCGAAAACATCGTCTCAATCGACATTCAGGGGAAATCGAGCCTCGGCGACTACATGGTCGTCGCGTCGGGCCGATCGCACCGTCATGTCTCGGCTGTCGCCGATCATCTCCTCAAGGCGCTCAAGGATGCCGGGCTCGGCACGGCGCGCGTCGAGGGGCTGGCTGGCGCCGACTGGGTCCTGATCGATTCGGGCGACATCATCGTCCATGTCTTCCGTCCCGAGGTCCGCGACTTCTACAATCTCGAAAAGATGTGGCAGGCGCCGGATCTTGAGGAAGAGACCCTCCACTGAGCCGTATTCGTCTTGATGCATGTCGTTGTGCGACACGCATCAGCGGCTCTCCGAGGCAGGGATGAAGATTACCGTTCATGCCGTGGGCCGAATGAAAGCCGGCCCCGAGAAGCAGTTGGCCGACCGCTATTTCGAGCGTTTCGCCAAGAGCGGCCCTGCCGTAGGCCTCGAATTCGCCGGGATCGCCGAGATTGCCGAAGGCCGCGCGCAGACGGCCAATGAGCGCCGGCGCGAGGAAGGCCAGAAGCTGCAGACGCACTTGCAACCGGGCACGGCGCTGATGCTGCTGGATGAGCGCGGCAAGAACCTTTCCTCCGAGGATTTCGCCGGCCGCATAAGCTTGCTGCGCGATGGCGGGCGCAAGGCGCTGGTGATCGCCATTGGCGGCGCCGACGGCCATGACCAGTCGCTGCGTGACTTGGCTGATCTGAGGGTGTCGCTCGGCGCTCTGACCTGGCCGCATCAGCTGGTCCGCGTCATGCTGGGCGAGCAGCTTTACAGGGCGGCCACGATCCTTTCCGGCCACCCCTACCATCGTTCATGAAGCCGGTTCGATCAGCGAATTGACGCCAGCCGCCCGGATTTCTGCCCCAATGCTCATCGACAGTTTGGGCTCATAGGGGTTTGCGGATGGCGGCCGGGCTCGAACATGGTTGATGGTTCGTTAACGAAGCCGCGCATAGAGTTGGGCTTCAATGTCTGAAGACTGGAAATCACGAACGGGCTCCTGGCGCGTGCGCTACGGCATCGCAGCGGCGGTGATCGTGGTTTCGCTCGGGATCGCGCGGGCTGAGAACACGCTCGACCTGGCGCCGGACCCGGACCAGAGCCGCGCCGAATACGAAAAGGTATCGAAAGAGATCACGCTGTCGTCCGAGCGGCTGGCCAAGCTCGCCGCCGACATAGCGGCGGTCAAGAAGGACCATGCCTCGATCACCGCGGCACTGATCCAGTCGGCGATGACCGAGCAGAAGCTCGGCCAGGACATCGAGGACATTGGCGGCAAGCTGGAAGGGCTGAAGGCGCAGGAGCAGAAGATACGCGCCTCACTGGCCGCCAGACGTGACGTTCTGGCCGAAGTGCTCGGCGCGCTGCAGCGCATGGGGCTCAATCCGCCGCCGGCGATCCTGGTCAAGCCGGAGGACGCATTGTCGTCGGTGCGCAGCGCCATCCTGCTCGGTGCCGTGGTGCCGGAACTGCGCCAGCAGACCGACATGTTGCTGGCCGATCTCAAAGAGCAGTCGCGGGTGACGGCCTCGATCGAGGCCGAGCGGGCGCGGCTGACGGCAGCGGTCGGCGAGCAGGCGGCGGAAAAAAGGCGGCTCGGCATGCTGCTCGAAGCCAAGCAGAAGCTCGCCGCCGATACGCAAACCGCGCTGGCCGCCGAAAAGCAACGGTCCGCGACGCTGGCGGCCAAGGCCGGCAGCCTGAAAGAGCTGATCGCATCGCTCGAGGCCGACAGGGCCCGCAAGGCGGCGGATGCGGCCAAGGCAGCCGAGCAAAAGACGGTGGACGCCGACAAGGGCCCGGCATCGGCCCCGGCGCCAACGGAACTGGCCTCGCTGCCGGTGCCGGAGAGCAACAGGCTCACCGCTGCTGCGCCGTTTTCCGCGCTTCAAGGGCAGATCGCGCTGCCGGTCACCGGCAGGATCAAGCGGCGCTTCGG
Organism: Mesorhizobium sp. M0894; assembly: GCF_040319725.1. NCBI lineage: Bacteria > Pseudomonadati > Pseudomonadota > Alphaproteobacteria > Hyphomicrobiales > Phyllobacteriaceae > Mesorhizobium > Mesorhizobium sp. M0894. Next base: position 259,914 of record NZ_JAMYOG010000003.1, on the reverse strand, counting down.
GGCCAACGACGGTAACGGCGCGGTGATGCTCGGTGACATGGTTGCGACACAATCGGGAGCCATCGTCACAGCGCCGGCGGATGGAAACGTGCTTTATGCGGGGCCTTTCCGCTCTTACGGTCAACTCTTGATCCTGAATGCGGGTGACGGCTATCATGTCGTCCTAGCGGGGATGAGCAGAATCAGCGTCGCGTCTGGCCAGTCGGTGCTCGCAGGTGAGCCGGTCGGCGCGATGGGAGAGGCCCGGGTGGCGAGCACCTCGGCATCGAAGAATGGAAATGCCACGCCGGAGCTCTATGTCGAGTTCCGCAAGGATGGAAAACCCGTCGATCCGGCCCCATGGTGGGCGGACCGTTTTTCTGGAAGGACGTGAATGATGCGGAAACTGTCGCTTCTGTTTGCCGGTGCGCTGATGGGTGCATCGGCGATGAGCCTGGTCTATGGCGCGCCCGGCTCGACGGCGAAGGCTGCGGGCTCCGAGACCTATAAGCAACTGGCGATCTTCGGCGATATCTTCGAGCGGGTGCGGGCGAATTATGTGACGCCGCCCGACGACAAATCGCTGGTCGAAAATGCCATTAACGGCATGCTGTCCTCGCTCGACCCGCACTCCTCCTACATGAATGCCGAAGAAGCGCAGGACATGCGCGTGCAGACCAAGGGCGAGTTCGGCGGCCTCGGCATCGAGGTCACCATGGAGAACGACCTGGTCAAGGTGATCACGCCGATCGACGATACGCCGGCCGCCAAGGCTGGCGTGCTCGCCGGCGACTATATCGCCAAGATCGACGGCGAGGAGGTTCGCGGCCTGACCCTCAACGACGCCGTCGAGAAGATGCGCGGGCTGGTCAACACACCGATCAAGCTCACCATCCTGCGCCAGGGCGCCGACAAGCCGATCGAACTGACGGTCGTGCGCGACATCATCAAGGTAAAGGCGGTGAAGTTCCGGGTCGAAAACGACATCGGCTACATGAAGATCACCTCCTTTACCGAAAAGACCTATGACGACCTCGAGAATGCCATCGACACCATCAAGAAGCAGGTGCCGAACGACAAGCTCAAGGGTTACGTGCTCGACCTGCGCCTCAATCCGGGCGGTTTGCTCGACCAGGCGGTGAGTGTGTCGGATGCCTTCCTCGACCGTGGCGAGATCGTCTCGACGCGCGGCCGCGATCCGAAGGACGTCACCCGCTTCGACGCGCGGGCCGGCGACGACATCGGCGGCAAGCCGCTGATCGTGCTCGTCAATGGCGGCTCGGCCAGTGCCTCGGAAATCGTTGCCGGCGCGCTGCAGGATCTGCGCCGCGCCACGGTGGTCGGCACGCAGTCCTTCGGCAAGGGTTCGGTGCAGACCATCATTCCGCTTGGCGAGAACGGGGCGCTGCGGTTGACGACGGCGCTCTATTACACACCGTCCGGCAAGTCGATCCAGGGCAAGGGCATCACGCCCGATATCAAGGTTGACCAGCCGCTGCCGGCGGAACTGCAGGGCAGGGACCTGACGCGCGGCGAATCCGACCTCAAGGGCCATATCAAGGGCGCCGACGAAGGCACGACCGGTTCGGGCTCGGCAGCCTATGTGCCGCCGGAACCGAAGGACGATTTGCAGCTCATCTATGCCGAGCAGCTGCTGCGCGGCCAGAAGACCGATCCGGCGTTCCCACCGAATCCGCAGAAGGCCGTGTTGAACCAATAAGGGCAGGCAACCCGGGCCAAACAGGTCTGGCTGCCTGAGCGAAGCGATGCGATGCTGCCGGGGCCGCGAGGCTCCGGCAGTTTGATTCGGGGCCGCGGCCGGCATGCTGCGCGTCCAGTGAAGCGAGGGGACGCGCCGACATTTTGGATTTGCGCCTCCGGAGGTTTCACTTCGGAGATGCGCGCCGGGGGTGCGGGCTTGGCTGATATCGGCAAGGACATAGAACGACCTCTCGGACAGGCGATCCGGGCGCCGCGCCCAGGCAGCAGGATCAGCGCCGGTGCAGTCGCGGCCGCGCTCGTCGTGCTGGCCGTGGTCGGCGTTTCCGGCGCGATCGCCTTGCGCGACAAGCCGTTCCGCAAGCCGCAAGAAGTCGCCGTTTCGACGCCGAAGATGCCGGCAGCGGCGGATCCCGCCGCGGCGCCGGCCAAGGCGACGCCAGCAACGGAAGCGCCAAGCAACGCAAGCGAACAGAAGACGGGCGAACAAACGACAAGCGGGAAGATGGGCGGTCCGCAGATCATCCATGTCCAGACCGAAGAGGGCGACGGTCCGCCCAAGGCGGCCATTGTCATCCGCGACCCTTCGACGATCGGCCAGAACCTCAGGATCGCGCACATTCCCGACAAGGCGCTGATCGAGGCCAGCGAGACCGGTCCGCTGCCGATCCGCGCCGCCGACGGCCGGCGCCCGTTCGATGTCTATGCGCGGCCGTGGTCCGGCGCACGCGGTGCACGCGTGGCGCTCGTCATCGGCGGGCTTGCCGTGTCGCAGACCGGCACGCAGGCAGCCATCGCCAAGCTGCCGGCGGAAGTGACGCTGGCCTTCGCGCCGCAAGGCAACAGCATCGGCCGCTGGATGCAGGTGGCGCGGCAAGGCGGCCATGAGGTCATCATGCAGGTGCCGCTCGAGCCGTTCGACTATCCGAACGTCAACCCCGGCCGTAACACGCTGACCGTGGCAGCGGCGCCGGACGAGAATTTGAAGAATTTACGCTGGGCGCTGTCGCGAACGACCAACTACACCGGCGTCATGAACTATATGGGCGCCCGCTTTTCGGCCGACGCGACGGCGATGGGGCCGTTGATGGCCGAGCTTGGCAAGCGTGGTCTGGCCTATGTCGACGACGGTTCGTCGGCGCGCAGCCTGGCATCCGAATTGGCGCTGAAGGACGGCGTGCCGTTCGTCGGCGGCGATACGGCGATCGACGCGGTGCAGGACCGCGGCGCCATATTGAAGAAACTGGATGGGCTGGAAGCGACGGCACGGGCGAAAGGCTTTGCCGTCGGCATCGGCTCGGCCTTCGACCTGACAGTCGATACCGTGTCGTCCTGGGTGACCGAGGCCAAGAAGCGCGGCATCGAGATCGTGCCGATTTCGGCGGTGGCCATAGATCCGGAAAAAGGCTGACATGGCAAAGAACAAGCTCGTTGACGCCGAGACACTGCCCTACCGGCCCTGCGTAGGGGTGATGGTCCTCAATGGCGATGGCATGGTCTGGGTCGGCCATCGCATTGCCGAGCCGGACAGCGAATTCGCTGGAACCACGCAGCTCTGGCAGATGCCACAGGGCGGCATAGACGATGGCGAGGAGCCGCTGCCCGCGGCGGAGCGCGAGCTTTACGAAGAGACCGGCATGCGCTCGGTGTCGCTGCTGGCCGAGGCGCCGCACTGGATCAAATACGACCTGCCGGCCCATCTGGTCGGCGTCGCCTTCAAGGGACGATATCGCGGCCAAACGCAGAAATGGTTTGCCTTCCGCTTCCACGGTGACGAAAGCGAGATCGAAATCAATCCGCCGCCGGGTGGCCACAAGGCCGAGTTCGACCGGTGGGCGTGGCGGCCGATGCTGGAACTGCCCGGTCTGATCGTGCCGTTCAAGCGCAAGGTCTACGAAGACGTGGTGGCAGCGTTCCGGCACCTGGTGGCGTAGCCGCCGGCCTTCCGCTAAAACAGGTCGGCATGACCGACATCTCCAGCAAATCCCTTCCGCAGACCGTCTCTCTACCGCAGGCCGGCGCCCCGAGTGAGCCGATCAGCGAAGTGGCGGCGGGGGCGATCCTGACCGTCGATCTTGGCGCCGTCCGTGAGAATTACCGGCGGCTGAAGGCGCGTCTGGGCGGCGTCAGCTGTGCCGGAGTGGTCAAGGCCGACGGTTACGGGATTGGCGCGGCGCCGGTGGCGGCGGCGCTGATGGCTGAAGGCTGTGATATTTTCTTCGTCGCGCATTTGGCCGGCGGCGTCTTGCTGCGCAAGGCGCTCGGCTCAGACCCGGCCATCTACGTGCTGAACGGCATTCCGCCAGGTGCGGAACGGGAAGCGGTTGCGGCGGGGCTTTGCACTGTCGTCAACAGCGCCAGCCAACTTGCGGCATGGCGCGAGATGGCCGGGCGGGTGGGCCATAAATTGCCTGCCGCCGTCCAGGTCGACAGCGGCATGTCGCGGCTCGGCATGGCGCCCGAGGAGGTGAAAGCCATCGCGCAGGATCCGCAGGCTTTCGATGGTGTCGAACTGACCTTCGTGATGAGCCATCTCGCCTGCGCCGACGAACCCGAGCAACCGGCCAACGAGCAGCAACGGCTGGAATTCGAACGGCTGCGCCGGATGCTGCCGGGAGCGCCGGCGTCGCTTGCCAATTCATCAGGCATTTTTCTCGGGCAGCGCTATCACTACGACCTCGTTCGTCCGGGTGCCGCTCTCTATGCCATCAATCCGACGCCGGCGAAGGACAACCCGATGCTGCCGGTGGTGCGATTGCAAGCCAAGGTCATCCAGACGCGGATGCTGGAGGCCGGCGCCGGTGTCGGCTACGGCCACACTTTCCACACCAAGGCCCCGCTTGCCGCGGCGACGATTTCGCTCGGCTACGGCGATGGCTGGCATCGACGCGCCGCTTCCGCTGCCTGGTTCGAAAATGTGCGGCTGCCCTTCATCGGCCGGGTTTCGATGGATTCGATCATCCTTGACATTTCCGCATTGCCGCCCGGCAAGCTGAAGGCCGGCGACCTCGTCGAACTGATCGGGCCGTCGTCGCAGACCGTGGACCAGGTAGCCGGCCAGGCCGGCACCATCGGCTATGAGGTCTTGACCAGCCTCGGCCACCGGTTCCACCGGCGCTATGTGAATGGCTAGGACGCAAGCTTGTTGTCCTCACGCATGTCGTTTCCCTCAGCATCGGCACTTGGCGGACGCCGCAGAATCCGGCAGACAGAAGGCGGCGATGATCCCGGACCCGAACCCTGACGAGACGCCGTTGCGGAGAACTAAGCGATGAAGATCTTCGTGCTGGGCGGCGGTGTGATCGGGGTCACCACCGCCTATTTTCTTGCCGAGGCCGGCCATCAGGTGACGGTGATCGACCGCCAGAAAGGCCCGGCGCTGGAAACCAGCTTTGCCAATGCCGGCGAGATCTCGCCCGGCTATGCCTCGCCCTGGGCCGGGCCCGGCGTTCCGCTGAAGGCCGTCAAATGGCTGTTGATGAAGCATGGTCCGCTGGTGGTGCGGCCGGCGCTCGATCCGCATATGTGGATATGGCTGGTCAAGATGCTGCGCAATTGCACGGCTGAACGCTACGCGCTGAACAAGGCGCGCATGGTGCCGCTGGCCGAATACAGCCGCGACACGCTGAAGGCGCTGCGCGAGGCGACCGGCATCGCCTATGACGAGCGCGCCAAGGGTACGCTGCAGCTTTTCCGAACGCAAAAGCAGCTCGATGGCGTCGGCGGCGATGTCGAGGTGCTGAAGACCTATGGCGTCCCTTATGAGGTCCTCGACCCCGACGGCTGCATTGCTGCCGAGCCCGCGCTGGCTGGCGTGCGCGAGAAATTCGTCGGTGGCCTGCGGTTGCCCGGCGACGAAACCGGCGACTGCAAGATGTTCACCGACAGGCTTGCGGAGCTTTGCGCGGCACGCGGCGTCACCTTCGAATACGACACGGAGATACGGCGCGTCGTCAAGAAGCGCGATCGCATCACCAACATCAGCACCAGCAAGGGCTGGATGGTCGCTGACGCCTATGTGATGGCGATGGGCAGCTATTCGGCGCGGTTCATGCGCATGCTGAAGCGGCCCATCCCGGTCTACCCGGTCAAGGGCTATTCGATCACCCTGCCGATCAAGGACGCCGCCGCCGCGCCGGTGTCGACGGTGATGGACGAGAGCTACAAGGTGGCGATCACCCGCCTCGGCGACCGTATCCGGGTCGGCGGCACGGCGGAAATCTCCGGCTTCGACATGCGGCTGCACGAATCGCGGCGCCGCACGCTCGAACATTCGGTCGGCGACCTTTTCGCGGGCGGCGGCGACATGCGGTCGGCCACCTTCTGGTGCGGGCTGCGGCCGATGACGCCGGACGGGCCGCCGCTGATCGGGCGCACCGATTTCTCCAATCTCTATCTCAATACCGGCCACGGCACGCTCGGCTGGACCATGGCCTGCGGCTCGGCCAAGGTTCTGGCCGACATCATCTCCAGCCGGGTGCCAGACATCGACGTCGGCGATCTCGGGCCGGGACGATATGCCAAGTAAGACCCCCAGCAGCTAAGACAGCCAGCGGCCGATAGATCTCACGCGAACAATCCCCGATCCCGTTCGACGGCCTTGGTGATGAAGCTCGCGACGATCTGAACGCGGCGCAGCGGCCTGACCGATTCATGATAGACCAGCCAGTAGGCGCGGCGGATGGGTGCGACGATATCGAGAGGCACCAACTCCGGCATCGAGTGGGCAACGAAGGTGTGCAGTATGCCGATGCCGGCGCCGGAACGCACCGCTTCGGCCTGGCCGAGCGCTGAGGAAATGGCGAAGCTGGTGCGCCAGTCGGCGCTGAATTCGGCCGCGTAGTCGAGCGAGGGACTGACGATCAGGTCCGGCACGTAGCCGATCAGCGTGTGCTGGCCCAGCTCGGCGGCGCTTCCGGGCAGGCCATGCGTGTCGGCGTAGGCCCGCGACGCGAACAGGCCGAGCGTGTAGTCGACCAGCTTTCCCGCCACCAGCCGGCCTTCCGTCGGCCGTTCGACGGTGATGGCAATGTCGGCCTCGCGCCGGGATAACGAGAAGGAGCGCGGTACCGGCACCAGCTGGATGGTGAGTTCACGGTGCAGAGCGGTCAGCGCGCCGAGGCGCCTGGCCAGGAAGGCGACGCCAAAACCGTCCGGCGCGCCGATGCGCACGGTGCCCGAAACGTCGTCGCCTTCGCCTGAAACGGTCGAGCGCGCGGCGATCATGTCGCCCTCCATGCGTTCGGCGATTTCGAGGAAACGTTCGCCTGCTGGCGTCAGCTCGCTGCCGGTGGTAAGCCGGCGAAACAGTTTTGTCCTGAATGCATCCTCGAGGGCGGCAATGCGGCGCGAGACGGTCGCGTGATTGAGCTCCAACCGCCTGGCGGCGCCGAGGATCTGGCCGGCGCGCGCCACGGCAAGGAAGATGCGAACGTCATCCCAGTTCATGGGGATGGTCCGTTTCGATAGAGAGCGCCGTGTTCCCGCCCACCCCCCTCTGGCCTGCCGGCCATCTCCCCCGCAAGGGGGGAGATCGGATGTCCGGTCGGCTTTCGCCAATCTCCAACGTCGCAAAAAGGGCGGTAAGGCCGAAGTCGCCAATCTCCCCCCTTGCGGGGGAGATGTCCGGCAGGACAGAGGGGGGTGTGAAGAAACTCAACTCAGCAATCCAAGCGATAGGAGTACACTCCCTACCATTTGCGCCATTTGATGCACAATCGCGCGCCGCTATCTATTTTCTGCACAACGGTTGCGTTTTCACTCGCGTTGCCATCGCTCCCGCAAAGGCGGACAATGCCTCATCACGAACCAGGGAGAGAGACCATGATCGAATACGGTCATTTCATCGGCGGCAAGCGTGTCGCCGGAACCAGCGGCCGCAAGCAGGACGTCATGCAGCCGATGGACGGCACGGTGCGTGGCACGGTGGCGTTGGCTTCGCAGGCGGAATTGCGCGCAGCGGTCGAAAACGCCAAGGCGGCACAGCCCGGCTGGGCGGCAACCAACCCGCAGCGGCGCGTGCGCGTCCTGATGCGGTTCCTCGAGCTGGTCGCCAAGGAGTATGATGCGCTGGCCGAGATATTGGCGCGCGAACACGGCAAGACCGTCGCCGACGCCAAGGGCGACATCCAGCGTGGCCTCGAAGTGGTCGAGGTCTGCATCGGTGCGCCGCATATGATGAAGGGCGAGTTCACCGATGGCGCCGGCCCCGGCATCGACGTCTATTCGATGCGCCAGCCGCTCGGCGTCGTCGCCGGCATCACGCCGTTCAATTTTCCAGCGATGATCCCGTTGTGGAAGATCGCGCCGGCCATCGCCTGCGGCAATGCCTACATCCTCAAGCCGTCGGAGCGCGATCCGGGCGTGCCGATGCGGATTGCCGAACTGTTCATCGAGGCCGGCCTGCCGGCGGGCATCCTCAATGTCGTCAACGGCGACAAGGAAGTGGTCGACGCCATCCTCGACGATCCCGACATCAAGGCTATCGGTTTCGTCGGCTCGACACCGATCGCCCAGTACATCTATTCGCGCGGCTGCGCGGCCGGCAAGCGCGTGCAGTGCTTCGGCGGCGCCAAGAACCACATGATCATCATGCCCGATGCCGACATGGACCAGACCGTCGACGCGCTGATCGGCGCCGGCTACGGCTCGGCCGGCGAGCGCTGCATGGCGATCTCGGTGGCCGTCCCGGTCGGCAACGACACCGCCAACCGGCTAATGGAAAAACTGGTGCCGCGCGTCGAGAGCCTGAAGGTCGGTCCGTCGACGGATTCTTCCGCCGATTTCGGCCCTCTCATCACGGCGCAGGCGCTGGAGCGGGTCAAATCCTATGTCGACACCGGCGTCAAGGAAGGCGCCAAGCTGGTGGTCGATGGCCGCGGCTTTTCCATGCAGGGCTACGAGAACGGCTACTATATGGGCGGCTGCCTGTTCGACAACGTGACTGCCGACATGCGCATTTACAAGGAAGAGATCTTTGGGCCGGTGCTGTCGGTGGTGCGCGCGCCGACTTACGAAAACGCCATCAAGCTCGCCAACGAGCACGAGATGGGCAATGGCGTCGCCATCTTCACCCGCGACGGCGATGCGGCGCGGGATTTCGCCTCGCGAGTCCAGGTCGGCATGGTCGGCATCAACGTGCCGATCCCGGTGCCGATCGCCTACTATACGTTTGGCGGCTGGAAGGCGTCCTCGTTCGGCGACCTCAACCAGCACGGGCCGGACGCGTTCCGCTTCTACACCAAGACCAAAACGGTGACGTCGCGCTGGCCGTCCGGCGTGAAGGACGGCGCCGAGTTCGTCATCCCGACGATGAATTAGCCGGACGGTTTCCTGTCTGCGCGTCCTCGCTTCGGCTGCGGGCGCGCGGGCCGGCGTGAAGGACGGCGCCGAGTTCGTCATCCCGACGATGAACTAGCCGGACGGTTTCCTGTCTGCGCGTCCTCGCCGTCGGCTGCGGGCGCGCGGACCGGCGTGAAGGACGGCGCCGAGTTCGTCATCCCGACGATGAACTGATCCAAATCGCAGAAAGCAAGAAAAGGCCCGGGCTTGGAGCCCGGGCCTTTTTTGTCGCCGTCTTCATCGGCATGAACACGAATGTGATGGAACCAAGAAGGTAGCAATCCTCTTAGGTTGCAGTCCTGCCGCGAAGGAGGAGCTGGCAGATCAACCAACGGCGCTGGTGACGGCTCCGGGGGATATCGTCCGGCGCAAAGGAGATGTCAGATGACACGTCTCATGGCGATCATAGCTTGCGCGGCAACGGCGGCGCTTTCCGCCATCCCGGCAATGGCTGCCGAGCAATGCGCGGCACGCGCCGATATGGTCAAGGCGCTCGGCGAGAAGTTTCATGAAAACCCGAGCGCGGTTGGCGTCGTCAATCCGAATGTGGTGCTTGAAGTCTTCGTTTCCGACAAGGGCACCTGGACCATCCTCGCCAGCGATACAAAAGGTCAAAGCTGCGTGATTTCAGTCGGCGAAGGCTGGGAGAGCGCGATGACGATAGCGGCGCTGCCCGGTACCTGAAGTAGGCCTTTCCTATTCACCTGGCCGCAGCCTCGGCACGGCAGCCGGGCTGCGGCTTTATTCTCGGCGACCTTAAAACGGATCTCCCCGCGCCCGCTTGAGGCGCGCACGGCTTGCTATTTTTCGATAGCGATACCATATATGGAACATAGCGAGAACATCCAGAATCGTTCCCGCTGGCGGCAGACCGGAACACGGAAAGGAGCGACGCGATGATGACGTCGGAACCGGCCTGGATCGCTCCGGCAAAATGAGGCCGTCAATCACCTCCCTTTGCCGGATCGTGATGGCAAAGGAGGTGCCCTATGGCACGCAAATCGCTGTTAGGATGGGTGAAGACCGTAGCTTTTGCTGGCTTATTCGCGGGGGGTACGAATGCCGCAAGCGCGCAATATCAATACTGCGTTGAACATGGCGACCTTGTCGCCCACCTGGCCGAGAATTTCCAGGAAAGACAGTTTGCTCTCGGACTGATCGGTCAGGAGGCGGTCATGGAAGTTTTTGTCGCCGATAGCGGAAGCTGGACGGTCATCGTGACCGACGTCGCCGGCAGAAGCTGCATTGTCGCAGCCGGCGAAAATTGGGAAAGCGTGGAGGCCCTGCCCGGCCAAAACTCATGAGGGAGCGGGCGGCGTCAGCGCGTAGCAGCTGCCTCAGCGTGGCCGCGCAGCAACGCCATCAGCCGCTTGGCGTCCTTGGCCGCGGCCTCTTCGTCGCCGGCGAGGATCGAGCGGATCAATGCGACATGGTGCTCGGCGGATTCGGCCAAGCCGGTATCGGCCTTGTAGCGGAACCAGAAGCGGCGGCTGTGGGTTTGCAAGGGCGCCGCCAGGCGCGCCGCGAACGGGTTGTCTGCAGCCAGCGCCAGCGCCTCATCAAGCGCCTTGTCGGCTTGGATGAAGCAAAGAACATTTTCCGAAATCACGGCCTTTTGCATGGCCAGCGCTGCGTCATGAAACAGGTCGGCGGCCTCGCGGGTGACGAAGCGGGCGGCCGAGCGGGCAAGCACGACCTCGACGCCGCGGCGGGCGTCGAGGACGCGCAGCCAGTCGCCAGGGTGAAGCGGGGCAACGGCAATGCCGGCACGCGGCCGGACCTCGAGCAGCCCCTCCCAGGCCAGCCGCTGGATCGCTTCGCGCACCGGGGTGCGGCCAAGGCCGAGCCTGTCGATCAGCGCCCCCTCGGTGATGAAGCTCGCGGGCGCCAGTTCGAGCGTTACGATCATATGCTCGAGCCTGCGGTAGGCCTTCGCAGTCGCCGGCTCGGAGCCTGGGTTGTCATATACCAATGCGGCGTCTCCTGATATATTTTTGATATATCATATCAGATTCAACGTTGACAGCCGGCTTCTTAAGAAATATACGACTGATATATCAGATGGAGCAACCGACATGTGGGCCGGAGTTTTCCCCGCCGTTACGACCAAATTCACCGAGGATGATCGCCTCGACCATGCCGAGATGGAGCGCTGCTTTGCGCTGCAGATGGAGGCCGGCTGCGACGGCATCATCGTCTGTGGCTCGCTTGGCGAAGGACCGATGCTGTCGCATGACGAAAAGATCGAGGTGCTGAAGACCGCGCAGAAGATCGCCGGCAACAAACCGGTGCTGTTGACGGTCAACGAAGCCGGCACACGCGAGGCGGCGACGATCGCGCGCCGCGCCGCAAAAGAAGGCGCCAACGGTTTGATGGTGGTGCCGAGCCCGATCTACCATACCAATGCCGAGGAGACAGTCGCGGCACTCAGCGCCGTCGCCGCGGCCGGCGACCTGCCGGTGATGATCTACTCCAACCGGCTTGCCTACCGCGTCGACGTCACCGTCGACCAGATGGAGGAACTGGCGAAGGACCAGCGCTTCGTCGCCATCAAGGAGTCCTCCGACGATATCCGCCGCTCGACCGAGATCATCAACCGCCTCGGCGACCGCTACGATTTGTTCACCGGCGTCGACAATCTCGCCTTCGAGGCGCTGTCGGTCGGCGCTATCGGCTGGGTGGCGGGCCTGGTCACCGCGTTCCCGCGCGAGACGGTCGCTATCTACCAGCTGATGAGACAGGGCCGCCGCGAGGAGGCGCTGAAGATCTACCGCTGGTTCCGGCCGCTGCTCGATCTCGACGTATCGACCTATCTGGTGCAGAACATCAAGCTCGCGGAAGTCTTCGCCATCGATACCAATGACCGGGTGCGCATGCCGCGCCAGCCATTGTCGGGCGAGCGCCGCAAGGCTGTCGAAAAGATCGTCAGGGATGCGCTGGCGGTGCGGCCAGAGCTGCCGACATTCTGATCCAGTCACTTTGAGGCTATTTGCAGATGTGCAGCGCGGCGCATGGCAATGAATGATGATGCTACGCTCGATGTTGCCATCATTGGTGGCGGCATCATCGGCATCTGCGCCGCCGCCTTTCTGGCCGAGGCGGGGCGAAACGTCACGATCTTCGATCGGACGGGGATCTGCGAGGAAACCAGCTCCGGCAATGCCGCTGCCTTTGCCTTCTCCGATGTGCTGCCGCTCGCCCACAAGGGCATGATCAGGCAGCTGCCGAAATGGCTCGCCGACCCGCTCGGCCCGCTCAGCATTCCGCCCGCCTATTTGCCGAAGCTGTTGCCTTGGCTGGTCCGCTTCTGGCGGGCCGGCCGAAGCGACCGCTATGAAGCCGGCCTTGCCGCGCAGGCCGGGATGATGAAGCTCGCCGAGGCGGAATGGATGGGCTTGCTCGACCGTTCCGGCACACGGCCGATGCTGCACGAGGACGGCTCGCTCGAACTCTACGAAAGCGAGGCCGAGTTCAAGGCGTCGCTGCCCGGCTGGGCGGCAAGGCAGCGCTTCGGCATCGGCTTCAACCATGTCGAAGGCAGCGCTCTCGCCGCCTTGCAGCCCGGCCTGTCGCCGCGCTTCGCCAGGGGCACGTTCGTGCCGGGGTGGAAGACCGTCGCCGACCCCAAGCTGCTTGGAAAGGCCTTATGGGCCTATGCCGAGAGGTTGGGCGCGGGGTTCGAAAAGGCCCGGATCGAGCGTATCGAGGCGGGACAGGGCGACGCGATCCTGACCATGGCCGACGGTACGACGCGTCGGGCAAAGCATGTCGTCATCGCTGCCGGGGCCTGGTCGCATCTGCTGGCGAGACATCTCGGCGACGGCATCCCGCTGGAGACCGAGCGTGGCTACAACACGACGCTGCCGAAGACTGCGTTCGACGTAAAGCGGCAATTGATCTTCTCCGGGCATGGCTTTGTCATCACGCCGCTCGAGACCGGCCTGCGCGTCGGTGGCGCGGTTGAGCTCGGCGGCCTCGAAAGGCCGCCCAATTATGCGCGCTCGAAAGCACTGCTCGAAAAGGCGCAAAAATTCCTGCCAGGGCTGGATCCGGCCAATGGCCGCGAATGGATGGGGTTCCGGCCGTCGCTGCCGGATTCGTTGTCGGTGATCGGGCGGTCGCAAAAAACGCCGTCGGTGGTGTATGGCTTCGGCCATGGTCATCTCGGCCTGACCCAGGCCGCGGCGACCGGACGCTTGATCCGTGAGCTCGTTCTCGGGCAGAGTCCATCGCTCGATCTCGGTCCGTTCAGTCCGCAACGGTTTTGAGATCGAAGACATTCAGTTGGGAGCCGGCATGGCCAAGAATTCCTTCTTCTGCATAGACGGCCACACCTGCGGCAATCCGGTGCGGCTGGTCGCCGGCGGCGGACCGCTGCTCAACGGCTCGACGATGATGGAGCGGCGAGCGCATTTCCTGGCCGAATATGACTGGATCCGCACCGGGCTGATGTTCGAGCCGCGCGGCCATGACGTGATGTCCGGCTCGATCCTCTATCCGCCGACGCGCGAGGATTGCGACATCGCCATCCTGTTCATCGAAACCTCCGGCTGTCTGCCGATGTGCGGCCACGGCACAATCGGCACTGTGACCTTTGCCGTCGAACATGGGCTGATCAAGCCGAAGACGCCGGGCGTGCTCAGGCTGGATACGCCGGCGGGCCTGGTCGTCGCCGAGTACAAGCAGGTCGGCGACTATGTCGAGGAGGTGCGCATCACCAATGTGCCGTCCTTCCTCTATGCCGAGGGACTGACGGTCGAATGCCCCGGGCTCGGCGAGATCAGCGTCGATGTCGCCTATGGCGGCAATTTCTACGCCATCGTCGAACCGCAAACGAACTATCGCGACATGGCCGACCATTCGGCGGGCGAGCTGATCGCCTGGAGCCCGGTGGTGCGGCAGCGGCTCAACGAGAAATATTCCTTCGTCCACCCGGAGAATCCCGGCATCGACAAGCTGTCGCACATATTGTGGACCGGTGCGCCGACCAACCCGCAAGCCGATGCCCGCAACGCCGTCTTCTACGGCGACAAGGCGATCGACCGCTCGCCCTGCGGCACCGGCACCTCGGCGCGGATGGCGCAGCTTCACGCCAAGGGCAAGCTTGGGGTTGGCGACGACTTCGTCCATGAATCGATCATCGGCTCGCTGTTCAAGGGCAGGGTGGAAAAAGAGGTCACCGTCGCCGGCAAGCCGGCGATCATTCCGTCGATCGGCGGCTGGGCACGGATGACCGGATTGAACACGATCTTCATCGACGACCGCGACCCGTTCGCACACGGCTTCGTCGTCAAATAGAAAAAACGCTGACGCAGGGGAAGAAAGAGAGCGTAAACGGATTGCGATCAACGACGCAACGATCCCGCTCATCAACTTATTTTGACGGCGATTTCTTCGAAACGAGGCGCATGGTGCGGTTGAATCGTCAAAGACATTGCGTTAGGCCAATGGTAGGGTCCGCGATGGTCCAGGGGCCGGACGGGAATAAAACGGGCAATCGGACGGCGTGCGGCGAAAACACGCATAGCCATCGAAAAATCACGTTGCAATCCGGGCTCGAAACTTTACGACTAGGGGAAATACGAAAAGGAATGCGTCTGCATGGGCGACATTCCAGGGGAGCCACGACAGCATGCAGTATTTTGTCCAGCAGCTTATCAATGGGCTGACGCTGGGATCGATCTATGGGCTGATAGCGATCGGCTATACGATGGTCTACGGCATCATCGGCATGATCAATTTTGCCCATGGCGACATCTTCATGGTCGGGGCATTCACCGCTCTCATCGTTTTCCTCATTCTCGGCGCATTGTTCTATTCCTTGCCGGTGGTGATCGCGCTGCTGATCATGATGATCGTCGCGATGCTGCTGACCAGCCTGTATAATTGGACGATCGAGAAGGTGGCCTACCGGCCTTTGCGCGGTTCGTTCCGGCTGGCGCCGCTGATCACCGCGATCGGCATGTCGATCGCCCTGTCGAACTTCGTCCAGGTGACGCAAGGGCCGCGCAACAAGCCGATCCCGCCGATGGTGTCCACGGTCTACAACATCGAGGGCATCAGCGTATCGCTGAAGCAGATCATCATCGTCATCGTCACCGCGCTGCTGCTGGCGCTGTTCTGGTATTTGGTCAACAAGACCTCACTGGGCCGGGCGCAAAGGGCATGCGAGCAGGACCGCAAGATGGCGGCGTTGCTTGGCATCGACGTCGACCGCACCATCTCGATCACCTTCGTCATGGGTGCGGCCCTTGCTGCCGTCGCCGGCACGCTGTTCCTGATGTATTACGGCGTCATCGCCTTCTCCGACGGTTTCACGCCCGGCGTGAAGGCGTTCACCGCGGCGGTGCTCGGCGGCATCGGCTCGCTGCCCGGCGCCGTGCTCGGCGGGCTGATGATCGGCTTCATCGAAAGCATGTGGTCGGCTTATTTCTCGATCGACTACAAGGACGTCGCCGCCTTCTCCATCCTGGCGATCGTCCTGATCTTCCTGCCTTCCGGCATATTGGGCCGGCCAGAAGTCGAAAAGGTCTGAGGTCATGGCGGTCACTGTATCTCCGGAGCGCGGCGTCGTCGCCACCCCAGTGCAACGCGCCACGCGCGAGGCGCTTTATGCTGGTGCCATCGCGCTCGGCCTGTTCGTGCTGTTCATCGGCCTGCGGACCGATCAGAACATCTCCAACGAGCTGATCCTCGTACAGCGCTGGGGCCTGCTCGCCGCCGTGGTGATCGCCACCATGCTCGGCCGCTTTCTCTACGTTGCCTACGGCCAGCCCTTCCTGGCCAACCAGAAGATTGCCGACATCGCCACCGGGCTGTTGCCGGAAAGCGTGGCGACGCGGTTCTTCCGGTTGCCATATTTCATTGCTGCCGTCGTCGTAGTGGCTGTGCTGGCGCTGCTGGCCGGCTCGCTCGATGGTTTGCTGGGGCCGGGTCTCGCCGGTTATGCGCGCTTCGCGCGGGCGCTGGCGATCATCTATGCGCTGGCCTCGGTGCTGTTCTATTTCCGCACCTTCATCCTCGCCCATTTCTCGGCGTTGGGCATAACCGCACTGGCGCTCTACCCGATCATCGTCGTGGCGGTGCTTGCCGTGTACGCAGGGTCGATGGCCGGCGGGTTCCAGGGTTCACTGAAATGGGTCGACAATTTCGGCATCCAGATCCTGATCTATGTGATGCTGGCCTGGGGGCTGAACATCGTCGTCGGCCTCGCCGGCCTGCTCGATCTCGGCTACGTCGCCTTCTACGCGGTCGGCGCCTATGCCTATGCGCTGCTCGGCACGCATTTTGGCCTGTCGTTCTGGATCCTGCTGCCCGCCGCCGGCGCCATGGCCGCCTTCTGGGGGGTATTGCTCGGGTTTCCGGTGCTGCGTCTGCGCGGCGATTATCTGGCGATCGTGACGCTTGCCTTCGGCGAGATCATTCGTCTCGTGCTGATCAATTGGCGCGAGGTTACGAACGGCTCGGCCGGCATCTCCGGCATCCCCAAGGTCACCTTTTTCGGCCTGATGACGTTCAACGTTTCGGATCCGAATTATATCGCCAAGGTGTTGGATATCGCCACATCGAGCGCCTACTACAAGATATTCCTCTACTATCTGATCCTGGGGCTCTGCCTGCTCACCGCCTTCGTCACGATAAGGCTAAGGCGCATGCCTGTCGGCCGCGCCTGGGAAGCGCTGCGCGAGGATGAGATCGCCTGCCGCTCGCTCGGCATCAACACCACCACCACCAAGCTCACTGCCTTTGCCACCGGCGCCATGTTCGGCGGCTTCGCCGGCTCGTTCTTCGCGGCACGGCAAGGTTTCGTCAGCCCCGAGTCCTTCATCTTCCTAGAGTCGGCCATCATTCTGGCTATGGTCGTGCTTGGCGGCATGGGTTCGCTGGTTGGCATCGCCGTCGCCGCCATGGTGATGATCGGCGGCACGGAGGTGCTGCGCGAACTCGATTTCCTGAAGCAGGTCTTCGGCCCCGACTTCACCCCGGAACTCTACCGCATGCTTTTATTCGGCATGGCCATGGTCATCGTCATGCTGTGGAAGCCGCGCGGCTTCGTCGGCAGCCGTGAACCGACAGCCTTCCTCAAGAAGAGCAAGGCCGTATCCGGCTCCTTCACCAAGGAAGGCCACGGCTGATGAGTGATACGAACCCATCTCCCATGAACGATGCCATCCTGCAGGTCGACCATCTGTCGATGAAATTCGGCGGTCTGGTCGCCATCGGCGATCTCTCCTTCCAGGCCAAGCGCGGCGAGATCACCGCGCTGATCGGACCGAACGGCGCCGGCAAGACCACGGTGTTCAATTGCATCACCGGTTTCTACAAACCGTCGGAAGGCATGCTCACGCTCAACCGGCGCGACGGCTCGAGCTATCTGCTCGAACGCCTGCCGAACCATGAAATCCCGGCACGCGCCAAGGTGGCGCGCACCTTTCAGAACATCCGCCTGTTCTCGGGCATGACGCTGCTCGAGAACCTGCTGGTAGCCCAGCACAACAAGCTGATGAAGGCGTCCGGCTACACCGTGCTCGGCCTGTTCGGCTTCAGCGGCTACCGGAAGGCATCGGCCGAGTCGGTCGAACTGGCCAGGCACTGGCTGGAGAAGGCCGATCTCGTCGACCGTGCCGACGACCCGGCCGGCGACCTGCCCTATGGCGCGCAACGACGCCTCGAGATCGCGCGAGCGATGTGCACGGGTCCGGAGTTGCTCTGCCTCGACGAGCCGGCTGCCGGCCTCAATCCGAAAGAATCAATGGCGCTCAACGCGCTGCTGATGGACATCAAAGACAACACCGGCACCTCGATCCTGCTGATCGAGCACGACATGGCGGTGGTCATGCAGATTTCCGACCACGTCGTGGTGCTCGAATACGGGCGCAAGATATCGGACGGCAGCCCGCATTCGGTACGCACGGACCCGCGCGTCATCGCTGCCTATCTCGGCGTCGAAGACGAGGAAGTCGAGACGGTACTGACCGAAGTCGGCGACGAGGACGTCATCGAGCAATTGGACACCGGTCCCGATTCCGCGCACGGCCCAGGCACATCGTCTTCGTATCTCGCCGGACCGGTGACCGATACGATCGGCCACAGCGAGGGCGAGCGCGTGACCGTGTCGAAAGGCGCCTCGAAAGCCGGGCAGTTCGATGCAAAGTCGAGTGCCGCGGCAAGCAAGGCAGCAGCGCAAGCCGCCGCTCCCCCGGCCAAGGCGGAACCCGCTGCAGCTAAGCCGACCGCGAAACCCTCCACGGCTAAGGCGCCGGCCAAGTCGAAGGTCGCGGGCGTTTCGAACCGGCTCACAGCGCCACGTGGCGGCGAGGCCGACAATCTGACCCGCATCAAGGGCATCGGCACGGTCAACGAGAAGAAGCTTAACCAGCACGGCATCTTCCATTTCGACCAGATCGCGGCATGGAAGAAAGCCGACGTCGCGGCCGTCGAGGCCTATCTCGCCTTCGACGGACGCATCGCCCGTGAGGACTGGGTTGGTCAGGCCAA
Source organism: Mesorhizobium sp. M0894 (assembly GCF_040319725.1). Lineage (NCBI taxonomy): Bacteria > Pseudomonadati > Pseudomonadota > Alphaproteobacteria > Hyphomicrobiales > Phyllobacteriaceae > Mesorhizobium > Mesorhizobium sp. M0894. The sequence goes on along the minus strand of NZ_JAMYOG010000003.1, from coordinate 241,377 downwards.
GCTTCTCGCCGCCGGCAAGGAGACGGAATTTTCGCGCCGCGTCGACGCCGGGAAAGTGGAAACGAGCCACGCTTCCGGGAAAACTGCGAAAACAGTTGCCGGCAAGACTGCTGCCGCACCTGCGGGCAAGCGCGGAGGGCGCAAGTGATGGCCGGCACAACGCTGCTCGATATCAAAGGCGTCCAGACCTACTACGGCAACATCAGGGCGCTGAACGGTGTCGACGTCACCGTCAGGCAGGGCGAGATCGTGGCGCTGATCGGCGCCAACGGCGCCGGCAAGTCGACGCTGATGATGACCATTTTTGGTGCTCCGCGGGCCCGGGCGGGCACGATCACCTTCGCCGGCACCGATATTACCCAGATGCCAACGCATGAGATCGCGCGCATGCGGATCGCCCAGTCGCCGGAGGGCCGGCGCATCTTCCCGCGCATGACGGTGATGGAAAACCTGCAGATGGGCGCCAGCCTCGACGGCCTCAAGCATTACGACGAGGACGTCGAGAAGGTGTTCACGCTGTTTCCGCGCCTGAAGGAACGCATCGCCCAGCGCGGCGGCACCCTGTCGGGCGGCGAACAGCAGATGCTGTCGATCGGGCGTGCGCTGATGGCACGGCCGAAGCTGCTCCTGCTCGACGAGCCGTCGCTCGGCCTGGCGCCGCTGATCGTGAAGCAGATCTTCGACGCCATCCGCGAGTTGAACCGGACCCAAGGGCTGACAGTGTTTCTGGTCGAGCAGAACGCCTTCGGCGCGCTGAAGCTCGCGACGCGCGGCTATGTCATGGTCAACGGCAATGTGACGATGAGCGGCACCGGCAAGGAGCTGCTCGCCAATCCGGAAGTGCGCGCCGCCTATCTCGAAGGCGGCCACCACTGAGTTCAGGAGACTTCATCATGCAGGGCATTCTCTACGAGGAACCCTCGATCTGGCAGTTCTTCTTCGTCACCTGCCTGCTCGGCGGCTGGGCGGCATGGATGACCGGCAAGGCCAGCGCCCAGACATGGCGCAGCTTCCTCCAATTGTTCGCCTACATGCTCGGCCTTGGCATTGGCGTAAGGTTCATTCATCACGCGCTGTTCGGCGGCACGATGTTCTCGCTGCATTACTATATCGTGGATACGATCGTACTGATGATATTGGGCTTCATCGGCTATCAATACACGCGCACAAACCAGATGGTGACACAGTATAATTGGCTCTATGAAAGAGCATCGGTTTTGAGCTGGAAGCCGAAAGGTTGACGTTCATGATTAACGCCGTTTCGGGGATGAATCGGCGTGACAAGTGCCTGAAAATCGGCAAAGTACGTTTTCTGCGAGTAAAAGTGGGCATCGCATGAAAGCATCATCCAACGCCCACTCCGTAAATGGGAGCGTTTTACATGAAAAAATCACTTTTGTCCGCCGTCGCCCTGACCGCGCTGATCGCGTTCAGCGGCAGCGCGTGGGCTGACGTCCTGGTTGGCGTCGCCGGTCCGATCACCGGTCCGAATGCCGCCTTCGGCGCGCAGCTGCAGAAGGGTGCCGAACAGGCCGTCGCCGACATCAATGCGGCCGGTGGCATCAATGGCGAGCAGATCAAGCTCTCGGTCGGCGACGACGTCTCCGATCCGAAGCAGGGCATCTCGGTCGCCAACAAGTTCGTCGGCGACGGCGTCAAGTTCGTGGTTGGCCACTTCAACTCGGGCGTCTCGATCCCGGCGTCGGAAGTCTACGCGGAAAACGGCATCCTCGAGATCACGCCGGCCGCGACCAATCCGAAGTTCACCGAACGCGGCATGTGGAACACGTTCCGCACCTGCGGACGTGACGACCAGCAGGGCAGCATCGCCGGCGCCTATCTCGCGGCGAACTTCAAGGATGCCAAGATCGCGGTCATCCACGACAAGACGACCTACGGCCAGGGCCTTGCCGATGAGACCAAGAAGGCGATGAACGCAGCCGGCCTGACGGAAGTCATGTACGAAGGCGTCAATGTCGGCGACAAGGACTTCTCGGCGCTGATCGCCAAGATGAAGGAAGCCGGCGTTTCCATCATCTATTGGGGTGGCCTGCACACCGAAGCCGGCCTGATCATCCGCCAGGCGGCTGACCAGGGCCTCAAGGCGACGCTGGTTTCCGGCGACGGCATCGTGTCGAACGAGCTGGCCTCGATCGCTGGCGACGCAGTTGCGGGCACGCTGAACACGTTCGGCCCGGATCCGCGTCTGATCCCGACGAACAAGGAACTCGTCGAGAAGTTCCGCGCGCAGGGCTTCGAACCGGAGGCCTACACGCTTTACTCCTACGCCGCCATGCAGGCGATCGCCGAAGCAGCCACCGTTGCCAAGTCGAACGACCCGCAGGAAGTTGCCAAGGCGCTGCATGAGAAGGGTCCGTTCAAGACCGTTCTGGGCGACCTCTCCTATGACGCGAAGGGCGATCCGACGTTGCCCGGCTACGTCATGTACGAGTGGAAGAAGGGCGACGACGGCAAGTACACCTACATCCAGAAGATGTAAGCCTGTCGACGACGATAATTTTGGAGATGCCCGGCGCTTGCGCCGGGCATTTCCGTTTTGACGACATCGAGTTGATTTAAATCGGTTTAGCCGCTGCCCGATTTTGTTTGCACTGCAGCATTTTCGCGCTAATCATGTCCGGCAGTTCCCTTCCCCGTGTCCGGAGCCCTGTCCTTGGCAATCTCGAAGATCCTTGTCGCCAACCGCTCCGAAATTGCCATCCGCGTCTTCCGCGCGGCTAATGAACTCGGCCTCAAAACCGTGGCGATCTGGGCGGAGGAAGACAAATACTCCCTGCATCGCTTCAAGGCCGACGAAAGCTACCAGGTCGGGCGCGGGCCGCACCTGACCAGGGATATGGGGCCGATCGAAAGCTATCTGTCGATCGAGGAGGTTATCCGCGTCGCCAGGCTTTCGGGCGCCGATGCCATCCATCCAGGCTACGGCCTGCTGTCGGAGAGCCCGGAATTCGCCGAGGCCTGCGCCACGGCCGGCATCATCTTCATCGGGCCAAAGCCGGATACGATGCGCAGGCTGGGCAACAAGGTCGCCGCCCGCAATCTCGCAATCGAAGTCGGTGTGCCGGTAATTCCCGCCACCGATCCCTTGCCGGACGACATGGCGGCGGTGAAGGAACTCGCCAGGACGATCGGCTACCCGGTGATGCTCAAGGCGTCCTGGGGCGGCGGCGGCCGCGGCATGCGCGCCATCCGCTCCGAGGCCGATCTCGCCCGCGAGGTGATGGAAGGCAAGCGTGAGGCGAAGGCGGCTTTCGGCAAGGACGAGGTCTATCTCGAGAAGCTGATCGAGCGCGCCCGCCATGTCGAGGTGCAGGTGCTGGGCGACACGCATGGCAACGCCGTGCACCTATTCGAGCGCGATTGTTCGATCCAGCGCCGCAACCAGAAAGTGGTCGAGCGGGCGCCGGCGCCCTATCTCGAAATGTCGCAGCGCGAGGAGCTTTGCGGCTACGCGCTGAGGATCGCGCGCGAAACCAGCTATATCGGCGCCGGCACGGTCGAGTTCCTGCAGGATGCCGATACCGGAAAATTCTATTTCATCGAGGTCAATCCGCGCATCCAGGTCGAGCACACCGTCACCGAACAAGTGACCGGCATCGACATCGTCAAAGCACAGATCCACATACTCGACGGCTTTGCCATCGGCACGGCGGAATCGGGCGTGCCGACGCAGAAGGACATCAGGCTCAACGGGCACGCGCTGCAGTGCCGCATCACCACTGAAGACCCCGAGCATAATTTCATCCCCGACTATGGCCGCATCACCGCCTATCGCGGCGCCACCGGCTTCGGCATCCGCCTTGATGGGGGCACCGCCTATTCGGGCGCGGTCATCACCCGCTTCTACGATCCATTGCTGGAAAAGGTGACGGCGTGGGCGCCGACGCCGGCCGAGACCATCGCCCGCATGAACCGGGCGTTGCGCGAATTCCGAATCCGGGGCGTGGCGACCAATCTCACCTTTCTCGAGGCGATCATCAATCACCGGAGCTTCGCCGACAATTCCTACACCACCAAGTTCATCGACACGACGCCGGAACTGTTCGCCAGCGTGAAGCGGCAGGACCGCGCGACCAAGCTGCTCAACTATCTTGCCGACGTTTCGGTCAATGGCCATCCCGAGACGCGCGGCCGGCCGCAGCCAAAAGCAGATGCGGCGCCACCGGTGGTGCCATATCTCAACGGCAATGTGCCTGACGGCAGCAAGCAGAAGCTCGACGTGCTCGGGCCGGAGAAATTCGCGGCGTGGATGCGCGAGCAAAAAGAGGTGCTGGTCACCGACACGACAATGCGCGACGGGCATCAATCCTTGCTCGCGACGCGTGTGCGCACCTATGACATCGCCGGCATCGCCGGCACCTATGCGCGCGCTCTGCCGCAGCTTTTGTCACTCGAATGCTGGGGCGGCGCAACATTCGACGTCGCCATGCGCTTCCTCACCGAAGATCCATGGGAGCGGCTGTCGCTGGTGCGCGAGGCAGCACCCAATCTTCTGCTGCAGATGCTTCTGCGTGGCGCCAACGGCGTTGGCTATACCAACTATCCCGACAACGTCGTCCAGCATTTCGTCCACCAGGCCGCTGCTGGCGGCATCGACCTGTTCCGCGTCTTCGACTGCCTGAACTGGGTCGAGAACATGCGTGTGGCCATGGATGCGGTCGGCGCCGAGGGCAAGCTGATCGAAGCGGCGATCTGCTATACCGGCGACATACTCGATCCGGCGCGGGCGAAATACGATCTGAAGTACTATGTCGGCCTGGCCAGCGAATTGCAGGCGGCGGGCGCCCATATCATTGCCGTCAAGGACATGGCGGGGCTTCTAAAGCCGAGTGCTGCCCGCGTGCTGTTCAAGGCACTGCGCGAGGCGACAGACCTGCCGATCCACTTCCACACGCACGACACATCCGGCCTGTCGGCGGCCACCGTGCTGGCAGCGGTGGAGAGCGGTGTCGACGGCATCGACGCGGCGATGGATTCGTTATCTGGCAACACCTCGCAGCCATGCCTGGGTTCGATCGTCGAGGCGCTGAAGGGCACCGAGCGCGATCCGGGCCTCGACCCGCAATGGATCAGGAATATCTCGTTCTACTGGGAGGCGGTGCGCAACCAGTACGCCGCCTTCGAAAGCGACCTGAAGGGGCCAGCATCGGAGGTCTATCTGCACGAAATGCCTGGCGGGCAGTTCACCAACCTCAAGGAACAGGCGCGCTCGCTTGGGCTGGAGACGCGCTGGCACGAAGTGGCGCAGACCTATCACGACGTCAATCTGATGTTCGGCGATATCGTCAAGGTGACGCCGTCGTCCAAGGTCGTCGGCGACATGGCGCTGATGATGGTCAGCCAGGACCTGACCGTCGCCGACGTCGAGAATCCGGCGAGGGACATCGCCTTCCCGGATTCGGTGGTGTCGATGTTGCGCGGCGATCTCGGCCAGTCGCCGGGCGGCTGGCCAAAGCCATTGCAGAAGAAGGTGCTGAAGGGCGAAAAGCCGATCACGGCGCGGCCGGGTTCGCTGCTTAAGCCGGCGGACCTCAAGGCCAGCCGCGCGGAGGTCGAGGAAAAGCTCGAGCGCAAGCTCAGCGAATTCGAGTTCGCTTCGTGGCTGATGTATCCGAAGGTGTTTTCCGATTTTGCCGCCGCGCAGGAGACCTACGGCCCGGTCAGCGTGCTGCCGACGCCGACCTATTTCTACGGCATGAAGCCGGAAGACGAGATTTTCGTCGACATCGAGAAAGGCAAGACGCTGGTGGTGCGCTGCCTTGCCATGGGCGATGTCGACGAAAAGGGCATGGTCACCGTATTCTTCGAGCTCAACGGCCAGCCGCGCCGCGTGAAGGTACCGGACCGGGCGCATGGCGCGTCCGCTGCCAAGGCACGGCGCAAGGCGGAGCCGGGCAATGAGGCGCATGTCGGCGCGCCGATGCCTGGCGTCGTCTCGGCGCTTGTGGTCGCTGCCGGCCAGGCGGTGAAGGCCGGCGACGTGCTGCTGTCGATCGAAGCGATGAAGATGGAAACGGCGTTGCATGCCGAACGCGACGGCACCATAGCCGAGGTGCTGGTCAAGGCCGGCGACCAGATCGATGCCAAGGATCTGCTGATCGCGTTCGGGTGAAATAGGCCGGCATCAGAGAGCCTTGTCGGCGCCTGGCAGCAGCCCCTTCATGCCGCATCGATAGCACCTTGACCCGCCGCGCCCGGTCGGGCATCGAACCGCTGCAATTCGCCGCTCGGGTCCCCGTGAGTCGCGGCGAGAAACGACGCGGAGTGAAGAATATGGCCGACGACATCACCGAAACCAGCCAGACTGTTGCCGCCGGCCAGCTGCGCGCCTTCATCGAACGCATCGAGCGGCTCGAGGAAGAGAAGAAGACGATTGCCGACGACATCAAGGAAGTGTTCGCCGAGGCCAAGGGCACCGGATTTGACACCAAGGCGATGCGGTCGATCATCCGGCTGCGCAAGAAGGACCAGGCCGAGCGGCAGGAAGAGGAGTCCATCCTCGATCTGTACAAGGCCGCGCTTGGAATGGTGTAGGCCGATAACAGCCTTGGGCGCCGGTTGCGGCGCCCCTCGACGGTTCGAACCATGAGCGAATTCGATTTTGGCGCCCGCCGCGCCTCTGAATTCCGCCAACGCAGCTTCTGGACGCTGTTCGCGGAACGGCATCCGGATGAAAGGGCTCTGCTGGCGAGGCGTGGACCGTGGTTCTGGCAGCGTGGGCTGCCCGACTTCGCATTGGTCCTTTCCATGTACGTCGCGCCTGCGCAGAATCATGTCGGCGTCTTCTTCGGCCGCAACGAGAAGTTCGGTGCCACGCAAGCCTGGTCGCGGCTGAAGCCGTTCCAGCCGGCCATCGAAGACAGGCTGAAGCTCAGGCCAGAACAAAGTTGCGACGGCCTCGGCATCAATTCGATGTGGCGGGTGAATTGTTTTGCCGAAGACAATTGGCCGGCGATGACCGACTGGCTGGTGACGGAAGCCTCGCGTTTCGAGCGCGCGATTGCCGAAGTTCTGGGTCAGGAATAAAGCAGGGTTTCCAGACGCAATCCTTGTGGAAGGGTTGCGCTGGTGAGCAGAGCGAGGGAGCCGGTGGATCGATGACGATCATGTCGCGCGTTGCCGCCTTCTTCCGCTCACGCTGGCTCGGCGGCGTGCCGCTCGATCGGCTGTTCTGGCGCGACCTGGTTGTTGTCGGCACAGCGATCAACGTCGCGTCGTCGGTGGTGGCGCTCATTCTGCTCGGGCTGAAGCTGCCGCTTGCGCTGGTTCTGGCGGTGCATTTCGCGCCGGTGCCCTACAACATCTTCCTGACTTTTGCCGTTTGGCGAACTGCCGGAAAATCAAGTGGCGCCAAGGCCTCGCTGATGACGCTTGGCGCCACGTTGTGGCTGATCCTGGCGGTCGTGGCCTGACGATCAGGCGGCCGGCTCGAATTTGAGCGCCACGCCGTTGATGCAATAGCGCAGACCGGTCGGCGGCGGGCCGTCCTCGAAGACGTGGCCGAGATGGCTGCCGCAGCGGGCGCAATGGCATTCGGTGCGGACCATGCCGTAGCTGCGGTCGACGGTGGTCTCGACCGAGCCCGGCACCGGATCGTTGAAGCTCGGCCAGCCTGTGCCGCTCTCGAATTTCAGCTTGGATTCAAACAAGGGTTGGTCGCAGCCGACGCAGGAGAAGGTGCCGGCGCGCTTCTCGTGCAGCAGGGCGCAGCTTCCCGGCCGCTCGGTGCCGTGGTTGCGCATCACCGCATATTGCTCAGGCGTCAGCCGGGCGCGCCATTCGGCGTCGGTGCGGATAACGGGGTAGGTGTGGCTGTCCATTTTTTCCTCTTAGCTTAGGTCGCTATTTGGGTTGCCTTCCCAACTTCGCCTGAAATAGGGATTTGTTACCGCGTTTGCCCGTATTTCTATCCTGTCGCGAAGAATTCCTCAGGCGATGGCGGCGAGATAGCGCGCAACCGATGCTGAAAATGCCGCCTTTGCATCTCCGATGACGTTCTGGTTCCACCACGCGCCATAGATATGGTCGAACGCGAAAGGCTCCAGCGCGGCCTTGATGCCGAGCACTTTCGAAGCGTTGAGCGGGATGTAGTTCGGGTAGCTGTACATGAAGCTGAGATGGCGGCGAGTCGGCGTCACCTGCACGATGTCGCCGGCCAGGATGGCATTGCCGCCGTCGCGCTTCCAGTGCAGCACCTGGCCACCGGCAAAGTGGCCGCCGCAGCGGATGAGCGTCAGCGACGGGTTTATGGCGCGCGTCTCGCCTTGCCAGCTGATGATCGCCGGATGCGGCCGCATGATCCACTGACAATCATCGGCGTGCAGATAAATCGGCACGCCGCCAAACGCCTCGCTCCACTCGACCATTGCCGAATAATAATGGCAGTGCGAAATGGCGATCGCGGCGAGGCCGCCCCGGCGGTTGATCTCGGCCACCGCCTCGTCGCTGACCATCGAAATGCAGTCCCACAGCACATTGCCGTGCGGCGTTTGCGCCAGCAATGCCCGCTGGCCGATGGCGAAGCGCGGCTCGATGCCGAAGGCGAGCACGCCGGCGTCGTCTCTCATCGCGAGCCGATGGCCGGCGGCGAGCTCTTCCGGCGTGGTCCAGGCCTGGCCCTCCCAACGCACATATTGCCGCTCGTCCTCGCAGATCGGGCAATGTCGCGGCGGCGTCGCTGTCGCCGCGAACTGGACACCGCATTGCAGGCAAAGGAAACAGGTCGACCTTCCTGTTTTGCGTGGATCCATTCAGTGCTTCCTTGAAAGTTGCTTCGTCGCGGCTTCGAGGCCGGCGAGCGTCAGTGGAAACATGCGGCCGTCAAAAATATCGCGGATCATGGCAATCGAATGGGTAAAACCCCAGTGCTTTTCGCTTTCAGGATTGAGCCATACCGCATTTGGCCATTGCTGCAGCAACCGGCCGAGCCAGACGGCGCCGGCCTCCTTGTTCCAGTGCTCGACCGAGCCGCCGGGATGGGCGACCTCGTAGGGGCTCATCGAGGCGTCGCCGACGACGAGCACCTTGTAGTCGGGGCCATATTTATGCAGGAGATCGAAGGTCGGAATCACCTCGGCATGGCGGCGGCGATTGTCCTTCCACACGCCCTCGTAGAGGCAGTTGTGGAAATAGAAATATTCGAGCTGGCGGAATTCGGCGCGGGCAGCCGAAAATAGCTCCTCGACGCTCCTGATGTGGTCGTCCATCGAGCCGCCGACATCGAAGAACATCAGCAGCTTGACCGCATTGCGACGTTCGGGTTGTGTCTTAACGTCGAGATATCCGTGCTCGGCGGTGGCGTGGATGGTCCCTGGCAGGTCGAATTCCTCTTCGGCGCCTTCGCGCACCCAGCGGCGCAAGCGCTTCAGCGCGACCTTGATGTTGCGGGTGCCGAGCTCGACGGCATCGTCGAAGTTCCTGAACTCGCGTTTGTCCCAGACTTTTACCGCGCGGCGGTTGCGGCTTTCGTGCTGGCCGATGCGCACGCCTTCGGGATTGTAGCCATAGGCGCCGAAGGGCGAGGTGCCGCCGGTGCCGATCCATTTCGAACCGCCCTGATGTCGGCCCTTTTGCTCCTCCAGCCGCTTCTTCAGCCTCGCCATCAGCTTTTCGAAGCCGCCCAGCGCCTCGACCAGCTTCTTCTCCTCATCGGTCAGGTGCTTTTCGGCGAGCCTCCGCAGCCATTCCTCCGGGATGTTTGCGACATCGACCGGGTTTTCGCCAGCCCGCGCCTCGACACCTTTGAAGATGTGCGAAAAGACCTGGTCGAAGCGGTCGATGTGGCGCTCGTCCTTCACCAGAGCGGCGCGGGCGAGATAGTAAAAGCCCTCAACATCATAGTCGACCAGCCCGGCCTCCAGCCCCTCCAGCAGCGACAGATATTCGCGGAGCGAGACCGGAACCCGCGCTGCCTTCAGTTCGAGGAAGAAGGGGATGAACATCTCACGGTCTACAGCAGATCATACTCGATGAAGCCGGTCCTGCGCGCCACATGGTCGTAGAGCTTGCGTGCGGTGGTGTTGGTCTCGTGCGTCATCCAGTAGACGTTCTTGACGCCGATCTTGCCGGCTTCCTGCCTGACCGCTTCGATCAGGGCGGCGCCGACGCCCTTGCCGCGCACATCGGGGTCGGCAAACAGGTCCTGCAGATAGCAGTTGTTTATCTCCGACCAGCAGGAGCGATGGTAGAGATAGTGCGTCAGGCCGACGGCCTTGCCGTCGAGGGTGGCGATGAAGCCTTTCGGCTCGAACTCGCCCGCCGTGAACAGCCGCTTCCAGGTGACGGCGTAAACCGCTTCCGGCAACTTGGTTTCGTAGAAGATGAGATAGGCGGTCCACAGACGCCGCCAATCGGCATGGTCGGATTGCGCCAATGGGCGGACGGTGATCTCGGTCATTTCATTTCCCTCTGAACTCGGCAACCCGAAGCTGCCTCCGTCCCTGACCAAGGGCAACGGTCCAGCGACGGGAAACCGCTGTCCGAGGGCTTTCGTCGGCTTCCGACTGACCAGCCCCTCACCCCTGCCGTCTCGCCATGAAGGCCAGGCGCTCGAACAGATGCACGTCCTGTTCGTTCTTCAGCAACGCGCCATGCAGTTTCGGCAACGCATTCTTCGGGTCGGCGCGCAGGTCCTCGGGCGCGATGTCGTCGGCGACCAGCAGGCGGATCCAGTCGAGTGCCTCGGAGGTCGACGGCTTCTTCTTCAGGCCGGGCACATCGCGGATCTCATAGAACTGGGTCAATGCCGCTCGCACCAGTTTCTGCTTGATGCCGGGATAATGCACGTCGACGATTTTGTGCAAAGTGTCGACGTCGGGGAAGCGGATGTAGTGGAAGAAGCAGCGGCGCAGGAAGGCGTCCGGCAATTCCTTCTCGTTGTTGGAGGTGATGATGACGATCGGCCGGACGGTGGCGCGGATGGTCTCGCCGGTCTCGTAGACGAAGAACTCCATCCTATCCAATTCCTGCAACAGATCGTTGGGGAACTCGATATCGGCCTTATCGATCTCGTCGATCAGAAGCACGACTTTCTTGCCGGCGGCAAAGGCATTCCATAATTTGCCGCGCTTGATGTAATTGCGAATGTCGTTGAAGCGCTCGTCGCCGAGCTGGCTGTCGCGCAGCCGCGAGACGGCATCGTATTCATAGAGACCCTGCTGCGCCCGCGTGGTCGATTTGACGTGCCATTCGATCAGATCCAGACCGAGCGCTGCCGCCACCTGGCGGGCAAGTTCGGTCTTGCCGGTGCCGGGCTCGCCCTTGACCAGCAACGGCCGCTCCAGCGCGATCGCCGCGTTGACCGCCACCATCAGATCCTTGTCGGCAACATAGGCTGCCGTGCCTTCGAAACGCATTTTTGCTCCCGGGTTCATCGCGCGACCCTAAGGACGCGGCCTTCGGTGTGCAAGGCGCTGCTGGCGAAGCGGGGATTTTGCCGGCGCTGACCTCGTTGAGGGGTTCTGCGTCGATTTAAGACTCGAAGCGTGTCGTCTCTCTGGCGCTGGGCCTGCCGTCTGCCTATATTGGCGGGGACGGTCTGCGCTTCCCGGCAGGAGAACATTTTCCCCGGGGCCTTAATGATCCCTAGGGAGCTGTCCCTGGGAAGACCCGTGGGTTTTCTCATACGGCGCCCACCTACTTTGTAGGTTCCCGGGATCGCTCTCTCCACCGGTTGTGTGGATCGTCACTCACATTTCAGTGGGCCATGCGGTAGGAAACGTCGCTCCCAAAACCCCGTCCAGATCCGACTTTTTCTATCCTGGCTCCATGACCTCCTCAAAAGACCTGAAAAAAAATCTTCGCAACCAAGCCCTCGGGCGCCGCGATGCGCTCGATCCGTTCTGGCGTGTGGAGGCAGCACTCGAAATGGCCGAGACGGCGCGCGACCAGATCACCGTCGAGCCGGGCCAGATCGTCTCAGGCTTCTGGCCGATGCGCTCGGAAGTCGACGTCCGGCCGCTGATGTTTGCCTTGCGCGAGAAGGGCGCGAGGCTCTGCCTGCCGGCCATTCTCGACAAGACCACCATCGTTTTTCGCGAACTGGTGCGCGGCGCGCCAATGATCGACATGGGCTTCGGCACCGTCGGGCCGCATGAGGAAGCCGAGGTACTCGATCCGCAGGTGATGCTGGTGCCGCTTGCCGCCTTCGATGCGCGCGGCCACCGCATCGGTTACGGCGCCGGCTATTACGACCGGGCGATCGCGCGGCTGGCCGACAAGGGGCAGCAGCTGCGGCTGATCGGCATTGCCTTCGACTGCCAGGAGGTGGCCCAGGTGCCGGACGAGCCGCATGACGTGATCATTCCGGAAATACTCACCGAGAGCGGGTTGCGCCTGTTCGCGCCGAAATTGTAGATAAGTTCCTGGACGCATGGTCTTTTTCGAAAGTCATGCAGCTTTTTGCTTCGCTGACCTTCGGTTCGGGATCACGCTTATATGAGACTTCTCTTCCTCGGCGACATGGTCGGCAAGACAGGACGTACGGCGGTGTGGGAACAACTGCCCGGCCTGATCTCGGATTTCAAACTCGACTTCGTCATCGTCAATGGCGAGAACGCCGCCGGCGGCTTCGGCATCACCGAGGAGATTTTTCGCGAGACGATCTCGGCCGGCGCCGATGTCGTCACCACCGGCAACCATGTCTGGGACCAACGCGATGCGCTGATTTTCGCGCCGCGCGAGGAACGCTTCCTGCGTCCGTCCAATTTCCCGAAAGGCACGCCGGGGCGCGGCTCGGGCGTCTACATCGCCAGGAACGGCGCGCGCGTGCTGGTCGCCAACATCATGGGCCGGGTGTTCATGCATCCCGAGCTCGACGATCCATTCCAGGCCGGCGAGCGCGAACTTGCCGCTTGTCCGCTTGGCGAGCAGGCCGATGCGACCGTCATCGATTTCCATGCCGAGGCGACCTCGGAAAAAATGTGCTTCGCCCATTTCGTCGACGGCCGTGCCAGCCTTGTTGTCGGCACCCACACGCATCAGCCGACCGGCGATCACCAGATCCTCAATGGCGGCACCGGTTATATTTCCGATGCCGGCATGTGCGGCGATTACGATTCCTCGCTCGGCATGGACAAGGAGGAGCCGCTCAACCGGTTTTTGTCCAAGGTGCCGAAAGGCCGTTTCGAGGCGTCGACCGGACCGGCGACATTGTGCGGCGTCGGCGTCGACATTTCCGACCGTAGCGGCCTGACTGAACGGATCGCGCCGTTTCGCCGCGGCCCGCGGCTGGAGGAAACGGCTCCATCCTTCTGGTCGTGACATTGATATGGACGCTTGCAATACCCAATTGCCGGCGAAACTGCTCTAGATCGTAGAGGGGACGACCTCCATGCAGCTAGTCGAATTCCTGGCGCCGCATTTCGCCTTTGTCTCCGACCCGACGGCATGGGTCGCGCTGCTGACGCTGATCGTGCTGGAGGTCGTGCTCGGCATCGACAATCTGATCTTCATCTCGATTTTGACCAACAAATTGCCGGTAGCGCAGCGAGCCCGCGCCCGGCGGCTCGGCATCTCCGCCGCGCTGGTGATGCGGCTGATCCTGCTGGCCACCATCTCGATCATCGTCCAGTTGACGATGCCGATATTCACCGCCTTCGGCCACGGCTTTTCATGGCGCGACCTGATCCTGATTGCCGGCGGCCTGTTCCTCGTCTGGAAGGCGACCAAGGAGATCCACCACACGGTCGATCTCGATGATCACCAAGACACGATGATGGGCGAAACACTGCAGCTGTCGCTGGCCGGCGCCATTTTCCAGATATTGCTGCTCGACCTCGTCTTCTCGATCGACTCGATCATCACCGCCGTCGGCATGACCGACGAAATCGCGATCATGTACATCGCGGTGATCGTGGCGGTGAGCGTGATGATGCTGGCGGCCGGGCCGCTGGCCGATTTCATCGCCAGGAACCCCAGCATCGTCATGCTGGCGCTAGGGTTCCTGCTGATGATCGGCATGACGCTGATCGCCGACGGCATGGGTTACCACGTGCCGAAAGGCTATATCTACGCCGCCATGGGCTTTTCGGCACTGGTCGAAGGACTCAACATGCTGGCGCGACGGCGGAAGAAGGCCAAGGGCGGCGGGCACTGAGTCCAGCGGAGCGAACCGGCAGCGCAGAGAACTAGGGCTCGGTCTCGATCGTCGCGGCCATGCAGAACCTTTGAGAGGTTGGCGGGACGGAGGGATCGCTGCGGAATGGCTTTTGGCACCCGAAGACCTTACTGCGCCGGCAAACCCTTCGGATGGCGGTCGCCGGTCAGGCCAAGCGTCAAGCCTTGCTCGAGCCACGCCTTGGCGCCGGCGAGCACCAGCGCAAAGCCGCCCGTCGAGTCGATCGCCTGCTTGATCTGCTCGTCGCCGCTACCGGCAAAGCCAAAATTGCGGACCTCGACAAAGGTCGTGCCGCCGGGCATCTCGGTAAAAGTCCACACCACCGTGGTCGGTGGATCGCTCCATTGCATGACGATCTTCTCGTTCGGCACGATCTCGCTGACCGTTACCGTCGTCGAGGCGCCATACATGCGCCATTCCCAATGGATTTCCTTGCCGCTGTCCAGCCTGTCGCTGCCGTGGGTGAACCAGAATTTTGTCGTGATCGCCGGATCAACGATAGCTTCGAACACGTCGGCGACCGGCCGCCTTATCAGCATGCCGGCTTCGGCGGTCGGTGTTTCACGGATTTCCATAGCGTCCTCCTTTCCACGGCGCCGCCCCGGTTCACCAAGCATCGGGTTCGCGCACGAGGTGAATGATGTTGGCCGGGTTGGTGATCCAGCCGCCGCGAAAGCCTTCACCCAGTGCCTCGATGGCGTCGCAGCGCACGACGCCGGCCTTGGCGAGATGGTCCGCCGCGCCTGGAAAATCATCGGTGAACAGTTCCAGCCAGACCTCGGCCTGACTAAGCATCGGCGCCTCGTCGATCCACAGGCGATTGGGACCGAGTTCAAAGCCGATAGCGGGCGCCTTGGCCGTGAATGGCTTCAGGCCGATGACGTCGCGATAGAAGGCGATCGTTGCCTGGTATTGATGTGGCGGCACTTTCATGGCGATGTTGATGCCGCCGCTGATCTTCGCGGTCATTTGCTGGCTCCATTCCCGTGTTCAGGTTCGATTGGCCGGTTCGGTCCAGAACCCGCTATGCCAAATTGATTTGCCAGGAGACTCCGAACCTGTCGTTGAGCCATGCAAACCGGCGGCTGAAACCATAATTGTCCAGCGGCATCAGAAATTTGCCGTCCTTGGCCAGGGCCTCGACAATGCCGTTCAGCTCTGCCTCCGTGGAGCAATCCACATACAGCGAGACCGACGGCGTGAATGTGAAGGCATGGTGCACGGGGCTGTTGTAGACCATCACTTCCAGACCGCTTATGGACACGCGCGCCAGCTTGACCGTCCCTTCCGGGCCGTCTTCGCCGGAGCCGTAACGTGTGACGTCAAGGACGCTGCTGTCGGGGATCGTCTCGCAATAGAAGGTCATTGCCTCTTCGGCCTTGCCCTCGAACATCAGAAATGGCGTCACTTGCTTCATCGCAGGCCTCCGTCATCTTGGTGGTTTTTCAGATGTTGTTCTCGTTGGCCGGCTCGCCCTTCATCTCGCTGCGGTAATAGCCGTCGCGCAGATTGATGCCGTATTCGACATAGGCCTTCATGCAGGCCAGCATCTGCGACCAGCCCTCGCAATTGAGATAGGACTTCTTCAGGCCGACCGCGTCCTCGCGCCAGCCGGTCTCGGCGATGGTGACAAAGGTGCCGCCATCATCGAGCGGTTCGAAATTCATCTCGATGCGGGTCTTGTAGGCTGGCTTGCCGTCGGCATCGGAGGCGTCCCAGTGCAGCACGATGCGGCTGTCCTTGATCACTTCGTCGACCTCGACGGGGACGTTGCCCCACCAGACAACACCGGCACCAGCCACCAGCGGCGCGCTGGCGCCGCCGATCGTAGTGAAATAGCCGCTAAGCTTCTTCGGATTGACGACCGCGTCGAAGACTTCGGCGACAGGTTTGCCGATGCGGCCCGAAACCCTGAATCCAAGAGACATATCCACAGCTCCTTCCTTGAATGGCTCAACGATATGTTATAGAAACATAACATGTCAAGCCATTCGCGGGACGACAATGTTTTCAAGGCGCTGGCGCATCCGCGCCGGCGTGAGTTGCTGGACCGGCTGAAGGATGCGCCGCAGACCACCGGCATGTTGTGCGATGCCTTCCCCGACATGGACCGCTGCACGATCATGCTGCATCTGAAAGTGCTGGAGGAGGCCGACATGGTCGTGGCGCGGCGCGAGGGCCGCGAGCGTTGGAACCATCTCAACGCGCTGCCGATCAAGCACATCCACGACCGCTGGATCAGCCAATATGCCACGCACGCGATCAGCATTCTCGACCGGCTGAAGTCCGATCTGGAGGGGTGAACGGCCGCCGAAGCCTGCCTTTTCGGGTCTCAAGCCCTTGCGTGTCGTCTGCCACGGCGCGGCTGGACGAATTGAGCCGATTTATCTATAAGCCGGCCATTCCGACATAGAGCGCCGTACGTCCGTCCGGACGCAGCAGGACGTTCTGAGATTTTGAATTCGAGCACTTTGCAAGGCGCCGGGTGGTTCACCAGGCCGCGGATGCTCTAGCCGAGAAGACGACAGGGGTGCCATGGCTGGCCATTCACAGTTCAAGAACATCATGCACCGCAAGGGCCGTCAGGATGCGGTGCGATCGAAAATGTTTTCCAAGCTGGCGCGCGAAATCACCGTCGCCGCCAAGAGCGGCACGCCCGATCCATCGATGAACCCTCGCCTGCGCCTTGCGGTGCAGAACGCCAAGGCGGTGTCGATGCCGAAGGACAACATCCAGCGCGCCATCAACAAGGCGTCGATGGGCGATGCCGAGACCTACGAGGCCGTGCGCTACGAGGGTTATGGGCCGGGCGGCGTCGCGCTGATCGTCGAGGCGCTGACCGATAACCGCAACCGCTCGGCGTCGAATGTGCGCGCTGCCTTCACCAAGGCCGGCGGGGCGATGGGCGAGACCGGCTCGGTGTCGTTCATGTGGGACCGCATCGGCGAGATCTACTATCCGGCATCGGCCGGCAGCGCCGAAAAGGTGATGGACGCGGCGATCGAGGCCGGCGCCGACGACGTCCAGTCGGACGAGGAAGGCCACACGATCTACTGCGCCTTCGAGAATCTCGGCGAGGTGTCGAAGGCGCTGGAAGGCGCGCTCGGCGAGGCTGAATCGGTGAAGCCGATCTGGAAGCCGCAGACCAATATCGCGGTCGACGAGGAGCGGGCACAATCGCTGATGAAGCTGGTCGCGACGCTTGAAGATGACGACGACGTGCAGAGCGTCTACGCCAATTTCGAGGTCGACGAGGAGACCTTGGCGAAGCTCAGCGCGGCATGACCCAACACGCGCTGCCTACAGTCCGCATCACCTATTGCACGCAGTGCCTGTGGCTGCTCAGGGCCGGCTGGATGGCGCAGGAGCTGCTGTCCACCTTCGGCACCGATCTCGGCGAAGTGGCGCTGGTGCCCGGCACCGGCGGCATCTTCACCATTTCCTGCAATGACACGCTGGTCTGGGACCGCAAACGTGACGGCGGTTTTCCCGACGCCGCAAAGCTCAAGCAACTGGTTCGCGACGTCATCGATCCGGATCGCGATCTCGGCCATGCCGATCGCAAGGGTCATAAGTCGAAGGACCCTGCCTGAGGGTCTTCTTGCCCCGGCATTCACCGCCACGCGAAGATAAAGCAGCCCAGCGCCACGATGGCGGTGATGGTGCGGACATGGTTCCACATCACCCAGTCCTTGAGATAAGTGGCCCATACCGCGGCGCCGTTGGCGCTTGCCGGATCGACGGCGGCCAGGGCGTTGTTGAGCGGCACGTTGAACATCATCGTCACGATCGGGTTGCCGACGAGATAGATCAGGGCGCCGGCGAGAAGCCAGAACGCGCCCGGCTGGCTCCAGCCGATAAGAGCGCCGGCGGCAAGCACAAGACAGACCAGCCCGGTGCCGAATAGCGCGGTCATGAATGCCGGCGTAATCACGGTGATGTTGATCGAATTCATGGCGGCGATGCCGCCTCCGGCAGGCAAGCGGGCGAGCGCCGGCATGATAAAGTTGGAGAAGGCGAAGAAAACGCCGCCGACAACGCCTGAGCCAATGGCAGCGACGAAGGTGAGGGTGGGAAGCAGTTTCATGATCATGTCAGTTCCTCCAGATGCCCGTGGCGGCGGTTTCGGTTGCGTAGGTGGAAAAGTCTTTTGGGGCGCGGCCGAGCACGCGCTGGACGCCGTCGGTCAGCGTTTCGTTGCGGCCGTCGAGCACTTCGGTGAACAGCTCGTTGAGCAGCCAGGCGAACTCGGCCGGCAACTCGTGCCAGGCTATGGCGGCGGTGAACTCGGCATGGGAAACCCGCTTGAAACGGATGTCGCGGCCTGCGGCCCTGCCGATCTCGGCGACCGCGTCGGCAAAGCTCAGCAGCCGCGGCCCGGTCAGCTCATAGAGCTCTCCGACATGTCCTTGCCGGGTTAGTACGGTAAAGGCGGCCTCCGCGATATCGTCGGCATCCACAAATGGTTCGCCCACACTGCCGACCGGCAACGCCACCTCGCCCTCCTGCAAAGATTCGACGAGGAAGCCTTCGCTGAAGTTCTGGGAAAACCAGGCGCAGCGCAGGATCGTCCAATCGGCGCCTGAAGCTTTGAGCATCTCTTCGGCGCGCGGTGCTTCCGTTTCGCCGCGCCCCGACAGCAGTACCAGCCGACGCACACCACACTCCACGGCAAGACGAGAGAAGGCGCCGACCGTGTCGGCCGCGCCGGGCACCGCAAGATCAGGATAGTAGCTGATGTAGACGGCGCCCACACCATCAAGTGCGGGTTCCCAGGTCGTGCTATTTTCCCAGTCGAAGGGCGGCGTACCCGAGCGCGAGCCGATCTTTACCGGCAGGCCACGCGCCGTCAGCCGCTCAGCGAGGCGGCGGCCGGTCTTGCCGGTGCCGCCGAGGATCAAAGTTGGTTTCGTTACAGTAGGGTTCATGTCGATTTTCCTCAGTTTGCAAATGTGAGTAATCCTCACATTTGCCAAACGTGATAAACCCTCGTATTTTGCGAGTCAAGCCAATTTGTTGATTGTTCGCCTGGAGACAGTGATGGAAGGCTCTGCCGTATCGGATTCACAGGATGGCCAGATCGCATCGCCGCGCCGGGCGCCGAGCCAGCAGCGTAGCCGCGAGCGGGTCGAGCGCATGCTGGCCGCAGCGTCGGCGCTGATCGCCGAGCAAGGCAGCGATGCGATGCGCATGGGCGAGGTGGCCGAGAGGGCTGGCGTGTCGATCGGCTCGCTCTACCAGTTCTTCCCGGACAAGCGGGCAATCATTTGGGCGCTGGCCGAACGCTACACCGCCGAAAGCCAGGCCTGCATCGCGGCGGCACTCGCCGACGTCAGTGACGCCGACGGCTTGCGCCAGGCGTTTTCGGAGCTGGTGGATATCTACTACCGGTTATTCCTGGCCGAGCCGGTGATGCGCGACATCTGGTCGGGGACACAGGCCGACAAAGCATTGCGCGAGCTTGAGCTTGCCGACAGCCGGGCCAACGCCGAATTCCTCACCACGGTGCTGAAGCGGTTGCGGCCGTCCGCCGATCCGGAAGCGCTGGAAACCACGGCATTTCTCATCTGGCAGATGGGCGAGGCCGCAATGCGGCTTGCGATTTCGGTCGACCGGCAAGAGGGTGACAGGCTGGTTGCGGCCTACAAGCGGATGGCTCTGCGAGAGTTGCTCGGCGCCTGACCGGCGCCGCGCGCATTCATTTTCCCTTGCCTGGCAAGGAGATGGCCGGCATCGTGCCCTTCGGCGGCCGATACTTCCGCCGCCATGCCTTCGGGCTCAGGCCGGTGATGCGCAGGAACTCACGGTTGAAGTTCGATTTGCTGAGGAAACCGGCGTCGAGCATGATGCGGGTGATCGGTTCGTCGGTCGCCGCGAGCAAGCGGCGGGCCTCATCGATCCTCCTGCCGTTGACGTATTGGGATACGCTCGATCCGTGGACGCGATTGACCGCCGATGACACTTGCCGTGCGGGGAGGCCGAGCCGCCTGGCGATGCGCCCGAGGTTGAGATCGACATCCTTGTAGAGATATTTCGATGTCATCAGCGCGTCGACCGCCGCCGCGACCGCGGAATCTTCGCTGGTCACCCGTGGCGTGGTTTGGGCGTGCGACACATCCACTTCCTCTTCGTCGGAAGCAGCGGTTTCGCTGGCAACAGCGGCCGCGCTGCCGAGCAGCATCAGCGCTAGGACGTTGGCGGCGGCAATCACCGCGCCGGAATGAGTGCCACCTGTCCATTCGAGGTCGAAGCTGATGATGATGTCGGTGACCGGCGATGCAAGGATCGCCAGCGCCGTCACCAACAGCGATCGGTAGGACCGCAAGACGCCGTCGAGACGCGATTCGACAAGAACATCCGGACCGGCCAGCGCCAGCCAAAGAAGGGCGGCGCCATAGGACAGGAAAACGAGGATGATCACCGGCCCGACCGGCTCGCGCCAGAAGATCAGGAGCAGGACAACCAGGCAGGCCGGCAGCAAATGCGGCCAGAGTGATGCCAGGCGATGCGCGGACGGTTCCTTCGTCAAACCGCTGAAGGCTATCCAGGCAAGGGGTGCGATCAGTGTCGCCAGGACCGACTGGAACGGCATGATTGCCCTGACATCATAACCCCAGCGAATGCCGATCAGCACCGACTGCAAGGCATAGGCGGCGATCAGCAGCATGAAGGCGATGTTTTCACGCAGATCGGCCTCGTTTCGGCGGACCATCTGCACGAGCAGGATGACCAGCAACAGGGCAACGACGAATGGCAGGGGAATGAAGATCATGATCGCAAGCGTGGTTCCAAAGCGGGCAGCGGCCGACAATGACCCGGATTGCGTTCGCGGTCGTCCCGGATCGCGATCAAGGTCGCGGAAATCGACGTTTCAGATCATCTCGACAACGCCACGGTCCAGTCGCGACCGCCCAACATGATCGGAGACAATGATGAAATCCGCAATTCTCGTCTTGCTGCCTTTTGCCGGCGTTGCCCTGGCATCGCCGGCGACCGGTGAGGCCTCCAAGACGCTCGATCTCGTCGGGGTGAGCGCCGTCGTCATCACCGGCGAAGCCAGTTCCGTCAAGCTCACCACTTCGTCCGCGGCACCCACCACGCGACGATCAGCGGCCGCCGTGAAGGCTGGTTTGCGAGCTGGTATTCGAGTTGGTTCGCCAGTGACTGCCGTTCCGCCAGCGACATGAAGCTGGTGGCCTCGACGCTACGCATCGATGTTGCTCCCTCCTCGTGGCTGGATCCTTCGGACTGCGTGGTCGAGATCAACGCCAACATCCAACCCGAGAGTTCCGTGTCGATCGACCAAGCGGCGCTGCAAGCCAACATGGCGGGGAATTTCTCTACTATCGCCATCGCGGGCAAGGCCGCCGATGTTTCACTCGACGGGCATGCTTCGAGCATCGATCTCAAGGGCGAGGCGCTGAAGGTCAATCTCTTCTATGGCAGCATCCGGCAGGACGAAAACATCGCGATTGCCGGCAAGGCGCTGGATGCCACGCTGTCCTTCGGCCAGCAGGTTCCGATCAGCTATTCGGTGACAGCATTGGCGTCCTTCGTCGACAGTTCGCTTCCCAACACCGCCGGCGCCAAACCCTCGATCGTCATCAAGGGCGATTTCGTTCGCGCGACGATCCGCTGAATAAAAAACCCGCCACAAGGGCGGGTTTTTTATCTGCAGGCAGCCAATGCGGCTTGAGCGTTCTTCGACCTTACAGGCCAAAACCTTCGAAGCGCTTCTTGAACTTCGACAGGCGGCCGCCGCGGTCGAGCAGGGTCTGCTGGCCGCCGGTCCAGGCCGGATGGGTCGTCGGGTCGATATCGAGGTTCATCGTATCGCCTTCCTTGCCCCAGGTCGAACGGGTCATGTATTCGGTGCCGTCGGTCATGACGACCTTGATGGTGTGGTAGTCGGGATGGATGTCGGTCTTCATGGTTCTGTTCCTGGCTTGCCGGGTGCTGCCGACGGGCTGAAGCCTGCGTCGATGCGCCCCTTTTTAAAACTCGAAGCCGCAGCTATTGAGGAGCCACGGCTTCTAAAACGGTCGGCGAGCCTATACATCAGCCGGAATTGAATCACAAGGCCGCGGCAAGCGCATATTGATGGCGCAAACCTCAAAAGGCCAAAGGACACGGTCATGGCGAACATCAGCGGCGATGCAGACGAGCGCAGGCGCTCGCTGAGGCCGCTGCAGCGCCTGTTTCCCTACATCACCCATTACCGCAAAATGGTCATCGGCGCGATCATCTCGCTGGCCGTCGCGGCGGCGACGACGCTGGCGCTGCCACTGGCCGTGCGGCGGATGATCGATCACGGCTTTTCCGCTTCCGATTCCAGCTTCATTGCCGAATATTTCGCCATGCTGGTGGTGATGGCCGCCGTGCTGGCGGCGGCGTCTGCCAGCCGCTACTATTTCGTCATCACGCTGGGCGAGCGCGTCGTTGCCGATATCCGCCGCGATGTCTTTGCCCACGTCACGACGCTGTCGCCCTCCTTCTTCGACACGGCCCAGTCGGGCGAGATCGTCTCGCGGCTCGCCGCCGACACGACACAGGTCAAATCGGCCGTGGGTGCTACCGCCTCGGTGGCTTTGCGCAACGTCATCCTCGGCCTTGGCGCCGTGGCGATGATGGTCTTCACCAGCCCAAAACTGTCCGGCCTGGTCATCGCGGCCATTCCGTTAATCGTGCTGCCGCTGGTCGCCTTCGGCCGCTCGGTGCGGCGCAAGTCACGGCTGGCGCAGGATACTCTGGCCAATGCCACCGCCTATGCCAGCGAGCAGATCGGCGCGGTCCGCACCCTGCAGGCCTTCACCAACGAGAAGCTTGTCACCGGGTATTTTTCATCCGCCGTGGAAGCAGCGTTCGAAGCGGCGCGGGCCTCGATCTTTGCCCGCTCCTTTCTCACCTTCTTCGCCATCTTCATGATCTTTTCCTCGGTGGTGGCGGTGCTGTGGTTCGGTTCGCGCGACGTGCTCGACGGCACGCTGTCGCCAGGTACGCTTGGCCAATTCCTGCTCTATTCGGTGTTCGCTGCTGGCGCGCTCGGCGCCTTGTCGGAGGTCTGGGGCGAACTGTCCCAGGCAGCAGGCGCTGCCGAACGGCTGACCGAGATCCTGGCCGAGAAACCCGCGATCCAGGCGCCCGCCGATCCGAAGCCGCTGCCGGCAAAGGCGAGAGGCGCGATCAGCTTCGACGATGTCTCCTTCTCCTATCCGGCCCGGCCCGACCGCGCCGCCGTCCATGGCCTCAGCTTTCAGGTCAAACCCGGCGAGACGGTGGCGATCGTCGGACCATCCGGCGCCGGCAAGAGCACCGTGTTTTCGCTGCTTCTGCGCTTCTACGATCCGGAAGCCGGCAGGATCGTCATCGACGGAGTCGATCTGCGCGAGGCCGATCCGGCCGCGATCCGCGCGCGCATAGCCATCGTGCCGCAGGATGTCACCATCTTTGCCGCAAGCGCGCGCGACAATATCGGCTTTGGCCGGCCTGGCGCCAGCCAGGCCGAGATCGAGGCGGCGGCGAAAGACGCGCTTGCCGACGAGTTCATCCTGAAACTCGAAAAGGGCTATGACAGCCAGGTCGGCGAGCGCGGGGTGACGCTGTCGGGCGGCCAGCGCCAGCGCGTGGCGATCGCCCGCGCCATTTTGCGCGATGCGCCGATCCTTCTGCTCGACGAGGCGACCTCGGCACTCGATGCCGAAAGCGAGACGCTGGTGCAGACGGCGCTCGACCGGCTGATGCAGGGGCGTACCACGATCGTCATCGCCCATCGGCTGGCAACCGTGCTGAAGGCCGATCGCATC
This sequence comes from Mesorhizobium sp. M0894, assembly GCF_040319725.1. Taxonomy (NCBI): domain Bacteria; kingdom Pseudomonadati; phylum Pseudomonadota; class Alphaproteobacteria; order Hyphomicrobiales; family Phyllobacteriaceae; genus Mesorhizobium; species Mesorhizobium sp. M0894. The sequence continues at coordinate 217,437 of NZ_JAMYOG010000003.1, read as the reverse complement.
CTGGTCATGGATGGCGGCCGCATCGTCGAGGAAGGCACGCATCAGAGCCTGGTCGCCAAGGGCGGCATCTATGCGCGGCTGGCCAAGCTGCAGTTCGAAACCGGGGCGAATGCCTTCAGGGGCGCGGCCGAGTAGGTCCCCCAGCGACCGCTGGGATTCTTCAGCTACCGAAAGCTCGGCGTTTGCCGCGTCGATAGGCGATGAACAGGGGAACGCCGACAAGCAACGACAACAAAAGCATGCTGGCGACGGTCTGGCGCTGCTCCTTTGCCGGATCGCTGAGCTGCACATCGGCAGGCGGCTCTTCATAGGTAAAATCGTACTGCCACCGGATTTCGTCCGCGACGTCATCGACGGTTTTCAGATAGTCGGCAATCGCCTTGGCCGGCACTTCAGTTGCCAGGCTCTGAAAGTTCCATTCGACTTGAAATTCGGTGGGCGTGTTGGACCAGGACGCCTTGAGAGACAGATAGGGCGTCACGACGTTTTTCATCGACTCGCCGGAAAACCTCGCCTTGAGGTTGCGCACCGTTATCTTGTGACGCCGGTAGAACTGGGGGCCGATGGAGACGGGCCCGGTTCGGTCGACGATTGTCGGGGTTGGAAGAGAGTTGTTGCCGAGATCGGCCGCGCGGATCGGGAAATTCTTTGCCAGATCGTTGGCCGCCAGCGCCTCTGCCGGCAAGCGATAACTTTCCTTCACGCTCACTATGTTGTCGTCGCGGCGATCCACGATTTCCGGCTTGGCGACGGTTTGGATGCCCGGATATTGCTTGTTGTAGTATTTCAGGTAGGCGTCCGACACCTCGCTCAGCGACCGGCTGGCCAAATTGCCGCGCATCCAATCGGCATCGGCGTCCTGATATGTCGAGAAGACCGTCAGCACGAGGGGATCGCCCGGTTTCCGCGGAAAATCGAAGTCCTCGGCGATCTGGATCGATGGGCTGGTAAGCACAGGACTCGGCATCTTCTCCAATCCGCCGGTGCTGGAAAGCGGCAGCGCGAAGCCGTAGTCCGACTGTGCGAGATTGGGCGCCTTGCCGCCCTGAAGATAGTCGGTAGCATCCAGCCAATATGTCTTTGTTCCGATCCTCGCCTTGACGATGGCATGGTCGAAATCGCGAAGCGCCGGCAGATGCTGGTCCAGGGCCCGCCCTTCGTCGAGATCGGCCAGGGCAACCTCGGCAGCAATGCCAAGCCGCACAAGCGAAGAAACCAGCAGCAGTGCCTTGTCCTTGCAGTCACCAAACCCGCTCAGGATGACGGTCGCGGGATCACGCGGAATGTAGGAACCGGCACCCATCGACAGGCTTACATAGCGGATCTGGTCCTGCACCAACCGCATTGCCTCGACCATCCGGTCTTCGGGCACGGGATGCCGCAGTGCGATGTCGTCGAGCTTTGCGGCAAAAGCCGAGGGAAAAACGGTCGCTGGCTTGTAATAGGGCGCAACAGCATCGACCACACTTTGCCAATTCGCGGTCGATGCGACATCGATAGAGCCCCAGCCTGGATATGTCACGGGCAGGTTGTCCTCGACATTGACCGGTTTCGGGTTTGGAATTTCCCACAGATAGGTCGTGTCCGGCCCTGTCGACGAGATCGAAGGCTTGAGTTGGGTCCCCCTTGTCTTGGTCTCGAGCGGCTGGCCCGAAGGCCAAATGATGCTCGTGCGGATAAGCGCTACCGGCTCTTCCCATTCGGTGGAGAAATTCTTGAAGAAGAGATCCTTGCCGACGAGCGGCGTTATCTCATAGGTCGATCCGTAATCAACGATGTCGCCGGCGCGCACGTCATCGATGTTGACATGTGCTGTCAGCCAGCCGTCGAAGACGCCTTTCTCGGCATCTCTTTCCCTGCGGAAGATGTCGAATTCGACGTCTTCCAGCCGGTCCAAAACGGCGCCGTCGCGGATGATGTGAAGATGGTTGAGCGTGACCTTGTGCCGGGACGGATCGAATTGCAGATCGATACTCGCGCCCCGATCCAGCCCGGGACGGTCAACGATTCTATAGACTGTGCGCGAGTACTCGACATAGCCGCCGGCGCGATGCTTGATCTGGTCGTCCGAGAGCAGCCATGAAACGCCATTCTTGATTTGATCCGATCGGGTGGGATCGGCAGCCGGAGTATCAACCTGCGTTACCCAGCTTTCCGCGGGGCCCTTGAGAACCATGTCGTCGGACATGGCCGGAGAACTCAGGCCGATCAACAAGATGAAAAATACCAAGCGGGGCCAGAAAGACTTCATCCCATGAAAACTGTAACAGGCAGACATCTACGCTCGCCCAACTTGGAAGAACTCCTTTTTCAGAGGCTTTCCCACCAAAGTAAAGGCCAGTTTCGCGGATTTCTGCGGTCACCGCAGCAAGAACCAGGAACAGACGAAGCGACTCAGTTACCGTACCGCTTCTTCAGGTGATCGGTGAAATGCACGGCATTGAGCTTTTCGCCGGTGGCGCGTTCGAGCAGTTCCGGCGTCGACCAGCGCGAGCCTTGCGACCAGATCCTTTTGCGGCGCCAGTCGTTGATCGCGGCGAAATCTCCCTTGGCGAGGTCTTCGTCGGCTGAAGGATGATCTCTGGTCAGCGCCGCCCATTGCTGCGCCGCCATCATGGCGCCCAGCGTGTAGGAGGGGAAATAGCCGAAGGCGGCACCCGGCCAGTGGACGTCCTGCATCGGACCATCAGCCGGATTGTCTGATGTCGACAGGCCGAGATAATCGCGCATCTTGGCATCCCAGGCCTCGGGCAGGTCGGCTGCTTCCAGCCGCCCCGAGACAAGCTCCTGCTCCAGCTCGTAGCGCAGGATGACATGCAGCGGGTAGGTGACCTCGTCGGCATCGACGCGAATCAGACCGCGCTCGACCCGGTGCACATGCGGCAGGATGTCGTCGATCGTCCAGCTCTCACCAAGGTGTCTTTCGACCACCGGCAGTGCCCAGCGCCAGAATTCTGGATTGCGGCCGATCTGCTTTTCGACGAACAGGCTCTGGCTTTCATGCACCGCCATGCCGCGCGCTCTGCCGAGTGGCCAGTGCGCCCACGCCTTCGGCAGGTTCTGCTCGTACAGCGCATGGCCGGTCTCGTGCAGCACGCCCATCAGCGCCGACAGGAAATCCGAGGTCTTGTAGCGGGTGGTTATGCGCACGTCGCTCGGCACACCGCCGCAGAAGGGATGGTGCGAAACCGACAGCGAGCCGTGGGTGAGGTCGAAGCCGACTGCGGCCATCATGGCGAGGCCGAGCTCGCGCTGCTTGTCCAAGGGGTAGCTGCCGGAAAGCGGCTTCAGCGGATGTTTCGCCAGCCGCTCCTCCTGCACGGCAAGTGCCTCCGGTACGAAGCCTTTCAAGAAAGTCTTCAACTCAGCAAATAAAGGCGTGATGTCGGCGGTGCGATTGCCCGGGTCATATTGCTCCATCAGCGCGTCATAAGGCTCGAGCCCGAGCACCTCGGCGCGAAATGTCGCCTCCTCGCGCACCAGCGCCACGACGCCTTCGAGCGCCGGCAGGAAGCCGGCCCAGTCGTTCTTGGCGCGCAGGTCGCGCCAGAGTTGCTCGGAGCGCATGCGCACAGTCGTCTGGCGCTCGACGAACTCGACCGGCAGGCAGGTCAGGTTGGTGTATTGCCGGCGGAACTCCCTGACCGCGGCCTGCTGCTCTTCGTTCAACGCCTCCTGCTCGGCCGCCGCGATCCAATCGGCAATCTCCGGCGCAGTCGCCTGGGCGTGGTGCATGCCGGCAAGCGCCGACATTGCCTCTGCGCGCTTCTCGCCGCCGCCGACCGCCATATGGGTCGCCTCGTCGGCGCCGAGAATGGCGAGGGCATGTTCCAGCGCTTCGAGCTTGTGGCCGAGGTCGTCGAGATTTTGAAAGGACATGGTGGGTTCCGCTGATTTGACGGCGGGAAAAGATACCAATGGAAAAGTGTTGGCAACCCCTGAAAACCGTCTGCGACCGATGCATCGACTGCCGGCCGCAACGGCCGAAAGGCATCTTGCGGAAGCGGTGGCGTGCGTGATCAATGTCGTTGGCGGCGGCAGACCGCAATGGGGGAGACGAAACATGATCGCCAATGTACTGGTCGGGCTGGTGGCCGTGATCCACCTCTGCATCGTCTATCTGGAGATGGTGCTGTGGGACACGCCGCGCGGTCACATGGTATTCAAGCTGACGCCGGAATTCGCCAGTGCCTCGAAAGTGCTTGCGGCCAATCAGGGACTTTACAACGGTTTTCTCGCAGCTGGGCTGATCTGGGGGCTTTACCTCGGCGAAGCCGGTTTCCAGTTCAAAGTCTTCTTCCTGCTCTGCGGCGCGGCCGCCGGCCTCTCCGGCGCGGCGACGGCGGGCCGTAAAATCCTGTTCATCCAGACAGTGCCGGCAATGCTGGCGCTGATTGCGTTGGCGTTGTGCTAGCGCATGATCCCTGAACCGAAAACTGGAAAAGGATCATACGCAAAATCAATTGCCACAGCGCCGGGCGCTACGGCCGATCTCAGCCGCCTGGATAGTTTGGGCCGTAGCCGTTAGGATAGTATCCGCCATCGCCGCCGTTGCCGATGAGGAAGGCACTGCCGGTATCAGCGCGTAGCTTTTGGCTGACATCGTCGAGCTGCGCCAGCAACTGCTGATATTGCGTGCTCGGCATCGTTCCCTCGCGCGCGGCCCTCTGGGCGGCCCGATCGAGTTGAGCGACCTGCGTGCGCAAGTCACGCGCCTCGCCCGGCTCGAGCTTGTTCGCCCGGATGGCGCCCTGGATACCCGTCTCCACGCTCTGGATCTGATTGATCAAGGCCGTCTCACGCGGGCCGGCGTAAGCGCCAGCAAACGGAACGGCGAGGAGAAGTGTGGCGAGCGTAGCAGTCCTGAGGTTCCTGGGAGCGAAGAAGCGCATGGTTGCGTCTCCTTTACTGGGGAAGGCGATGGTTGGGTTTTCCTGCCTTCCGGCCGCGGGCCGTCAGGTTCCGTCGCGTCGCGATGAGCGGTTCCACCGCCGGCGGTTCTCGGCCCAGACCAAGGCTAAAAGGCGGTGGCGGCAAAGTGTAATTAAAAAAAGGTAATTTTTTCAGCTCTTGCGGCTGCCGCACCAGTGCCCTAGATGCCGCCGACTTGAGCCGGCTCGATCCGGTGCATGTAACGAGCCAAAGGCTTGCAGATCACCGCTCGGTCAGCTTCAGCTCGATGCGGCGGTTCTTGTTGCGCGCCTCTTCGGTATCGGCGGGGTCGAGCGGCTGGAATTCGCCGAAGCCGGCCGCGACCAGCCGGTTGGCCGGCACGCCGTTCTCGATCAGGAACTTGACCACCGATGTCGAGCGCGCCGTCGACAATTCCCAATTGTCGCGGTAGCGGCCGGTGCCGGAGAGCGGCTTGTTGTCGGTGTGGCCGTCGACGCGCAGCACCCAGTTGATCTCCGGCGGGATCTCCTTCTGCAATTCGATGATGGCATCGGCGAGCTTCTTCATTTCGACCTTGCCGGCATCGTTGATCACTTCGGAGCCGGTCGGGAAAAGCACTTCCGACTGGAAGACGAAGCGGTCGCCGACGATGCGGATGTTCTCGCGGTCGGCGAGAATTTCACGTAAGCGGCCGAAGAAATCGGAGCGGTAGCGGTTCAGTTCCTGCACGCGTTGCGCCAGCGCGACGTTGAGGCGGCGGCCGAGATCGGCAATCTTGGTGTTGGACTCGCGATCGCGCGTTTCGGACACGTTGAGCGCTTCTTCGAGCGCTCCGATCTGCCTGCGTAGCGCCGCGATCTGCTGGTTGAGGATTTCAACCTGGCTCAGTGCCTGTTGACTGATCTGGCGCTGGCTGTCGAGCTCGCCGGAAAGTGCCGTTGCGCGCTGGTTGGCGGCGTCGCCGGCGCCAGCGCCTTGCGCCAGCAATTGTTCGAGCCGGCTCTTTTCCGCCTCCGATGCAGACAGCGAGGCCTGCAAATTGGCAAGGGTGTCCTCCTTGTCCTGCGTCGTCGAGCGCTCCAGCGCCAGGAGCTGGGTCAACTCATTGATCTGGGAGTTGAGGCGGTTGAGCACCGTGTCCTTGCCGGAGATCTCGCGGCCGAGCAGGAACTGCGCCAGCACGAAAACCGTGAGCAGGAACATGATCGCCAACAGCAGCGTCGACAGCGCATCGACGAAGCCCGGCCAGTAATCGATGCGGCGGTCGGAGCGCCGGCCTCGTGCCAACGCCACGTCAATGCACTCCAGGTTTCTTCAAGGCGTCGGCGATCTTCTCCAGGGTGTTGCGCATCGCCTTCTGCTCGTCGGACTGGGCCTCGACCCAGTCGCGCATGATCTGCTGTTCCGAGCGCATGTTCTTGACCAGGCCAGAAATGCCGTCGGCGAGATTGGCCATGGCGGTGGCGACGCGCGGATTGGCGCCGCCGCCATTCTCCTGCAGGGTGCGCAGCTTTTCCGACAACAGACGGATTTCATCGGAGGGTTCGCTCTTGGCCGCGTCGGCAACGACGATGTCGGAGGACAGGTCGGTGACCGAGGACAGCCAGTTCTCGAGCTCGGTATAGAAGCGCGTCTGGGCGCGGCCGGCCTGCAGGTCGAGGAAGCCGAGCACCAGCGAGCCGGACAGGCCGAACAGAGACGACGAGAAAGCGGTGCCCATGCCGGCCAAAGGGGCGGAAAGCCCCTGCTTCAGGGATTCGAGCACGGCCGCTGCGTCGCCAGTGCCGGGATCGAGCGACTCGATGGTTTCGCGGATCGAGCCGATCGTGTTGAGCAGGCCCCAGAAGGTGCCGAGCAGGCCGAGGAACACCAGCAGCCCGACAAGGTAGCGCGAGGTGTCGCGGCTTTCGTCGAGGCGGGTGGCGATCGAATCCAGCATGGTGCGCATCGAACTGGTCGAGAAGGCAATCGTCGAGGAGCGGCCGATCATCGCCTTCATCGGCGCCAGCAGCACGGGTTCGGTGGTTTCGGAACCGGCGCGGAACGAATTGACCCAGCGCACCTCGCGGAACAACCGGCCGACCTGGACGAAGGCCAGCAGGATGCCGACCGCCAGCACGCCGATGATCAGGCCGTTGAGGCCGGGATTGGTGACGAAGGCGGTCGAGATCTGGCGGGTCAGGATGGCGGCGATAAAGGCCACGATGAACAGAAAGATCACCATGGTCAGCAGAAAGACCTGCGGGCTCGACAATTTGTGCGGGTCGTAGATCAGAACGTCGGAGCGCCTGCCCATGCCGAAGGATCTGAGTAAAGTCATCCGTGCCCCGTTTCCGATGCCATCGCCGCCGATCACATTGTGTTTGCGACTCTAAACGGAATTGTGACGAAATTGAATGGCGCTTGGCAATATTGCCACTGTCCGCGACCGGAGGTCAAAGCCGGTTGATGACCAGGCAGTCGACCATGGCGGCCAGATGCAGGCCGGCGCCGGTGACGACAAAGCCGTGCCACAGCGCATTGTGGAAGCGCAGGCCTTTCCAGGCGAAGAAGATCACGCCACAGGAATAGACGATGCCGCCGGCAACGATGAGGGCGATCGATGTCGCCGGCAGCGTCCGTAGGAGCGGCTCCACCAGAACGATGCCGCTCCAGCCGATGGCGAGATAGAACACGATTGCCAGCCGGTCGAAACGGCCGGGGAGAAAGACCTTGATGGCGATGCCGACCGTCGCGGCGATCCAGACCAGGACGATCATCGAAACAGCCAGCGGCGAGCCGCCGAGCTGGGCAAGGAACGGCGTGTAGGTCGCAGCGATCAGCAGGTAGATCGCCGCATGGTCGAAGCGCCGCAATATCCATTTCGCCGGCGACGATACCGGCCACAGATTATAGGCCAGCGAAACCGACAGCACCGTGAGCAGCGAGACCACATAGAAGGCGGCGGCGACATATTCGCCGGGGCCGGTCCGATAGGCGGCCAGTGCCAGCAGCGTCGAGCCGGCAGCGATCGCCAGCACGATGCCCACGGCGTGGACGATACCGTCGGCGATGATCTCGGCGCGCGAGTAATGCCAGCGCCCCATGAAGGGGATGTCGAGCTGGGATAATTCGCTCTGGGATGTGGGCCGGCTGTTCGTCATCGATGATCCTGCGTCGCCTTATCTGGGCGGCCGCGGGACAGTATTTCAAGCTTTGGTTGCGGTTTTGCGACTGCGGCGCTTCAGCGCGGCGCGACTATATCAGCGCGCTGGGAGAGGCTTCTTCACGGTCTTCAACAGCGCGCGTTGCATGAGTTCGTTGCCGGCAACGACCGAACCGGCGGTCAGCATGTCCTGGCCGCCAGCAAAATCGGAGACGAAGCCGCCCGCCTCGCGGATCAGCAACATGCCGGCGGCAATATCCCAGGCCGACAGGCCGATTTCCCAAAAACCGTCCATGCGGCCGGCGGCGACGTAGGCGAGATCGAGCGAGGCGGAGCCGAGGCTGCGCACGCCCGAGACCTCGGCCATGACATTGCGCAACTCGACAAGGAAATTGCCGTGCTGGCCACGCCCGAGATGCGGCACGCCGCAGCCGATCACCGCATCGACCAGCTTGGTGCGGCCGGCGACGCGCAACCGGCGATCGTTCATGAAGGCGCCGCCGCCACGCTCGGCGGTATAGAGCTCGTCCATCGCCGGATTGTAGATGACACCGGCGACGATCTGGCCCTGGCGCTCCAGCGCGATCGAGATAGCGAAGAGCGGAATGCCGTGCAGGAAATTGGTGGTGCCGTCGAGCGGATCGACGATCCAGCGGTGCTGGCCGTCGTCGCCCTCGATCACGCCGCGTTCCTCCATCAGGAAGGCGTAGCCGGGCCGCGCCTTGGACAGTTCGGCAAAGACGATGTCTTCGGCCTTGCGGTCGGCCTGGCTGACATAGTCGCCCGGCCCCTTCATCGAGACCTGCAGGTTCTGCACTTCGCCGAAGTCGCGCGACAGCGAGCGGCCGGCCTTCATTGCGGCCTGGACCATGACATTGAGGATCGCGGAACGCGCCATTGCTCTTCTTCCTGTCGCTGCGCCTATCTGCTTTGACGCGTGATCCTATCCAAAAAGTCTGCCACTTTTCGGGATCACGCCTCAATCGGCGCGGCGCACGTAAGTGATTTCATTGGTGTCGACGATGATGCGCTCGCCCGAGCCGATGAACGGCGGCACCAGCACACGGATGCCGTTTTCGAGTATCGCCGGCTTGTAGGACGAGGCTGCCGTCTGGCCCCTCACCACCGGGTCGGCCTCGGTGATGGTCAGCGTCACCTGGTCGGGCAGCGAAATGCCGATCGGCCTTTCGTCATAGAGCTGGACCGTCACCATCATGCCGTCCTGCAGGAAGGCGGCGCGATCGCCGACGAACTCCTTCTGCAATTCGAGCTGCTCGTAGCTTTCGGTGTCCATGAACACCAGCGCGTCGCCCTGCTCGTAGAGGAAGGAAAAATCCTTCAGATCGAGCCGGATCTGCTCGACCGTCTCGGCCGAACGGAAGCGCTCGTTGAGCTTGGTGCCGTTGATCAGGTTCTTGAGCTCGACCTGGTTGTAGGCGCCGCCCTTGCCGGGCTTGACGGTGTTGGTCCTGACCGCCACCCAAAGGCCGCCATCATGCTCGATGACGTTGCCGGGACGGATTTCGTTGCCATTGATCTTGGCCATGGTGAGGTGATCCGGAAATGAGATGATCGCCGCAAAGGGCAATTTGGCGCCTCCAAGACCACAAATCGCTAGCAGAGGCAAGGAGCGCCTTCCGATGAAGCGGGAACGAAGCTCGCCCGGCAGCGCGGCGCGGCAGCCTCAGTCCGTCCTGACGATGGCGGTTACGGCCGCGCTCATGGCGTCGGCTACCTCTGTTAAAAGATGCAGGTGCGGCGAACGCAAGACGACAATTCGCAGCGACAGCTCGAGGCCGGGAGCGTCGACCAGGGCAATGCCCTCCGGCAGCTTTTCCTGCAGCAGCCGCTTGGGCAGCAGGCCAAGGCCTTGGCCTCGACGAACCCAGTCGATCTGCAGCGCGCTGTCCTGAATCTCGGCGCCGACCATCAACCTGTGGCCGCCCTCGGCAAGGGCAGCCGCCAGCCGCCGGCGCGCGTCGCAAGGTTCAGGACTGAGAACCCAGGGCATGGTCTTGACGTCGGCTTGCCGGCCGGTGTTTTCGGCGGCGATGATGGCGAGGGGCTCGGTTCCGACAACGCCGTCGCCAGTTTTGGAATTGCCGCCGTCCAGGATGAAGGCGAGGTCGAGCTGTCCGCGCTTGTGCTGGTCGGCCAGCTCAAGGCTCCAACCGCTCTTCAGACGCAGCGAAACCTTCGGAAACCGCGCCACGGCATCAGCAATGGCGGCGGCCACGGCTTTGTCGCAAAGTCCATGGGCGAGGCCGAGCCGCAGCAGACCCTCCGGCTCGTTGCCCCTGCCGAATGATCGCAGCGCGTCGACGGCGGCGAGAATGTCCTTGCCGCGTGCCAGCACCTCTACGCCGGCCGGGGTCAGTCGCGACGGCTTTAGCCGGCGGTCGAGCAATTCCGTGCCGAGCATCTCCTCCAGCCGCTGGATCTGGCGGGTGACGGCCGGCTGCGTCAACGGCAGGCGTCGAGCCACCTTCTGAATCGAACCCTCCTCGGCAAAGAGGGCCAGTGTTTTCAGTTCTTCGAGCACGAGACACCTGAACATGTCAGAGAGGCATAATTATGCTGAACATTATGAATTTGAAATCCGATGGATGGCAAGCGATTTTCCTCCGGCAGGACCAGCAGAGAAGGAACACGATGAAAGCGATCGAATTGCAGAGCCCGGGCGGCCTCGAGAATCTCAGAATGGTCGAGCGGCCGATGCCTGAACCAGGGCGCCAAGAGATGATTGTGAAGGTGAAGGCGACGGCGCTGAACTACCGCGATGCCGAGATCGTCCGCGGCAGCTATCACACGAAATTTGCATTGCCGCTGGTGCCGCTGTCGGACGGCGTCGGCGAAGTCGTAGCCGTCGGCGCCGAGGTCAGCAGGTTCCAGATCGGCGACCGGGTCTGCGGCACGTTCTGGCAGCGCTGGGTCGGCGGCAGTTTCGCGATGGCCGAGCCCTCCTATCAACGTGGCGGCCCGATCGACGGGCTGCTCAGCGAATTTGCTCGGCTCGATGAACAGGCGGCGGTGCTGGCGCCGGCCAATCTGAGCGACTTCGAGGCGGCGACGCTGCCCTGCGCCGGCGTGACGGCATGGCACGCGCTGTTTACAGAGGGCAGCGTCAAGCCCGGCGATACCGTACTTTGTCTCGGCACCGGCGGCGTTTCCTTGTTTGCGATGCAATTCGCCGCCGCTGCCGGGGCGCGCGTCATCGTGACGTCGAGCAGCGACGAGAAACTTGCACGGGCAAAGCAACTGGGCGCGCATGATGGCGTGAACTATCGCAGCGTCCCCGACTGGGCATCGGCCGTGTTGGGATTGACGGATGGGCGCGGCGCCGACCATATCATCGAGGTTGGCGGACCGCAGAGTTTTACACAATCGCTGAGGGCAGCGGCGCGCGGCGCCCAGATCAACGTCATCGGCTATCTCGGCGGCAGTGACGGCGCCATCAACCCGCTCGACATCTTCCGCCGGCAGGTCAGGGCGCGAGGCATACCGGTGGGCTCACGCGAATCCTTCGAGGCGATGAACCGCGCCATTGTCGTCAACCGATTGAGACCGGTGATCGACCGGGTCGTACCGTGGACCCAGGCCGCCGAAGCCTTTCGGTACCTTGAACACGGCTCGCCCTTCGGCAAGGTCGTGCTCGATCATACGCAATGAGCCTCGCGCTTGCGAGTCCGGGTGCAATGAGTCGCGAGATCACAGTCAGGGCAGGCGATTGGCCCGTTGCAGCGCCTGCTGCGTCTGCTCGTCGGTCAGGCCCTGCAGGAAATCGTCCATCTCTTGGTCGATGAGCCCAGCGCGGCGGGCGACAACATACCAGGCGCCGGCGAGGATCAGATCCGGATCGGTGCCGATGCCGTTCATGTAGAGCTTGGCGAGACGGTTCTGGGCGGCGACGTTGCCGCCTTCTGCGGCCTGCTTCATCCAGTTAAAGCCCGATTTCAGGTCGCGGGCGCCGCCGCGCCCCTCGATCATCCAGGTGGCGAGATCGATCTGCGCCGTGTCGTAGTTCTGCCGCGCAGCCTGTGCCAGCAGGCCGCGGGCGCGGACATCGTCGCGCGGCTTGCCGCCGGCGCCATTGGCGTAGACCTGTGCCATCGCATATTGTGCGTCGGCAAGCCCGGTCGCGGCGGCGCGCTCGTAATAGGATACGGCTTTGGCAATACCGGCATCGCCGGGCTCCTGTTCGACCATCAGCTGGGCAAAATTAAACTGCGCCAGGCGGTTGCCGGCTTCGGCGGCGGCCTGCATCAGCGCATAGGCCTCCTTCTCGTCCTTTTTGACGTAGCGGCCATCGAGCAGCATCAGCGCATACTGGAATTGCGATTCCGGGATGCCCTGCTCGGCGGCAAGCGCATACCACTTCGCCGCCCCTGCCGCGTCGACCGGCACGCCGAGGCCGCGCGACAATATCTCGGCCACCAGCGTCTGTGCCGCCGGATCGCCGTTTTGAGCACGGGAAATCGCAAGGTTGTAGGCCGTCTTGTAGAGGCCGCGCTGAAAGGCGCCGTAGGCGGCGTCGGACGGTTTTGCGCCGAAGCGGTCGGGGTTGATGGTATCGGCCGACGGCAAAGGGGCCGTGGTGGCGGGCTGCGGCAATGGTGGGAGAAACGGCTTGTCGGCAGGCTCGCTGGAATCCGGCCTCGGCTGCGGCAGCGGAACGGGTTCCGCCGCTATCGCCTGGGTTACGGCCGTTGCGAGAAAAGCGCTGAAAAGGATCGTCCGAGAGAGCACGTCAGTCCTCGAAGCGCGGTGCGGTTTCGTCGAGCAGCGCGTTGGCGGTGGCAACCGCCGTCTTCGGATCGACGTCGCCGGCGAAAACCGCGCTGGAAAGCGCCACGAATTCGGCACCGGTGGCGGCGACAGCTTCCACCGAGGCAAGATCGGATCCGGCCATGACGATGCAAGGGATCTGGATCACGTCCGCCCACCATTGCCCGAGCGACAGGTTGCGGGGATGCGGCTCCGGCTTGTTGTCGTAGCCGAAGCGACCGAAGAAAATATAATCGGGCCTGACCTCGCCAAGTTCCAGCGCGTCGTCGCGGGTCTTGGCGCCGCCGGTGCCGACCATCATCCTGGCCTGGAAGTGTTCGATCGTTTCGGCGAGCTCGTCCTTGCCGACCTCGACATGGATGCCGTCGGCCTGGACGCGGCCGGCGATGCGGGTGTCGCCAGCAATGATGACGGCAATGCCGGCCGCTTGCGCCACCGGCACGATCTGCTCGGCAAAGGCCTGGAAGGCGGCCTCGTCCATGCCGTTTTCCGGCAGGATCAGCGAGGCGACGTCACCGCCGTCGAAGGCTGCGGCGATGCGCTCGGCCGGCACGTTCGGCGGCGCGATCAGCACGATACGGCAGCGGTTGGGGGGCGTTGCGTCATTCATTGGTGTTCGGTCCCGGTTATCGCCTATGCCGGGCGAAGATGGTTGCATTGCGGCATAGAGCAAAGTGCGGGGATTGAACAGGCGGCAGCGGGATCACGATTGCCGTCAAGATTCTATCGGGCTCGGCGCATGACTACCGTTGGCCGAAATTCTCCTCGCCTGGTCGCTTGCGGGCTCTACGCAGGCACTTTCGATTTCCAAAGCGACCAGCCGAGGTTCATGCCGGCGGCGGCGACCAGGATGGCGGCGGCGCCGGCGATCTGCGCCGGATGCAGCCGGTGGCCGAAGGCGACGACGTCGACGAGGATGGCGACGACTGGATAGATGAAGGACAGCGACCCCTGCAGATGCGTCGGCAGTTTCTGGATGGCGCCGTACATGAGGATGTACATCAGGCCGGTATGGACGATGCCGAGCGTCGCCAGCATGACCCAGCTCCGCGCATCGGCGGGAAGGTGGGTGAGATTGGCGAAAGGTGCCAGCATGAGAACGCCGACGCAGACCTGGATCAGGGCGATCAGGTGCGGCGGCGTGCCTTTGAGCTTCTTGGTGACGATAGCCGCAACGGCCCAGAAGAAAGCCGCGGCCAGCGCCATCGCAATGCCGGTAAAGTAATCCGTACCATGATCGCCTGCATCGGGCGCGGCCTGCACGATCAGCAGCATGCCGGCGAAGGCGATGCCGAGCCAGGTCAGCTTGGTCACCGTCAGCCGTTCGGAGAAGAAGAGCGCGCCAAAACCGACCAGCATGAAGGGTTGCGTATTGTAGACAGCCGTGGCGATCGAGATCGACGCGCGGGAAAACGCGCTGAACAGCAGCAGCCAGTTGATAACGATGGCAGCACCGCCGAGAGCCGCGATCGCGACAATGCGAAGCGACAGCCTGCCGCGCAGCAGTCCCAGCGCCGTGCAGATAACCAGCAGCGTTACCGCACCGAAGGCGCAGCGCCAGAACACCACGTCCATGATGGGTTGGCCGGACAGGACGACGAACCAGCCGATCGTGCCGAGGATCGCCATCGCCGCAGTCATTTCGATCGTGCCGCGTACCGTGTTGTCCATGGATGCTCCCGAAACCCGTTGAGATTCTATAATCCCACGGCAGATATGGGCCTTTCCATGACTTGTAGCTGGTGATATGCAGAACGAACCTAATTTAATTAGGTAAACATCGGCTTTTTCTTGGAATTATAAAATGCTGGACGAGCTCGATAGAAAGCTCCTCGATATCCTAGTCAGGGATTCACGGACCTCGCTGAAGGAATTGGCGCTGCAGGTCGGGTTGTCGTCGCCAAGCGTTTCGGAGCGGCTTCGGCGGCTTGAGGATCGCGGCGTCATTCGCGCATTCACCATCGACATCGATCCGCAGGCGCTCGGCTACGCCTTGCAGGCGATCGTTCGCATCCGGCCGTTGCCCGGTAAGCTGCACATCGTCCAGAAGCTGATCGAGGAAATCCCGGAATTCGGCGAATGCGACAAGGTGACGGGCGATGACTGCTTCGTCGCCCGGCTGTTCGTCCGCTCGATCGGCGAGCTCGACGGGATTCTCGACCGCATCGCCGACAAGGCCGAAACCAGCACCGCCATCATCAAGGCGCAGCCGATCCGGAGACGCCCGCCGCCGCTCGACATGCCAAACATGTGACGGGCTCCGGTGGCGTGGCCCACGTATTTGCGGTCGCGGTCTGGCCATTTCTGGTCTATTCCAGAGTTCAACTTTCCCTCCAGCCTCCTTTCCCCATGTCAGGCCTGCTCATCGATCCCTGGTTCTATGCCGCGGCCATGCCGGCCGTCATCCTCGTCGGCCTGTCGAAAGGCGGCTTCGGCGGCGCCGTCGGCTTTGTCGGCGTGCCATTGATGGCGCTGACCATGCCGCCGGTTCAGGCTGCCGCAATTCTTCTGCCAATTCTGTGCCTGATGGACATTGTCTCGGTGTGGACATGGTGGGGTATCTTCGACCGCAAGATGCTGGCCGACATGATGCCGGGTGCCGTGATCGGCATTGCCCTTGGCTGGCTGACGGCGGCACTTGTAACCGAAGAGATGGTCCGGCTGATCGTCGGCGCGGTCGCCCTGATCTTCGTGCTGCGCTGGCTCTATTTGCAACTCCGCCACGGTGCCGGCCACGCGGCGGAGCCCAACCGCGTTGCCGCCGGCTTCTGGGGTACCGTTGCCGGGTTCACCAGCTTCGTCGCCCATGTCGGCGGCCCGCCTTTTCAGGTCTATGCGTTGCCGATCAGGCTGGATCCGAAGGTGCTGTCCGGCACCGCGGCGATCTTCTTCGCCGTCACCAATGCACTGAAGCTCATCCCCTATTTCGCGCTCGGCCAGTTCGACACCACCAATTTGACCGCGTCGGCGGTGCTGATGCCGCTGGCGCCGCTGTCGACAATCGCCGGCGCCTGGCTGGTGCGGCGGATGCGGCCGGAGCTGTTCTATCCCTTCACCTATGCGACCGTGGCGGTCGTCGCGGTCAAGCTTCTGTGGGACGGCATCGCCGGCCTTCTGTAAGACGGCGGCCCCAGGCGGCCGCCGCCGGATTCCTTAAACCTCAGGCGGCACTCGGCAGCAGCGGCCGCGTCCTGCCAAGCGCGAGAGCAGCGCCGGTTGCCAGCACGAACGCCATGCAGCCAAGAATGGTGATGTCGTGCAGTGTCGGCTTCAGCACCATGTCCGCGATGATCATCAGCATCACCGAATAGTCGAAGCGCGCGGCATTGAGGACGCGCTGGCCCTGGGCAAGCACCGCCGGCGTCACGCCATCCTTGGCGATCATGCCTGCCATGCGGTCGGCAGTCGGCTTGAAGACGAACATGCCGATGCAGAAGGTCGTCGCATAACCGGCAAGGCCGATCAGCACCCACAAATCGGAAAAGCCGACCCAGAAGCCGCACATGATGAGGCCGAAGAGCAATGTCAGCATCGACATCGGCGCGAAGAACCGGTTACCGAGCTCGCCAGTGGCGCGCATCGCCTGCAACATGCCTTCGACGTTTCCAGCGCGGTCGGCGCGTACCGCAAGCAGCATCAGGGTGAAGCCGCCGCCGACCCAGAGGATCGCCGAGACGATGTGCAGAAATTTAACGGCCGAGTACCAGTCCATTGTTCGCTCCTTGAGAAATTTTCATGATTGCCGGAGCGCAATTTTGCTCCGCCTCGTTGCGAGGAGCGGGCGTTTAGCGCGGCGCCTGTTTCGGAACGATGTCGCGCGGCGAGCGGATCTGTTTCGGTATGTCGGTCACGATCTGGAGGAACGGTGGCGCAAGCGCGTCGCCCCCACTTTCCAGCCGGTGGTGAGAGCGGCGGCTTAGCCGGCCATCTGTGCTGTTACGGCACAGATGCTGGGCGCTTGATCGAAAAATATGCCCTGCGTTAAGGCTTTGTTAAGCTTTACAGGCGTTTACTATGTCCATCCAGTGATCTGGATTCTTACCGAGTGGTTGGAGCCACTTTGTTTGACGCCTCCCTGTTAAACTCCTGAGAGCCGCCTTATCCGCGGCTCTTTTTTTGTTCGCCGGCATGGAGCCCCTTGGGCCAAATGCGGCCGTTAACCGTTTGTTAAACATGTGCTTGCCTTCGCCGGCAGCGAAGCGCATTTTCAAGCTTCAGTCGTTTAGGCTGCCGGATATGGCGGCCAAGAGCCGAATCGGCCGGCTGTCAGGCAAGTGCAGGGGCGCAGCGATGAACGAGCCTTCGAAGGCGAGCGCGAACACCATCAAGCTGGCGGAGCGCCGGGTTTTCTCCCAATCCTTCAAGCCGCTCTATCAGGAAGGCATGGGCTTGGTCGAGCAGGCGGCCGAATATCTCGACGGCAAGGGCCGCGCCGAGGCCAAGAAGCTGTCGAGGCTGGCGGCGACGCTTTATGCGGCCGAGTCGATGCGGCTGACCACCAGGCTGATGCAGGTCGCCTCGTGGCTGCTTTTGCAGCGGGCGGCGAATTCCGGCGAGATGACCCGCGATCAGGTGGCTTCCGAAAAATCCAAGGTGCGTCTCGACACCGCCTCCGCGCATGACGAGGCGCCCGGCTGGGCCGAGCTGCCGACGGATTTCGTCGACCTCGTCAACCGCTCGCTGCGCCTGCAGGCGCTGGTGCGCCGCATGGACGAGGAGATCTATGGCGGCCTCGCCGAGGTGCCTCAGTCGAGCCGTCGCCTCAATCCGGTCTCCGACCAGATCACGTTGCTCAACACGGCTTTCGCCCGCGGCTGAGAGACCGTTTGGAAACTCTACTCCAGCGGCCATCTGGCGGCGTTTTCTCCGCTTACCTGCAGCGCCGCGTCCTTTTGGACGCGCAAAGGACACTGCAGCACTTTGATTGCGCATGATCCCCTCGGGATCACGCGTGGGCTCACGGACCAAATGTCCGCTGCGCTCCGGTTCTCGAAACCACCACCATATGACTCGCCGGAGCGACTTTCGAAACGGTCTCAGAGGCTTTGTGGACATCACGAGCCCCGTTTCTGGTTTGTTCACATTTCGCTGGCATCGCTGCCCGCCGAAGGTAGACTTGGCGGATGGGGGAAGCGATTCGCATCATCGGCATCGATCCGGGGCTTAGGCGCACCGGCTGGGGCATCGTCGAAAGCCTTGGCAATTCGCTGCGCTTCGTCGCTTCCGGCACAGTACGGTCCGACGACAAGGCGGCGCTGGCGGTGCGTCTTTGCCAATTGCATGACGGGCTTGCCGAGATCCTGCATGCCACGATGCCGCACGAGGCGGCGGTCGAGCAGACCTTCGTCAACAAGGATGCCGCGGCGACGCTGAAACTCGGCCAGGCACGCGGCATCGCCATGCTGGTGCCGGCGCGCGCCGGCCTTGCCGTTGCCGAATATGCGCCCAACGCCGTCAAGAAGGCGGTGATCGGCGTCGGCCATGGCGACAAGAAGCAGATCCATATGATGGTCAAGGTGCTGATGCCGAAGGCGACTTTCGACACCGACGACGCCGCCGATGCGCTGGCCATCGCCATCTGTCACGCGCATCACAGGCAGAGCATCGCCTACAGGATGGCGATGCTGGCCGAATAAGTTTGTTCTTGACTTGTTCTCCAGTGAACAATAAGTAATACCAACGAGGTATTACCATGCGCGTTACCACCAAGGGCCAAGTGACCATCCCGAAGGAAATACGGGATCATCTGGGTATCGGCCCGGGCTCGGAGGTGGAGTTCGTCCCCACCGAGGACGGTGCTCGTGTCATTGCGGTCGACGAAAACATGTCGAAGGAGGAAGCCTCGCGCAGATTCAGCCAGATGCTCGGCCGTATGGCTGGTACGCTGGATCTGGGGGGCATGACGGCGGACGAATATGTGGAATGGCTGAGGGGCCCGCGTGAAGACCTCGACATTGATTGACACAAATGTCCTGATCGACGTTTGGGGTCCTGCCGGACAGGAGAGGAAATGGTCGGCGTCGGCGATCACCGCATGCCGGCGCGACGGCGCGCTTGTCATCAACACAATCGTCTGGTCCGAACTCGCGCCGCTGATTGCAACGGAGCAAGCCCTTCGCCAAGCAGCCGACATGCTCAAGATCGAGCGTGAACTCCTGCCGTGGGAAGCGGCCTTCCTCGCTGGTGTCACGCACTCCCGCTATCGCCGCGCCGGCGGCCTCCACGAACGAGCGCTGCCGGATTTCTTTATTGGAGCCCATGCGGTTGTCGCTGGGCATCGCCTGCTGACGCGCGATGCCGCGCGCTATCGCAGCTATTTCCCGGACCTCGATATCATCTCTCCGGAAACCCACCCGGCATGATCGGCACGCTCAAATGATCGGCAAGCTAAAAGGCACGCTGGACGAGATCGACGAGGATTTCTGCATCGTCGATGTGCATGGCGTCGGCTATGTCGCCTATTGCTCGGCGCGCACGCTTGCGGCATTGCCGCCGCCCGGCGAGGCGGTGGTGCTGTTCATCGAGACCTATGTGCGCGAGGACGTGCTGCGGCTTTATGGGTTCCAGTCGGTGCTGGAGCGCGAATGGTTCCGGTTGTTGATGAACAATGTGCAGGGCGTCGGCGCCAAGGTGGCGCTGGCCATCCTGTCGACGCTGGCGCCGGCCGACCTCGCCAATGCGATTGCGTTGCGCGATATCGCCATGGTCAGCCGCGCGCCGGGCGTCGGCAAGAAGGTGGCGGAGCGCATCGTCACCGAGTTGAAGAACAAGGCGCCGGCCTATGCAGGTGCTGCCTCCGGCACCATCGGCCTGAAGCAGGAGCTCGGCGAAGGCGTTGCTTCGGCGCCGATCACCGACGCAGTCTCGGCGCTGGTCAATCTCGGCTATTCTCGCGACACTGCCGCCAACGCAGTGGCGGCGGCGTTGAAGACGGCCGGCGAGGAAGCGGACGCGTCGAAGCTGATCCGCTTCGGGCTGAAGGAGCTGGCACGGTGAGATGTTGCTGGAAAGTGAAATTCCGACTACCATGTGATCGGTAAGAATTTTCTCCAGGAGTAAGAATATGGGCGCATATGCCAGTCTGACCTCCAAGGGACAGCTTACGATCCCAAAGGACGTCCGCGACGCCTTGTCGCTCAAGACAGGCGACACGATCGCCTGGACAGTCATGGATGGTTACCTGATCGGAACGCCGCGCAACCTCGGATTTGCCGACCTCGCCGGGTTCTTGGGAGATCCGCCTGGCGGTCCCGCTACGCTGGAGGAAATCGACGCCGCTGTGCGGGATGCGGTCGGCCGGCATGTTGTCGGGGATAGACCAAATGACGGACAAGAGGGTGCCGCTTGACGTCGATCGGCATCGATACCAACGTTCTGCTTCGCATGGTGCTCAACGATGATCCGGAGCAGCGGGCGAAGGCGCTTGCGTTCGGCCGCGGCCTCAGTCTGGAAATGCCCGGCTTCGTGAGCTTGATCGTGCTGGTCGAATTCAGCTGGTCGTTGGCTTCGCGCTACAGGCAGCCCAAGGAACAGGTGCTGGCCGCGATCCAGAGGCTGCTCAAAATCAAGACGCTGGAGTTCGAAGACTTCGATGCCATCGTCATCGCGCTCGAACGATCGAATTCAGTGCAGGTCGACTTTGCCGACGCGTTGATTGCGGAGCACAATCGAAAATTAGGTTGCACGCACACGGTCACCTTCGATCAGCGCGCTGCCAAGGCCATTCCCGGTATGGAACTGCTCGCATGAGCCTTTCGCCACGCCTCATTGCTCCCGACAAACGCGGCGAGGATGCCGAGCAGACCTTGCGGCCGCAGACGCTCGGCGACTTCGTCGGCCAGGCGGCGGTGCGGGCCAATCTCAAAGTCTTCATCGAGGCCGCCAAGGGCCGCAGCGAAGCGCTCGATCATGTGCTGTTCGTCGGCCCGCCCGGCCTCGGCAAGACGACGCTGGCGCAGATCATGGCGCGCGAGCTCGGCGTCAATTTCCGCTCGACCTCCGGTCCGGTCATCGCCAAGGCCGGCGATCTCGCGGCGCTGCTCACCAACCTCGAAGACCGCGACGTGCTGTTCATCGACGAGATCCACCGGCTCAACCCGGCGGTCGAGGAAATCCTCTATCCGGCGATGGAGGATTTCCAGCTCGACCTGATCATCGGCGAGGGGCCGGCGGCGCGCTCGGTCAAGATCGACCTGGCCCGCTTCACCCTCGTCGCCGCCACCACCCGGCTCGGCCTGTTGACCAACCCGCTGCGCGACCGCTTCGGCATCCCGGTCAGGCTCAATTTCTATTCCGTCGAGGAACTCGAGCAGATCGTGCGGCGCGGCGCCCGCATCCTTGCCATGCCGCTCGGTGACGACGGTGCTTTGGAGATCGCCCGGCGGGCGCGCGGCACGCCGCGCATCGCGGGCCGGCTGTTGCGCCGGGTGCGCGACTTCGCCAGCGTTGCCGGCGACGGCCATGTCGACCGCAGGATCGCCGACGAGGCGCTGACGCGGCTGGAGGTCGACGGGCTCGGCCTCGACGCGCTCGACCGCCGCTATTTGTCGATGATCGCCCGGAATTTCGGCGGCGGGCCAGTCGGCATTGAAACCATCGCCGCTGGGCTTTCCGAGCCGCGCGATGCCATCGAGGACATCATCGAACCCTTTCTGATCCAGCAAGGCTTTATCATGCGCACGCCGCGCGGCCGCGTGCTGGCGGCCAATGCCTGGCGGCATCTCGGCCTCGACGCGCCGAAGGACCTGGCGCAGCAGCAGATCAGCCTATTCCAGGAAGAGCCGTAAGTTCCGCTGCTTATGGCTTCGGTGCTGGCAGTTCCCGGCCCCGCCCTCCAGGTCTTGATCATCGCCGGTCTATGCGCAAAACAGGTGTTGCTTAAAACAGGGCCCGTCGGGCCAAAAGGACAGCAATGGACGATCACCGTGAATCGGCATTGTCCGCCGGGCTTTCCGGCGCGCTGACGGAATTCGGCCATCGATTGATGGCGCGGGTCTATTATGCAGACACCGATTTTTCCGGCGTCGTCTACCACGCGCGCTATCTCGAGTTCTTCGAGCGCGGCCGTTCCGATTATCTGCGCTTGGCCGGCGTCCACCACACCGAGCTTGCCGAGGGCAAACATGGCGAGAAAATAGTCTGGGTGGTGCGGCGCATGGAAATCGATTTCCGCGGTTCGGCCCGCATGGACGACATCCTGACCATCGATACGCGCACCGACGAGATTTCCGGTGCGCGGATCGTCATGGCGCAGCAATTGAAGCGCGGCAGCGAAGTGCTGGTCGAGGCGCGGGTCGAAGCGGCGATCGTCGGCGACAACGGACGGCCGCGGCGCTTTCCCAAGGACTGGATCGCAGCCTTCATGCCCAGAACGCGCAAATAAGGGTTCAGAGGCGGACGATCCCGGAGCTCTCGGTTAGGGGGCCAGGACCGCCGGCGGCTCGTCGGGGCGCGGCAATGCGCCGCGCTGTACGTCCTAACCCATCCTTAACCATAACGGTCCATGAAGGGATTGGTTAAGATTGGGAGAATCCAAGCGCCTTCCTTTCACCAATATTTGCCCCGAAAAGGCCGCCAATGGTGCATTTGGGGTTATTCCGCCAGCTTAACGCGAACGGACCACAAGGGATGCCCATGGGCCAGCCGCCAGCCACGCCCGGAAAATCTTTAAGGACGTAACATGGAAAACATCGCTCTCGCCGAACCGGGCGCGCATTTATCGATTTGGGCCTTGTTCATGCAGGCCGGTTGGGTGGTCAAGCTGGTCATGATCGGGCTGCTCTGCGCCTCGATCTGGACCTGGGCGATCATCGTCGACAAGCTCGTCGCCTATGCCCGCATGCGGCTGGCGCTCAATCGCTTCGAACAGGTGTTCTGGTCGGGACAGTCGCTGGAAGAACTTTACCGCACGCTCGCCGACCGCAAGACGACCGGCATGAGCGCGATCTTCGTCGCCGCCATGCGCGAATGGAAGAAGAGCTTCGAGAAGGGCGCGAAATCGCCGCTCGGCCTGCAGACCCGCATCGACAAGGCCATGGATCTGGCGCTGACCCGCGAGATGGAAAAGCTGGAAGGGCGGCTCGGCTTTCTCGCCACCACCGGCTCGGCGGCGCCCTTTATCGGCCTGTTCGGCACGGTTATCGGCATCATGACCTCGTTCCAGGCGATCGCCGCGTCGAAGAACACCAGCCTGTCGGTGGTCGCGCCCGGCATCGCCGAGGCGCTGCTGGCGACGGCCATCGGCCTGCTCGCCGCCATCCCTGCCGTCATCGCCTACAACAAGCTGTCGTCCGACGCGAGCAAGATCGCGGTGCGCATGGAAGGGTTCGCGGATGAGTTCTCCGCCATACTCTCGCGCCAAATCGATGAAAAAGTCGTGCAGAAGGCCTGAGGAACGATCATGGGAATGTCCGTAAGCGCAGGTGGCGGAGGACGCGGCGGGCGCGGCCACAGGCGGCGCGGCCGCCATCACGCCCTGATATCGGAGATCAACGTCACGCCGATGGTCGACGTGATGCTGGTGCTGCTGATCATCTTCATGGTCGCGGCGCCGCTGCTGACGGTCGGCGTTCCGGTCGATCTGCCCGAGACGAAGGCCAAGGCGATGAACGCCGATACCCAGCCGATCACTATTTCGATCGACGCCACGGGTAAGATCTTCCTGCAGGAGACCGAAATCCCGCTGGAGGAGCTGGTCGCGAAACTACAGGCGATTTCCAAGACCGGCTACGAGGAGCGCATCCGCATCCACGGCGACAAGGCTACGAACTACGGCACCGCGATGGAGGTGATGGCCCAGATCGCGGCCGCCGGCTACAAGAACATCGGCCTGATGTCATTGCCGAAGCAGGACCAATAGACGCGAGATGAAGACCGGCCTCACCACATCGGTGATCTTGCATACGGTGGCGCTCGCCTTCGGCCTGTTCACGCTGTCGGCGCCGGCCGCGCTTCCGTCGTCCGATGTCGAGTCGGTCGCGGTCGAAATCGTGCCGATGGAGGCCGTCTCGCAGGTTTTGCAAGGCGACAAGAAAGCCGTGATGCACGAAAAGCCGGCGCCGCTGCCGACACAGCGTCCCGACATCGTTCCCGACGCCCAGAAAGTCGGCGATAACAGCGTCGACACCGACAAGCCCCCGACACCTGAGCCCAAGCCCCAGCCAGTCGACATGACGGCGGCTCCGCCACCCGCGCCGACGCCAGTCGAAAAGCCCAAGCCCGAGGACGTGCCGAAGCCGAAGGAAGAGCCGAAGCCAATTCCCGCTACGGAGGTGGCGCCGGTGCCGCAGCCGAAGGAAGAGGTCAAGCCCGAACCTGTCAAGCAGACCGAGCCCAAGCCGACGCCGGCCAAGGAGCCGACGCCCACACCGCCGCAGGACAAGACTGCCGCGATCGATCCGCAGCCCGAGGTCAAGCCGGATGCCGTCGCCGAGGCGATTGCCAAGCAAACGCCAACCGAGGAGGCGCAGCTTCCGGACTCGGCGCCAGCACCCGAGGCTCGGCCGAAGCCGCAGCCGGCCCAGGCCGAAAGCGCCAAGGCGCCGGAGCGCAAGGACGCCGACAAGCCGGTCAAGGAAGCCTCGTCCAAGCCGAAATCGGACGACAAGCAATTCAATGCTGATGAGATTTCCGCTCTCCTCGACAAGCAGAAGCCGTCCGGCGGCGGCGCCAAGCGCTCGACCCAGCAGGCTTCGCTCGGCGGCGAGAAGAACCAAGGCACCAAACTCTCGCAGAGCGAGCTTGATGGCCTGAAGGCCCAGATCAAACGCTGCTGGAGTGTGACACCCGGCACATTCGATGGCGACAGCCAAAAAGTCACCATCAGGATGAAGCTCACGCAAAATGGCGAGATCGACGGCGCTCCGGAAGTCGGATCCGCGGGCGATGGCTCAATGGGCTCCCGCGTTGCCTCGGAAGCAGCGCGGCGCGCAGTGCTGCGATGTGCGCCCTACAATCTGCCAGTCGCAAAATATGACGGCGAACTGGGATGGAACGAGGTCGAGGTCAATTTCATCCCCAGCGACATGTACTGATTTGCCGAGAGAACAACGAGGCTGAACGAATGAAGAAGTTGCTTACGACGCTGATGCTGATCGGCACGATTGCGACCGCCATGAGCGGGCTCGCCACGCTGCCGGCAAAAGCGTTGGTCCAACTCGATTTGACCCAACCCAATATTGAGCCGCTGCCGATCGCCATCACCGATTTCCAATCGGGCGACGCGTTGGGCGCGGAGATATCGGGGATCGTCATCGACGATTTGAAGCGCTCGGGCCTGTTTGCTCCGATCGACAAGAGCGCTTTCATCGAGAAGATCTCCAATCCGGATGCCACGCCACGCTTCGAGGACTGGAAGGTAATCAATGCGCAGGCTTTGGTCACCGGCAGCGTCGGCAAGGAAGCCGACGGTCGCATCCGTGCCCAGTACCGGCTGTGGGACGCCTTTGCCGGCCAGCAGCTCTCGGGCGAACAGTTCTTCGCCAACGACGCCAATACCAGGCGCGTCGGCCATATCATCGCCGACGCCATTTACGAGCGGCTGACCGGCGAGAAGGGCTATTTCGACACCCGCGTCGTCTTCATCGACGAGTCCGGCGCCAAGAATGCGCGTAAGAAGCGGCTTGCCATCATGGACCAGGACGGCGCCAACGTCCGCTATCTCTCGAACGGCAAGTCGATCGTGCTGACGCCGCGCTTCTCGCCGAACCGGCAGGAAATCACCTATATGTCCTACGAGAGCGGTCAGCCGCGGGTGTACCTGCTGCAGATCGAGACGGGGCAGCGCGAGCTGGTCGGCAATTTCCCCGGCATGACGTTTGCGCCGCGCTTTTCGCCGGATGGCCAGAAGGTAATAATGAGCCTTCTGCGCGACGACGGAAATTCCAACATCTTCGCCATGGACCTGAGAAGCCGCTCGACGACCAGGCTCACCAATTCGACCGCCATCGATACCTCGCCATCCTACTCGCCTGACGGCAGCAAGGTGGTGTTCACGTCGGACCGCGGCGGCCGCGCGCAGATCTATGTGATGGGCGCCGACGGCTCGGGCCAGACCCGCATCTCGTTCGGCGACGGCGTCTATTCGACGCCGGTGTGGTCGCCGCGCGGCGATCTCATCGCCTTCACCAAGCAGACCGGCGGCGAATTCCAGATCGGCGTCATGCGCACCGACGGTTCGGGTGAGCGCATCCTGTCCACCGGCTTTCAGCAGGAAGGGCCGACCTGGGCACCCAACGGCCGGGTGCTGATGTTCTTCCGCGATTCCAATGGCGGACCAAAACTTGTTTCGGTCGACCTCACCGGCCGCAACGAACAGTCGATCCCGACGGCGAACTTCGCCTCGGATCCGGCCTGGTCGCCGCTGCTCGAATAGAGGAACTGAGGAATTGACGAACTGACGAGTTGAAGAACTGAAGAATGGAGAAGCCAGGGGCCTACATCGAGCACGCGAGGGATTTGGAAGTCTATAAGCGCGCCTATGCGGTTTCCCTTGGGGTACACAGAGCCACGCTTGCTTTTCCGAAAATGGAGCAATACGCGCTCGCCGATCAACTACGTCGTTCCAGCAAGGCGATCTGCGCCAATTTGGCTGAGGGTTTTGCCAAACAGACCGCTCCAAGCCCGAATTCGCACGCTTCATTTCGATGGCCATAGGGTCATGCAGTGAAGTGGAGACGTGGATTTCGTATGCGTTCGACCTCGAGTATATCACACAGGTGCAACGCGACGACTGGTTGCAATCCTATGCCCGCATCTACGGAATGCTGGTCAATCTCAGAGAGAAGCTGAGGTGATCTCTTTCCTCAATTCCTCAACTCTTCAATTCTTCAATTCCCTCTTTTTCATGTTTTGGCCGCATTTCCGCCTACGGTCCGCGCTCATTGTCGCCCTTGAGTAGCCCTCGGCAGAACGGTTGTGGACGGCAGCCGAAACCAAATTTTAACCGTGTTTCTTGAGCGCCGGTTAACCCAAACGTGGTTACTGGACGATCAATGAAATCACTCGAATTGCGAAGGAGAGGCGGCATGGGCCGTATCGCAGCACTTACCACAAACCCGGTCATGATCGCGCTGGTCGCGATGCTCGCGATTACCGGTTGCGCCTCGAAGAAGACGCCGAACAGCGCCGCCGATCTCGGCCTCAACGGCGCCGGCGCGGCAACGCCCGGGTCAGCCCAGGACTTTACCGTCAACATCGGCGACCGCATCTTCTTCGACACCGATTCGTCGTCGATCCGCGCCGATGCGCAGACGACGCTGGCGCGCCAGGCACAGTGGCTGAACCAGTACAAGCAGTATGCCATCGTCATCGAAGGCCATGCCGACGAGCGCGGCACGCGCGAATACAATCTGGCGCTCGGCGCCCGCCGTGCTGCCGCCACCCGCGACTTCCTGGTCGCGAAGGGCGTTTCGGCGCAGCGCCTGAAGACCATTTCCTATGGCAAGGAGCGTCCGGTCGCGGTTTGCGACGACATCTCCTGCTGGTCGCAGAACCGCCGCGCCGTAACCACCCTGGGCGGCGCCGGCTCCTGATCGGCATAAATGCAACACTTGGTGCGAAAGGCGGCCAAAGGGCCGCCTTTTTCATATCTGCCCGCTCCAAACAAAATTTGGCCGAAGTCTCACGTCCTGTTAAGAGCCGAGAGCGTCTGGCTAGTCCCAGTTGGCTGGTCTACTTCGAGTGAGAGGCGCGCAACAACGGTTTCACGGCGAGAGGCACATGCATTTCAGATCGGTCTTGAGCGGCACGCTTGCGCTGCTGCTCGTATCAAGTATCGCGGCACTTGCTGACGGGGCAAGCGGCACCGAGCAGTCATCGGAAAGCGGCTTTTCCTTCCATCTGCCGACGATCAAACTGCCCGGCATTTTCGGTGAAAAGAAAAAGCCGGATCAGGTTCAACTCGCGCAACAGGATGGCACCGGCACTCCGGCGCTGGAGGAACAGCTCCGGCAGATGAACGGCAAGATCGAGGAACTCAACTTCCAGGTCCTGCAGATGCAGGAGCAGATCCGCAAGCAGCAGGAAGACAACGAATTCCGCTTCCAGCAGTTGGAAGGCGGTCCGCAAGGCGCGCAGCAGCCGGCCGAGCAGAAGAAGTCCGAGGCGGCGCCCAACAGCGACAACCCCAACGGCGACAGTAACGTGGCGGAGGCGCCTGCAACGCAGGCTCCGGCCGCTGCCGACACGCCGCCAGCCGGCGACAAGAGCGTCGAGGACGTCATCGTCGAATCGCCCAACGGCGATCCCGGCAAGCTGATCCCCGGCGCGCCGCCCAAGACGTTCGGCACCATCACCGTCGACAAAAACGGCAATGTCGTCGAAGCCGATGGCAATGCGCAGGCGAACGCGCCGGAGCAGAATACGGCCCCAGCCAACGGCGCCAACGCAGCCGGCAACAAGGCCGGCAAATCCGACGATACGGTGGTCGCGGCACTCCCCTCGACCAACGACCCGGAGGAGCTTTACCGCAACTCTTACCAGTTCATCCTGTCGGGCGACTACAGCACCGCCGAACAGGGCTTCCGCGACCATATCGCTCGGTTTCCCCGGGACGCCAAAGCGGCGGACGCGCATTACTGGCTCGGTGAATCGCTGCTCGGCCAGCAGAAATACCGCGATGCGGCCGAGACTTTCCTCGCAGCCAGCAAGGACTATCCCAAGGCCAAGAAAGCGCCAGACATGCTGCTGAAGCTCGGCGTCTCACTGGTCGGGCTGAAGCAGCGCGACGTGGCCTGTGCCACCTTCAGCGAGATCGGCAAGCGCTACCCCGATATTTCCGGCGCGCTCAAGGAGCGGGTCAAGCAGGAAAGGGCACTCGCGGCGTGCTAGTTTTTCTGTTGCACGTCGTTGCCCCAAAACCGGGCCCACTTTTGGGCGACATGCATGACGCTCGACACCGAGCCTGATCTTTCGGATTTTTCGCGGATCGACTTTTCCAACGGCGCTGTTGTGGCCGTGTCCGGCGGCAGCGACTCGACCGCCCTTCTCCTCCTCCTCAAAGCCCATCTCGACCGTACCGCACCGGCAACGAAATTGCTGGCGGTGACGATCGATCACCAATTGCGGCCGCAAGCGGCAGCGGAAGCGCAAGCCGTGGCCAGGCTGTGCGCGGCGCGCGGCATTGCCCATCGCATCGTCGTCTGGTCGGGGCACAAACCAGCGACCGGCCTGCCCGCCGCCGCGCGCGAAGCCCGATACCGGCTGCTCGCCGAGGCCGCCGAAGCGGCAGGCGTCGGGCTGATCCTGACCGGCCACACCGCCGACGACCAGGCCGAGACCGTGCTGATGCGGCAAGCGCGTGACGAGGTGCCAAGTGAGGAGAGGCCGCGGGGCCTTGCCGGCATGGCGCCGGCAACCCTCTACGACTGGCGGTACTGGATCGTGCGGCCGCTGCTCGGCGTGCGGCGTGCGGCGCTGCGCGAATTCCTCCGGCGCGAACAGGTCGCTTGGGTCGAGGACCCGACCAATGCCGACACTGCTTTCGAGCGCCCGCGCGTCCGCGCAGCACTTGTTGAAGGCGACGATGCGCTTCGCATGGCTGAAACGATGGCGCAGGCCAGAAAGGCGGCGGTCGAGCGTGAGCAGTTAGGACAGCGCGCGGCCATGCTGATCCGCGGCTTGGCCTCGAGGCCAGCCGCCGGCCTCGTCCGCCTCAACCGGGATTTTGCGACGGGCGCCGACAGCCGGGCGGCTATTTATGCGCTGCGCATCCTGCTGGCGGCGACCGGCGGTACCGCCTTCCTTCCCGACCAGGCCCGCAGCGAAGCCCTTTTCGGCCGGCTCCGGGCCGGGCCGCTTTGTGCCACATTGTCGCGGAGCGTGGTCGATGCCCGGCGTACCGGCATCTTTCTGCATCGTGAGTTGCGCGATCTGCCGCCCGCTGTTGCGGTTTCCGACAATGGCCTTTGGGACGGCCGCAGACGGATCACATTGAGCGACAGTTCAGGTGCATTGTTGATCGCGCCGCTGTTGGTTGCCCCGCTCGGGGTGGCTCTTGCCGCAAAGCGGGCAATTGCCGGGCATGGCACGCCGGCAAGCCTTGTGCGTGCCGCCTTGGCCGCCGAACCAGCGCTATGGCGGGATGGCGAATGCCTTGGTCTGCCTGGGCAAGGCCCGGGTTTGCCTGAGGAAAGCCCGATGCCGGCGGCGGTCGCCGCATATCCGGCAGTCGCGCCCTTCGCCCGTTTCCTGCCGTCCTTCGATCTGGCGCCGGCCGATGCCGTCGCCGCGTTGCTTGGCGCGGCGCCGGTTCCAGCCGCGCCATTCGGCGGCCACAGTGCCGGCCTACCACGGGCGAAAGCTTAACCGAGACCTGCTGTTATGCTTGGCAAGGGGAGACGCTCTCCCTATGTTAGGGCCAAGTTTCCTCTCACGACGTGCGTCCGCCCAGCGGGCGCCAACGGGACAATTGATGAATCCAAATTATCGCAACCTCGCGCTCTGGGCGATCATAGCGGTCCTGCTCATCGCTCTCTTCAATCTTTTCCAAACGCCGCAGACGCGTGGAGCCTCGAGCGATGTCCCCTATTCGCAGTTCCTACAGGAGGTCGCGGCGGGACGGATCAAGTCGGTGACCATCGCCGGCGCCCGTATCTCCGGCAACTACACGGACAGCTCCAACGGCTTCCAGACCTATTCGCCTGGGGATCCGTCGCTGGTTTCGCGGTTGCAGGACAAGAACGTCACCATTAATGCGCGTCCTGAATCCGACGGCTCCAATTCGCTGTTTGGCACCCTGATATCCTGGCTGCCGATGATCCTCATCCTCGGCGTCTGGATATTCTTCATGCGCCAGATGCAGTCCGGTTCCGGCCGCGCCATGGGCTTCGGCAAGTCGAAGGCCAAGCTTTTGACCGAAGCGCATGGCCGCGTCACCTTCCAGGACGTCGCCGGCGTCGACGAAGCCAAGGAAGATCTGGAAGAGATCGTCGAGTTCCTGCGCGACCCGCAGAAATTCCAGCGGCTCGGCGGCAAGATCCCGCGCGGCGTGCTGCTCGTCGGTCCTCCCGGAACCGGCAAGACGCTGCTCGCCCGCTCGGTCGCCGGTGAAGCCAACGTGCCGTTCTTCACCATTTCGGGCTCGGATTTCGTCGAGATGTTCGTCGGCGTCGGTGCAAGCCGCGTCCGCGACATGTTCGACCAGGCCAAGAAGAACGCCCCTTGCATCATCTTCATCGACGAAATCGATGCCGTCGGCCGCCATCGCGGTGCCGGCCTCGGCGGCGGCAATGACGAGCGCGAGCAGACGCTGAACCAGCTGCTGGTCGAGATGGATGGCTTCGAATCCAACGAAAGCATCATCCTGATCGCCGCCACCAACCGGCCCGACGTGCTCGATCCGGCGCTGCTCAGGCCGGGCCGCTTCGATCGCCAGGTGGTGGTGCCGAACCCCGACATCGTCGGCCGCGAGAAGATCCTGAAGGTGCATGTGCGCAACGTGCCGCTGGCGCCCAATGTCGACCTCAAGGTGATCGCACGCGGCACGCCGGGCTTTTCCGGCGCCGACCTGATGAACCTGGTCAACGAGTCCGCCCTGATGGCGGCGCGGCGCAACAAACGCCTCGTCACCATGGCCGAATTCGAGGACGCCAAGGACAAGATCATGATGGGCGCCGAGCGCCGCTCGTCGGCGATGACGCAGGCTGAGAAGGAGCTGACAGCCTATCACGAGGCCGGCCACGCCATCCTGGCGCTCAATGTGCCGTCGGCCGATCCGCTGCACAAGGCGACCATCATCCCGCGCGGCCGGGCACTCGGCATGGTCATGCAGCTGCCGGAAGGCGACCGCTATTCGATGAGCTACAAATACATGATCTCGCGCCTCGCCATCATGATGGGCGGCCGTGTCGCCGAGGAGTTCAAGTTCGGCAAGGAGAACATCACCTCAGGCGCCTCCTCCGATATCGAGCAGGCGACCAAGCTGGCGCGCGCCATGGTGACGCGCTGGGGCTTCTCCGACAAGCTCGGCCATGTCGCCTATGGCGACAACCAGGAGGAGGTGTTCCTCGGCC
The DNA here is from genome assembly GCF_040319725.1 of Mesorhizobium sp. M0894. Taxonomy (NCBI): domain Bacteria; kingdom Pseudomonadati; phylum Pseudomonadota; class Alphaproteobacteria; order Hyphomicrobiales; family Phyllobacteriaceae; genus Mesorhizobium; species Mesorhizobium sp. M0894. Next base: position 185,604 of record NZ_JAMYOG010000003.1, on the reverse strand, counting down.
ATTCGGTGGCGCGCACGCAGAATATCTCGGAAGAGACGGCGCAGATCATCGACGCCGAAGTGCGCCGGCTGATCGACGAGGCCTATTCGACGGCAAGGTCCATCCTGACCAAGAAGAAGAAGGAATGGATCGCGCTGGCGCAAGGCCTGCTCGAATACGAGACGCTGTCCGGCGAGGAGATCAAGCAGCTGATCGCCGGCAATAAGCCCGCACGCGACCTCGGCGACGACACACCGCCGAGCCGCGGCTCGGCCGTGCCGAAGTCCGGCCGCCGCAAGAAGGGCCCCGAGCCCGAAGGCGGTATGGAACCCCAGCCGTCAAGCTAGGCTCCGGCCCAGGAGAGATCGACTTCGAAACGCCGCGGCTCTGACCGCGGCGTTTTTCTTTGGGGAATGCGACCCTTCCTGCATCGCTGGAAATTGGCGAAAGTGACGATGACGGCCAATCTCCCCCCTCGCGGGGGAGATGTCCGGCAGGACAGAGAGGGGCGCGAAGGAACGCGGCCTTCTATCGTCCTCGTTGACGACTTCGGGAAGATCGACAAGGCGCGCCGGTGAAGGAATTCGCAGTTTTTTGCCGACGGCGCCACATTTTGTTCTTGCTTTGTGCCGGCAGCTATGCTACTAATTTGCGTATGGTGCCAATTGGCTCCAACGACCCGCCCGCCGAGGCGGGTTTTTTGTTTCAGGCTCCTTCGACCAAACGTGGCGCGTGCTGCCGACCATCGATGTCGGCGGGACAGCGCCCCTCTCTGTCCTGCCGGGTCCTGCCGGACATCTCCCCCACGAGGGGGGAGATCGCTAGAGCGGCGGCCGACTGCGCGCGGATGCCGCCTCTTCGGAACGCGCGGCAGCATGCAGCAACAAAAAAGCCCGCGAACCTTGCGGCTCGCGGGCTCATGTCGTCGGATGATGGCGCTGGTCAGCTCTTCAGCTTGGCGTTGCAGAGGCTGTAGAAGCCGCCGCCCTTCTGGATCCACCTGAGGCCGCCCAGCGTGTTGGCGTCCTTGTTGGCGTAATACAGGTCGAGGCAGGTGTGCATGCGGCCCTTGGCCGGGGTCTCGGTAGCGTATTTCTTGGAGATCGCCGTCGGGAATTTCACGCCCTGGGGGGCGGTGATGGTCGGCGCTTGCGGATCGCCGGTGTACTTCGCATCGGGAGCCGGCAGGGTGTCGTCGTCGTCGGCTGCGCCGGCGCCGCATTGGCTCTTGCGGAAGTCGTTCCACTTCATGCCGTTCAAAGTATTGCCGGACTTGGCGGCCTGATATTTGGCGCTGCAATCAGCCATGCTGAGGCCTTTGCCGGTATCGGTCGCGGCAGCTGTCGTCGCCTTGGCAGGTGCCGCGGCAGGTTGTGCCGCTGCAGTTGCGCCGGCGGCGCATTCACTCTTGCGGAAATCGTTCCATTTCATGCCGTTGAGCGTGCCGGCAGCCTTGGCGGCCTGGTATTTGGTGCTGCATTCCTTGGCCGTCAGGCCCGGCGCAGCGTCGTCGGCGGTGGCTGCCGCAGCCTTGGTCGTGGCGGCGGGTTGTGCGGCTGCCGTCGCGTCGGCGGCGCACTGGGTCTTGCGGAAATCGTTCCACTTCATGCCGTTCAGCGTGCCGGCGGCTTTTGCCGCCTGGTACTTGGTGCTGCACTCCTTCGCCGTCAGCCCAGGCGCCGCATCGTCGCCGGCGGCTGCCTTGGTGGTGTCGGCGGCCTTGGCCGTGGCTTTGGCTGGGGCGGGATCGGTCGTAGCGGCGGTGGCATCGGTGCCGCATTGGGCCTTGCGGAACTGGTTCCAGTTCTGCCCGCCAAGCGTTCCCGCATCCTTGGCCGCGTTATACTTGGTGCTGCACTCGGCCATGGTCAGCGCATTGGCAGGCGCCGCCAGGAATAAGGTCGCGACGGCAAGGCCCGTCAAAGTGGCAAGTCGATGGATGAGCATGCGTTTTCTCCCTATGGCGGTTCATGATATGTCCCAGTGCAGCAATAGCGCTCAACGGCTGGTTGCGCCAGATGCTAAGTAGCGTAGAGACAATTTAGAAGTGCATTCTTTTCTTTAAGGTGATGAATTCGTTGCCGGGACTGTTTCCCAGCCAAGTTCGTCCGGGTGCATTGCACGGAGAGCGCGCATATGGCTCGTTCCCAGCGAGTACACTGCGTCGCATGACAGCCAGTCAAATCGGCGGGTGCGACGGACCTGAGCCTATCTCTGTCTGAAGCAGCGCGATGCGGATTCGGGTTCAAGGCCACACTGTCACAAACCAAAGGATCCAGATGAGGTTTGAGGTTGACGTTTCTGATGCTGCTGCCGCAACAAGGGCTCGAAACTTGAAAATCAACACACTAGCGTGACGCAAAACACACAAGACAACAATTTTCTAAGGATTGGTCGTCCATAATCATACAATGTGATGACAGAGCTCGGCCGATTTTATGGCATGAGATGCTCGGAAAGAACCATCGGGAAGCTGGCTAGCATGGCAGGACATTATTTCGGTACGGACGGTATTCGTGGGCGCGCCAACAAGTTTCCAATGACGGCGGAGGTCGCCATGAGGGTCGGCATGGCCGCCGGCCTCTCGTTCCAGCGCGGCAGCCACCGCCACCGCGTCGTGCTCGGCAAGGATACCAGGCTTTCCGGCTACATGATCGAGAACGCGATGGTGTCGGGCCTGTGCGCCGCCGGCATGGATGTCTTCCTGCTCGGCCCGATCCCGACGCCAGCGGTTGCAATGCTGGTGCGCTCGCTGCGCGCCGATATAGGGGTGATGATCTCTGCCTCGCACAACCCCTACTACGACAATGGCATCAAGCTGTTCGGCCCCGATGGCTACAAGCTGTCCGATGAGATCGAGGAGCGTATCGAGGGGATGCTCGATAAGGATATCGAACTGGCGCTTGCCGATTCCGATGGGCTCGGCCGCGCCAAACGCGTCGACGGCGTGCATGACCGCTATATCGAATTCGCCAAGCGCACGCTGCCGCGCTCGATGTCGCTGTCGGGCCTGCGCATCGTCGTCGATTGCGCCAATGGCGCCGCCTACAAGGTGGCGCCCGACGCGCTGTGGGAACTCGGCGCCGAGGTCGTTGCCATCAATGTCGAGCCTAACGGCTTCAACATCAACAAGGAATGCGGCTCGACTCATCCGGCCGGCCTGCAAAAGAAGGTGCACGAGGTGCGCGCCGATATCGGCATAGCGCTCGACGGCGATGCCGACCGCGTCGTCATTGTCGACGAGAACGGCGCGATCGTCGATGGCGACCAGATCATGGCGCTGATCGCCGAATCCTGGCATCAGAGCGGGCGGCTGGCCGGCGGCGGCGTCGTCTCGACGGTGATGTCCAATCTCGGCCTCGAACGCTTCCTCGGCGACATGAACCTGCAGTTGCATCGCACCAAGGTCGGCGACCGCTATGTCGTCGAGCACATGCGTGCCCATGGGCTCAATGTCGGCGGCGAACAGTCGGGCCACATCGTGCTGTCCGATTTCTCGACTACCGGCGACGGCCTCGTCTCGGCGCTCCAGGTGCTCGCCTGCATCAAGCGGCAGAACCGGCCGGTCAGCGAATTGTCGAAGAAGTTCGAGCCGGTGCCGCAGCTGTTGAAGAACGTGCATATTTCCGGCGGCAAGCCGCTGGAGGAGGCGCCGGTCAAGGCAGCGATCGAAGATGCGCGCCATCGCCTCGGCAAGGCCGGGCGCTTGGTCATCCGGCCATCCGGCACGGAGCCGCTCATCCGTGTCATGGCGGAGGGCGACGACCCGCAGCTTGTCGAGTCCGTGGTCAACGACATCGTCGAGGTCATTTCGGAAACGCGCAGCGCCGCCTGATCTCCCTCCAATATCAGTTCAAAAAGCCCGCCCTTGCCGGCGGGCTTTTTGTTGGATCGCCTGTCAGTCCTGCAACAGCAACGGCCGCCAGAATCCTCGGATTTTAGAGATTCGTGGTTAATCGATACGGTTAAACGCCTTTTAACCTTTCCGATTCATTATCCACAACTGAGGTCAATCATATTTCGGGCGCGTTCGCCGTTCGAGGGTTCTCAGGGGTGATAAGCATGTTCAACACAGCAAGAATGGCTCTCCTGGCCGCGCTGTTTGCCGGCGTCGGGCCGGCATTCGCCGCCGATTTCGTCGAGCCGCCGGTGGTCGAGGAGGCGCCGCCACCGATCGCCTACGAGCCGCCGGCCGAGTATGGCGGCTGGTATATCCGCGGCGATATCGACTATCACTGGTCGAAGTTTCGCGGTGGCGACTATATCACCTACGGTGTAGCGCCCCAGAATCCCGGCAAGTTCGATACAGGCAAGCTGGATGGCGCCTTCTCGGCCGGCGCCGGTGTTGGTTACCAGATCGACGAGCATTTCCGTACCGATCTCACCTTGGACTGGATGAGCAAATCCAAATTCCGCGGCTCGACCAACGGCTTCTGCGGCGTATTACAAACCCCTTGCACATCCGTCGACACCTCGTCCTATTCGGCGCTGCTGCTCTTGGCCAACGCCTATGTCGATATCGGCACCTGGCATGGCGTCACACCTTATGTCGGAGCGGGCATCGGCGGCGCCTGGGTCAAGTGGGATGAACTGCACAACGTCGATGACGACGGCGAGTTCGAGCATCATGGCGGTAAGGGCTGGCGTTTTGCATATGCTGCGATGGCGGGCGCATCCTACTGCCTGACCGACCGCGTCAAGCTCGATGTCGGCTACCGCTTCAGCCACATCAATGGCGGCAAGATGTTCGACTATGCTTCAGATAGCAATGTCGGCCCAGGCTATGACCGAGGCATCAACGTGCACGAAGTGCGCGGCGGCCTGCGCTACCAGTTCGGCAGGTCGGACTGCGCTCCGCCCCCGGAGCCCTATGTTCCGGAACCCGAGCCCGTCTACACCAAGTAGTCGCTTCGAAATCAAGGAATTCGTCGACCGCCCGGCTGATACCGGGCGGTTTTCGTTTGGCTGCCTAAAGATGCTGCGTTGCTCTGTAATGCCGTCCAGCTCGAGGAGCGAAAACGGATCAAATCAATTGCTAACGCCTTGTTATCCTTAACCCGCACTTAACCACTATGGTTAACAATGCTCTCTGAAACGGCGCGCGCGATCGCGAATGCGCCAAGTCGGGAGCCGGGGACCATGACATTCAAATCGCCTGTAGTGCTGGCGCTTGCAGCAGTCGTCCTGATGCCGCTCACGCCGGCGCTTGGCGCCGATTACGATCCGCCGGTCTATGTCGACCAGGCGCCCGACTATGTACCGGTCGAGGTTGGCTCGGGATGGTATCTGCGCGGCGATGTCTCCTATCTGGTGCAGAAGAGCTTCAAGGATGAGGATTTCGCCTTCACGCCCGCGAGCTTCGACGAAAAGGAAGATCCCATCTTCGCCAGCATAGGCTTCGGCTACCATTTCAACGACTATCTGCGGGCCGATCTCAATGTCGGCTATCTTCCCGGCAACAAGATCGACGTCGGCTATAACGACGGAACGACGGTGGCATCGGCGACCCTGAAGAACTATGCCTTCTCAGGCATACTCAATGGCTATGTCGACCTTGGCACCTATGTCGGAATCACACCTTATCTCGGCGCTGGTATCGGTGTCGTCCAGAGCAAGCGTCGCCTCTCGGCGAGCTACTTCACGGACAACGCCAACCCCGCCGACGATTTCGTCCTGCGTGACAACAAGACCCAATACTCCTTCGCCTACACGCTGAATGCCGGCCTTGCCTACCAAGTGTCCAAGAACGTCTCAGTCGATCTGGGCTATCAGTATTTTTCCGCGCCAGACGCCGAATATGTGACTGCGGAGAGCCTGACTTCTTTTCCGATCCGCAAAGGAATCAACAATCATCAAGTCAAAGTCGGACTACGCTACGACCTCTGGTAGGCTCGATCGAAGCCGAGGCGTTAACAATGGCGGGTCGTAGGCCCGCCGTTCGCATTTTTGCCCCGGGCGCTGGCAATATCCTGACAGCGACAAAAACTTTCCCCTTGACGCCGAAAGCCTGAACGCATATCGCCGTTCGTGGGCCACCCCTCCCCAACGAGGGGCCACTATCTGGAAGGATAGACCACGATGACGACGCATACGAAGCCCGGATTCCGTCCGGCAAATCCCAATTTTTCCTCAGGTCCCTGTGCAAAACGCCCCGGCTGGTCGGTCGAGGCGCTCAAAAATGCCGCGCTCGGGCGCTCGCACCGTGCCAAGATCGGCAAGACCAAGCTCGAACAAGCGATCGATCTGACGCGGGAAATCCTCCAGGTTCCGGCAGACTATCGCATCGGCATCGTGCCGGCCTCGGACACCGGCGCGGTCGAAATGGCGCTGTGGTCGCTGCTCGGCGAACGCGGCGTCGACATGGTCGCCTGGGAGAGCTTCGGCTCCGGCTGGGTCACCGATGTGGTCAAGCAGCTGAGGCTTGCCGATGTGCGCAGGTTAGAGGCCGACTACGGGGCACTGCCCGACCTGACCAAAATAGACTTCGACCGCGACGTGGTCTTCACCTGGAACGGCACGACGTCGGGCGTGCGCGTGCCGAACGGCGATTTCATCCCGGCCACCCGCAAGGGCCTGACCATTTGCGACGCCACTTCGGCGGCCTTTGCGCAAAAGCTCGATTTTCAGAAACTCGACGTCGTCACCTTCTCCTGGCAGAAGGTGCTGGGCGGTGAGGGCGCGCATGGCATGCTGATCCTCAGCCCGCGCGCCGTCGAACGCCTGGAAAGCTACAAGCCGGCCTGGCCACTGCCGAAGATCTTCCGCCTCACTTCCGGCGGTAAGCTGATCGAGGGCATCTTCAAGGGCGAGACTATCAACACGCCGTCGATGCTGTGCGTCGAGGACTATCTCGATGCGCTGCATTGGGCGAAGTCGATCGGCGGCCTCGATGCGCTGATCGCCCGTGCCGACGCCAATGCCGCCGTGCTCGATGGCTTTGTCCGGAAATCTTCCTGGCTCGGCCATCTTGCAGCCGACCCGGCGACGCGCTCGAACACATCGGTATGCCTTTCCTTCACCGATCCGGATGTCGCGGCACTCGACGCCAACGGACAGGCCGCGTTCGCCAAGGCAATTGTCTCGGTGCTCGACAAGGAAGGCGTCGCCTATGACATCGGCGCCTATCGCGACGCCCCGCCCGGCCTGCGCATCTGGTGCGGCGCGACGGTCGAGGCCTCCGACCTCGAGGCGCTGCTGCCTTGGCTGGACTGGGCCTTTGCCGCGCAAAAGGCGTCGCTCAAAGCGGCGGCCTGATCCCTCCCCCTCGAGGGGAGGGTGGCCCGAAGGGCCGGGTGGGGTCGCCTCCACCCGCTCAACGGCACGAGCTCAACGATCCACCATCCAGAAAGATTCGGCCGCATCCGGCCGCACCGACCCCACCCCGGCGCTTCGCGCCGACCCTCCCCTCAAGGAGGGACGCCAATCGCAAAGGACCAAGCCAATGCCTCGCGTTCTCGTCTCGGATAAACTTTCCACCACCGCCGTGCAGATCTTCAGGGATCGCGGCATCGACGTCGACTATTTGCCGGATCTCGGCAAGGATAAGGAAAAACTGCTCGAGGTGATCGACCAGTATGATGGGCTGGCCATCCGCTCGGCGACAAAGGTCACGGAGAAGCTGATCAACGCCGCGACCAGGCTGAAGGTCGTGGGCCGCGCCGGCATCGGCGTCGACAATGTCGACATCCCGGCGGCGAGCCGGAAGGGCATCATCGTGATGAACACGCCCTTCGGCAATTCGATCACCACCGCCGAGCATGCGATCGCCATGATCTTCGCGTTGGCCCGCCAGATACCGGAGGCCAACGCCTCGACCCATGCCGGCAAATGGGAAAAGAACCGCTTCATGGGTGTCGAGATCACCGGCAAGACGCTGGGCATCATCGGCTGCGGCAATATTGGCTCGATCGTCGCTACGCGCGGCGTCGGCCTGAAGATGCATGTCATCGCCTTCGATCCGTTCCTGTCGGACAGCCGCGCCGAGGAGCTCGGCGTCGAAAAGGTCGAGCTCGACGAGCTGTTCGCCCGCGCCGACTTCATCACGCTGCACACACCGCTCACCGACAAGACGCGCAACATCATCGACGCCGCGGCGATCGCCAAAATGAAGACCGGTGTGCGCATCATCAATTGCGCGCGCGGCGGGCTGGTCGTCGAGGCCGACCTGATCGCGGCACTGAAAAGCGGCAAGGTGGCAGGCGCCGGCATCGACGTGTTCGAGGTCGAACCGGCGGAGTATAATGAACTGTTCGGCATGGAGAATGTCGTGGCGACGCCGCATCTCGGCGCGTCGACCACCGAAGCGCAGGAGAATGTCGCCCTTCATGTCGCCGAGCAGATGTCCGACTATCTGATCAAGGGCGCCGTTTCCAACGCCATCAACATGCCGTCGATCACCGCCGAAGAGGCGCCGCGGCTGAAACCTTTCGTCAAGCTTGCCGAAGTGCTCGGCGCCTTTGTCGGCCAGGTCACCGAGGATCCAATCAAGGAGGTCGAGATACTGTTCGACGGCTCGACGGCGACGATGAACACGCGCGCGCTGATCAGCGCCACCCTTGCCGGGCTGATCCGGCCGCAGGTCTCCGACGTCAACATGGTGTCGGCGCCGATCATGGTGAAGGAGCGCGGCATCATCGTCGCCGAGGTCAAGCGCGACAAATCCGGCGTGTTCGACGGCTATATCAAGCTGACGGTCAAGACCGAGCATAGGACACGCTCGATCGCCGGCACCTGCTTCTCGGATGGCAAACCGCGCTTCATCCAGATCAAGGGCATCAATCTCGACGCCGAGGTCGGCCAGCACATGCTCTACACGACGAATGCCGATGCGCCTGGGATCATCGGCCTGCTCGGCACGGTCTGCGGCGAGAACGGCGTCAACATCGCCAATTTCCAGCTCGGCCGCAACCGGCCGGGCGGCGATGCCATCGCGCTGCTCTATCTCGATGCGCCGTTCCCGGAAAACGTGTTGGCGCAGGTGCGCTCGCACAAGTCGATCGACTCCGCCAAGCGGCTGCACTTCGACGTCGGCGTGGCCTGAAATTCGGTCGCCCCGTGTGCAGCAGCACGCGGGGCGCTTCCACGGTCGTTGATGGACCGCAGTCAAACGTCGCGGCAAGCGACTTCATTCAGCGGCGGATATCGCCGTCTTCCGTCCGCTGTATTCGGCGAGGCCGATGCCGCCGAGCACCAGCGCGAGCGCCAGCGCCTGATAGAGCTGGAACGTCTCGCCGACGATCAGCACCGACAGCAGCGTACCGAAGATCGGCACCAGGTTGATGAACAGGCCGGCCCGGTTGGCGCCGATCAGCTCGTTGCCCCTGATATAGAAGATCTGCGATATGACCGAGGCACCGATGGCGGTATAGAACGCGACCGCCCAGCCGCGTGCATCGGGGACGATGACCTTGCCGGCGGCAATCTCCCACAGGAAGAAAGGCAGCGATGTGATGAGTGCGGCAACCGACAGCGCCAGCATCAGGCTCTGCCAGCGGATGACTGGCTTCAGCCGCAACCCCACCGAATAGAACGAGTAGCAAAGCACGGCGACCAGCATGATGGCGTCGCCGAAGTTGAGATCCAGCCTGAGAAGCTGGCGTGGATCGCCATGGCTCGCCGTCACCGCGACACCGGCGATGGTCAGCACGACGCCGATGACCTGCACGCCATTGACGCGCAGGCGAAAGAGCACAAAATTGGCGATGATGATGACGATCGGGATCGCCGCCTGCTCGATCGAGACGTTGATCGCCGTGGTGTAGTTGAGCGCCGTGTAGAAGATCGTGTTGAAGAAGGCGAAGCCGCAAGCGCCGAGCCCGCCAAGCAGCAACCAGTGCCTGCGCACCACCGGCCAATCTTGGCGCAGCGTTGCCCAGCCGATCGGCAGCAAGATCAGAACCGCCAGCAGCCAACGCAGGAAGACCAGCGTCATCGGCGAGATATGACCGACCGCCAGCTTCCCCGCCACGGAGTTGCCGCCCCACAGCAAGGTGGTGAACAGCAGGAACAGATAGGCGGCTCGATGCATCGTGAAGTCCCGGCCAGGCGGAGAGAAATGCGCGGTCGTTGCGGGCCTATTGCGGCAGCTCGCGCAAGTAAATGATGTCAAAGGCGAAAATTGTTGTGCCTCGGAGCGTTTTGGGCGGCAAAGAATGGTCGCGCTCGCCCGGTCTTGACGCTATAGAGGCCTGTCGTTTCGAACCGTTTCAAGCTGCCTGGCGCGGCATCTCAAGGGAAAAGAAGCATGGCCAATGTGGTGGTCGTCGGCTCGCAATGGGGCGATGAGGGCAAAGGCAAGATCGTCGACTGGTTGTCCGAGCGCGCCGACGTTGTCGTGCGCTTCCAGGGCGGCCACAATGCCGGCCATACGCTGGTCGTCGATGGCAAGGTCTACAAGCTGTCGCTGCTGCCGTCCGGCGTGGTGCGGCAAGGCAAGCTGTCGATCATCGGCAATGGCGTCGTCTTCGATCCGCACGCTTTCGTCGCGGAGGTGGCGAAATTGAAGGCACAGGGCGTCGAGGTGACGCCGGACCGCCTGAAAATAGCCGAAAACACCGCGCTTATCCTGTCGCTGCACCGGGAGCTGGACGGATTTCGCGAGGACGCCGCTTCCAATTCCGGAACGAAGATTGGCACGACCCGTCGCGGCATCGGTCCGGCCTACGAAGACAAGGTGGGCCGACGCGCGGTCAGGGTGATGGATTTGGCGGATTTGGAAACGCTGCCCTTGAAGGTCGACAGGCTGCTGACGCACCACAATGCGCTGCGCCGTGGGCTCGGCCATGCCGAGGTCACGCATGAGGCGATCATGAGCGAGCTGATCTCGGTCGCCGACGAGATTCTGCCCTATATGGACCGGGTCTGGAAAATCCTCGACGACAAGCGCCGCGCCGGCGAGCGCATCCTGTTCGAGGGCGCGCAAGGCACGCTGCTCGATATCGACCATGGCACCTATCCGTTCGTCACCTCCTCCAATACGGTTGCCGGCCAGGCCGCTGCTGGATCCGGTGTCGGCCCGGGCGCCATCGGCTATGTGCTCGGCATCACCAAGGCCTATACGACGCGCGTTGGCGAAGGCCCGTTTCCGACCGAACAGAAGAACGAGATCGGCGAGTTCCTGGGCACGCGCGGCCATGAATTCGGCGTCGTTACCGGCCGCAAGCGCCGCTGCGGCTGGTTCGATGCCGTGCTGGTCCGCCAGGCTGTCGCCGTCAACGGCATCAAGGGCATTGCGCTGACCAAGCTCGATGTGCTCGATGGGCTGGACGAGATCAAGGTCTGCACCGGCTACCGCCTCGACGGCGAGGCGATCGATTACCTGCCGGCCAGCCAGGGCGCGCAGGCGCGCGTCGAACCGGTCTACGAGACGCTGGAGGGGTGGAAAGGCACCACCGCCGGCGCGCGCAGCTGGAACGACCTGCCGGCCCAGGCGGTGAAGTACGTCCGCTACATCGAGGAGCTGATCGGCGCGCCGGTCGCACTCCTTTCCACCAGCCCTGAACGGGACGACACGATACTTGTGACCGATCCGTTTCAAGACTAGTTTCTCAGCCTTTCCGGGCATTGCGGCTGATTTGCGGGGGCCGGCCCAGAAACAAAATGCAGGTCGACTGAAGCATGGTAGATTTTGTTTCTGTTCTGAAAAAGACGCTCGACAATCTCGGCGAGCCGTCGGCGGAGGTGCGCGCCAGGGTCTACGACAAGGCTCGTTCGACGATTGCGAAGAAGATTGCCGAACGCGATCCACCACTTGCGCCGTCGGACGTCTCCAGGCAGAAGCGTGCACTCGAAGATGCCATCGCAAGCATTGAGCGAGAGTATGGCAAACCGGCGCCGGCATCCGATCCGCTGGCGGAGCTGGAGGACATCTTCTCCTCCATCGACCGCAACAAGAACCAGCCCAGCCATGTCCGCCAGCCGGCCAAAACCGAGCCGGCAAAGACCGGGCCGGCACAGACCGGGCCGGCACAGACTGGGCCGGCATGGCAGCCCACGCCCGCCAAGGGGGCGCCGAACTGGCAAAAGCCGCAGCCCGTCGCTCTTTCTCAGGAGCGCGCTGGTCCGCCGCCGTCCGACATGGATCTTCCGACAGCCGATGACCAAGACGGGGTTTTTCGGGGCGATGACTTTTCCAACGACGGCGACCCCGCGGAGGACAGGTTCCAGCGGCTCCATCCTGCCGAGCGCAGGCGCAGCTATGGCGGTGTGATTGCTGCTGCCGTCGCCTTGCTGGTCATTGCCGGTGGCGGTTACGGCATGTGGTTGAACAAGGATGCGTTCGGCAGCATGCTCGGCCTCGACGGGACCAAAACCGTCACCACCGAACCGCTGGTAAAACCAGCCCCGGCCAAGCCGGTGGCCGATGCGGCCGTACCGGCCGCCGCGCCTCCGACGGAGGCCGGCGAAGGCGCGAAGTTCACGCAGCGCCTGACGCCCGAAGGCCACGAGGTCGATCCCGGCCCCGCGGCCGGGCAGGCGGGCATCGGCGAAGGCGAATCCGTCGCCGCGCTGACCACGCCGCCGTCGGCCGCACAACCGCCGACCAGCCCGGCACCCGCCGCGCCGGCACCGGCCGCGCCCGCAGACGCGCAAGCCACGGCCAATGCTCCAGCAGTCGACGGGTCCGCTGCACCAACTCCCGCAATGCCGCCCGCCAACGGGGCGGCAGCGCCTGCCGATGCTGCAGCTGTCCCGCCAGCGCCTGCAGCGGCCGCCACACCGCCCGTGGCGGCAGCGGCACCGACGGTAGTTCCGCCGGAAGCCGCGCTGGCCGTCGGCCAGAAGGCGATCTTCTACGAGGAGCGCACCAGCACCGCTCAAGGCTCGGCCGAGCCCGGCAATATCGTCTGGTCGCTGGTGCAGGAATCGCCCGGCGGCGACCTGCCGCCCGAGCCGGCGATCCGCGCCGAGGCGACCATTCCAGGCAAGGATATCCAGTTGCGCATGACGATCCGTCGCAACACCGACCAGACGCTGCCGGCCAGCCATATCATCGAGATGATCTTCCTGACGCCTGACGGCTTCGAGGGCGGCGGCGTCGACAACATCCTGCGAGTCGCCATGAAGGGCTCCGAGCAGGATGCCGGCAGTCCGCTGATCGGTATCCCGGCCAAGATCGCCGACGGTTTCTTCCTGGTTGCGCTCAACGACACCAAGGCGGATGAAGACGCCAATCTGACCTTGCTCAGGGGCCAGGACTGGATCGACGTGCCGGTCGTCTACAAGACCGGGCGGCGGGCGCTGCTGACGATGGAAAAGGGCATTCCCGGCGAGAAGGTGTTCGACGAGGCGCTGAAGGCCTGGCAGACAAAGACAGCGGGCTGAGGCCGCTCACCAGCCCAACCCCTCTTTGGCTCAGAAGCCTTGGAACAGCATGTCGAGTGCGCTCACGATGTCGTCGTGATGGCGAGAAAGATTTCCTTCGGCAATGGGCAATTCAGATGTCATCAAGGCTGACATGAATTGAGTGACCATGACATGGTCCTTACCGTTGATGGTGAAGATAGGATTTAGCCGGCGGCCCGGCACTGGAGCCTTATTGGCTGGCATCAGCGGGACGACTACCTTGGTGTCGAGCCGTCCCAGAAGGTCGGACTGAACATCGAGAAGATAACCGTCGCCTTCGGCACTCTGGTAGAAATCATAACGCGCCATCAAAACAGCCGGTGCTTGGCCAGAGGCAAGCCGTTGCGCCTGACATAGTCATTGGAACTCTCGATCGCTTCCTTGTTTTCCTCCTGCCATCGCCGGGTTTTTTCGGCCGAAATCGCCTTGGCGATACCCTCTTCTGCAGCGCGGGATATATTGATGCCCAACGCCTTGGCGTCCTCGATCAATCCGGAGTCGATCGATGTATTAACCGACTTTCTTTGGGTTTTTGGATTCGATCGAGGCATGGAGCCGCTCCCATTTATGCGCATAATGTAGGCGCATATGAGCGTGCATTCAACCTCTCACCCCTCCATCTCTTCGCGCAGCATCTCGAGTTCCAGCCATTCCTCTTCGAGCGCTTCCAGCGTGGCGCGCTCCTTGTCGAGCGCGGCAATCGTCTTCTGGAACGACGCCGGGTCGCGCTCATAATAGGCCGGATCGGCGATGTTGTTCTCCAGCCGCGAGATCGAGGCCGACACCGCCTCGATCTTCTTGGGTAAGGTTTCCAGCGCGAATTTCTGCTTGAACGACAGTTTCTTGGCCAGGCCCCTGCTAGCGGCCGCTTCGCTCCTGCTTGCCGCCGTCGCCTCGCCGGTCTCTGCCTTCGGCCGCGCCTTGCGGTCGTCCAGCCTGGTGCCGCCGCGCTGCGCCAGCATATCGGAATAGCCGCCGGCATATTCGATCCAGCGGCCGTCGCCATCCGGCGCGATGATGCTGGTCACCGTGCGGTCGAGGAAATCGCGATCGTGGCTGACCAGGATCACCGTGCCGGCAAAGCCGGCGACCAGTTCCTGCAGCAGCTCCAGCGTCTCCATGTCGAGATCGTTGGTCGGCTCGTCGAGCACAAGCAGGTTTGCCGGCCGCGCCAAAACGCGGGCGAGGATCAGCCGTGCCCGCTCGCCGCCCGAAAGCTCGCGCACCGGCGTGCGCGCCTGTTCCGGCTTGAACAGGAAGTCCTTCATGTAGGACACGACGTGGCGCTGCTCGCCATTGATGACAAGGTTCTCGCCGCGTCCGTCGGTGAGATACTGCGCCAGTGTCTCCTGCGGATCGACGGCCTCGCGCTTCTGGTCGAGCGTGGCGATCTCCAGGTTGGTGCCGAGCCGCACCGTGCCTGCGTCCGGCTTCAATTCGCCGGTCAGCATCTTCAATAGCGTCGTCTTGCCGGCGCCGTTCGGCCCGACCAGACCGACGCGATCGCCGCGCTGGATGCGTGTCGAGAATCCCTTGACCACGGTCAGATCGCCAAAGCTCTTCTCGATGTTCTTGGCCTCAATCACCAGCTTGCCGGATTCGGCGGCGTCGCTGGCTGTCATCGTCGCCGCACCCTCGGCGCCACGATGACCGCGAAAGCGCTGGCGCATGGTCTGCAACTCACCGAGCCGGCGCATGTTGCGCTTGCGCCTTGCCGTCACGCCATAGCGCAGCCAGTGCTCCTCGCGCACGATCTGGCGGCCGAGCTTGTGCTGCTCGCGCTCTTCCTCCTCCAGCACCGTGTCGCGCCATTCCTCGAAATAGGCAAAGCCCTTATCGAGACGGCGGGTCTGGCCGCGGTCGAGCCAAATTGTGGCGCGTGACACGCGTTCGAGAAAACGGCGGTCATGCGAGATGACGACCAGGGCCGAGGAGGTGCGGGCAAGCTCCTCCTCCAGCCATTCGATAACCGAAAGGTCAAGATGATTGGTCGGTTCATCGAGGAGAAGAATGTCGGGCTCGGGCGCCATGACGCGGGCGAGTGCCGCGCGCCGCGCCTCGCCGCCGGAGAGGTCGTTCGGCCGTTCCTCGCCGGTCAGGCCGAGATGCTCCATCAGATAGGTGGCGCGATAGGGATCGTCGGCGGGCCCGAGCCCCGCCTCGACATAGGCGCGGACAGTCGCAAAGCCGTCCATGTCGGGCATTTGCGGCAAGTAGCGCACAGTCGCCGAGGGCTGGCGGAAGACTTCGCCGTCCTGCGGTTCGATCAGCCCGGCAGCGATCTTGAGGAGCGTCGACTTGCCAGAGCCGTTGCGGCCGACCAGGGCGATCTTGTCGCCAGCTGACGCCGTCAGGGCGGCACCGTCGAGCAGCGGCGCGCCGCCAAAGGTCAGCTTTATCCCGTCGAGATTGAGAAGTGGCGGCGCCATGTCAGCTTTCAGGTAGGGGAAAAGGATGCGCGAGCAGCAGCGCGCGGCCGCTGGCCAGCGCGATTTCCAGCCGGCCCTTGACCTCGTTGGAAATGGTCAGCGACGAGCCGAAGGCAACCTCGACATGGGCGAGCGGCCATTTGGCGCCGGTGACTGTCAGGCCGACGAGATCCGAAAAGCCGAGCACCGAAAACAGCGTACCGTCGACATAATCGAAGCCAGTCTTTCCAGGCAGCAAAGGAATGCCTTCCTGTGCGCCGCTGGTCAAAAGCACTTCCGTTCCGCCTTCCGCCAGCCGGACGCTGAGCGCCAAATGCAGGAAGATGTGGTCGGTGCGTTTGCCGCCGAAGGCGCCTGCGAGCACAAGGCTGGTCGCACCGCGTTCGAGCGCGGCGGCGATAGCGAGTTCACCGTCGGTCTTGTCCTTTTCGGCGGGAAACACCTGCCGTGGCACGGCGGCCAGATCCTCCGGCAAATCGGCAGGCACGGAATCGAAATCGCCGACCCAGAGTTCCGGCATCAGGCCCAGCATACGGGCATGGCCGATACCGGCATCGGCAGCGATGACGCGGGAGCCTTCGACCTGGCGGTCGAGCAGCGGCGTGCGGATAAGATCGCCGCCAAGCAGGATGGTGAATGTGCTCATATCTCGTGGCCCTTACCAGCCCTGCCCCGGAAACGGAAGATGAAACGGCAGACGAAACGGAAGGCTGGGCTTTGGATGCCCGGCAAACTTCCGCTTGCGCAGCACTTCGGCCGGGCCTATGTGTCGCATCGCTCTAACGGGGTGCCGGACGCGATCTTCGCGGACCGGCTGAGAGGCAAGACTGCCAACCCGCTGAACCTGATCCGGTTTGTACCGGCGGAGGGATTAGACGTTTCGGACAGCCCGACGCCTCAATTCCTTTCAACGCGAACGAAGGAGGCGCCGATGCGCAGTTTTTTCCACTCTCTTGCCTCGATTATCCTGCTTGCGGCATCCGCGCTTGCCCTACCGGGGCAGGCATCGGCACAGGATAAGCTGACCGTCTATACCTATGAAAGCTTCACCGCCGATTGGGGTCCGGGACCGGCGGTGAAGAAGGCCTTCGAGGCCGAGTGCACCTGCGTCGTCGAATTCGTCTCGGTCGCCGACGGCGTGGCACTGCTCAACCGTGTGAAGCTGGAAGGGGCCGCGACCAAGGCCGATATCGTGCTTGGCCTCGATACCAATTTGACGGCGGACGCCAAGGCAACCGGCCTGTTTTCGCCGCATGGCGCCGTGACGGACGTCAGTGTGCCGGGTGGCTGGAGCGACGATATCTTCGTGCCGTTCGACTATGGCTATTTCGCTATCGTCTACGATAGCGAAAAACTGAAGAGCCCGCCGAAGAGCCTCAGGGAATTGGTCGAGGGCGATGCCGGCGACAAAATCGTCATCCAGGATCCACGCACCTCGACGCCGGGCCTTGGCCTGCTGTTGTGGGTCAAGTCGGTCTATGGCGACAAGGCGCCGGAAGCCTGGGCCAAACTCAAGGCAAAGGTGCTGACGGTGACGCCGGGCTGGAGCGAGGCCTACGGCCTGTTCACCAAGGGTGAGGCGCCGATGGTGCTGTCCTATACCACTTCGCCAGCCTACCACATGGTTGCCGAAAACACCTCGCGCTACCAGGCGGCGTCCTTCGAGGAAGGCGAATATCTGCAGATCGAGGTCGCTGGGATCACCACCAAGGGCGCGAAGAACCCGCTGGCGGAAAAGTTCATCGCCTTTATGACCGGGCCGAAATTCCAGGACGTCATTCCCGAAACCAACTGGATGTTCCCGGCCGGCAAAACCGACAAGCCGCTCAATCCGGCGTTCGACAAGCTCGTCAAACCGACCAAAACCTTGCTGTTCAGCTCGGAAGAGGTCGCCGCAAATCGCAAGGCCTGGGTCGACGAGTGGCTGGCGGTGATGAGCAAGTAGCTCTGATAGAAAGATGATCGCCCTACGGCGCCCCCCTCTGTCCTGCCGGACATCTCCCCCACAAGGAGGGAGATTGGCCGTCATGCCGGCTTTCGCCAATCTCCGACATTGCCGGAATGAGCGGAGCGCTGAACCTGCCAATCTCTCCCCATGTGGGGGAGATGTCCGGCAGGACAGAGGGGCGCGCGGAGGAACGCAATCCTCGCTAAGAATCTCGAATCTGGTGGTCTAGCGTGCAACGCGCGCCATCATCGGATACCCGCGTCACCGCCGGTATCGTCGCGCTCGCCGCCATCGCGCTGCTGATCGGCGGGGCATTCGCCGGGCTCGTCGTCGAAGCCATGCGCGACCTGTCGGGCGCCGCCTCCGCCTTTGATTCCTATCTCCTCCGTGTTGCCCGCTTCACGCTCTGGCAGGCTCTGTTGTCGACCCTGCTCTCCGTCGCACCGGCGCTGTTCGTCGCGCGCGCGCTGTCGCGGCATCCACAGTTTTTCGGGCGAGGCTTTGTCCTGCAGCTTTTCGCCGTGCCGCTGGCGCTGCCGGCCATTGTTGCCGCACTCGGTGTCTTGGCACTCTATGGCCGCGCCGGGTATTTCGCCGGCTTGCTCGGTGCGATTGGCGGCCAGAACTGGCCCGGCATCTATGGCCTATCGGGTATTCTCGTCGCCCACGTCTTTTTCAACCTGCCGCTGGCAACGCGACTGTTCCTGGAAGCGTTGCAGACGGTGCCGGCTAACCAATGGCGGCTGGCGAGCCAGCTTGGCATGGGTGCTGCGCCGGCCTTCCGGCTGATCGAATGGCCGGCGTTGCGTGCGGCCCTGCCGGGCGTTGCCGGGCTCGTTTTCATGCTGTGCATCACCTCCTTCACCATCGTGCTTACGCTCGGCGGCGGGCCGCGCGCGACGACGCTGGAGGTTGCCATATACCAGGCGCTGCGTTTCGACTTCGACCCGGCGCGGGCGGTGACGCTGACCTTGTTGCAGATTGCCCTGACCTTCGTCGTCGTGCTGGCACTAACGCGGCTTGGCGCCAATATGACCGGCGACGCCAATCTGCCGGTAGCCCCGCGCCGGTATTTTTCAGCCGGTGCGGCCGAGACCGTGCTGAACGCACTGGTGATCGGGCTGGCACTGCTGTTTGTCGCCGGACCGATGGCGGCTACGCTGTCGGCCGGGCTTGGCGCCGATCTCGGCCGCCTGGCCGGCGAGAGCGCGGTGCGGCAAGCGACGGCGACCAGTGCCGTGCTCTCCCTGCTATCGGCGCTGCTCTCCTTGGCGTTGTCGCTGTCGCTGGTTATGGCGCGCCGGGCGCTGGCGCTCACCCGGCGGACCGGCAGGCGGACGCTGCTCGAACACCTGGCCGACACCGGTGCGGGGTTCGTCCTGGTGGTGCCGCCCATCGTCATCGGTGCCGGCTGGTTCCTGCTCCTGCGCAGCGTCAGCGATGTCTTTGCGATCGCCCCTGTCATGGTGGTTGTGGTCAATGCGGTGATGGCGATGCCGTTCGCCATCCGCGCCATCCGCCCCGCCTATGACGCGGCGAGCGAACGCCACGAACGGCTCTGTGCACAGCTTGGCATCTCGGGCTGGAACCGGTTGCGTCTGGTCGACTGGCCGTCGCTGCGGCGGCCGCTCGCCACCGGCTTCGCCTTCGCCATGGCGCTGTCGCTCGGTGATCTCGGCGTCATTGCGCTGTTCGGCAGCGATTCCGTGCAGACCTTGCCCTATCTGTTGCTGGCGCGCATGGGCAGCTACCGCACCGAGGATGCGGCCGGCCTGGCGCTGCTGCTCGGCCTTGTCTGCCTGGCGCTTGTGCTGACCGCGGACTGGCTGGGAAGGAGGGAGAAATCATGATGCCGATCAGCCCGGAACGGTCGATTTCGGTCGAAAAAGGCGCGGCCGTGCGGCTCGATAATGTCTCGTTCAGCTATGGTGAAACGCCGCTTATATTCGATGTCGATTTCCCGGCGTCGGAAATCACCGCCATCATGGGGCCGAGCGGTTCGGGAAAGTCGACGCTGCTCAATCTGGTGGCCGGTTTCGAGGCGCCGCGGTCAGGCCGCGTGCTCATCGGCGGCGCCGACGTCAGCACTGCGCCGCCATCAGCGCGGCCGGTATCGATGGTGTTCCAGGAAAACAACCTGTTTGCCCATCTGTCCCTCGAGCAGAATGTCGGGCTCGGCCGCTCGCCTTCGCTCAGGCTGAGCGAGGCTGACCGCGCCGCAATCGCCGCAGCGCTGAAGCGCGTCGGCCTTGCCGGCAAGGAAAGCCGGCTGCCGCGCGAACTCTCCGGCGGTGAGCGGCAGCGCGTCGCGCTCGCTCGGGTCCTGGTGCGCGACCGGCCGGTGTTGTTGCTCGACGAGCCGTTCGCTTCGCTCGGACCGGCACTGCGCGACGACATGCTCGACCTGGTCGCCGACGTCCATTCGGAGCAGCGCATGACGGTGCTATTCGTCACGCACCAGCCGGACGATGCGCGCCGTATCGGGCAAAACATGGTTTTCCTGGATGGTGGCACGGTTGCCGCGACGGGCACTGCGGCCGATTTTTTCGTCGGGGCTGGACCGGAGGCATTCCGACGCTATATCGGCTCGGGTCCGTTTGCGGCTGGATCACGAGATGTTGCCCGGAAGCGGACATAATTTATGGTCAAACCGGCGGAAGGCGAAGCGGCGCTTGCTTGCCATGGTCGAGGTAGTGTGGCTAGGTCCGCCAGGAGCTGGTCCGGCTTAGACCGTGATTTGCCCTTGCTGCCTCGTATCTGTCGGACGCCGTAGCACTTGATTTTGCGCGTGATGCTTTCCGGAAATCGCGCCCGATTTTCGCGGTCACGTGCCAGGACTTGAAAGGAAGCCGATCTGCCGACCGGCATCGACAATCGGAGGGTGAAACCGCTGGCGCGCTTTCTGGCGCTGGCCGGTCTTGCCGTGGCGCTGGCAAGCTGCCAGATGTTCACGCCTCCCGACGTGCAGGAATCAGGCTTTCAGCCCTCAGACAAGCCGATCACGGTCGACAACGTCGCCGCCAACGGCAAGCTCGCCCAACTGGCGAAGGCGCAGCACCCGCGCATCCTCGCCACCTATGGCGGAGAATATTCCGACCCCAAGCTCGAGCGCATGGTGGCCAAGATCGTCGGCAGACTGACCGTAGTGTCGGCCAACCCGACCCAGACCTACCGCATCACCATCCTCAACTCGCCCAACGTCAATGCCTTCGCGCTGCCGGGCGGCTATCTCTACATCACCCGGGGCCTGCTTGCCTTGGCCAACGATTCAGCCGAGCTTGCCGCCGTCATTGCGCATGAAATGGGCCATGTTACGGCCAATCACGGCCTGCAGCGCCAGCAGCTGGAAGCCGAAGAGGGGTTGGCGACCAAGGTCGTTTCGGATGTGCTCGGCGACAACCCGACGGCCAAGGCGGCGCTGATCCGCGGCAAGCTGAGGCTGGCCCAGTTCTCGCGCAATCAGGAGCTGGAGGCCGACGCCATCGGCATCAAATCGATCGGCGAAGCCGGTTTCGATCCCTACGCTGCCGGCCGCTTCTTGCAGTCGATGTCGGCCTATACCGATTTCCGCTCGATCAGCGGCGCCACCGACGCCAGCCTCGACTTCCTGGCGACGCACCCCAACACGCCGCAGCGTATCGACCTCGCGCAGCGCCACGCCCGCCAGTTCGGCGCGCCCGGTGTCGGGTCGCGCGATCGCGATTCATTCCTTTCCGGCGTAGACGGGCTGCTTTACGGCGACACACCGGAGGAAGGCTATGTGCGCGGCGAAACTTTCCTGCATCCTGGCCTCGGCGTGTCGTTCTCGGTGCCCAACGGCTTCATCATCGACAATTCGGCAGCGGCGGTGACGGCGACAGGCCCGGGCGACATCGCGATCCGCTTCGACGGCGTTTCGATCGACAAGGGCCGCTCGCTGACCGACTACATCCGCAGCGGCTGGGTTGCCGGCCTCGACGACAGCAGCGTGCGCCAGGAAACGATCAACGGCAACGAAGCGGCAACCGCGCATGCCGGCGCCGATGGCTGGCAATTCGATATTGCGGTGATCCGCGCCGGCGGCCAGGTCTACCGCTTGCTGACCGCGGCGCCTTCGGCCAGCACCTCGCTGAGCACGGTGGCGCGCTCGGTCAGCGGCTCGTTCCGCATCCTGAGTGCTGCCGAGAAGGCGGCGTTGAAGCCGCTGCGTATCCGCATCGTCACGGTGCAGCCCGGCCAGACAATGGGCTCCCTGGCCGCACAGATGGTCGGCGTCGACCGCAAGCTGGATTTGTTCAGGGTGCTCAACGCGCTGTCGCCGGGTGCCGCCGTTTCGGCCGGCGACAAGGTCAAGATCGTCACCGACAAATAGCAGCCGACGCGATTCAGGCTGCGAGAAATTCCGGGTTCTGCTTCACCAGCGCCGCCTTGAGCTTTTCCATGGCGCGCGCCTCGATCTGCCGGACACGTTCCTTGGAGATGCCGAGCGTCTCGCCGAGCGCTTCGAGCGTCGCGCCCTCGTCGCTCAGCCGGCGCTCCTCGATAATCCTGAGTTCTCGCGCATTGAGCGCGCCGAGCGCCGTCTTCAGCCAGACAGAGCGGCGTTCGACATCGATCGTGTCGCCGACGACCTCGTCGGGCAGCGGGTCATCCGAAACCAGGAACTCCATCCGCTCGGTTGCGCCCGCATCGTCGGCAAGCGGCGTGTTGAGCGAGCTGTCGGGTGCCGAAAGGCGGGAATCCATCATCGCCACATCGGCCTCGGAAACGCCGAGAGCCGCCGACACTTCGCGGTAAAGCGTGGCATTCGACGTCTGCTCGGCGCCGTTTGCCAGGCGGGCGCGTAGGCGCCGCAGGTTGAAGAACAGCGCCTTTTGCGCCGAGCTGGTGCCGCCGCGCACGATCGACCAGTTGCGCAGGATATAATCCTGCATCGAGGCGCGGATCCACCATGTCGCATAGGTCGAGAACCGCACCTCGCGCTCGGGCTCGAAACGGGCCGCGGCCTCCAGCAGCCCGACATGGCCTTCCTGGATCAGATCGCCCAGGGGAAGGCCGTAGTGGCGGAACCGCGACGCCATAGAAATGACCAGCCGCATATGGGCGACGGTGATGCGGTGCAGCGCGTGCTGGTCATTGTTCTCCTTCCAGCGCAGCGCCAGGAGATGCTCTTCGTCGCGCTCCAGGTAAGGGGCTTTCATCGCCGCGCGAACCATGGTCCGTCCTGCACTGTCTTGCATCATGCCGCGCTCCTGCTTCAGGCGTTGCGGTGCGATCGCTGAATCGTGAGTTGGCGCCGATGGTTGAAATGGCGGCGCCGCGCCCTACAACAGCCAAGAACGTGCGATGCGGGGGAATGTTCCCCCGGACTGTCATGCCGATTGCGCTGTTCCAGGCGATTCGCCATCGGCCTTGACTCAGCCGGGTGCCGCCGGGAGGTGTTGGTTGAGAATGGGATTTCAAGGGCGCGAGATTTTTGAAATTTAGTTTCTTATTTTGGCATCGCGCATCTGTCATTTTCCGGCACTCGCAACGACGCCGGACATCGGCCAAGGACGGGATCACAGAAAAATGAAATGGCTCAAATCGCTCATTATCGCCGGAACGCTGCAGGTTCTGGCAATCGCCGCCGGTCATGCCGGCGCCAATCTCGACCAGATCAAGCAGTCCGGCGTCTTCAAGGTCGGCACGGAAGGAACCTATGCGCCCTTCACCTATCATGATGCTTCCGGCGCGCTGGTCGGCTTCGACGTCGAGATCGCCCGGGCCATCGCCGAGCGCCTCGGCGTCAAAGCCCAGTTCCTCGAAGGCAAATGGGACGGGCTGATCGCCGGTCTCGACGCCAACCGCTACGATGCCGTCATCAACGAGGTCGGCATCACCCAGGCGCGCAAGGCCAAATATGATTTCTCCGATCCTTACATCGCCTCCAAGGCGGTGCTGATCGTGCGCGGCGACAACACCGACATCAAGGGTTTCGCCGATCTCAAGGGCAAGAAGGCGGCGCAGTCGCTGACCTCGAATTTCGGCAAGCTGGCTGAAACCAATGGCGCCGAGCTCGTCGGCACCGACGGCTTCGACCAGTCGATCCAGCTTCTTCTCACCGGCCGCGCCGACGCCACCATCAACGACAGCCTGTCCTTCCTCGACTTCAAGAAGCACAAGCCCGACGCCAATGTGAAGATTGCCGCGCAGGAAGAAAACGCCGACTATTCCGGCGTCATCGTGCGCAAGGGCGATCCGGAACTGGTGGCCGCCATCAATAAGGCGCTGGCCGACATCAAGGCCGACGGTACCTACCAGAAAATCGCCGATACCTATTTCGGCCAGGACGTTTCGAAGTAAACGGCTTTTCTCGCGTGGGCCGAATGCCGGCCCGCGTCGTTCATGTCGCGGCGAGCTGTCTTTGACGGCCCGCCGCTTTCGCGTGATATGAGCGACGGCAATCTGGCAAGGAGGAGGCTTCGTGCCGCACTGGCTGCAATTGATGCTGGAATCCCTGCCTACGCTGCTGTGGGCTGCACTGATCTTCACCGTGCCGTTGACGCTGCTGTCGTTTGCATTCGGTCTTGTCCTCGGCCTGGTCGTGGCGCTTGTCCGGCTGTTCGGTCCCAAACCGCTGGTCGCCGTGGTCCGCTTCTATGTCTGGATCTTCCGCGGCACGCCGCTTCTCGTGCAACTGTTCCTTATCTTCTACGGCCTGCCATCGGTCGGCATCCTGCTCGACGCTTTTCCGGCAGCACTGATCGGCTTTACCTTGAACATCGGCGCATATTCGTCGGAAATCATCCGCGCCGTCATTGGTTCGGTGCCGAAGGGCCAGTGGGAAGCGGCCTATTCGATCGGCATGACCTGGGCCCAGGCAATGCGGCGCACCATTCTTCCACAGGCGGGGCGCGTCGCCGTGCCGCCGCTGTCCAACACCTTCATCTCACTGGTCAAGGATACATCGCTCGCCGCCGCCATTACCGTGCCCGAGATGTTCCAGGCGGCGCAGCGCATTGTCGCCACCACCTATGAGCCGCTGATCCTCTATGTCGAGGCAGCGGCTCTCTACCTGGTCATGAGCTCCGTGCTGTCGGCCTTGCAGGCCCGATTGGAAACGCGGCTTAACCGCTATGGTGGCTTCCTGGAGGCGCGCGCATGATCGGCCTCACCAACATCGAAAAGCGTTTCGGCGACAATTTGGTGCTGAAGGGTGTGACCGTCACCATCGAGGAAGGTAGCGTCACCGCGCTTGTCGGGCCATCGGGCGGCGGGAAAAGTACGCTTTTGCGCTGCATCAACCTGCTCGAGCTGCCGACTTCAGGCACGGTGCGAATCGGCGACGATGCACTCGAATTCCACCCCGGCGGCAGGGTCTCGACCAGGGATATCCAGCGGCTGCGGCTGCAGACCGGCATGGTGTTCCAGAATTTCCAGCTGTTTCCGCATCGCACCGCGATCGAGAACATCATGGAGGGGCTGGTGACGGTGCTGAAATGGCCCAAGGAAAGGGCGCGCGAACGGGCGCTCGCCCTGCTCGAAAAGGTCGGCATGGCGCACAAGGCCGACGCCTGGCCGGCGACGCTGTCAGGCGGCCAGCAGCAGCGCGTGGCGATTGCCCGGGCGCTGGCGCCGTCGCCGAAAGTGCTGCTCTGCGACGAGCCGACCTCTGCACTCGATCCGGAACTGGCGCAAGAGGTGGTCGACGTGCTCGGCAAGCTCGCCAGCGAGGGCACGACCATGGTGATGGCGACGCATGATCTGAGGCTCGCCTCCAAGATCGCGCGGGAAGTGGTGTTCCTCGATGCCGGCAACATCGTCGAACAAGGGCCGGCCGCGGTGCTGTTCAGCAACCCGGAGCGCCAGCGGACCAAGCGGTTCATCGCGACGCTGAAGCAGGAGGCGGAAAGGGAGGGCGGTGGCGAAGGTTAGCAATGCATTCGCCGGTCAGCCAAAACAAAAAACCCGGCGCGAGGCCGGGTTTTTCTGAATTTGAAGGCGAAAAAGCTCAGGCAGCCTCTTCCTGCTCGGCTTCCTCGTTGTCGGCCTTGGCGCCGCGCTTCGGGCCCTTGTTGAGGTTCACCTCGATAAGGCGCACCGCTTCGGTCTCCGACATGCGGTTGACGGCCGCGATCTCGCGGGCCATGCGGTCGAGGGCCGCCTCGTAGAGCTGGCGCTCGGAATAGGACTGCTCCGGCTGGTTGTCAGCGCGATAGAGGTCGCGCACCACTTCCGAGATCGAGATCAGATCGCCGGAGTTGATCTTGGCATCATATTCCTGGGCGCGGCGCGACCACATGGTGCGCTTGACGCGGGCGCGGCCCTGCACGACCTTCAGCGCGCGCTCGACATAATCCTCTTCCGATAGCTTGCGCATGCCGATCGAGGTCGCCTTGGCGACTGGCACCTTGAGGCGCATCTTGTCCTTCTGGAAGTCGATGACGAACAGTTCCAGCTTGTGGCCCGCGACTTCCTGCTCATCGATCGAGACGATCTGGCCGACACCATGTGCCGGATAGACGATGTACTCGCCGGTCTTGAAACCGTGGCGCGCTGCGGTGGACTTCTTCTGCGGGGTGATCGTTGCCATTACGCCCTGAACTCCTTGTTGTGGTACCGGCATCGTGCCGGCCCGAACTCGTGCGACCGGGGTGACCGGTCCTTAGCCACACAACGATGAACTCACCGGAAGGCCAGGACCGGCAAATCGCAACATTGCGACCGCCTGCCCCAGATCGCTCTGGTCCGGATTGAGAAATTCACCTTTCAGTGATTTGGGGCGTTTGCGCCATAAATCGACGTTGTGTCACCGGCATGTTGGGTTGATATAACACAAAAAGTCGGAAGAATCAAGGTTTTGCTGCACGCGCGAAGGCCATGCGCCATCGCCGCCTGTCAAGGCAGTTAATGTATCACGTCTGTTACGCCGCGTCAGGCTGCCGCAATCAGCGCTCTCGTTAATCGCCTTCGCCGGGCTCCGGGGAGAAATATTTCTCGAATTTGCCAGCTTCCCCGTCGAAGGATTTGGCGTCGGCCGGGGGCTCCTTCTTGGCGGTGATGTTGGGCCATTTATCGGCATATTCGGTGTTGATCTGCAGCCATTTGTCGAGGCCCGACTCGGTGTCGGGCTTGATCGCGTCGGCCGGGCATTCCGGTTCGCAGACGCCGCAGTCGATGCACTCGTCCGGGTGGATGACGAGCATGTTCTCACCTTCGTAGAAACAGTCGACCGGACAGACCTCGATGCAGTCCATGTATTTGCATTTTATGCAATTGTCGGTCACGACATAGGTCATTGGTCGGCTCCGGGACGTCCCATTTTGTTGGGCTTTTTTGGTGAGGTAACGCCTTTGTCCGCCGCTGGCAAGGGCAGCCCTTGCCAGCGGTGCCGGGGTTTCCGGAATGGAATTCCAGAGGCCCGGCAAAGCGGAAGTTCGACCTTGCTCAATCGTCGCCGAGCAGGTGGTCGGTCTGGCGGCGTTCCTTCTTCGTCGGGCGACCGCTGCCGGCCTCGCGCAACGGCGGCACCGCATCCGGAAGCGCCTCGCCCTTGGGCGCGGGGGGCGGCGACATGTCCTCGTAAAGCAGGCGGGCTTCTTCGGCCGGGCCGCGCCGTGCGCCGGTGCCAAGGACTTTCCAGACGAAGATCCGCCGCTCGAGCGTGATGGTCAAAACGTCACCCGGCCGGACCGTATCGGATGCCTGCGCTGCTTTGTCGCGATTGATGCGGACGCGTCCGGTGACGACCAGCTTGGCTGCCAGCGTGCGTGATTTTACCGCGCGCGAGAAGAACAGCCACTTGTCGATGCGCTGGCGGGCATCAGTGACCATCGGACGAACAGCTTACTTCTTCAGCTGGTCGCGCAACGCGGCGAGCTTGGCGAAGGGCGAGTCCGGATCGAAGCGGACCGGGCGTTCCTCACGCGGCTTTGGCTGGAAGGCGGGCTTTGCGCCTTGGGCGCCGCCTTTGCCGTCCTGCCGTCCAGCCTTCCAGTCGGGCCGGTTTTCGCGCCGGTCGAGGCGTTCGCCTTGCGGCTTGCCGGCGCGCTGCTCTGCCGCCTCGCCTTGCGGCTTGGGCTTGAACTTGCTGCGGTCGAAGCGTGGCTTGCCGGCGCCGTCGCGCTGATCGTGGCGCCCTTGACGGGCGGGCCGGTCGCCCGGCGTCGGTTGCCCGCCGGCATCTACCGGCGCATCGCTGCGGCCGTCCGGCGCAGCTTGACCATTGCGCGCGCGACTGTCCCGATGATTGTCCCGGGGGCGGTTGTCATGCTGGCGATGACGCGGGCGCTGGTCGAAACGACCCTGCCGCCACAACAGCACAGGTTTTGGCTCCTCGGCTTCTGGGGCAGCTTCGCCGGCGACGGCTTCCGCCGTTGCTGCAGGTTCGGCCGGCGATGCTTCCATAGTGTCGGAAACCGGCGGCTCTGCCGGTGCCGTAGCCTCAGTTTCCGCCCCAAGTTCCGTCCTTGGCTCAACCGCTGGTTCTGCAGCCGCTTCGGCGGCGGGCTGGGTCTCTTGCGTGACTTCTGCCGCAGCTTCAGGGGCTGGAGCTTGCGGCTGGTCTTCCGCGACAGGCTCTGCCGCCGCTTCGGTCACGGCTTCGGCCGCCTCCGCAACAGGAGCCGCATCCGACACAGGCTCCGAAACCTCCGCCGGCGGCTCTGCCGCGGCAGCTGCTTCCGCCATCCTCGCCTGCTCGGCTCGCGTTGCCTCTTCCGCCGCCTGCTTTGCAGCGGCCGCTTCACGCGCGGCATTGTCCTGTGCTTCGAGCCGCGCCTTGACCTCGGCCGCCGGCTTGGCATCGGCGCGATAGCCGAGCCCCTTCAGGATTTCTTCCATGTCGTCGGCGGTGGCGCCGAGGATCGACATCATCGGCGGCGTGACCATGAAGGACTGACCGTCATAGGCGCCGTCGGGGCGAGGCCCGAGGCCCGGCTTCCAGTTGGTCGCCGGCCGGATCAGGTCGGCCAGCCGTTCGAGAATATCGACGCGTACAGCACGCCGGCCAAGATTGCGGTAGCCCGCCAGCTTGTAGAAGGTCTTGTCGAAGGTTGGATCGATGACCACCGAGGTGCGGCCGGAGGCCAGTGCGTGAACGACATCGCCGAAGCCGGGCTTGTCCTTGCCGTCGTTTCTCAGCGCCCACAGCATCGTTATCAACCCGGCCGGCGCCGGCTTGATCAGCGCCGGCACGAAGACATGGTAGGCGCCGAAGCGCACGCCGAGACGGCGAAGCGCCGCGCGGCCCTCCTGGTCGAGCGACTTCATCTCGTCGGCGATGTCGCGACGGTTGATGAGGCCGAAATGCTCGACGAGCTGGAAAGCGATGCCGCGGCCGATGCCGGTGATCTGCTCGGCATTCTTGAGATCGACCAGCGGCTTCAGCAGGGATTCGATCTGGAAATTGACGAAGCGCTCGGCGCGCGCCGCAACCTTGTCGCGGGCCGGGCCGGTGAGTTGCTCGTCGGCGAGCAGAACGAGACGCGGCTTCAAAGCTTCTTCGCCAGCGACCAGCGTGCCGATCGGCGCGCCGATCCAGCGCAGCGTGCCATCCGAACCCAGCGCGATGTCGCCATTGGCCGAGGCGCCGAAGCGTTCGGCACGCGCCTCGAACTCGGCGGCAAGCGCCTTCTGCGCCGCCGCCCGCACCGCCTTGGCGTCCTCGCCGCCGGCGCTCTGGTCGGCGGTGAAGCGGAAACCCTGCAACTCGCCGACGTGATGGCCTTCGACGAGGACGGTTCCGGTTGGGCTGATTTCGGCTTCAGGCATCGTGTTTTCTCTAAGGCGCCGCATGAGGACGGAAGTCCTGCGGTCTACAAAACGTTTCGTCAACCGCTCATGCAGCGCATCCGACAATCTGTCTTCGATTTCGCGCGTCTTTTCCTGCCAGTGTGCCCGATCGGCCAGCCAGCCGGGCCGGTTGGAAACGAAGGTCCATGTGCGGATCTGGGCAATCCTGTGCGATAGCGTGTCGATATCGCCTTCAGTGGTGTCGGCCCGGCGCACCTGCTCGGCCATGTAGTTCTCGTCGACATGGCCGTGCCTGGCAAGGTCCATGTAGATGGAGGCGATCAAGTCGGCGTGCTGGGCCGGCGCGATCTTCCTGTAGTCGGGCAGCGCGCAGGCTTCCCACAGCAGCGCCACCCGCCTGGCGTCGGTGGTGAGTGCCCGGATGTCCTCGTCGCGCGACAGATGCTCGAGCGCCTGCGCGTCCACGGCCGGCAGTGCGCGCGTCAGGCCTTCGACCGGGGCGTTGGTCTCGATCGAGCGCTTCAGCGCATCGAGGTTGGCGAAATCGAAATGCGCGGTACGCCACTGCAGCACTTTCACCGGATCGAAATCATGCGCCTCGATCTTCTTGACCAATTCCTCATCCAGCGGATCGACCTGGCCGGTGACGCCGAAGGTGCCGTCGCGCAGATGCCGGCCGGCACGGCCGGCAATCTGGCCGAGCTCGGCCGCGGTCAGGTTGCGGTACTGGTAGCCGTCGAATTTGCGATTCTGGGCGAAGGCGACGTGGTCGAGGTCGAGGTTGAGGCCCATGCCGATGGCATCGGTGGCGACGAGGTAGTCGACATCGCCCGACTGGAACAGCGCCACCTGGGCGTTGCGGGTGCGCGGGCTGAGCGCGCCGAGCACGACGGCGGCACCGCCCTGCTGGCGGCGGATCAGCTCGGCGATGGCATAGACCTCGTCGGCCGAGAAGGCGACGATCGCGGTGCGCCGCGGCAGGCGGGTCAGCTTCTTCGAGCCGGCATAGGCAAGATGCGACAGCCGTGGCCGGGTCACCACCGACACGCCCCGCAGCAGGCGCTGCAGAATGCCGTGCATGGTGGCCGCACCCAGCAGCAGCGTCTCCTGGCGGCCGCGCAGATGCAGGATGCGATCGGTGAAGATGTGGCCGCGTTCGAGATCGCCAGCGAGCTGGACCTCGTCGATGGCAACGAAGGCGGCGTCGGTCTCGCGCGGCATCGCTTCCACCGTGCAGACCGAGTATTTCGCGCCCGCCGGCTGGATCTTTTCCTCGCCGGTGATGAGCGCAACCTTATGGGCGCCGACCTTCTCGCAGACGCGCGTATAGACCTCGCGGGCAAGCAGCCTGAGCGGTAGGCCGATGACGCCGCTCTCATGCGCCACCATGCGTTCGATGGCGAGATGGGTCTTGCCGGTATTGGTCGGGCCGAGCACGGCCGTCACGTCTCGACCCGACAGGATCAGCGGTTCAGTGTGTTTCGGATGGATGTTCATCGGCCTGGAAATAAGGCTCTCTGCCTCGCATTGTCGGGAGCGCGCCCATATTGGCCGCGTATGACAGGCGACACATAGGGATTTCGGGCGCGAAGCGAAAGCGGAATGTGCCGAGGGCAGGCTGATTGGTCGGTTCGAAGCCAGAAATCTGTTCCCGATTAACAGTTGGAACGAGTCTGGAACGAATCAGCGACGAATCACTGACTCGCGCTGATTCAGGTTTTGTTCACGGCTACATCTGGGATTTCTGCCGGCGAGTCTCACCACATGCTGAATCACAGAAACTGGCCCGATTCATGCAGGCGGCATTCAAACGAGCACCACCGTTAACCTTTGCCGGTGAATGATCGTGGCCGGCCAATCTGCTTCGCCCAACATTATGAAATTATTGATGTTTCCTAATGCGCTTTAATCATTTCGAGGGTGTTTTCGGCTCTCGCCGTTAACGTTCCGCTCAAAGCCGGAACGAATCGGCGACGAATCAGCGATAGGCAAAGTTTCTTGGTTTGTTCACCGCAACATGTTGTGTTGTGAACAGCTTTTCCACCGAGAATCCACAGGCTGCCGGGCAGTTTTTGCACAGGCTGCGCAGCGGCCGTTAACCTTTGCGTGCCGGATTGGGGCAGCGTGCTGAATCGAGATCTTGCAACGGGAAGACCGCTATAGAAACGGGCCGTTTTGCAGGCCCGTTCGTCCAAGCGCGTATCTATCTCAACGTAAAGATAAACGGTCAGGCGATGTACTGCCCGCCATTGGCTGATATGGTCGAGCCGGTGATGAACCCGGCATCGTCGGAAGCGAGGAAGACGACGCAGCGCGCGATCTCCTCCGGCTCGCCGAGACGGCCGACCGGGATCTGCGGAAGGACACGCTCGTTGAGCACCTTCTCGTCCATCGCTTTGACCATCTCGGTGGCGATGTAGCCGGGGCAGATGACGTTGACGGTGATGCCGGCGCGCGCGCCTTCCTGGGCCAACGCCTTGGTGAAGCCGATATCGCCGGCCTTCGAGGCCGAATAATTGACCTGGCCGACCTGCCCTTTCTGGCCATTGATCGAGGAGATGGTGATGACGCGGCCGAATTTGCGGTCGCGCATGCCGCCCCACAACGGATGCGTCATGTTGAAGACGCCGGAAAGGTTGGTGTCGAGGACCTCTTTCCATTGCTCGCGCGTCATCTTGTGGAACATCGCGTCGCGCGTGATGCCTGCATTGTTGACCAGCACCGATACGGGACCGAGATCGGCCTCTACCTGTTTGATGCCGGCAGCGCAGGCCTCGTAGTCGGCGACCGACCATTTGTAGACCGGGATGCCGGTCGCTGCCTTGAACTTTGCTGCCGCTTCCTCATTGCCGGCGTAGTTTGCGGCAACCGAATAGCCGGCGCTTTTCAAGGCGACCGATATCGCCGCGCCGATGCCGCGCGACCCGCCTGTGACGATTGCAACCTTTGTCATGTGTCCTCCCGGGAAATGCAGATGACTGAGCGTTGAAGCGGTAGGGTTTGCCCTCTATTCCCTACTCGCTTTGCGCCAGTATCCTATTCGTATCGCTTATCTCATCACAATGCTTCCACGCACATGGCAACGCCCATGCCGCCGCCGATGCACAGCGTGGCAAGACCTTTCTTGGCACTTCTGCGACGCATTTCGTAGACCAGCGTGTTGAAGATGCGGGCGCCCGAGGCGCCGACCGGATGGCCGATGGCGATGGCCCCGCCATTGACGTTGACGATGGACGGGTCCCAGCCCATGTCCTTGTTGACGGCGCAGGCCTGCGCGGCGAAGGCCTCGTTGGCTTCGACCAGATCGAGGTCGCCGACCGACCAGCCGGCCTTGGCCAGCGCCTTGCGCGAGGAGGGGATCGGTCCCGTCCCCATGATCTGCGGGTCAACGCCGGCGGTCGCCCAGGAAACGATACGCACCAGCGGCGTGATGCCGCGCCTTGCGGCTTCCGCTTCGGTCATCAGCACCACGGCGGCGGCGCCGTCATTGATGCCGGAAGCATTGGCTGCTGTCACCGTGCCGTCTTTGTCGAAGGCGGGCTTGAGCTTGGTCATGGCGTCGATCGTCGCGCCATGGCGGATGTACTCGTCCTGGTCGACTATCGTGTCGCCCTTCCTGCCCTTGACTGTGAAGGCAACGATCTCGTCGTTGAATTTTCCGCCTTTCTGCGCAGCCTCGGCCTTGTTCTGGGAAGCCAGTGCGAACTGGTCCTGGTCGTCGCGGGTGATTTGGAACTGGCGGGCGACGTTCTCCGCCGTGTTGCCCATATGATAACCATAGAAGGCATCGGTCAGGCCGTCCTTGATCATGGTGTCGATCAGCTTGAAATCGCCCATCTTGACGCCACCGCGCAGATGCTGCGCATGCGGAGCCATCGACATCGATTCCTGGCCGCCGGCAACGATGATTTTTGCATCGCCCTGGGCGATCTGCTGCATGCCGAGCGCGATGGCGCGCAGGCCGGAGCCGCAGAGCTGGTTCAGGCCCCAGGAGGTCGCCTCCTGCGGCACGCCGGCGGCCATGGCCGCCTGCCGCGCCGGGTTCTGCCCTTGAGCCGCGGTCAGGATCTGGCCGAGAATGACCTCGTCCACCTCCTTGCCGTCGACGCCGGCGCGGGCAAGCGCTTCCCTGACGGCGACGGCACCCAGTTCATGAGCTGGCGTGTTGGCGAAGGCGCCGTTGAAGGAGCCGACAGGCGTGCGCGCCGCACTGGCGACAACGATGGCGTTGGAAGCGGACATGTTCTTCTCCAGACTTTCGGGGAGCGATTTCGGGTGCCGTCGGGGACTTTTCTTGCCCTTTCCACAACCCGAGTCAAACCCGAAATGGGCATGGCGTTCCTCCGCGGCAAGCAGGCCGCGCGTCGCTGCGATGACGGCCCATCCGTGCTGCGCAGCATAAAATGTTCCCGCACTGCACAAACAGCTTGGATTCATGACGCTTTTGCGCATATCCTTTAACAAGGCGCAATCGTTACCGGCGGCTTACTTAAGCTGGCCGGTGTCCGGGGAGGATGCAGATGGCCGCGAAAGACGAACCTATTGTTATCAAGAAATATGCCAATCGCCGTCTCTACAATACGGGCACCAGCACCTATGTGACGCTCGAGGATCTCGCAGAAATGGTCAAAAAAGGCGAGGACTTTACTGTCCAGGACGCCAAGACCGGCGACGACATCACGCATCCGGTGCTGACCCAGATCATCTTCGAGCTGGAGAACAAGGACGGGCAGAACATGCTGCCGATCCCGTTCCTGCGTCAGCTCATCGCCTACTACGGCGACCAGATGCAGATGATCGTGCCAAGCTTTCTCGAACAGTCGATGCTGGCCTTCTCGAAGGAGCAGGAACGCTTTCGCGAGCAGATGAAAGATGCCCTCGGCAAGTCGCCGATGGACATGATGAAGATCGCGACGCCGATCAAGGTGCTGGAGGAGCAGACTCGGCGTAACATGGAAATGTTCCAGAACGCCATGCGGCTGTTCACGCCGTTCCCGCCTGCGGGGTCTGCGCCGGCAGCAGCACCGGCCGAACAGGCCAGGAAAGAAACACCGGAAAAACCGGACGACCTTCAGGAGCTGAAGGAGCAGATCGCCGCGATGCAGCGCAAGCTCGACACGATGTCGTGACTGCCGGCCGGCGAAGCGCCGGCCCAAAATTTCCCTCAGCAGGCCTGTGTCAGAAAACATCTTCGCCTCGAAGGTGAAGATGTCATCCACGCTCTATTTTGTGGCACGCTCTATTTCGTGGCATGCCCTATTTCGTGGTCACCGTCACCAGAGCGGTAACAGGTTTGCCGTCTACTAGAATGGGCCGGTGATGATCATCGGCAAGAAGCACGCCGATCACGTGTCTGCCGGCGGCATCCGGGCAATGGCCGAAACGGGCCTTGATAAGATCACCGCCAAAGTCGCTGTTCATGCTGTTGTACGGCTTGCCGGGGATGTTGCAGGTGTCTCCGTTGGGATCGATCTTCATATGCACGTGGCCGCATTGCTTGATTTCCCCGCACTCACCCGCAGTGAGCAGCCTGAAGTTGCTCCTGACGACAACGCCTATCGCCTTCTCAGGAGAATTGCCCAGTTCGACAACTGAACCTGCCGTCGGCCAGACGACTTCCAGGGTGGGCCGATCCTCGGCCTCGGCAGATACGAGCGACAATAAGGAGAAAGCGAGGGCAGTCGTTGCGGTGATGCGAAACATGGTAACCTCCGTTGCAATGTAAACATTGATTACATACGCAGCGCTCGAACACAAGGGAAATAATCAGTGATTACATTCCGCTCTCGTGCTATTTGACTGAGATGACCAAGACAACTGATTCCGACGAAGCCGGAGATGCCAAGCGATACCATCACGGCAATCTCGTCGAGGCCTTGATCACGGCAACCGTGGAGATCATCGAGGAGCGGGGAGCCGAGCATGTGTCCGTACGCGAGGCCGCAAAACGTGCCGGCGTTTCGCCCGGCGCGCCATTCCGGCATTTTCGATCGAAAACAGCGCTGCTCACCGCGGTCGCCGAACAGGCCATGGATCGGCTGACAAAGGCCGTTGCCAAGGCGCGGTCGAAAATCGACAGCGCAGATCCCATTGAGGCCTTCGAAGCAATCGGACAAGGCTATCTGGAATGGGCAATTAGCAACCCCACGCATTTCCAGATCATCAGTTCCCGAACCCTGATTGATTTTGAAGGGTCGGACAGCCTTCGTGATCAGAATGAGGCTATTCGGCGGACGATGATCGACTTGCTGACGCAAGCGCAACAACAGGGTCGGCTTGCTCCCGGCACCGACTTTGATCATCTTGTGCTTGCCGCGCGTGCACTCGTTTATGGGTTGGCACGCATGGCGATCGATGGTCATTTCCGGGAATGGCATCCGTCCGAGCCGCCAGCCCTGGCCGCGCAGCGGGCTCTCCGACTTTTCAAGAGCCGGATGACCATTCCATCTAAAGCTTAATCCGCCAGCACCCAAAAAAGGGCCCGCGATTGCGTCGCCAGCTAATGGAACTCCGGCAGCGGTCCCTGGTAGCGGGCGCGTGGTCTGATCAGGCCGCTGCTTGTCACCTGCTCCACGGCATGCGCGGCCCAGCCGATGCTGCGGCCGAGCGCAAACAAGCGAAACGGCGCATCGGACGGCAAACGGAGGCTGCGCGTCAGCGCGGCCAAGGCGAAATCGACGTTCGGGCGCATGCCCGTTGCCGCAAAGGCCGCATCGCAAAGCCGTAACAGCCCATCATCGACATCGATCGCGGCCAGCAACGGTTCCGCACGCGGATCGCCGTCGGGATAAAGCGGATGGCCAAATCCGGGCAGTGGCCTGTCGTGACCGAGCCAGCGTCCGACAGCCGCATCCGGCCCCAATCTCTGCGCATCCTCCGCCAGCATCATGACCGCCTCCGCGGCGCCGCCATGGCGCGGACCGGAGAGCGTGGCGAGGCCAGCAAGCAGGCAGGCCGAAACAGGTGCACCGGTGGACGCGGCGACCCGCGCGGCGAAGGTCGATGCGTTCAGTTCGTGATCGGCCAACAGCACCAGCGAGCGGCGGATCAAGTCTGCGCCGGCTGCATCGAGGGACCAGCCCTGCGCCAGTCGTTCGTGCACGGCACCGATTCCGCGAACCGCGCCGAGCGCCTGGGCCAGAGCGGCGATGGCGCCGGCCGCATCGTGGTTGAGCGAAGCCGCCCTGCGGCCGAGCGAAGGCCGGCCCTTGGCCGCCAACGCGGCCAATTCCGCGAAGGCAGCCGGCCGGCCAGTTGCGCCGTTGCCATGGCGGCTCGCCGACACGAACGACACTGGTGCGTCAGATGCCCAAAGCAGGTTTGCCGTCTGCTCCAGCGTGGCAGTCTCGCAGAGTGCAACCGCATCCTGGCCACGATAGACGAGGCGGCCGTGCAAAACGGTCGAGATCGTGGTGGCGATCGCCGGCTCACCCCAGGCAATTGCACTTTCGGCGATTGCCTGGGGATTTCGGCCGCGCGCCCGGCGGCTCGCCAGCGCCGCGATGTCGTCGGCGCGATACTGGCTGCGGCGTGGGTCGGCCCGATCCGGCCGCATGCCGATGCGTCCGCGGCTGACATAGGCATAGAGCGTCTGGGCGCGCACCTTGAGGCGCTCCAGGGCTTCGTCCCGCGTCAGCCACTCAGTCATGTAAACCTGGAACGTTGATTCGGTTGATCAAGATTGATGGTCCAGCCGCCAACCCTTATCTACGACCCGGAAAGGGTCAAGGAGAAAACCAATGGCGAATGGGCTCGATGATGTGGTGGCGGCAGAAACGGTGCTCTCCGATGTCGACGGTCTTGGCGGCCGCCTGACCATCCGGGGCCATTCGTTGCCGGAACTGGCAGGCCGCTGGAAATACGCCGACGTGGTTCGGCTGCTGTTCGACGGCTCTTTCGACGATCTTCCCGGCGAAAAGGAGCTGGCGAAAGCGATCGGCCGGGCGCGCAGTGAAGTGTTCGAGCGGATCGAACCCTTGCTGCCGTTTCTCGCATCCCTCGATATTTACAGCGCGATGCGCGCCGGCATTGCCCTACTGCCGGACGGCGACAAATTGCCGGACGCGCTCAGGCTGGTTGCGGCACCTGCCGTGCTGACGCCGGCCTTGCTGCGCTTGCAGCGCGGCGAAAGCCCAATTGCGCCTGATCGCAAGGCCGATCATGCCGCCGACATGCTGCGGATGCTGACCGGCATGGCGGCCTCGCCGAAGTTGGCGAAAGCGCTCGATACCTATCTTGTGACGGTTTGCGACCATGGCCTCAACGCATCGACCTTCGCCACGCGCGTGGTCGCCTCGACGCAGGCGGGGCTTACTTCGGCGGTGCTGGCCGGACTCGGAGCGCTCAAGGGGCCGCTGCATGGCGGCGCGCCAGGTCCGGTGATCGAGATGCTGGATGCGATAGAGGCGCATGGCGACGCCGCCATCTGGCTGCGCGACGAGATCGCGCGCGGCCGCCGCATCATGGGCTTCGGGCATCGCATCTACCGTGTGCGCGATCCGCGTGCCGACGTGCTGAAAGCGGTGGTGCGGCAACTCGGCGCCGAGGGCGAAGCCGGCCACCGGCTGGCGTTTGCCGAAAGCGTGGAGCAAGCGGCGCTTGAAGTGCTTCGCATCGCCAAGCCGTCGCGCTCGCTCCAGACCAATGTCGAGTTCTTCACAGCACTTCTGCTGGAGGCCGCGGGCTTTCCGAAAGAGGCGTTCACCAATGTCTTTGCTGCCGGGCGCGTCGCCGGCTGGATCGCCCACGCCCGCGAGCAGCAGACGAGCGGACGGCTGATCCGGCCGCAGTCGCGCTATATCGGGCCGGTGCCGGACCTCGTCGCCTAAGGATTTTCCCCCGCATGCTTTGCGGAAACCGGCCCCGCTACAGCCGGTGCCAGACACTCTCTCGTCAAGGTGAGAGAGGTCCTCATGACAAAAATTTCATGTCATTGCTCCACACATCCGCTGTTCTTGGGTGGCAGAGAGCCTATATGCTGCAGTGCAGCATGGTTCCGCGGGAGCCCGCCTCGAAAGGAATAAGCCGCCTTGACCGCCAGAAAAACCGCCATCGTCACCGGTTCCACCTCGGGCATCGGCCTGGCCATTGCCCACGCGCTCGCGGCCGAAGGCTGCAACATCGTCGTCAATTCCTTTTCCGACACCGCCGACGACCACGCCATCGCCGACGCAATTGCGAAACACCACAAGGTCCAGACCGCCTATGTCAAGGCTGACATGTCGAAGCCGGCCGAGTGCCGGGCTCTGGTCATGAAGGCAGCCGAGACATTCGGCTCGGTCGACATCCTGGTCAACAATGCCGGCATCCAGCATGTCGCGCCGGTGGAAAGCTTCCCGATCGAGAAGTGGGATGCGATCATCGCCATCAACCTGTCATCGGCCTTCCACACCATCGCCGCCGCCATCCCGTTGATGAAACAGGCCGGTGGCGGCCGGATCGTCAACGTCGCCTCGGCCCATGGGCTGGTGGCCTCGCCGTTCAAGTCGGCCTATGTCTCGGCCAAGCACGGCATTATGGGCCTGACCAAGACGGTCGCCCTGGAACTGGCGCGCGACAAGATCACCTGCAATGCCATTTGTCCCGGCTATGTGCTGACGCCGCTGGTCGAGGCGCAGATCCCCGACCAGATGAAGGCCAACAAGATGGACCGCGAGACTGTGGTCCGCGAGGTCATGCTCGAAAAGCAGCCGACCAAGGAGTTCGTCACCGTTGAGCAGGTTGCGGCGGCGGCAGTGTTCCTGTGCTCGGATGCGGCAGCGCAGATCAACGGCACGCACATCTCTGTCGATGGC
Organism: Mesorhizobium sp. M0894; assembly: GCF_040319725.1. Taxonomy (NCBI): domain Bacteria; kingdom Pseudomonadati; phylum Pseudomonadota; class Alphaproteobacteria; order Hyphomicrobiales; family Phyllobacteriaceae; genus Mesorhizobium; species Mesorhizobium sp. M0894. The sequence goes on along the minus strand of NZ_JAMYOG010000003.1, from coordinate 146,395 downwards.
GGCTGGACCGCTCAGTGAGCCGTCCAGCGGTCAAGGGTCACGCCATGCCGAAAAACGGCAAGGCGGAGGAGCCAAAGAAGATCAACATCGCGCTGCAAGGCGGGGGTTCGCACGGGGCGTTTTCCTGGGGCGTGCTCGATCGGCTGCTCGAGGACGGGCGCCTCGATATAACGGCGGTTTCGGGCACCAGCGCCGGCGCCATGAATGCCGTCGCGCTGGCCGACGGCTTTGTCCGCGGCGGCGTCGAGGGCGCGCGGCGGAAGCTCGATGATTTCTGGCGTGCGGTGGCGGCAAAGGGCCGCTTCAGCCCAGTGCAGCGCATGCCTTGGGACGTCGCCTGGGGCAATTGGTCGATCGAGAACACGCCCGGCTATTTCCTGTTCGACACGATGTCGCGGGTATTTTCGCCCTATGTCGCAAATCCGCTCGCCATCAATCCGCTGCGCGACGTGGTCGAACGTGAGATCGATTTCGACAATGTGCGCGCCTGCAAGTCGATGGAACTGTTCATTTCCGCGACCAATGTCGAGACCGGCCAGTTGCGTGTCTTCTCGGACGGCGAGATCGACCTCGACACGGTGATGGCGTCGGCCTGCTTGCCGCAATTGTTCCGTGCCGTCGAGATCAAGGGCGTGCCCTATTGGGATGGCGGTTATGGCGGCAACCCGGCACTGTTCCCGTTCTTCAAGACAGCGGCCACCGAGGACGTGCTTTTGGTGCAGATCAATCCGGTGGTCCGCGAGGGGACGCCGAAGAGCGCCAATGAGATCCAGAACCGCATCGACGAGATCACCTTCAATGCCGGGCTGTTGCGCGAATTCCGCTCGATCGCCTTCGTCAAGGAACTGATCGCCGCCGGCCGATTGCCGCACGGCGAATATCGCGACATCCGCATGCACCGCATCGATGCCGACGAGGCGTTCAAGGATCTATCGGCATCGTCCAAGGTCAATGCCGAATGGGCGTTCCTTGCCTATCTGCGCGACCTCGGCCGCACCGCAGCCAGTGACTGGCTGGAAGAAAATTACGACGCCGTCGGCAAGCGGCCGACGATCGATCTGTCCGGCGAGCTCGACGACGGCTTGAAGCCGGTGCGCGGGCCGGCGCCGGGCCGGCGGGTCAAGGAGTTTCTTGCGGCGCGCAAGCAGCCCGAGGCCGCCCGCCGTCCGGCCTAGAACGATTCATCCTTTCGGAAACGCCGAACCGCTCTATCTTTTTTGGCGCAATTCCGGACGGAAAACCGTTTCACACTTTTTCTGGAATTGTTCTGGCTCCCCCGCAAAGCAGATGACATCGCAATCTGTCCAATCATCCTGACACTTGCTGCCATACCGCTGTTTTGGCGATCAACAGCCGATGCTGCAGCCGCATCTTTGCGGACAAAGCAACAATCCATCAACTTTTCTGACTATATTGCGACGCAACTTTAAGGTAGAAGCGCGCTTCGCCGATCACGGCAATTTGAATACGGCCTCGCGCGCACCCATATCGGCGACGCGCCCCAAGTAGAAGATGCGGCCTGGCCGAACCCCGCGCACTGGAAAAAATGACGATGCCGAAATTCAGGTTTCACAAGCTTGCAGCCATTGTTGTGCTCATCGGGTTCGCCGGCTGGATGGCGACAGGCGAATTCTCGTCCGTCGGCAGCGCGTCCGCCGACAACAAGCCCAAGGCAGGAGAGGTCGAGCAGCCCAAGGCCGCCGACTCAGGCAAGCCCCAAACTGGCGAACAGGGGGCTGCCAAGCCGGGGACTGCCGAGGCAGAACAGCCCAAAGCGGCCTTGCGGACGGTCGCGATCATAACCCCGCCGCGGCGCATCTATGCGCGCGCTATCCGCATTTCCGGACTGACCGAAGCCGACAAGCGCGCGGTCCTGGCGACACGCGTCGCCGGCGTCATCGACAAGCTGCCGGTCAAGCAGGGTCAGCACGTCAAGACCGGCGACCTGATCCTGATGCTTGCCGCCGAGGAAAAAATCTCGGCGGTCGACAACGCCAAGCAGCTTGTCGTGCAACGTGAGGCCGAGCTGGCTGCGGCCCTGCGGTTGATGAAAACCGGCAATCTGCCGACGCTGCAGCTCGATACGGCCCGCTCCAACCTGTCGCTGGCCAAGTCGCAACTGGACGCCGCGCAAGCCGAACTCGACCGCAACGAGGTGAAGGCGCCCTTCGACGGTGTCATCGACCGGGTGCCGGTGGAGCTTGGCAGTTCCGTCATGCAGGGCGGCGAGGTGGCGACCATTCTGAAGCTCGATCCGGTGATCGCCCGCGGCGAAGTCAGCGAACGCGATCTCGGCTATCTGAAGATCGGTGACGAAGCCAACGTGCGCCTGGTCAGTGGCCAGATCGTCAAGGGTACGGTGCGCTACATCAGCCGGGATGCATCTTCGGCAACCCGTACCTTCCGGGTTGAAGTCGCTATCCCCAATGCTGATGGGTCCGTACCGGCCGGCATGACGGCAGAAATTGCGCTCAGCGCCCAGCCGACCGACGCCGTGATGCTGCCGCGATCGGTGGTGACGCTCGGCGACAAGGGCGACCTCGGCATCCGCGCCGTCGACAAGGATGACAAGGTCGTGTTCTTCCCGATCGACCTGGTCGACGACACGCCGACCGGCCTGGTGCTCGGCGGCATTCCGGCCGACGCCCGCATCATCGTCGCTGGCCAGGAGCTGGTGAAGGAAGGCGAAGTGGTCAAGCCGGTCGAGGCCGACCAGGCGACCATTCAAAAGCTGTTGGGCGAAGCGACGACCGGGACGCAGTAATCATGGACATCGTCAAACTTGCAATCAGCAATGCCCGGCTGACCATTGCGGTCCTGGTCTTTCTCATCCTTGCCGGTGCGGTCGCCTACCAGTCGACGCCGAAGGAAGCGGAACCCGACGTTCCGATTCCGATGATGTATGTCAGCCTGATCTACCAGGGAATCTCGCCGGAAGACTCCGAACGCCTCCTGCTGCGGCCGATGGAAGCCAAGCTGAAGAGCCTGAAGGGCCTCAAGGAGATGCGCTCGGCCGCCTTCCAGGGCGGCGGTTATGTGCTGGTCGAATTCCAACCACAGACGGATCTCGCCACCGCGCTGCAGGACACGCGCAGCAAGGTGCAGGACGGCAAGGCCGACCTGCCGCAAGCGGCTGAGGAGCCCGTGGTCTCCGAGGTCAACATCTCCGAGTTCCCCGTCCTGGTCGTGACGCTGTCGGGCGAGGTGCCCGAGCGCGTGCTGACGGCGGCGGCGCGCGAGTTGCGCGACCGCATCGAGGAAGTGCCTGGCGTGCTCGAGGGCTCATTGCAGGGTGCGCGCGACGACCTCGTCGAAGTGGTCATCGATCCGATGAAACTTTCGTCCTACGGGCTGCAGCTCGACCAGTTGATCGGTGCGGTCGGCGCTTCCAACAGTCTTGTCGCCGCCGGCAACATCGAAGGATCCGAGGGCAAATACGCAGTCAAGGTGCCCTCGCTTATCGAGACACCAGAAGATGTGGCGGCGCTTCCGGTCGTCGCCGGCCCCAACGCGGTGGTGCAGGCCAAGGATATCGCCACCATCCGCTCGACCTTCAAGGACGCCGAGACGGTTACCCGCCTGGACGGCAAGCCGGCGATTGCCATCGAGGTGAAGAAGCGCATCGGCTCCAACCTGATCGATACGATTGGCAAGGTCAGGGAGGTGTCCGACGCCTTCATCAAGACGATGCCGGAGGGCATGCACGTCACCTACACGCAAGACAAGTCCGTCTTCGTGAACCAGTTGCTCGGCGACCTTCAGAACCACGTGATGATCGCCGTCATCCTGGTGTTCATCGTCATTCTCTACGCGCTGTCTGGCCGTGCCTCGCTACTGATCGGATTGGCCATCCCCTCATCCTTCCTGATCGGCATCCTGTTGCTGGCGATGATGGGCTACACGATCAACATGATCGTGCTGTTCAGCCTCATCCTGGCGGTCGGCATGCTGGTCGACGATGCCATCATCGTCACCGAATTCGCCGAGCGACGCATGAGCGAGGGCATGCCGAAGGAACAGGCGTTCGCGCTTGCGGCCAAGCGCATGGCCGGCCCGGTCATCGCCGCGACGATGACGCGCATTGCCGCCTTCTCGCCGCTGTTGTTCTGGCCGGGCATCATCGGCGATTTCATGAAATACATGCCGATCACGTTGATCGTGACGCTCTCGGCCTCGATGCTCTATGCGCTGGTCTTCGCGCCGACGCTGGGCGCCATATTTGCCAAGGCGCCGGCTCATCACCCCGACGACAATCGCGACGGCTGGTACATGGCCGTGGTCAAGCAGGCGGTGCATTATCCCATCACCGTGCTTGTCCTTACCGTCGCGCTGTTGTTTGGCGTGGGCTACGCCTATTCGAAATTCGGCGCCGGCGTCGAATTCTTCCCGAATGTCGAGCCTGACTACGGCCTGCTCTATGTCCACGCCCGCGGCAATCTTTCGCTTGCCGAAATGGACGCGGCCACCAAGACGGCGGAAAATCGGCTGCTCGGCTGGCCGGGCGTGAAGTCTGTCTATACCCGTGTCGGCAAGACGCAGGGCGGCGGCCAGGACGTTCCGGAAGACGTGGTCGGCGTGATCCAGTACGAATTCGTCGACTGGCGCGAGCGCAAATCGGCGAACTCAATCCTGGACGAGTTGCGCGGCGTGATGGCCGGCATTCCCGGTGTCGACGTCGAGGTTCGCGTGCCGGAAGCCGGCCCGCCTACCGGCAAGCCGATCCAGATCAGGCTTTCGGCCGTCGATCCGAAGGGTCTTGACGATAAGGCCCGCGCCGTCGCCGCGCGCATTGCCAAGGTGCCCGGCGTCATCGATATTTCCGATGGCCTGGCGCCGCCCGGGGTCGATTGGGCGCTCGAGGTCGATCGCGCCAAGGCGGCGCAGTACGGCATCAGCCCGACCGCGGTCGGAACGGTGGTGCAACTGGTGACCAACGGGCTGAAGCTCAGCGAGTACCGCCCCGCCGGCGCCGACGATGCAGTCGACATCAGACTGCGCCTGCCCGAGGATCGGCGCACGCTGTCGACGCTCGACGAACTCAGGGTTCAGACCGCGCAAGGCTCGGTGCCGATCTCGAACTTCGTCGTACGCAAGCCGGAGCCGACGGTCGGTATCCTCAATCGCATCGACGGCGCGCGAACGGTGGTCGTCCAGGCCAACGTCGCTGCCGGCGCCCAGGTGGCTGCCGTCCAGCAGGAGGTCACCAAAGCTGTCGCCGACATGAACCTCGGCAGCGGCATTCGCTGGAAGCTTGCCGGTTCCAATGAGGACAGCGCGGAGGCCGGGGCCTTCCTCAGCAAAGCCTTCGGTGCCGCGATCTTCCTGATCTTCATCGTGCTTCTGGCGCAGTTCAACAAGTTCACCAGCGTCTGGCTGGTGCTGTCCTGCGTGGTCATGGCGACGATCGGCGTGTTCCTAGGGCTGCTGCTGACGGGAGAGGCATTCGGCATCGTCATGTCGGGCATCGGTGTCATCGCGCTGGCCGGCGTGGTGGTGAACAACAACATCGTGCTGATCGACACCTACGACCGGTTGCGCGAAGAGGGCTGGGACAAATACGAAGCCGTTCTGCAGACCTGCCGCGAACGTGCCCGCCCGGTGGTGCTGACGGCAGTGTCGGCGATCCTCGGCGTGCTGCCGATCGCTTTCGGCCTCGGCCTCGAAATCTTCCATCACGAGACGACGATCAACGCGCCGTCGACGCAATGGTGGATTTCGCTGTCGTCGGCGATCGTCTTCGGCCTGTCCTTCGCCACCGTGCTGACGCTGGTGGTGACGCCGTCAATGCTGATGGTGTTCACCCGCGCCAAGGTAAAACCCGGTGCGCGTCGGGGCTGGTTCAGTCGCCTGTTGGGGCGCGGCAAGGCCGAGATCTCGTCGGAAGGCCTGGAGGCCGATCTGGGCGCCGAACCGGCGATCGCCTTCCCGAAGGCCGCCGAATAGAGGCTGAATCGCCGTTCTGATCAAGCAAAGGCCGCCCGGGAACAATGGGCGGCCTTCTGCATTGTTCCGTCATTGCAACCTCAAAGCGAGGATTTTCTGATGACGATAAGCACCATTCTCATCATTATCCTTATTCTTATCCTGATCGGCGCGGTTCCGGCGTGGCCGCATTCGCGGTCCTGGGGTTACGGACCATCCGGCATCGTCGGCGTCATCCTGATCGTTGTCCTGGTGCTGCTGTTGATGGGCCGGATCTGACCGCAATCATTGGTCCCCGACAAGCGGCGGATGACCGTCAGGCCATCCGCCTTTTTTCAGATTGCTTCTGCGCTGCCTTCACCGTGGCGATACCGATGTCTTCAAGCGCTTCCGACACTGCATTTTCCAGCGGCGTGTGGGGGATCGCACCGATAATGCCTTCAAGCCTGCCTGAAACCAGCCGGTGCGGCTCGAAGCGGAGATAGGACATCGAAACGATCTCGCGCCACATCGCCACAAATGGGCTGCCGGCACGCAGCACCCACCACGGCATCGACGTCAGTTTCAACGTGCGCCCGAGCGCCTTCTCAGCGGCCGCCTTGATCTCCAGATCGGTCACCGCATGGCCGGGAAAGTTCAGCGCCTCGTAGGAGCCGAGCTTGTCGAGATTGTCGGCCAGTCCGACGAAAGCCTTGGCCAGGTCGGGCAGATAGGCCCATTCATGCACGAGATCGACCGGCCCTGGGGCGGTATAGACGCCCTTGGTCATCTTGGCGGCAACGACCAGATCGAACCACGATCCGCTGCCGGTGCCGCCGAAGAAGTCACCGGCGCGCAGCAGGATGGTGCGCACCCGACCCGCGTCGGCCTCGCGGCGAAACAGGTCTTCCATGGCAACGCGGATGCGGCCCTTTTCCGTCGTCGGACGAAACGGCGTGTCCTCGGCGATCACCGCCGGCATCGGCGAGCCGTAATTGTAGACGGTGCCCGGGAAGAGATGCAGTGCGCCATTCGCCCGGCAGGCAGCCATCACATTCTCGGCCATCGGCAGGCATTTGCTCCAGTCGGTGTAGAGCGGGTTGAGGCCGTTGAAAATGATATCGACGCCTTCGGTCGCGCGGATCAGCGCAGCACGGTCGAGCGCGTCGCCGGCGATCGCCGTGGCGCCTTTGAGCTCCGCCGGCACCTTGCCGCTGCGGGTGACAGCGCGGACGTGGTAGCCAGCATCGATGAAGGCCTTGGCCACCGCGCGGCCGAGCCGGCCATTGGCGCCGAGAATTGCGATCTTGGTCATTGTTCGTCTCCGTGTTTGCGTTACGACGCCAATGTGATCTCTTCGCTAACGAATGGAAATTGACTAAAGCTGGCGATCTGATATTCAATTTTGAATGGATATCGACTGGAACCTGATCAAGAGTTTCGTCACGGTGGCGGAGACCGGGAGCCTGTCGGCCGCCGCGCGAAAGCTTGCCGCAAGCCAGCCGACACTCGGCCGCCACATCGCCGAGCTGGAGCAGGCGCTCGGCGTCACCTTGTTCCGGCGCGGGCGGCGCGGCTATGCGCTCACGGAAGCGGGCAGCACGCTTTTTGAACGGGGCCGCGCGGTGAGCGAGCAGGCGAGCGCATTTTCGCTGCTGGCCCTGGGATCGGTCGAAGCGATCGAGGGCACGGTGCGCATTGCCGCCAGCGAGGTGGTGGCGGCCTATGTGCTACCCGAGATGACGGCGCGGCTCGCCGTCGAGGAACCCGGCATCGAGGTTGAGATCGTCGCTTCGAACCAGGTCGAGAATCTGCTGCGTCGCGACGCCGACATTGCCATCCGCATGGTCAAGCCGGCGCAGAATGAACTGGTCGCGCGCAAGGTGACCGACATTCCGCTCCGCGCCTGCGCGGCAAAATCCTATCTCGACCGGCGTGGCCGTCCGCGCGAGGCCCGCGATCTTGCCGAGCACGATCTGGTCGGCTTTGACCGGAGCGATGAAATCATTCGCGGCTTTGCCCAATTCGGGGTTCCGCTCAACCGCAATGCCTTCCGCTTCAGGACCGACAACCACATAGTTTTGTGGGAGGCACTGCGGGCGGGAAACGGCATCGGCTTTGGCCAGGAGCCGCTGGCAGATCGCGATGCGCTGCTGGAGACAGTGCTGCCGGGGCTCCCGCTGCCGACGCTGCCGGTGTGGCTGGCCATGCACCGCGACGTGCGTACCAGCGTCCGCATCCGCCGCGTCGCGGATTTCCTCTACGAACAGTTCAAGCGCTATTCAGCCGGTGCAGGCTCGGCAGCAAATTCGGCGCGATGAGCGAGCCCGGCCATCAACAGCACGACTATCAGCAACCCGGACAGAGCGACGAAGATCGGGCCGAAGCTCGAGTGTTCGGCGATGAAGCCGATCGCCGAAGGCGCCACCAGGATGCCTGAGTAACCCATTGTGGTGACGACGCTCATGCCGGTGCCGGGCGCCATGCCCTCCTGGTTGCCGCCGGCCGAAAAGATGATCGGCACCATATTGGCAATACCCAGGCCGCAAAAGGCAAAGGCGGCAATGGCCAGCCACGGCGAGGGAGCCAGCCCGGCCACCAGCATGCCGGCTGCAGCGGCAAGCGCCGACGCGCGCAGCGTCGTAACGGCACCGAAACGGTTGCGGACGCCATCGCCGAGAAAGCGCATGACGGCCATGACGCCGGAAAAGGCGGCATAGGCCAGGCCTGCGATAGCAAGATCGGCGCCGAGCTCCTGCCTGAGATACAGCGCTGCCCAGTCGAGCACCGCGCCTTCGGAGATCATCGTCAGCAGCGCCATCAGCCCGACCAGATAGACAAGCGGGTTTGCCGGCAGGGCGAATTTGTGATGCTCGGCGACCGGATGCTTGTCCTCGGCGATCAGGTAGCGGATCGCTACCGCGATGACAGCAAAGGCAAGCGCCGTCACCATCGTCGCATGCGCGAGATGACCATAGTTCTGGATGGCGAAACCGCCCAAAGCGCCGCCTGCGAAACCGCCAAGGCTCCAGAAACCGTGCGAGGACGACATGATGGCGCGGGACAGCCGCCGTTCCACCGCCACCGCATTGGCATTCATGGCGACGTCCATGCCGCCGATCGAACCGCCGAAGATGAACATGGCGATGGCCGCCAGGGGCACATTGGGGGCCAGAGCCACCATCAAAAGACCGAAGCTGCCGGCAAGTCCGAACCAGCGCAGCACGGTGCGCGAGCCATGCTTCGAGATCAGATGGCCGCACCAGGTCATGGCGGTGACGGCGCCGGCGCCGAACAACAGGATCAGCAGGCCGAGCGTGAATTTGCTGATGTCCAGCCGGGTCAGGAACACCGGGATCTGCGGCGCCCAGCTGCCGGTCAGGAAGCCGTTGGCGAGGAAGATGCCGGCCACGGCCCAGCGTCCACGAATCGCGATTTGCGTGATTTTCTGCGCGTCCATCGGGTAGAATCCGGTCCGGAAATGGCTTTGCGCGGCAAATTAGATCGATTCAATTCACAGTCAAGCGCTCTTCGCCGAAAGTGCTTGGACCAGACGGCGCCACAAGGCGCCGGTGGACGCTACGTCCTCTCGTGTCGGCCAACCACCTCGGTGGTCCACTCCAAAATCTCTACGGCTCGGGATAAGGCGCGCCATCTTTGTGCACAAACCGGCCGTCGGCGTTGGTGCTCATCATGTCGATGTCGGAGCAGGTGGTTACGTCGGCGGGCCAACGCGAACCAACTTCGAGATAGATCGCAACTGCGCCCGATTTGTTGATCATGTGATGGCCGTTGCCGGAGCCTTTCGGAAAGGCCGCGCAATCACCCGCGCGCAGCACCGTCTCGCCGGCATCTTCGACGAGCGTCAGCTCGCCTTCGAGCACGTAGACGAACTCGTCTTCGTGCGAATGCCAGTGGCGCTGGCTCGACCAGTTGCCCGGCGGCAGGCGCATGAGATTGATGCCGAAGTCGGTGAGCCCGCCGGCGTTGCCCAGCCGCTGCCGCACGCGTTCGGCACAGGGTGCATCGAACGGAGGTGGATAGGATGAGCCCTTGCGTCCGGGTACGTCGGCGACGTCGATCTTAGGCACGGCAGTCCTCCCATTTGGGGCGAAAACCATTCGTGAAGGTCGTTCAGTGCGATGGATTGTGACCCTGGAACGGTTCATCGTTTCACGGAAACGCCGAACCGTTCCATCCTTTTGTCTTGACGCAATTCCGGACGGAAAACCGTTCACACTTTTCCTGGAATTGCTCTAGTGGTCCCTGGGGCGTCTTGCCTCGAACTCGGCCTTCTTTGCATCGGAGGCCTCGATCTGGTTCAGTGCCTGCCACTCGGCATAGGCCATGCCGTAGATGATCTCGCGCGACTGGTCCTTGCTGAGTTCGACACCCTCGGCTTGCGCCGCATCGCGGTACCAGTTGGACAGGCAGTTGCGGCAGAAGCCGGCGAGGTTCATCAGGTCGATGTTCTGCACGTCGGAACGCTCGCGCAGATGCGCGACCAGCCGGCGGAAGGCAGCGGCTTCGAAATCGCGCTTTTGTACGTCGCTGAGTTCGGTCATGGCTTGTTGGCCTCCTTGGCCTCCATCATGCCGGCCCGGTGCGCGAGCCGAATATTTTCACTGCATGTATATCGGCACGTCGATCTATCGCGTCAACGATCGGCGCCAGCCGTTCGGCCCAGGCGAGCGCACCCTTCCGGTCGGCGATCAGGTCCTGGCGGATCTCGATAAGCGCATGGGCAAAGCCGTTGACGATAGCGTGCCTGAACATGGTATCGCCGCGCAGTGCGCCGTCATAGGGTTCGTTGTCGCCGACGACGAGGCTCTTGTCCTCGGCGAGCATGTCGATCAGCGGCCGCGCAACGCGATCGTCGAGATCCCATAATATGCCGACATGCCACGGCCGCACGAAGCCCTGCATGGTCGGTGTGAAGGAATGCACCGAAAAAATGAAGGGCGCCTGCGCCGACGCTTGCGCCACCGAGGCGATCATGGCGCCGACGGCGTCATGATAGGGGCGGTAAAAGCGATCCAGCCGTCTTTCGCGTTCCTCCGGCGCCATGGGATAATTTCCCGGGATGACGGTGCCGTCATAGAGCTGGCGAATCAGCGTTGGATCGTCCTCGCCGCGATTGGGGTCGATCAGCAGTCGCGAAAAATTGGCAAGCACCGCCGGAACGCCGAGCAGACTTGCGAGTTCGCGGGTTACAGTCTCGACGCCGATGTCGTAGGCGATGTGGCGGTCGAACTCCGCCGCGGGCAGGCCGAGGCTGCCATACTCCTCCGGCAGGTCGCGGCGGGCGTGATCGGCCAAAAGCACCATGCCGCGCTTGCGATCGCCTTCGACGATGTCGAAAGGCGCGAAAACTGTGGATCGGGTCATTGGCGGGAAAGGTCTGTTCGCTGGCTTCCGGGGAGGGTGGTATCGTCATTCCACGAAGAGAACGCTCGCGCAATGCCGTTGTTTGGCCACGGTTTCTGCCAAAAAACTGAGCAGGGGCGACCGTAAGCGCGCCAGAGCCTTCTAAATCGATTGGATTGGACAGATCGGCGCGTTGACATGCGTACGGACTTTTCCGAAAAGGGGCGTTGAGAGATGCAAATGTGGTTCTTGAGGGGTTTCGGGATGGGTTTCGCCGGCAGGCTGCGCGTGCGCCACGCCTTGGCCATGCCCCTCCTGGTACCGGCCATGGGCCTTTTCGCGGTGATTTCGGCCTCGCCGGCACGGGCCGATTTCCGGGTCTGCAACGCCACGCAGAACCTGGTCGGTGTCGGCATCGGCTATCGCGCCAAAGCTGGCTGGATCACCGAAGGCTGGTGGCACATCGAAGGGTCGAGCTGCAAGACGCTGATCGAGGGACCGTTGTCATCAAGGTTTTACTATCTTTATGCAGAAGACGCCGAGCGCGGCGGACGCTGGGATGGCCCGATCAACATGTGCGTGGCCGAAAAAGAGTTCAAGATCGCCGGCGTTACCGATTGCGTCGCCCGGGGCTTTCAGCGCGCCGGATTCCAGGAATATGACACGGGCGAGCAGGCAAGCTGGATGGTCCAGCTGACTGACGAGCCCGCAACGGATGGCGCTCCAGCCGCCCCGGGAACAAACAGTCAATGAGACGCAGCCGCAAGGTCAAGATCCTCGCCACCATCGGTCCGGCCTCCTCGTCCGAGGAGATGCTGAAGAAGCTGTTCGAAGCCGGCGCCGACGTGTTCCGCATCAATATGAGCCATACCGATCATGAATTGATGCGGACGCTCGTCGGCCGCATTCGTGCCGTCGAGGAGGCGGTCGGCCGGCCAATCGGCGTTCTCGCCGACCTGCAAGGGCCAAAGCTGCGCGTCGGCAAATTCGCCAACGGCAAAGAGGTGCTGACCGTCGGCCAGACCTTCACGCTCGACGACAATCCCGAGCCCGGCAATTCGACGAGGGTCTACCTGCCGCATCCCGAAATCCTGCGTTCGGTCGAGGCCGGTCATCGCCTGCTGATCGACGACGGCAAGCTCGAGCTCAAGGCGGTCAGCAGCAACGGCAAGGCGATCGTCTGCACCGTCGTGGCCGGCACGACCATTTCCGACAAGAAGGGCGTCAGCCTGCCCGACACCGATCTTCCGGTCGGCGCGCTGACAGAAAAGGACCGCCGGGATCTCGACGCGGTTCTGGCGACCGGCGTCGACTGGGTGGCGCTGTCCTTCGTGCAGCGGCCCGAGGACTTGGCCGAGGCACGCAAGATCGCACGCGGCCGGGCGCTGATCATGGCCAAGATCGAAAAGCCGCAGGCCGTCGCCCGGCTGGCCGAGATCATTGAACTTTCGGATGCGCTGATGGTTGCCCGCGGCGATCTCGGCGTCGAGATGCCGCTCGAAGCCGTGCCTGGCATCCAGAAGCAGATCACTCGCGCCGCGCGCCGTGCCGGCAAGCCGGTGGTGGTCGCCACGCAGATGCTGGAATCGATGATCACCGCGCCGGTGCCGACACGCGCCGAGGTGTCGGACGTTTCGATCGCCGTGTTTGAAGGCGCCGACGCGATCATGCTTTCGGCGGAGTCCGCCGCCGGCGCCTATCCGGTCGAGGCGGTGGCGATGATGAACCGGATCGCCACCAAGGTCGAAACCGACCCGACCTATGCCGGCATCATCAACGCGCAGCGCTCGGAACCGGAAGCGACCGGAGCCGACGCCATCTCGCTCGCCGCCCGCGAAATAGCCGAGACGCTGAAGCTGTCGGCGATCATCACCTATACCGCGTCCGGCACAACCGGCTTGCGCGCCGCGCGCGAGCGGCCGCAAGTGCCGATCGTGGCGCTGTCGCCGATCCTCAACACGGCGCGGCGGCTGTCGCTGCTGTGGGGCACGCATTGCGTCGTTTCTCCCGATGCCATCGACCTCGACGACATGGTCGATCGCGCCTGCCGCATCGCTTTGGACGAAGGCTTCGGCAAGCCCGGCGACCGCGTCATCATCACGGCCGGCGTGCCGCTGAGGACGCCGGGCTCGACCAACATGCTGCGCATCGCCTATGTCGGATCGGAAGTCGGCCGCTAATGTCGGCTGCGGCTGCCGGATGGGCCGGCTGCATGGCGCGTCGTAAACGCGGCGCCAGCCCGGCGCATCGACCGCAGTCGGGTTAGGATCGACGCCGAACTCCGCCAGCTTGCATCAGCCTGTGGCCGGCCGTGAAGCGGTTCGAAGGCCCTATCCGACTTGAGCTGGAAGTCAGTTAAGGTAATCTCTCCTGGGAGAAAGAGGAGGGTGATCCAATGTGGATGCGCACTGATCTTCTGGAACTCCTCGGCATTGAACACCCGATAATCCAGGCGCCGATGAGCGGCATCACCACGCCGGAACTCGCGGCGGCAGTCAGCAATGCCGGGGCGCTTGGCTCGCTCGGATGCGGCATTCTGCCTGCGGCGGCTATCCGCGAGCAGCTCACGGCGACACAGCACGCCACCAATCGTCCGATCAACGTCAACTTCTTTGCGCACCCGGCGCCGGCACGCGATGATGCGGCAGCTCAAAGTATGCGAGACCGCCTTCGCGGCTGCTATGAGGAGGTCGGCCTCGGACCGGTGCCCGAGCCGGGCGAACCCTTCCCACCTTCGATCGTGAGCGTCTCGAAATTGTGCTCGAGCTTCGCCCGAAGGTGGTCAGCTTCCACTTCGGCCTACCCGACACCGCAATTGTGCAGCAGTTGAAAGCCGGCGGCTGTATTGTCCTCTGTTCGGCTACCACCGTCTCGGAAGCGCGCCAGCTTGAGGCAGGAGGGGTGGACGCCATTATCGCGCAGGGATACGAGGCGGGTGGGCATCGCGGCACATTCACTGGCGACCCTGCTATCGGCACAGCCGGCACTATGGCCCTCGTACCACAGATTGTTGATGCCGTGCGGGTGCCTGTAATTGCTGCCGGCGGTATCTTCGACGGTCGCGGCATTGCTGCCAGCTTTGCACTTGGTGCATGTGGTGTGCAGATCGGCACGGCTTTCCTGGCCTGTCCTGAAGCCAATGTGCAGCCAGTCTATCGCGTAGCATTGCGCTCGGCCAACGACGAGAGCACGTCGGTGACTCGCTGCTTCACTGGCCGCCCAGCGCGCGTGGTGCGCAACCGGTTTGTGATGGAAATGGCTGGTGAGGAAGATGCTGCGCTGGCGTTTCCGCTACAGGCGAGTCTGGTCATGCCGCTTTCAATGGCAAAGGATGAAAGCAAGCGGGCTGACTTCTTGCCTATTTGGGCCGGGCAGGGCGTTGCGAAGCTGCGGGAGATGCCGGCCGCCGCCCTTGTGGAGAAACTCGTCACGGAAGCAAGCGGCATAGATCGGGCCGATAGGGGAGTAGGGGAGTAGGGGAGTAGGGGATGTGTTCCGGAGTGCATCTACACCACTCACATACTGCCTTACTCCCCTATTCCCTTACTGGTCTCAAATGCCTTCGCCGGCAAGCTCTTCGGAAAGTGCGGCGACCTGGTCCTGGGCGCTGCGCATCATCGGATAGATGCCGAGAACGCGCTGCCAGGCCTCGAGCGCCGACTGCTTGTGGCCGGTTTCGGCCATGATCTGGGCCAGGCCGGAAAGCGCGCCGAAATGGCGTGGTTCGAGCTGCAGGGTACGGTCGATGTCCGACATCGACTTCCCGTAGTTCTTCATCATGAAATGAACCGTGGCGCGCCGGTTCCAGCCTTCCGCATAGGTCGGCTGCAGGGTTACCACCTGATCGAGGAAATCGAGCGCAACATCGAATTTCTGGTTTTCAGTCGCCTTTTGCGACCATTGCATCATCAGGTCGATCGAGGCACTGCCCGACTGGGACCACTCGCTGCCGATGCGCCCGGCGATGCGCTCGGCCGCCTTTTCGTTGCGTTCGCGCTTGAGATCGGCAAACAGCTGATCGAGCCGCGCCTGTTTCGTCATCACAACCGGAGGTGCTGTCGGCCGATTTGCTGTCGGATCTTCAGCCCACGCCGGCAGCGAGACAGCGCTGGAAACGAAGAAAGCCGTGAAAAATGCAAAAAGAATCCGCATCGCGGGAATCTAGCCCCCGACGCCGGATCGTCAAACTGAATTTAGCGTGAGAGGCGTATCATGCGCACGGAGGCACGCAGCCTCCGGTCAAAAACTCAACCCTGGCGCGCCTTGTAGCGCGGAGCGGTCTTGTTGATGATGTAGACGCGGCCCTTGCGACGAACCAGCTGGTTGTCGCGGTGACGCGCCTTCAACGCCTTGAGCGAATTCTTGATCTTCATGGTCTTGCCCGTCGGTCTGGGCCCGGTCCCGGGCCGAACTATTAAGGCGCGCCCACAGACGCGCCTTTGAACTGTGCGTGGCTCATAGACGAGGAGCCTTGCCCGTGTCAACCGCAAGCGCGTTGCCTAAACGATACGGACCGTTTCGTATCATCGAAATACCCGCCAACGGCGCCTTGCGGCATTGCGCGGGCTTGAGACGGCTGGAATGATGCGGTTGCGAATTGGAGATCATCATGCGCCGAATTCTTGTGTCCGCCTGTCTTGCCGTCCTTGCGGCAGGTTCTGTTGCCCATGCGCAGGAATGCGACCGCAACGACGACAGCCAGCAGATGATGAACATCTGCGCCGACGCGGACTACAAATCCGCCGACGCCAAACTCAACAAGGCCTACCAAGAGCTCATCAGCGCAAGCGATGCAAAAGCCAGGAAGCTGTTGCAGACGGCGCAGCGCGCGTGGATCGCCTTTCGCGACGCGGAATGCAGCTATTCCGCCGCGGACAGCGAAGGCGGCTCGATCTATCCGATGCTGATATCGGAATGCCTGACGCGGCTGACCGACGACCGCACCAAACAGCTCACCGCCGATTCGACCTGCGCGGAAGGCGATGTGAGCTGCGCCAGCCCCGACGAGGACGAGAGCGGCGACATCCAGTAAGCGTAGGTTCTAACTTTTGTTTGAGCATGATCGTTCCCGAAAACCGGATTCCACTTTTCGGGATCATGCTCTAGCTGCGGCGGCTCACGCGCGTGAAATGGCCCATCTTGCGGCCGGGCCGCGCCTCGGCCTTGCCATAGAGGTGCAGCATCAGATCGGGCTCGGCGAGAAGTTCAGGAACGCGCCGGATGTCGTCGCCGATCAGGTTTTCCATGACGCAGTCGAACTGCCGTGCGGGATTTCCCAGCGGCAGGCCGGCGACGGCGCGGATGTGCTGCTCGAATTGCGAGATGGTGCAGGCGGCCTCCGTCCAGTGGCCGGAATTGTGGACGCGCGGCGCAATCTCGTTGGCCAGCAGCGAACCGTCGGCCAGGACAAAGAATTCGACGCCGATGACGCCGACATAGTCGAGCGCTGCAAGTATCTCGGCCGCCGCCGTTTGAGCCGCAGCCGCCGTGTCGGACTTCACCCCGGCCGGCAGCGTCGAACTGTGAAGAATACCGTTGCGATGGACATTCCAGGCCGGATCGTAGGCGGCGAGCGAACCGTCGATGCCGCGCGCGGCGATCACCGAAATCTCGCGCTCGAAGGCGACGAATGATTCCAGGATCAACGGCACGTTGCCCATCGCCTCGCAAGTGCCGGCAAAGCCGCCTGTTTCCATGTTGCGGAAGACACGCTGGCCCTTGCCGTCATAGCCCATCCGGCGCGTCTTCAATATGCCGCTGCCGTTGAACTTTTTCAGCGCGGCCGTCAGTTCCTCGTCATTGTCGACGGGGCTGAAATCCGCGGTCGGTATGCCGATGCCGTTGAGGAATTTCTTTTCCGCCAGCCGGTCCTGAGCCACTTCCAGTGCGCGTGCCGGCGGATAGACCGGGACCGTGGTGGCAAGTGCCGCGGCGGCCGCAACCGGAACGTTCTCGAATTCGTAAGTAACGACGGCACTGGCCGCAGCCAGCTCGCCGAGCGCGGCCGCGTCGTCATAGGCGGCGACGATCTGCCGGTTGGCGACCTGTGCCGCCGGGCAGTCCGGCTGCGGCTCCAGCACGACGATGCGGTAGCCGAGGCGGGCCGCGGCCATCGCCAGCATGCGGCCGAGCTGGCCGCCGCCAATGATGCCGATGGTCGATCCGGCGGGCCGGCTCACGGCGTGTCCGTCGGCTCGGCGGCCACCTTGGCGGTCTGCGCGGCGCGCCAGCTGTCCAGCCGGGCGGCAAGCTTTTCGTCGCTCAGCGCCAGCACCGCGGCGGCCAGAAGGGCGGCGTTGGCAGCGCCGGCCTTGCCGATGGCCAAAGTGCCGACCGGAATGCCGGCCGGCATCTGCACGATCGAAAGCAGCGAATCCTGGCCGGACAGCGTCTTCGATTCCACCGGCACGCCGAACACCGGCAGTGGCGTCATCGCTGCCGTCATGCCCGGCAGATGCGCCGCACCGCCGGCACCGGCGATGATCACCTTGTAGCCGGCGCCCTTGGCGCCCTTGGCGAAGTCATAGAGCCGGTCGGGAGTGCGGTGGGCCGAGACGATCAGCCGCTTGTGTGGAATGCCAAGCGCCTCAAGCGTTTCGGCGGCGTGGCGCATCGTCGCCCAGTCGGACTGGCTGCCCATGATGATGGCGACGTCGGCGCGGTGATTGTCCAAGCTTCTGCTCCCCGGCGGCAAACGCGCGCATTAGCGGAAATCGAGGGGAGCCGCAAGGATAGGAGCGTCCCGCACTCGGGCGAATGGCGCCATCGCTACCTAATCCGGCCAGCGCAAAGCCCCGGCAGACTGCTTGCGAGCGGACTTCATCGCATCCGCGGGCCGCTCAGCAGCGCTCAACACCGCCCGCAGGCGCTCGGCGACGATCTCCGCCTCGCCGGGGTGCAGATTGCACGGATCAAGGAAGAAGTGGCCGCGCTCGACCTCGTGGTTGCGAACGATAATGGGGGGCGAACCCTCCGCCAGTGCCGAGGCCAGCCCGGCGGCGGTGAACCGGCTTTCGGGCGCAACAAACACCTGCAGGCGCTCGAGAGGATTTCCGGTCGGATCGGGAATGATGTTTGCTGCGATGCCGGGCAGGCCCTGCAATGCGGTTTGCCACAGATGCAGTGCGGCTTCTTCCCGCTGGCGGATGCCGGCATGGTCGCGCCGTTCCCAGGCTTCCAGGGCCGCCATGGTGCCGGCAATGCTCTCCTTGCCGACCTTCATGGCCCGCGCAACGCCGCGGTTCTGGAGATAGGCGGCCCGCACCAGATCCTTGCGGCCGGCAACGATGCCGCTTGTCGGCCCTGAGAGAAATTTGTGCCCGCTATAGACGACAATGTCGGCGCCGCGCGCCAGAAAGCCGCGCAAATCGTATTCCGAGGCGGCGTCGACGATCACCGGCACGCCCTTGGCGTGGCAGATCTCGCAGAACTCTTCGAGCGAGAGCATGCCGTATTGCACGGTGTGGTGCGCGACGACGTAGAGGGCTGCCGCCGTCCGGTCCTGGATCGCCTCGCCTACATGATAGTCCTGCGTAACGCTGACCGTGCCGGCGGGCACTGCCTTGGCTCCGGCAAGCCGGATCGACTGGTCGATCGGCGCGCCATAATTGACGATGTGGCCAAGCTGGACGATGACCTCCGATTTGAGGCCCTCGGTGTCGTCCGGCAGCCGCTCGATCGCAAGAAGGCTGGTTCCGGTCATCGCGCCGGCAATCGCCATGGTTATGCCGCTGGCGCAGCATGCGGTGATAAAGCCGGCCTCGCCGCCGGTGAGGCGTGCAATCACCGTGCTTGCGGCGCGCTGCAGATCGTCCATCTCGACCCATTGCGAGGCGATTTCCGACATTGCGGCAATCGCTTCCGGCACGATGATCGAAGCGCCGAGCGCCGTCATCGTTCCGGAAACATTAATGATCGGGCGAAGGCCGAGCCGTTCGCGGATTGTCGTATTGGAACGGTCAGCGGCATAGGTCGTCATCTCTGTAGATCCTGTTTTCAGGCGGCGATCTCGACGACCGCCTCGATTTCAACTGTGATGTTGCCCGGCAGCGAGCCGACACCGATCGCGGAACGGGCGTGTCCGCCAAGCGTATCAAAGACGGCCGCGAAAAGATCGGAACAGCCATTCACCACCTTGGGGTGCTCGCTGAATGTCGGCGTTGCATTGACAAAGCCAAGCAGTTTGACGACGCGCACGATGCGGCCGAGGTCGCCGGCCGCGGCATGCATGACGGCGAGCAGGTTCAGGCCGGTGAGACGGGCATGCCCATAGGCCTCCTCCACGGAGACATCCTCGCCAACCTTGCCGGTGCAGAGCGCGCCATCAGCGCGCAACGGCCCCTGGCCGGAGAGGAAGATCAGCCGTCCGCTCTCGGCATAGGTGACGAAGTTGGCGATGGGCTTCGGCGGCTCGGGCAGCGTCAGGCCCAATTCCGCGAGCCGGATGTAAGGCGTCATAAAAGCTCCTTGCGACAGCTTTCGCCGTCCGGTGTCAAAAATGCGAGGCGCGAAACCGCGCCAGGAAGCTGCGAAGGCGTTCATTGTCGAAGTCCGCAGCCAGGATCTCGGCGGGAGGTCCGACGGCACTGACGCCGCCATCCGCCATGAAAACGATGCGGCTCGATGCATCGCGTGCAAAAGCCATCTCGTGCGTGACCATCAGCATCGTCATGCCGTCTTCGGCGAGGCTGCGTACGACCTCGAGCACCTCGCCAACCAGTTCGGGGTCGAGCGCCGAGGTTATCTCGTCGAGGAGCAGGATCTTCGGCTCCATCGCCACAGCGCGGGCGATGCCGACGCGCTGCTGCTGGCCGCCGGAAAGCTCGGCCGGCAGACTGTCGGCCTTGTGGGCGAGCCCGACCCGGCCGAGCCAGTGCTCGGCAATGGTGCGGGCCTCGGCATTGCTCTTGCCGCGCACCTTGCGCAGGCCGAGCATGATGTTGCCGGCCGCAGTCAAATGCGGAAACAGATTGAAGCTCTGGAACACCATTCCGGTCTCGGCGCGCATCGCCGCCAGGTCGCGCTCGCTGCGTCGCTGGCGTGTTCCCGCCTCGCGGTAGCCGACCTCTTTACCGTCGATACGGATCGAGCCGTTATCATAGCTCTCCAGGAAGTTGACGCAGCGCAGCAGCGTGGTCTTGCCGCTGCCGGATGGCCCGATGACTGTCACCACCTCGCCGCGTGTCACCTTGAGGCTTACAGAGCGCAGGACCTCGACCGATCCAAAGGCTTTGGAGACCTCGGAGATATCGAGAAGCGCCGGATTTGCGTGCGAGGCTTTGGACATCTTGTTATTCCCGGATGAAGGAGAAACGCCGCTCCAGCCGCCGGCTGGCCAAGGAGAGGGCGTAGTTGACAGCGAAGTAGACGAGCGCGCCGAGGAGGTAGAGCGGCATCGCCTCATAGGTGCGGCCGATGACCTGGTTGATCGCTTGCATCAGGTCGGTGATGCCGAGCAGCGAGACCAGCGCGCTGCCTTTCACCGCGTCGGTGACGCCGTTGATCCAGGGCGGCAGGAAGCGCCTGAACGCTTGCGGAAAAATGACGTAGGCCAGCCGCTGGCGGAAGGTCAGCCCGATCGCCATCGCCGCCTCGGACTGACCCTTGGGAATCGAGCCGACGGCGCCCCTGAGATACTCGACGACTTGTGCGGTCTTGAAGAGGGTGAGGGCGAGTACGGCCGCCCAAAAGGACTCGAGATGCAGTCCCACCGCGGGCAGGCCGTAATAGACGAAGAAGATCAGCACCAGGATCGGAATGCCGCGTATGGTGTCACTGAAGATGCGCACTGCCCAGCGCAGCGGAGCCGGACCATAGACGAGGCCGACACCCATCAGCAGGCCGGCGATAAGCGATAACACTACGACCAGCAGCGACACCCACAAGGTTACGGCAAAGCCTTGGGCGAGGAACGGCAAGGCGTAGATGATCTGGCTCAGCATGTCAGCGCGCCGCCTTGAACCGGCGCTCGACCAGCCGCAGCGCGAAAAGCAGCGCGTAGCCGGTCAACAGGTACATCGCAGTCACCACCAGATAGACCTCGACAATGCGGAACGTGTTGAAGTTGATCCACTGGGCGCCATAGGTGAGCTCGGGTACCGAAATGACCGACGCCACCGACGTGTCCTTGAAGAGCGATATGAAAGTGTTGGAAAGCGCCGGCAGCGTTATGCGCAGCATCGTCGGCAGGCGCACATGGAGCAGCCTTTGCCATGGTGTCAGGCCGATTGCCTTGCCGGCGTCGAGCTGTCCGCGCGGCACCGCCTCGAGCCCCGAGCGAAATACCTCGACCAGATAGGCGCCGCTGTAGAGCGACAGCGTGGCAATGAACGAGGTTTGCGCGCTGTAGGCGATATCGACCACGGTCGGCAGGCCGTAGAAGACCAGGTAGACGAGCAGGATCAGCGGCACGTTGCGGATGAACTCGACATAGCCCGCGATGACGGTCCGCACCGCTCGCCCGGCCGACACGTACCAGACCGCCAGAAGCAGCCCGATGACGATGCCGATCGCGATGGAGATGACAGCCAGCTCAAGGCTGAGCAGCAGCCCCCCCCAGAGCTTGTCGAAATGCCGCCAGATCAGGTTGAAGTTGAGGGTATAGCCCATGCGTCCTGCTTAGTGCCGACAGTCCGGGAACGAGGCGGAAGGGCGCCGGAGGCATCCTTCCGCCTGATGGATCAGATAACCGGGAATCCAGGATGGCGGGCCGGCGGCTCCTGTCCGAAATAATCCTTGAACGCAGCGTCGTAGAGTGCCGTTTCATGGCCGAACATGGCGATGGTGAAGGTCTGGTTGACGAAGGTCAGCCAGTCGAGGTCGCCCTGCCGCAGTGCGGCACCATAAAGCATCGAGAACCAACTCTTGCCGGCATCGAAGTATTTGTCCGGATTGCGCGAGGCGAGCCAGCGGACCGTCGACAGATCGACGGCGGCGGCGTCGGATCGCTTCGATTCCAGTGCCTGCAGCACGTTGGCCTGCGTGTCTATCTGCATCACCTGCGCCTCCGGCAGGACGATGCGCACGTTTGCCTCGGCATCGACGTTTTGCAGGATGGAAATCCGGGTCGCCGAACCGGCGGCAAGCAGCTTGTCGAAGGTCTTATTCTCGGCGTTCGGAAGGGTCAGCAAGGCGATGCCTTCGACATAGTAGGGCCTGGAGAAGTGGATCAGCTGCGAGCGCTGGGCGGTCATGGTCATGAACTGGATGGTGATGTCGACCTTGTTGGTGGTCACGTTCGGAATGCGCTGAGCCGGATCCTGCATGACGAATTCGACTTTGGTCGGATCGTCGAAAAGCCCCTTGGCGAGAATGCGACCCATGGTTATGTCCATGCCCACCAGTTCGCCGGCATCGTTCTCGAAGTGCCAGGGCGCGTTGGTGCTGCCGGTGCCGACGATCACCTTGCCGCGCTCGAGAACGGTGCGCAGCAGGCTGTCAGGCGCTGCCTGGGCCGCAGCTTTCTGGACATCGACCGCAGTGGCGGCACTCATCACTCCGGCCGTTGCAAGCCCGGCCATTCCCAGTTTCAGAAATTCACGCCTTTTGGATGTGTCGTTCACGGCGACCTCCTTCGTGTTGTGTTCCCCGTTGGACCAGCAGCGCAGGCATCGGTTGCAACTGACGTCATTGTCCCTTACAAGGGACGCCTGTACTCTGTACAAGACAGATTAACATCAGGAATCGATAATGCAAGAAGGCAATGCCTTGGCCGCTCGACCGGACGCCGGTCTGGACGAAGACAAGAATTCGGGCTCGCGGGAGAAGGGCCTCAACCGGGTCCTCCAGATTCTGGAGTTTCTCCACGCGACCCAGCGCGCGATCGGCATTGGCGATCTTGCCAGAGGGGTGAACGCACCGCGGTCGACGACCTATACGCTGGTGCGCTCGCTGGTCGACGCAGGCCTGCTGGAGATGGCCGGAGACGGCAATCGGGTCTATTTTGGAAAGAAGCTCTATCTCTACGGAATGGACTATGTGCGGGGCAACGACCTGCTCAGGCGAGGGCGGCAGGAAGTCGACCATCTGTCACGCGAGTCCGGCGAGACCTCGGAGCTGTGCATGCTGCAAAGCGGCCGCTACACCATCGTCCATTCAAGCCCGGGAACCAGGCCATTCAGGATCAGCTCGGCGACGGGTCTGCAAATACCGCTTCCCTGGACAGCTTCCGGGCGGCTGCTCCTCGCCGGCTTCGACAGGGCAGCGATCGAGGATATGGTCTCGGAAGACGACCTCGTACTGCCGGACGGCCGCAGGTTGCAGCTCGACGATTTCATAGCCGATATCGCGGTGGCCAAGTCGGCCGGCTACTGCGTCACCTCCGGCCTTGTCGATGCCTACACGAAATGCCTGGCCGCGCCGGTCTTTTCGGCGCCGGGCAGGGTCGAGGCGACGATGTGCCTGGTGGTTCCCATCGATACCTCGACCGAAAAGACCGATGACCTGATAGAGCTGTTGCTCGAGCGCGCCGCGCGGCTTTCGATCGCGGCATAGGCCGCCTTTTCAGCAGGCCAGCGCCGGCGTCCATTCAAGCGATAATGTCTGGAATGATCTTGTCTTCCAGCGCCATCAGCCTGTCCTTCAGGAAAAGCTTCTTTTTCTTCATGCGCTGGATCTGCAGCGGGTCGCAATTCATGGCGATCATCGCATTGATGGCCGCGTCGAAATCGGCGTGTTCCTGCTTCAGCCGGGAATATTCGAGGCGGATATCTGCCTGTTCCTGATCGGACATTTTTACCGTCTGCACGTCTGCGGCGCCCAAACTATGGGCCTGATTGGGCGGGACCGGGGGTCTTCTTGCACCGGCGCGCAGCCCATACCACATTTCATATTGTCGTGGAATGCTACCACGCAGCATTCGACATCGGTGCGCGATGGTGGCACACTGTCATTATGCCGTCACAGAAGCGAGCCTGCGGTGGACGTGCCATGACGGCTGCAATCCGAGGAAACCATGAAAGGGAGAACCAATCATGTCTCTTGCATCCCATCTTGATGAGCTGCAGCGGAAACACGGCGACATCGAACGCGAAATCGACGATGCGATGACCCATCCGTCGGTAGACGACCTCGAAATCGTGAATCTCAAGCGGCGCAAGCTGGCGCTCAAGGACGAGATTGAAAAACTGAAGGCGAAACCGACGACGCATTGACGCCCATCCAGGACTAGCTGCGCCGCCTGGCGCGCGATTTCTTTCCGGTGGCATGTCTCTATGCTGCCGGAAACGCTTATGGATTTGCGGCAAGCTGCCGTCTTGCCATTTCCGATTTGCTAGGTCTGCGCGCCAGTCGCCATTGACAAGCCATCTTTGCTCCTCCACCTCATGCCCGGACCTTCAAGATTAAAGGCAGCCGGCATGACCGGATATTTTTCCTCACCCTTCCCGCGCCGCAGGTCGGTCGGTGTCGACGTCGGCGGCGTGATGGTCGGCGGCGGCGCCCCAGTTGTCGTCCAGTCGATGACCAACACCGACACGGCCGATGTCGACCAGACGGTGGCGCAAGTGGCGGCGCTGCATCGCGCCGGCTCCGAGATCGTGCGCATAACGGTCGACCGCGACGAAAGCGCTGCCGCTGTGCCGGCCATCCGCGAGCGACTGGAGCGGCTCGGGATCGACGTGCCGCTGGTCGGCGATTTCCATTACATCGGCCACAAGCTCCTGGCCGATCATCCGGCCTGCGCCGAGGCCTTGGCCAAGTACCGCATCAACCCCGGCAATGTCGGTTTCAAGGACAAGAGGGATCGGCAGTTCGCGGCGATCGTCGAGATGGCGATCCGATACGACAAGCCGGTGCGCATCGGCGTCAACTGGGGTTCGCTCGACCAGGAGCTGCTGACCCGGCTGATGGATGACAACCAGGCCCAAGGCTTTCCGCTGACCGCGCAGGAAGTGACGCGCGAAGCGATCGTGCAGTCGGCGATCCTGTCTGCCGAAATGGCCGAAGAGATCGGCCTTGCGCGCGAGAAAATCATCCTCTCGGCCAAGGTCAGCGGCGTGCAGGATCTGATCGCCGTCTACACCGAGCTTGCCACCCGTTCCAACCATGCGCTGCACCTCGGGCTGACAGAGGCCGGCATGGGCTCGAAAGGCATTGTCGCATCATCGGCTGCGATGGGCATCCTGCTCCAGCAAGGCATCGGCGACACCATCCGCATCTCGCTGACGCCGGAGCCGAACGGCGACCGCACACGAGAAGTGCAGGTGTCGCAGGAGCTGTTGCAGACCATGGGCTTCCGGCAGTTCGTGCCGATCGTCGCCGCCTGCCCGGGCTGCGGCCGCACGACCTCGACCGTGTTCCAGGAGCTTGCCCAGAACATCCAGGCCGACCTGCGCAAGAACATGCCGGTGTGGCGCGAACAATATCCCGGCGTCGAGAACCTCAAG
The DNA here is from genome assembly GCF_040319725.1 of Mesorhizobium sp. M0894. Lineage (NCBI taxonomy): Bacteria > Pseudomonadati > Pseudomonadota > Alphaproteobacteria > Hyphomicrobiales > Phyllobacteriaceae > Mesorhizobium > Mesorhizobium sp. M0894. The sequence goes on along the minus strand of NZ_JAMYOG010000003.1, from coordinate 120,743 downwards.
GTCGCGGTGATGGGTTGCATCGTCAACGGTCCGGGCGAATCCAAACATGCCGATATCGGCATTTCGCTGCCCGGCACCGGCGAGACGCCGACCGCCCCGGTATTCGTCGACGGCAAGAAGGCGGCGACGCTGCGCGGCCCGTCGATTGCCGCGGATTTCGAGAAAATGGTTTCCGACTACATCGAACGGCGGTTTGGGCAACACGGCAAAGCCGCGGCGGAGTAGTTCGATGCGGCGTTTGCTTGGGGCGACGCTGGCTGTCATTTGCGGGCTGGGCTGGGCGACGGCCGTCCAGGCCGATCCGCCGCGGCCGGCCAAGCAGAAGCTGATCGATCGAGTTTGCGATCTTATCGAGACGCATGCCGACCAGAACGGCCTGCCCCGGGATTTCTTTGCCCGGCTGATCTGGAAGGAGAGTCGCTTCGATCCCAATGCGGTCAGCCCCGTCGGTGCGGAGGGTATCGCCCAATTCATGCCGGGTACCGCCAAGATGCGCGGGCTCGCCAATTCGTTCGATATCGAGCAGGCTATCCCGGCCTCGGCAAAATACCTCGCCGAAATGAAGACCGGCTTTGGCAATCTGGGCCTCGCCGCAGCCGCATACAATGCCGGCGAGAGCCGGGTGACGCGCTGGCTGAATTCCGGCGGCTTCTTGCCGATGGAGACCGAAAGCTACGTTTTGGACGTCATGGGCGAGCCGGCCGACAGGTTCACCGATGCCGCGTATGCCGGCATCATCCGGCCGCTCGACAAGAAGGCGAGCTTCGCTGCCGCCTGCCGCACGCTGCCGGTGATCATGTCCAGAACCGTGCCGATGTCGTCGATCAACATCAAGCCATGGGGCGTGCAGGTGGCCGGCAATTTCCGCCGCGCCGCGGCGCTCAATCAGTGGAGCAATGTGAAACGGCGGTTTCCAGCCTTGCTCAGCGGTCGCAATCCGGTGGTCAGCCGGGTGCGCACACCGATCGGCAGGCGCGGCATCTATGCGGTGCGGATCGGCGCCGACACCAAAGCCAAGGCCGACGATATTTGCCAGAAGCTGCACAGCGTCGGCGGCGCATGCATTGTGGTGCGCAACCGGTAAAGCCATATGTCGGCGCGTTTCGCGCCATTGCTGCCCATCTCGCTCCCGCTGGGCGCTTCATCTTCGACACGCGATCACATTTTCCGTGAACCCTTAAGCAGAACCGTCAGGCAGGTCTTGCATCGTCGTTGATGCGGGGTAAGGTCCCCGCGATTTTTCGCGAAAGGGATCAGCATGGCCGACTTCAAGACACTGGACGACATCGGCAATATCAGCGGCAAGCGTGTGCTGGTGCGTGTCGACCTCAACGTTCCCGTCACTGAGGGCAAGGTCACCGACGCCACCCGCATCGAGCGCATTGTACCGACCATCGCCGAGCTGTCCGGCAAGGGCGCCAAGGTCATCCTGCTTGCACATTTCGGTCGTCCCAAAGATGGACCGGCGCCGGAATTCTCGCTCGAGCCGATCGCCAAGGCGACGGCGGACGTGCTCGGCCGTCCGGTTGGCTTTGCCACCGACTGCATCGGCGACAAGGCCGCGAGCGCCGTCGCCGCCATGGAAAGCGGCGATGTGCTGCTGCTCGAGAACACCCGCTTCTACAAAGCCGAGGAGAAGAACGACCCGGCCTTCACCGAAAAGCTCGCCGCCAACGGCGACATCTTCGTCAACGACGCCTTCTCCGCTGCGCACCGCGCCCATTCGTCGACGGAAGGGCTGGCGCACCTGCTGCCGGCCTTCGCCGGGCGCACCATGCAGGCCGAGCTCGATGCGCTGGAAAAGGGCCTCGGCAATCCCGTCCGCCCGGTTGTCGCCATTGTCGGCGGGGCCAAGGTCTCGACCAAGATCGACTTGTTGATGAACCTGGTGAAGAAGGTCGACGCGCTGGTCATCGGCGGCGGCATGGCCAACACGTTTCTCGCGGCACGCGGCACCGACGTCGGGAAATCCTTGTGCGAGCACGATCTCGCGACCACCGCCAAGCAGATCATGATCGAGGCGGCCGAGGCCGGCTGCGCCATCATCCTGCCCGCCGACGCCGTTGTCGCCAGGGAGTTCAAGGCCGGTGCCGCAAGCGAGACCGTCGCCATTGCAGACGTACCAGCCGACGGCATGATCCTCGATGTCGGCGCGAAAACCGTGAAAACCATTGCCGAATGGATCGACCGTGCCGCGACGTTGGTCTGGAACGGGCCGCTCGGCGCCTTCGAGATCGAGCCGTTCGACCATGCGACGGTGGCGACGGCCAGGCACGCGGCAGCGCGCACCAAGGCCGGCAGGCTGGTCTCGGTGGCCGGCGGCGGCGATACGGTGGCCGCCCTCAACCATGCCGGCGTCAGCGATGATTTCACCTATGTCTCGACGGCCGGCGGCGCTTTCCTCGAATGGATGGAAGGCAAGCCCTTGCCCGGCGTCGACGTCTTGAAGCGCTGAGCGCGGCGTTAATAACAGCGCGAAGCAGTGCGCTCGCGATTTTCAATCGATTCGCGCTTCTCCGACGAAAGGGTTCGACTTGAACCTGCGTTGCTCTGGTGGTCTGCTGGGTACGGGTCAATTCTTTCAGGAGAAGCACGATGAGCGAACGTCTCGAGGACATTGCCGCCGCGATGGTGGCCAACGGCAAGGGCCTGCTGGCTGCCGACGAGAGCTCCGGCACTATCAAGAAGCGCTTCGACGTCATCGGCGTCGAGTCGACCGCCGACAGCCGCCGCGACTATCGCGAGATGATGTTCCGCGCCAGCGATGCAATGACCAAGTACATTTCCGGCGTTATCCTCTATGACGAGACCATCCACCAGAAGGCCGCCGACGGCACGCCGCTGGTCGACATCATCAAGGCATCAGGCGCCATTCCCGGCATCAAGGTCGACGCCGGCGCCAAGCCTCTGGCAAGATTTCCCGGCGATACCATCACCGAAGGCCTGGACGGCCTGCGCGAACGCCTCGCCGACTATTACAAGCTTGGCGCCCGCTTTGCCAAATGGCGCGCGGTAATCGACATCGATGTTGCCAAGGGGGTGCCTTCCGCCACCTCGATCGGCTCGAATGCCCATGCGCTCGCCCGTTACGCCGCGCTTTGCCAGGAAGCCGGCATCGTGCCGATCGTCGAGCCGGAGGTGCTGATGGACGGCGCTCATGACATCGACACTTGCTACGAGATCAGCAAGGCGACACTGACAAAGTTGTACACCGAGCTCTATGCGGTCCGCGTCGTCCTCGAAGGCACCATCCTGAAACCGAACATGGTTCTCGCCGGCAAGAAATCGGGCAAGGTCAGCAGCCCCGACGAGGTTGCCGAAAGGACCATAAAACTGTTCCGCGAGACGGTGCCGGCCGCGATCGGAGGCATCGCTTTCCTTTCGGGCGGGCAATCGGACGAGCAAGCGACCGCCAACCTCAACGCCATCAATGCCATCGGCCCGCATCCATGGAAGCTGACCTTCTCCTACGGCCGCGCCTTGCAGGCCGCTCCGCAGAAGGCCTGGAGCGGCAAGGCGGCGAACGTCGCCGCCGCGCAGGCCGCCTTCGCCCATCGCGCCCACATGAACCATCTGGCAGCGCTTGGACAATGGCAGCCGACGCTTGAGCAAGCCGCCTGACCGGAAACATCTTGCGTTTCTCCCGACCCGGGCCACGTGCCCGGGTTTTTGTTTGAAAGCAGCAAGGGCTGCAATTTCTTGCAACTGAAAATGCAGCTCTGTGTCGGCATTCCTCGCTGCCGAACGTCCTCCGTGAAAAGAGGAGCAGACCTATGCCAAACAACAAGACCGTTTCGCAGGAAGACTGGTTTCAGGCGCACAAGGCGCATCTGGCGCGCGAAAAGGAATTGACGCGCTTTCGCGACCGCGTCGCCGCCGAACGCCGCGAATTGCCATGGCTGAAGATCCGCAAGGACTACGTCTTCGAAACCGAGCAAGGGCCAAAGAAACTGCCCGACCTGTTTGGCGGCAACAGCCAGTTGATCGTCTACCATTTCATGTTCGGGCCGGGCGCCGATTATCGTTGCGAGGGCTGCTCGTTCCTTGCCGACCACATCGACGGCGCCAACCAGCATCTCAGGCACCACGATGTTTCGCTTGTCGTGGTGGCGCGGGCGCCGCTGGCCGAGCTTCTGCCCTACAAGCAGCGCATGGGCTGGAAATTCGACTGGGTGTCGTCCTACGCATCGGACTTCAACTTCGATATGCAGGTGTCATTCACCGACAAGCAGATCGCGGCCGGCGACACGACCTACAATTTCGAGCGGCGCGCGCGGAGATCGAAGGACCTTCCCGGCACCAGCGTGTTCTATCGCGACGAGAAAGGCGACATCTTCCTGACTTTCATCTCGCGCTCCAGAGGCGGCGATCCGCTGATCGGCGCCTATCACTATCTCGACCTGACGCCGAAAGGCCGCAACGAAACCGGGCCGCATCATAGCCTCGCCGACTGGGTGCGGCTGCATGACGAGTATGAAGACCAATCCGGGACGCATGACTGCTGCCATTGAGGCGACAGGCTGTCGCTGCAAGGTCGTTCACCTTCAGTGCAACATGCGCTAAGTGCTGTTCGCTGTGCCCTAAAAGGGATTTGCCATGCGGCGCTTTCCGACCCTTCTCACCTGGCTCGCCTTTCCGGTCTATGTCTGGCAAGGACTTGGCGTGCGTCGCCGCACCACCCGCATGCTGCCGGCACAAGGTCCGGTCATGCACGAGATATCAGGCCAGGCGCCGGCAATCTCGCTGCTGGTGCTCGGCGATTCCTCCGCCGCCTCAGTCGGCATCGGCAATTCCGAAAACGGATTGGCCGCGCAACTGGCCGTTCTAATTGCGCAACGCACCGGCCGCACCGTGCGCTGGCGGGCAGCCGGCTTCAACTCGGCAACCTCTGGCCAGATCCGCGATCATGTGCTGCCCAATCTGTCGGCCGATCTGTGGACGCATATCGTGCTCGCCATCGGCACCAACGACACCAAGAATTTTCATTCGGTACCGCGCTTCAAGCGCGATTTTGGCGGCCTGCTCTACGCGCTGCGCGCCAAATGGCCGGAGGCGCGCGTGGTGTGGTCGCCGGTGCTGGAGTTCACCCGGGCGCCGGCAATGCCGCCGCTGCTCGGCAAGATCCTCGAGATCCGCGCCGGCGAGATGAACCGGATGGGCGAGCGCCTTTGCCTCGAGCGCGGCGCCATACCGGCGCCCCGCCTGCCGATCACTGACGCCGAGGCCGGCTTTGCGTCGGATGGATTTCATGCTTCGGAAGCCGGCTACCGCGCCTGGGCGGAACATCTGGCCGGCTTGGTGCTCGCCAACGAACCGGGCGTCGCGTAGCGGCTGCCGGCACTAAAGCGCGTCGCGTTCGATTGGCCTCATGCGACGCGCTTTAGGTTCTTTGTTTTACGTATGTCGTTGGCGCAAAACCGCTGCACACTTTTGCGCGACATGCATTACGTCCAGTGTCCGAGCACCACCGTAATCGAAATCGCGGCCATAGCCAACAGCGCCAGCTTCCAGAAATCGCTGCGCCGCTTCAGCCCCGGCCAGCCGAGCGGCTTGATGAGCTGGATGACCATCATGGCGATGATGACGAGCGCGAGAAGTTTCGACATGCAGCCTTTGATCAGCATCGCGGCTGGCTGTCAAAGCGGCTCCGCGATCGCGGTCTTTCCACCGCGGCACGCCTCTTTTCAGTACTGTTCGATCACTTCGGTGGACAAATTGGAACGCCGGTCATGAGAGCCGCACCCTCCTGACAGACTGCTGTCAGTAGGGGTGTGCGATAGTGCCTGCATCGAAAGAGAGGAGACCAGCCATGAACGGTTTTACCATTCTGCGTAGCGTGCAGCACTATGTCGGCAAGATCCGGACGATGCGCAATGAGATCCGCACCCAGCGTTTCATGAACACCCTGCCGGCGGACATCCGCAAGGATATTGGCTGGCCGGACATGTATGGCGACCGCCACAATGGCGGCAACTGAGGCAATCTTTCTGCCCGGCGTTTGGATGCGGCCCGGCGATGAGCTTAAACAGGCATGCTGAAGCCTCCTGACAGTATGGTGTCAGGAGGCTCGTGCCATAGTGGGATGGCCGTCAGAGACGGACGGCCGAGAGGACGATCGATGAAAAGCTGGACCGACAGGCTGAACACGCCTGGCATCAACGGCATAACACCGTCGCCACGCACCATCGCTGATGTCGTCGAAGGCCAGCCGATGCTGGTTCCTACAGCTCGCCAGGTCGATGCATTCATCCGCGCCATCCCCGAAGGCATGGACATGGATATCCGGGCTTTGCGCATGGCGCTCGCCATCGAGCACAGTGCCGAGGTGACATGTCCGGTCACCATCGGCTATCATCTGCGTACCGTCGCCGAGGCCGCCAACGAGGATCTTGAGCGTGGCATGGCGCTGGGCGACATTGCGCCGTTCTGGCGGGTGCTCGACGCAAGCACGCCGACAACGAGGAAACTGTCCTTCGGCGCGGCCTCCGTCGCCGCGCAGCGCAAGCGCGAAGGGCTGGAGCAATAGACGCCGAGGGACCATACGATGCGCCGCGCCGACAGGCTCTTCCAGATCGTGCAGCACCTGCGCGGTGGCCGTCTGGTCACCGCCCAGAAGCTGGGCACGTGGCTCGAGGTTTCCGAGCGGACCATCTATCGCGACATCGCCGACCTGCAGTCGACCGGCGTGCCGATCGACGGCGAGGCCGGTGTCGGCTACATGATGAGGGAGGGTTTCGACCTTCCGCCGCTGATGTTCACGCGTGACGAGATCGTCGCGCTGGTCGCGGGCGCCCGCATGGTGCGCGCCTTTGGCGGCGCGGCCATGGCGCGAGCCGCCGACGAGGCGCTGGTCAAGATCGGCGCCGTGCTGCCCGATGCCGAAAAGGACCGCATCGCCCGCACCGAGATCCACACGCCGATGTGGGTGGTAAGCGACGCCGCCCGCGAAGCCATCGACCTGATTGAGCGGTCCATCGAGAAACGTCAGGTGCTGACCATCGACTATTCGGATGAGGCCGGCCGCAGCACCGCACGCGACATCCGCCCGCTCGGCCTGTGGTTCTGGGGCAAGGTGTGGACCTTGGTCGCCTGGTGCGAGATGCGCGGCGATTTCCGCGCCTTCCGCATCGACCGCATCGCCTCGGTGGTCATCGCCGGCCGCACCTTCAAGCCGGAGCGCGGCAAGCAGCTCGCCGATTTCTACCGCGCGGTGGAACGCAGCGAGGACTACGGCATGGCACCGGACCGGGCGGCGCGAAGCTGACACGGAAGATCGCAAAAAAGCCCGCTTGAAAGCGGGCTTTTTGTTTCGGATGCGAGACCTCTATTCCTCTTCGTCCGTATCCTTGTCCTTCGACTTCAGCGCCGAAAGCTTGGCGAAGACGGCGTTGGCGTCGAGTTCGCGGTCCTCGTCCTTCGGCTTTTCCGGCGCCGGCACCAGCCGTTCGGTCAAGGCGGCCGGCAGCAGCGTATCGCCGACCGGCTGCGCCTGCTCGCGGCCGCGCGAGGCGCGGTTGATTTCCATGTCGAGGTCGATCTGCGACGTCAGGCCGAGCGTCACTGGATCCATCGGCTGGAGATTGGCGGAGTTCCAGTGTTTTCTGTCGCGGATCTGGTCGATCGTCGACTTCGTCGTGCCGACAAGGCGGGAAATCTGCGCATCCTTGAGCTCGGGATGGTTGCGCACCAGCCAGAGGATGGCGTTGGGCCGGTCCTGGCGCTTGGACAGCGGAGTGTAGCGCGGACCCTTGCGCTTGGATTCCGGCACCCGCACCTTGGGGTCGGAGAGCTTCAGCCGGTGGTTCGGGTCCTTCTCGGCGCGCGCGATCTCGTCGCGAGTGAGCTGGCCGGTCATGATCGGGTCCATACCCTTGATGCCTTGCGCAGATTCGCCGTCGGCGACCGCCTTGACCTCAAGCGGATGCAGTCCGCAGAACTGCGCGATCTGCTCGAAGGAAAGCGCTGTGTTGTCAACCAGCCAGACGGCGGTCGCTTTTGGCATCAGCAGCGTATTGGCCATTACAAAAATCCTTCTCGTTCGCCCGCGTTCCCGCGCGGGCGGTGGTTTACAGCCACCAAAATGGGAAAATCGCGGTCTATATAACTGCTCACTCGCCATTTCGCAATGTTTTTGGCAGGCGCGCGTCAAGGACGGCATGGCGGCGCGACCAGCAGACCGCGAAGGGTCGGCACATGAAGCCATGCAGTCGAAAGCTTCAAAAAGACAAAGCCCGCCAGACCAAGGTCGGGCGGGCTCGGAACCGACGACGGAAATCCGTCTGCTACGGCTCTGGCTTCTAAGGCTTGATCCCGAACCGCGGCTCGGCGTTGCGGAAAAGCAGCGCCCCGGTCTTCGGACAGGATCGTGCTCGAGATCAAAGCCCTTGGCGGGCGATTCTCTCTATGTCGCCGCGGTTGATGCCGAGATCATTGAGCTGACGAGCGTTCAGCCGGTTCAGTTCGCGCACGGTTTCGTTATACATGCGCCAGTTACGGAAAGCGCGGATCGGGTTCATGGTAGTCCTCCATCGTTTCGATGCCGCGTAAATAGGCATCGGCGATGAAAAATTGAACAGACGCTTTTGCATGGCGGCAATGCGTTTGTTGCATTGCACCATTAAGCCTTCGTTCAGCCTGTTTACCGGCCGTCAGGCGACATCGAGCACAATCTTGCCAATGTGCTCACCCTCCTCCATCCGCTCATGCGCCCGCCAGGCTTCCTTGAGCGGGAAGATCGTGTCCATCACCGGTGCAACCTTGCGCGTGCCGAGCAGCGGCCAAACCTGCGCCTCCAGCGCAGCCGCGACTGCCGCCTTGAAGTCCACCGTGCGTGGCCTGAGCAGCGAACCCGTGTGCACGAGCCGCTTGGCCATGATTTTGAAGAAATCGGCGCTCGCCACCGCTCCGCCCTGCGTCGCGATCTGGACGATGCGGCCCTCCACGGACGCAGCCTCGTAGTTTCGCGCGACATAATCGCCGCCGACCATGTCGAGGATGACGTTGGCGCCCTTGCCGCCGGTTGCCTCCTTGACCGCGGCGACGAAGTCCTCCTCGCGGTAGTTGACCGCCCGGTCGGCGCCGAGCTTGAGGCAGGCGTCGCATTTCTCCTTGCTGCCGGCGGTGGTGACGACATAAGCGCCGAAAGCGGCAGCAAGCTGGATCGCCGTCGTTCCGATACCCGATGAGCCGCCATGCACGAGCAGCGTCTCGCCGCTCTTCAGGCCGCCGCGCTCGAAGACATTGTGCCAAACAGTGAAGTAGTTTTCCGGCAGCGCCGCCGCTTCGGTGTAGGTAAAGCCGGCTGGCAGCGGCAGCACGCTGCCGGCATGAACCTTGACATATTCGGCATAGCCGCCGCCCGCCGTCAGCGCGCAGACCCGGTCGCCGACGCGCCAGCGCGATATCTCGTCGCCGAGGGCGGCGACTTCGCCCGCCGCTTCCAGGCCCGGCAGATCCGACGCACCCGGCGGCGGCGGATAGGCGCCCTTGCGCTGCTGCACGTCGGGCCGGTTGACGCCGGCGGCACGCACCCGGATCAGGATCTCGCCAGGGCCGGGTACCGGCACGTCGCGGGTTTCCGGTTTCAGCACCCGCGGCCCGCCCGGCTCCGAGATGGCGATCGCCATCATCCTGGTCGGAATTTTCTGTGCGTTCGCCATGAATTTTCCCGTCGTGTTTCGCCGGTTTCTAGCGCCAGCTGTTGCCGGCCATTTGCATCCATACCCCCGCCCTATGTATGCTCATTGGCAAATCAGGCAAATGGGCAATCACGGAGGAGCGACGATGGCGGTCTTCGACGACGAACCCAAGAAGAAAGCGCGCCCGCACGAGATCGGGCAGGATCTGTCGCTGCTTTCTGTCGATGAATTGTCCGAGCGGATCGGCATCCTGCGCGGCGAGATCGCCCGGCTGGAAGCCGAGCTCATGACCAAGGGCTCCACCAAGTCGGCGGCAGAGGCGCTGTTTCGCCGCGGATAGTACTGCGGGCAATTCCAAAAGCTCGGGCACGCCGCCGAAAAGCCCGAATGCCGCTGTCTCCAGACCTGTGCCCCGAACCCCAGCCGGATTGAACAATGTTCGCAAGCTACAGACCGATCCTCTCGCTGCTGCGCGGCACCGCGTTCCTGCTGGCGGCATCCGGGCTGCACGGGCTGCTGTTGCCGCTGCGCGGCCAGGTGGAGGGCTTCTCGACCGCATCGCTCGGCCTGATGGGCACGGCTTGGGCCGGCGGCTTCGTCACCGGCTGCTTCTTTGCGCCACGCATCGTGCGCCGCGCCGGTCATGTCAGGGCTTTCGGCGCCTTTGCCGCATCGGGAGCGATCGTCGCACTGCTCACCGGCCTGATCATTGATGAATATACCTGGATCCTGCTGCGCGCCTTCACCGGCTTCACCATGGCCGGTGCTTTCATGGTCATCGAAAGCTGGCTGAACGAGAAGGCCACCAACGAAAACCGCGGCACCGTCTTCGGCCTCTACATGATGGTCACCTATGCCTCGATCATGGGCGGTCAGATGATCGTTGCCGGCGGCGATGTGAAATCGGCGTCGCTATTCATGATCACCGGCATTCTGTTTTGCCTATCGCTGATCCCGACGGCGGTCTCGACGGCGTCGCACCCCAAGCCGCTGCAGGACGTGTCGCTTGACGTCAAAGGGCTCTACGTCAATTCGCCGGTGTCGGCGATCGCCTGCGTGCTGATCGGCATCGCCAACGGCGCCTGGGGCACGCTTGGTGCCGTTTATGGAGCTCGCATCGGCATCTCGACGGCCGAGATCGCGCTCATGATGAGCCTGGTGGTCATCGCCGGCGCCGCCATGCAGCTTCCGGCCGGGCGGCTCTCCGACACGACGGACCGTCGTTTCGTGCTGGCGGGCGCGGCTTTCGGCGCTGCGCTGTTCGCCATCGCCATCTTCCTGTTCGAACCGCGCTCCGGCGTCTTCGTCATCGTCTGCACCGCCGCCTACGGCGCCTTCGCCTACACGCTCTATTCGATCGCGGTGGCGCATGCCAACGACCATGCCCGATCGGAAGACTTCGTCAAAGTGTCGGGTGGCCTGCTGCTGCTTTATGGCTTCGGCACGATGATCGGCCCGCTGCTGGCCGCCGGCCTGATGGGCTGGATGCGTCCCGAGGGGCTGTTCCTGGCTACTGCGCTGGCGCATCTCTGCCTGGCCGCCTATACGCTGCTGCGCATCAGCCGTCGCGCGCCGGTGCCAATCGAAGGCCGCGATGCCTTCAAGACCCAGCCGGCCGACCGCTCGGTGACGCCGGAAGCGTTGCGGCTCGACCCACGCAGAAAAGCTGAAACCGACGGTTGAGATTCGAGACGCTTTGCCCCACAAATAAGGCATGATGCTTTCCGACGCCTTCATGGCGATTGCCGATCCCAACCGGCGCTATCTCTTGGAAGAGCTCCGGCGCGGACCGAAGACCGTCAACGAACTGGCCTCTGGCTTGCCGGTGTCCCGCCCGGCCGTTTCGCAGCATCTGAAGGTGCTGCTTGATGCCGGGCTGGTCAACGCCAAGCCGGAAGGCACCAGGCGCGTCTATACGGTCAGCAATGCCGGCTTCCTAAAGCTCAACATCTGGCTCGACCAGTTCTGGGATGCAGAGCAGCTCGGTTCACCCGGAAGCTGAGAGGCGTCGTCCGCGCGTCGGGCAGCTCGTGCAGCCTCGGGCCTGGAGCAATTCCAGGAAAAGTGTGAAACGGTTTTCCGTCCGGAATTGCGCAAAAACAAAGGGATAGAGCGGTTCGGCGTTTCCGTGAAACGATGAACCACTCTCTAGCCGTTGTTGTAGGGGAAGAGCTTGAAATAGGGCTGCGCTTCCTCGATCACACGGGCGACCGACGGGCGCCGCAGCAGCCGGTCGTGATAGCGCCTCACCGCAGGATATTTGTCGCCGAACGGCTCGACCTTGTTAGCGTAGAACAGCGCGGGGGCGGCGGCGCAGTCGGCCATGGTGAAGCTCCCGCCCACCGCCCATGTCCTCGACTGCATGTCCTGTTCGATGACGGCGTAGGAGCTGCGCAGCTGGGCGCGCGCCTGCTCGACGCCGAACGGATCGGTCTTGCCTTCCGGCCGCAGCCGGTCGCCGACGATCTTCTGCATCGGTTCCTGGACGTAGAAGTCATAGAAACGGTCGGCAAGCCGGGCCTGTCGGGCGAGGTCGAGATCGGCAGGGATCAGTTCGACCGGCCCAGGATAATACGCGTTGAGATATTCGATGACGATCGACGATTCCGGCACGGTCCGGTCCAGCGCATCGTCGCGCAGCACCGGCATCTTGCCGAGCGGCCACAATTTCAGAAACGCCGCGCGCGACTGTTCATTGCCGAGATCGACGACGACGGATGTGAATGGCGTGCCGTTCTCATAGAGCGCGATCAGCGGCTTCCAGCAGAAGGAGGCCAAGGGATGAAGATGCATAGTCAGGGACATTGGTTGTCGTTCCTTGGGTGGTTCGTCTCGCGGAAATTCGGTGTTGAGGTCAGGCTTGGTACTATTTGGCTTGGCTGTGGGTGACGATGGCATCGATGATCGCGGCCCAGTGGTCGGGATGCAGCTCGTGGCCGCCGCCCTCGATCCGGACCAGCCTTGCGCCGGCGACCGCGTCGGCAAGAGCGGCGCCATGCTCGACTGGAAAGATCGGATCGTCGGTGCCGTGGATAACGAGGAGCGGGATCTTCATCTCGTGCAGCCGCCCCGTCCAGTCCTGGCCGCTCCGATCTTCGCCGCTCCCATCTTCGCCGCTCTTGAGCATGAAATGATTGGTGGCGCTTAGAAAGCCGCCGGACCGGTCGTAATCCTGTTCGACGAAAGCCCGCGTGCGCTGCTCGTCGAATGAGCGTGCGGTGCCGGTGAGCGCATACGCGTCCTTGACGATGAAATCGACCGCCTGGCCACGGTCAGACCAGTCGACCTTCGCGCCTTCGTCCGAATGTTTCCTGTAGGCCTCGGTGGTTCCGGGCAGATGCGACGTATCAATGCCCAAGGGCGAGCTGCTGATCACCGTAAGCGAAGTGACACGCGACGGGTATTTCAACGCAACGAGCTGCGCAATCACGCCGCCCATCGACATGCCGACCACGTGCGCCTTTCGGATTCCCTGGTCGTCAAGGACGCGGATGGCATCGTCCGCCATGTCGTCGAATGTATAAGGCGGCTCGCCCGGCGCGTATTTCGTCGAACGGCCGGTATCGCGATTGTCATAGCGGACCACGAAGCGACCCTCGCCGGCCAGCTTCCGGCAAAACGCTTCCGGCCACCAGAGCATGGAAGCCATGGCGCCCATGATCAACAATACCGCCGGATGCGCCGGATCGCCGAACGTCTGGGATACGATTTCGGGGTGTTCGGCGTTTCTCATGGCTTTCCTCCTCGGGTCGCGAATCTGATTGCAATTTGCAATCGGTTGCACGATATTAAAACCGATACGATAATGCAACCGGTTTTTGGAGATTCGCATGAACATCGATCGCCGGTCCGGATGTCCGATCAATCTGTCGCTCGAAGTGTTCGGCGATCGGTGGAGCCTGATCATCCTTCGCGACATCATCTTCGGCGGCAGACGCCACTTTCGCGAGCTGCTCAATGGCTCGATGGAGGGCATCGCCTCCAACATCCTCGCCGACCGGCTGAAACGGCTGATGGAGCTCGGCATGCTGACCAAGGCGGACGATCCCTCCCACAAGCAGAAGGCGATCTACAGCCTGACCGAAATGGCTATTACGCTGGTGCCGATCCTGGCGCATCTCGGCGCCTGGGGCCGCGTCTGGCTCCCGGTCAGCGAAGAGCTCTCTATCCGTGCCGAGCTTCTGGAAAAAGGCGGCCCGCCGATGTGGGATAAGTTCATGAACGAGTTGCGCCACGAGCATCTAGGTGCGTCTCCCGCCCCATCTGGACCCACCGTGCGCGCGACCTTGCAGGCCGCATACGATGCGGTGATCGCCCGCAATGCGGAGCGAGTCGGGTGCGATCCGGCGCCATGACCAACTTATTTTCCCAATTGCGGGCTGGCTCTGCTATCAAGGGACTGAAGATAATTTACCGGATTGGATAACGCTCTTGGTCGAGAACTCTAAGGACACTGCCCGTGCGCGGGCCGATTTGCGTTTCAAGAAACAGGAAGAGGCAGCCACGGTGCGCCAGAAGGCCATGGCGGAATATGTCGCCGAGAGCGACGCTCGCCAGGCCAAAACCAACAAGCTGCGGGCGCTGCGCCTCGCCAAGGAAGCGGAAGACCTGGCCAATGCGCCTCCGGCGCCGGTGAAGAAGTCCCGCGCCAAGAAGAAATAAGCCGGCGCTCCTTGGATCGCATTGCTTCGTTTCGTACGCGGAACAGTTTTCACCGCGATCTGTTCTGCCGGTTGATAACTGGCGCGTTTAGGAGGCGGCCATGACCGCACTGACGCTCTACAAAGCCCTTGAGATCATCGCCGCCGCCTTTGCCAAGGGTGCCGAGCTCAAGCTCAGGCCGCTTGGCGTCTCGGTGCTCGATGCCGGCGCGCATCTGGTCTCGTTCCAGCGTCAGGACGGCGCCTCGTTCCTGCGTCCGCAAATGTCGGCCGGCAAGGCCTATGGCGCGCTCGCTATCGGCATGGGCTCGCGCCGGGTGGAGGCTTTCGCCAAGGAGCGCCCGCATCTGATAGCCGGCGTCTCCGACGTGTCGGGCGGACGCGTCCTGCCGGTCGTCGGCGGCGTGCTGATCCGCGATAAGGCTGGCACGATCATCGGAGCCGTCGGCATTTCCGGCGATACGTCGGACAATGATGAAACGGCAGCCATCGCTGGCATCGAGGCGGCTGGCTTCACCGCCGACCCGGGCTGAGCCGGAATCCTTAATTCATGTTGATGTCGCGGCTGGCCGACCGCATCGACACCGAAAAGCCGGCCAGCACGTCGATCAGTGCTATGACCATCAGTGTGAAGAAAACGGAATGGGCGGCGCCCTTCACCAGCAGGAATTCGACCAGATAGGCCACAAAGACGAAGGTCGACAAAAGGTGGTCCATGATCGAGGCATTTGTCGTTCGCGTCGACTTCACCACTTCGACGAACAAGAAGATCAATGCGATCAGCACGATGAGATCGCCGAGGGTCATCGAGAACACCCCGCCCGACATCATCCGGACCGAAAACATTTCGGTCGCCCACGGGTCGTCGCCGCTGCCGAATATTCCCAGAAGCCCGAGATTGTAGAGAATGAAAGGCACGATCAGCAGCGGAATGGCACCGAACATGTGGCGGCTCCGGTTGGACTGATCTTTGTAGAGTGCGCCCGGCGTTCGCCGTCAAGAATTTTCGTGCGGCCCATAAACACGGACAAAGACGGCGTGAAACAACAATGTCAGCCCCGGTCGGTATGATCAGTTGTCGACGAACGCAAAAAGACCGGCCAGTGGCCGGTCTTTTGCAATAATAAACCGTCGAAAGCTGTCTCAGCTTTCCTTCGGCTCCAGCACCTGGCGACCGCGATACATGCCGGTCTTCAGGTCGATATGGTGCGGACGGCGCATCTCGCCGGAGTTCTTGTCCTCGACATAGGTCGGGGCCTTCAGTGCGTCGGCGGAACGGCGCATGCCGCGCTTCGACGGAGAGGTTTTTCGTTTCGGAACGGCCATGGATATGCTCCACTACATGGTCAAAACGCCCCGGCGGCCCTCGTGAAAGGGCCACGTCAGGGGCCGGAATCTGAGAAAGTCGGCTGCCTATACACGCTCGATGGCGTTTTGGCCAGCGTCGCGGTGTTTTTTTTTGACACTATCGCAGGCAGCCGACATAGGCGCCGGCGCGGCCCGCGCGCCGTTCGATCAACGCGGCAAGCCGCCTCAGTCCCGGCCCGGGCTTCGCCGGATTGCGCACGATCGGGTTCGGCAAGGTGACGGCAAGCAGCGCTGCCTGTCGGCGCGACAGCTGTTTTGCCGAGACGCCGAAATGATGTTGGGCGGCGGCCTCGATGCCGTAGATGCCCGGTCCCCATTCGGCGATGTTGAGGTAGATCTCCATGATCCGCCGTTTCGACAGCACCGCATCGAAATAGACGGCCAGCGGCAGTTCGACGACCTTACGGACCGAGCCCAACGGCCGCGACCATAGATAAAGGTTCTTTACCGTCTGCATGGTGATGGTCGAGGCGCCACGCGTCATCTCGCCGGCGAGCGCATCGTCGACGACGCCGCGCAACTCGCCTAGATCGACGCCGCGATGGAAACAGAACTGCCCGTCCTCCGACATGATGACCGAATATGCCAGCACCGGCGCCACATCGTCGATAGAAACCCAGCGCCGATCGTAGCCGGAAAACGTCGCCAGGTCCTTCAGCATCAATGTCGAAACCGGGTGCACGAATGACGGCAGGTACAGAAAGGTCAGCACCACCGGCATCAGCGCCAGCACGATGGCGACAGCGATGCCGCGCCGGACCCAGCGTTGAAGACCGATGCGGCTGCCGCGTCTCGGTCTCGCCATGTCCAACCCTTCGGTTTCGTGATCGACGATCGGTTCCGCCAAGCCACCCAATCCGCGCTACTCCCTGCCCCCGGCATAATGGCGCTTGGCTTCTTGCGCAACGTCTGAGTGTCGGCTACCGCTCCCGACCATGACGAAAGACGACCAAATGGCGTTCGAGGCTGCACTTATTGCCCGGGCAGTTCCACTCGAGGCGCTGCTGAGGCGGTTGCTCGACGGGCGCACGCTTTCAGGCGAGATCGCGCGGCCGGAACGCCTGATGGCCGCGATGCGACATGGCGTGCTGAACGGCGGCAAACGACTGCGCCCCTTCCTGGTCATGGAAAGTTCTGCACTGTTTTCAGCCGACGTCGAGCCGGCGCTGCGCGTCGCGGCGGCGCTCGAATGCGTGCACTGCTATTCGCTCATCCATGACGATCTGCCGGCCATGGACGATGATGATTTGCGCCGTGGCCAGCCGACCGTGCACAGGGCTTTCGATGAAGCGACCGCCATTCTTGCCGGCGACGCCTTGCTGACGCTTGCCTTCGACATCCTTGCCGACGAGGCGACAATGCTGCCGGCCGAGCGCAGGGCAGCGCTGGTGCTGGCGCTGGCCCGCGCCGCAGGGGCCGGCAGCATGGTCGGCGGCCAGATGCTCGATCTCGAGGCCGAACAAAGCCGGCCGGACGAGGCTGGCATCATCCGGCTTCAGGCGATGAAAACCGGTGCGCTGATCCGCTTTGCCTGCGAAGCGGGCGCCATCCTTGCCGGCGCGCCGTCGCGCGACCGCGAAAGGCTGGCCGAATTCGGCTCGGCGATCGGGCTTGCCTTTCAGCTTGCCGACGATCTGCTCGACCTGACCGCCGACGCGCATCAGATGGGCAAGGCAACCGGCAAGGATGCCGCGGCCGGCAAGGCGACGCTGGTCGCGCTGCACGGACCGGACTGGGCGCGGGACCAGCTCCATGGCCTCGTCGACCAAGCTCATGCGCTGCTCGAGCCCTATGGCGAACAAGCCGCGCTTCTGAAACAAGCGGCGCAGTTCGTTGCGGCCCGCAACAATTAAGCTGCCCCCTATGGCGCACCGTACAGCCACGGAGGATTGGCGACTGTTCGGCCAGATGCCCTCGCAGCCGGCCGATCGGGATGATTTCCGGCGATGTCGGACCACATGGACTCGCCACGCCAGTTGCCGAACCATTCTTCAGCCTCGCGGCAGGGCTCCGCGGCTCGGGTCGACGCGGTCAGCCTTCGCCAGTTGTCTTTTCCACCACGGGCTGCGGAACCGGTTCCATTTCGGCCACCGCCTCGACCGCTCGCGCTTCGGCCGGCTTGCGCCGGTTGCGGATAAAGGCGGCGATACGGTCGCGGATTTCGCCGGCGCTGAGGAACACCGGAACGCGTGCCACCGGCGCGGTCGGCTCGAAGGATAGGCCAAGGCCGGTGATCCTGCCCTTGTCGTCGACGTCGCGGACGATCAGCTCGATCGGACCGAGCAGCACGCGGTCGGCATATTCGGCGTGGCCGCCGAGCCGCGCCGTGACCAGATCGCCAATGGTGAGCTTGCGTTCCGCTTCGGTCAGGCCCGGCGCGTAGGCGGTCTCCAGTTCCTCGGCGGAGCGTGACGGATCGACGGCAAAGGCGCCGAAGAAATCCGCATCCTCGGGATCGACCACGGCACGGCTGGCGAACAGCTTGTCGAGCAGGCGCGGATAGCGGTCCGGCACGAAGATGTAGACATGATCGCCGGCCGCCAGCCGGCCCATATCCTGGAAGCGCATCGAGCGTCCGTCTCGCAGCACAAGCGACGGCCGCGCCCAGCGCGGAATGCGTTCGCCGCGCGCCACCGGGCTGCCGGGTGCCACGCGGTAGGCAAGAAGCTCATGATGGGCGGAGCCCGGCAGTTCCAATTCGACCTTGTCGAGCGGTCCCAGGCGGGCCGGCACGATAAGGCCGAGGCGGCGCGCCAGCGGCCCGACGGTCCATCCCTGGATGACCAGAGAGACCAGCACGATGATGAAGGCGGTGTTGAAGATGAGGCGGCCGTTCTCAAGACCGCCGAGCAGCGGCGTGATAGCAAGCAGGATCGACACGGCGCCACGCAGGCCAACCCATGAGACAAAGGCGACTTCCGGGCGTGGCAGACGGAACGGCACCAGGCATAGCCAGACGGCGACTGGCCGTGCGACAAATATCAGGAACAGTCCGAGCAGCACCGCCGGCACCAGGATCGCCGGAAATTGCGAAGGCGTCGCGAACAGGCCGAGGATCAGGAACATGATGATCTGCGCCAACCACGACATGCCGTCCTGAAAGCGCTTGAGGATGGTGACAGCCCGGATATCGGAATTGCCGGCGATCAGGCCCGCGAGATAGACCGCCAGGAAGCCGGAGCCGCCGACGGCGCCGGCGGCGGCAAACACCATCAGCGACAGCGTCAGCACGAAGATCGGCAGCAGGCCGTGATCTAGATTGAGGCGATCGACAAGGCGCACGATGGCCATGCCGCCGAGAATACCGATGACCGCACCGAGCCCCATGTTGACAAGGAAACCGACGGCAAGATCGGTAACCAGCACCTTGGCCTCGGGGTGGGTGTTGGCGGCGATGACCTCGACCAGCGTGATGGTCAGGAAGATGGCGATCGGGTCATTGGTGCCGGATTCCACCTCGAGCGTCGAACGCACGCGCTCGCGCAAATTGATCTCGCCGGCGCGCAGCAGGAAGAACACCGCCGCGGCGTCGGTCGAGGCGACGGCGGCACCGAGCAGGAAGGATTCCAGCCATGTCAGGTCGAGCAAATAATAGGCGGCGGCGCCGAACAGGCCAGTGGTCAAAAGGACGCCGAAGGTCGCCAGCGACAGCGCCGGCCCGGCCGCCTGCCGCAAGGCATTGAGCGGCGTGCCGAAGCCGGAATCGAAAAGGATCACCGCCAGCGCCAATGAGCCGGCAAAATAGGCAAATCGGGCATTGTCGAAATGGATTCCGAGACCGTCGGTTCCGGTGGCAAGGCCGATGCAGAGAAACAGCAGCAGGAGGGGGGCGCCGAAACGGAAGGCGATCAGGCTCGAAAACGCGGCGGCAACGACAAGTGCTGCGCCAACGAGCGTCACCAGATAGATACCATGCTCCATTCGTTGGTCGCCCCTAGTCGATATGCTCCGGCATCACGGGAGAGTGGGGCGAAGACATGGCCGCTGCAAGGCAGCAGCGCGGCTTTTCGCCCTACGCTGCCGATAGTCGAATGTTTTGGCACCTCCGAGCAGCGGAGGCTGCCTCGGGGGGGCGTGCTGCAACGAAAAACGCCCGGACTGAGCCGGGCGTTGTCCAAGTCGAGAAGATGGTTCTGCGATCAGGCGATGGTCTTGCCGAAGGCGACAGCGGTGTCGCCCATGCGGTTGGAGAAGCCCCACTCATTGTCGTACCAGGCCAGCACCGAAACGAAATTGCCGTCCATGACCTTGGTCTGGTCGAGCGCCACGATCGAGGAGTGCGGATCGTGGTTGAAGTCGATAGAAACATTGGGATGACGAGTGACGGCAAGGATGTCCTTCAGCTTGCCGTTCGAAGCCGCGATTACCGCGTCGTTGATTTCCTGGACGGTGGTCGACCGCTTGGCGATGAACTTGAAATCGACCAGCGAGACGTTCGGGGTCGGCACGCGGATGGAGATGCCGTCGAGCTTGCCCTTGAGCTCGGGCAGTACCAGGCCGATGGCCTTGGCGGCACCGGTCGAGGTCGGAATCTGCGAAAGCGCGGCGGCGCGGGCGCGGTAGAGGTCCTTGTGCATGGTGTCCAGCGTCGGCTGGTCGCCAGTATAGGAGTGGATCGTCGTCATCATGCCCTTCTCGATGCCGACGGCCTCATTCAGCACGGCCGCCAGCGGCGCCAAGCAGTTGGTGGTGCAGGAGGCGTTCGAGATGACGATGTGGTCCTTGGTCAGCTTGTCGTGATTGATGCCATAGACGACGGTGAGGTCGGCCCCCTCCGCCGGAGCGGAGACGAGAACGCGCTTGGCACCGGCGGTCAGATGGGCGGCGGCCTTGTCGCGGGCGGTGAAGATGCCGGTGCATTCGAGCGCGATGTCGATGCCGAGTTCCTTCCACGGCAGTTGCGTCGGATCCTTGATCGCGGTGACCTTGAATTTTTCCTTGCCGACGATGATCTGATCGCCGTCAACCGTCACCTCATGCGGAAAGCGGCCATGCACGCTGTCGAAGCGCAGCAGATGCGCGTTGGTCTCGACCGGGCCGAGATCGTTGACGGCGACGACGTCGATATCCTTGCGGCCGGATTCGTGGATGGCGCGCAGGATGTTGCGGCCGATGCGGCCGAATCCATTGATGGCAACTCTGACGGTCATTGTTCTCTCCCTGGGAGTTGGGGGCCGAAGATCAAGTCCGCAGCTTCATAACGGCGGACGGGCAAAGAATCCAGCCGCCGAGGCTCGGATTTAAATCGATTAGTGCTCCGCCGGCCGGCAAAACCGCTATGCCAGCCTTTGCGGATCGGGGCTTAATTTCATTTGCCGTGCAGACGGGCTTCCGCCGCCTTCACCGTTGCTTCGGCGGTGATGCCGAAATGCGGATAGAGCTGTTCGATCGTGCCGGAGGCGCCGAAGCCGGTCATACCGATAAAGATGCCTTCGGTGCCGATGAAATAATCCCAGCCCT
Organism: Mesorhizobium sp. M0894; assembly: GCF_040319725.1. Taxonomy (NCBI): domain Bacteria; kingdom Pseudomonadati; phylum Pseudomonadota; class Alphaproteobacteria; order Hyphomicrobiales; family Phyllobacteriaceae; genus Mesorhizobium; species Mesorhizobium sp. M0894. Next base: position 99,616 of record NZ_JAMYOG010000003.1, on the reverse strand, counting down.
GACGGATGCCGGCTTCGATGGCAATCTTGAGCGGCGCATTGCCGATCATCCTGCTGCGATAGTCGGCGCTCTGCTTGTCGAACAATTCGAAGCACGGCACCGAGACGACGCGGGTAGCATGGCCGTGCTTTTCCAGCGCCTCGCGCGCGGCCAGGGCGATCTCGACCTCGGAGCCCGAAGCGAAGATTGTCACCGCCGCCTCGCCACTTGCGGCGGCAAGTTCATAGGCGCCGCGGCTGGAGAGGTTTTCCGCAACGAAGTCGTTGCGTACCGTCGGCAGGTTCTGCCGGGTCAGCGCCAAAGTCGAAGGCGTCTTTTCCGATTCAATGGCCAGCTGCCAGCATTCCGCGGTTTCCACCGCGTCGGCCGGGCGGAAGACATTGTGGTTCGGGATGGCGCGAAGTGCTGCCAGATGCTCGACCGGCTGATGGGTCGGGCCGTCTTCGCCAAGGCCGATGGAATCATGGGTCATGACGAAGATCGAGCGGATGCCCATCAACGAGGCAAGCCGCATCGCCGGACGGGCATAATCGGAAAAGCACATGAAGGTGCCGCCATAGGCGATAATGCCGCCATGCAGCGTCAGCCCGTTGAGCGCGGCCGCCATGCCGTGCTCGCGAATGCCGTAGTGGACATAGCGCTGGCCGTAATCGTCGGCAGTGATGTTCTTGGTCTGGCTGGTCTTGGTGTTGTTGGAGCCGGTCAAATCGGCCGAGCCGCCGATGGTTTCGGGCACGGCGCCGTTGATGACCTCCAGCGCCATTTCCGACGATTTGCGGGTGGCGACCTTCGGCTTGTCGGCGGCGAGCTTCTTCTTGTAATCGCCAATGACAGCATCGAAGTTGGCCGGCAGCGTGCCACCGATGCGGCGTTCGAATTCGCCGCGCAATTTGGTGTCGGCCTTGGCAAGGCGGCTTTCCCAGTCGGTGCGCGCCTTGACGCCGGCCCGGCCGGCGGTACGCCATGCGTCGAGGATATCGGCCGGAACCTCGAACGGCGGATAATCCCAGCCGAAGAATTTTCTGGCGCCGGCGATTTCCTCGGCGCCGAGCGGCGAGCCATGCGCCTTGTTGGTACCGGCCTTGGTCGGCGCGCCGAAGCCGATCGTCGTCTTGCAGGCAATCATCGTCGGCTTGTCGGAGTGGCGGGCCGCTTCAATGGCATAGGCGATCGCTTCCGGGTCCTGGCCGTCGATATGGCTGGCGTTCCAGCCGGACGCCTGGAAGCGGGCGACCTGATCGGTGTTGTCGGCCAGCGACACCGGGCCGTCGATTGAGATGTTGTTGTTGTCCCAGAAGACGATCAGCTTGTTCAGCTTCAGATGTCCGGCAAGCGCGATGGCTTCCTGGGACACGCCTTCCATCAGGCAGCCGTCACCGGCCAGCACATAGGTGTAGTGGTCGACGAGATCGTTGCCGAAAGCGGCATTCATGATGCGCTCGCCGAGCGCGAAACCGACCGAATTGGCAAGGCCCTGGCCGAGTGGGCCCGTCGTCGTCTCGATGCCGGCGGCATGGCCGTATTCCGGGTGGCCCGCGGTCCTCGACCCCAATTGGCGGAACTGCTTGATCTGGTCGATGGTGATGTCTTCGTAGCCGGTCAGATAGAGCAGCGAGTAAAGCAGCATCGAGCCGTGGCCGGCCGACAGGATAAAGCGGTCGCGATCCGGCCAATGCGGGTTCTTCGGATCGTATTTGAGAAAGCGGGTGAACAGCACGGTGGCGATGTCGGCACAGCCCATGGGCAGCCCGGGGTGGCCGGAGTTTGCCTTCTCGACGGCGTCCATGGCGAGAAAACGGATCGCATTGGCCATCCGGTCATGTTGTTCGCGCGAGGTCATGCTTCCTCCAAAATGGGGGTTTGGGCCTTGGGAAAGCCCTTGAAAAGGGTGCGCGACACATAGCAGGCGCGGCCTTTTAGTCAACAAATCGGTGTGCTTTTGCCGGTCTTGTGATGGCCATGCACCACTTACATTAGCGTTAGCAGGGGACAGTCGCGATCGCTTTATTGACGTGCGGTTCACACGGCGCGTAATGTTTCAGGGATAACGCGTTCTGAACGTGGATGATTCGGTGATGGGCAGGGCGCAGGACGAAAGCCATGACCGGGGAAACGACCCTCAAGGAAGTCATTGCCAGGCTGGGTAAGGCCATCGAAGGGCTGGAAAACGCCGTCGCGGCCAAGCTCGAGCACGAGCGGGACTATTCGGAAGCCGAGGCCGAAGTGCAGCGGATGAACGCCGACCGCTCGCGGCTGGCGCAGGAACTCGACAATTCCGAGGCCCGCGCCGAACGGCTGGAAGATGCCAACAAGGAAGTGTCGCGAAGGCTGGTGACAGCCATGGAGACCATCCGCGCGGTACTGGACAGGTAGGCCAATGGCACAAGTCACGGTTTCCATCGACGGCAAGCAGTATCGGATGGCCTGCGACGAGGGCCAGGAAGAGCATCTGATCGATCTTGCCGAGCGCTTCGACCGCTATGTCTCGCATCTGAAGGATTCTTTTGGCGAGATCGGCGACCAGAGGCTGACCGTGATGGCCGGCATCATGGTCATGGACGAGCTTTCAGAACTGCAAAAGCGGGTCAAGGGCATGGAAAGCGAAGTGCTGACGCTGCGCAAGACGCGCGACGACGCACTGACCAAGGCCGACAAGAACGATTCCGTGCTGACCGGGGCGCTCGGCGCGTTGGCCCAGCGCATGGAAGACCTGACGACGACGTTAGCAGTGAGCAAGGCCTGAGCCAGCGCAGCGAAAATTCCTGCTGCATTTGCCGAGAAGCAATGAAAATATTTCGCCGCCGGCCTCGATGCCGGCGCAACAGCCGTTTGAAGGATGACGCCGGAGTGGTAGAAAGGCAAAAGCAGCGCCGGTCAACGCCGGCTGCGATCTGCACTCACAAGGTAGGGACATGTCATGAGCCTCCGCATCAACGATATCGCGCCGGACTTCACCGCTGAGACCACGCAAGGACCGATCAGCTTCCATGAATGGATCGGCGACGGCTGGGCGGTATTGTTCAGCCATCCGAAGAACTTTACGCCGGTTTGCACAACCGAACTCGGCACGATGGCCGGGCTCGAAGGCGAGTTCAGGAAGCGCAACGTTAAGATCATCGGCATCTCGGTCGATCCCGTCGAAAGCCATGGAAAGTGGCAGAACGACATCAAGACGGCGACCGGCCATTCGGTGAATTACCCGCTGATCGGCGACAAGGATCTCAAGGTCGCCAAGCTTTACGAGATGCTGCCGGCGGGTGCCGGCGAGAGCTCGGAGGGCCGCACGCCCGCCGACAATGCCACGGTGCGTTCGGTCTACGTCATCGGGCCCGACAAGAAGATCAAGCTGGTCCTCACCTATCCGATGACGACGGGCCGCAACTTCGACGAAATCCTGCGCGCCATCGATTCCATGCAACTGACCGCCAAGCACCAGGTGGCGACGCCGGCGAACTGGAAGCAGGGCGAGGACGTCATCATCACCGCTGCTGTCTCGAATGAGGATGCCATCAAGCGCTTCGGCGCCTACGAGACAATCCTGCCATATCTCAGGAAAACCAAGCAGCCTTCCGCCTGAGCAAGCAGAGGCGGCACGGAGAAATTTTTGGTTTTCCTAGCCGTGTGAGCACGGGGTGCTTGACGACGCCTGGTTGACGGACAACCATGCCTTTCATTTGCCGTGGCTGAGAAAATCATTCCTGCCACGGTGAGAGATCAAGGGGGCTGGGATTGGACGCATTATCGGCCAGGTCGCAGGTCACCGGCTTCTATGACAAGCCGAGCGGGTCCGTCCAGTATGTGGTCGCCGACATGGCGACCCGCAAATGCGCCATTATCGATCCGGTGCTCGACTTCGACGAAAGGTCCGGTGCAACGGCAACGAAAAACGCCGACGCCTTGCTCGACTTCGTCAGGGAAAGCGGGCTGGAGGTCGAGTGGATCCTCGACACGCATCCGCATGCCGACCATTTGTCCGCCGTCCATTATCTGAGGGGGAGAACCGGAGCGCCGACGGCAATCGGCGAGAGGATCATCGACGTCCAGAAATTGTGGAAGGTGATCTACAACTGGCCGGAATTCCCCGCCGACGGTTCGCAATGGGACAGGCTGTTCGCCGACGGCGCGACTTTTTCGGTCGGCGGCCTTCCGGCAAGAGTGCTGTTTTCGCCGGGCCACACCCTGGCCTCGATTACTTACGTCATCGGCGACGCCGCCTTCATCCACGACACGCTGTTCATGCCGGACAGCGGCACCGCAAGGGCAGACTTTCCCGGCGGCAGCGCCGAGCGGCTCTGGCGTTCGATCGAGGACATCCTGGCACTGCCGGACGAGACACGTCTGTTCGTCGGTCACGACTACCAGCCGGGTGACCGCGAAGCGCGCTGGGAAAGCACGGTCGCGGAACAGAAAGCCGGCAACATCCATGTTGCCGGCTGCAAGACGGAAGCCGACTTCGTCGCGCTCCGCCAAGCCCGCGACAGGACGTTGCCGATGCCGCGGCTGATCCTGCACGCGCTGCAGGTCAATATGAATGGCGGACGCCTGCCGGAACCGGAATCCAACGGGCGGCGCTATCTGAAATTTCCGCTCGATTGCCTCTGAGGAGATGGGTCGTTGGCACTACAATGCCATTCAAACTCTGCGATGGTCATCCAAGTTATTGATCCAGATTCGATTTTTGCGATGTTTGAATCCGAGAGGTCCATGCGGGAAGACGGTGGCGGCAGCCGGATGAGGAGCGGCGCAGACGCCAGCTAAGTGTTTAGTCCAGCGTCAGGGTTTTGTTCGGCGGGCTAAATGTTCATACGTGATTTGCCAAGGATCGCTCTGGGAAGATCTTTCCTCGCCGATCCAATGGAAGCTGTTGGCAGTGATCTCAGTGAAACGCCATCGAGTTTTCAGACCGCGCGAGTCATTGCCGAGCTGGACAATGTCCTTACCCTCGGCCCGGCCGATCTGGCGCGAGTGATCCCGGTTGAGCGGGTCGTTCCATATGATATGCCAGCCATCGATCCCAGGGTCGAAGATGCGCAAGGTTGTGCCATACATCGCGGACGGAGCAGGGCGCTTGGGCCTGATCCAAACGTCCTGAACCGCGCGGCCTTCGAGCACCCAGCCAAAATGGCATTCTCCATTCCATTTCTGGATTGTCCCGTCATCGAGGTAGTGGACCGTGTCCATTTCCCAGCTTCCAATTAGCCATCCATACAGGTCCATGTCTTTCGCTCGGTCGGCTGGGGGACCTTCGGATCCGAGAGCGGTCAGAAACGGAGAAATCGTCATCGTCATACTGCCTTTCGTTTCCGAACAGACGAGTTCAACTGCCCGGCGCGGCCCGGCGGCCCGTTGTCGCCCGCCTGCCGCAAGCGCCGCCTTGTGGAATTTTGCAACGGAAGCCCGTGTCGGCGCCGGAACATTGCCGCCACAGCTTGCAGCGTTGCGGTTTCCAGGGCTTGGGGAAAATTGCGGTAATGCCGCTATCGATGAGATCGTCTGCGGACACGATGGCGAGGCTACTGAGCAGTTTGTGGCAGTGGATCGGACATCCGCGAAGGCGCCGCGGAACTGGCAACCCTCTAAAATACAGGCGGCGCCAGTTACGTGGCGCCGCCGTTATTTGTTTCTATCGGGAGGCTTTACGCCGCCGGCTGCGCCTCGATGGTGCGAAGCGCCTGCATCTGGCGCTTGGCCGCGGCCTTGACCGCGTCCTGCACCTTCTCGAATGCGCGCACCTCGATCTGGCGCACGCGCTCGCGGCTGATATCGAACTCGGCCGACAGCTCTTCCAGCGTCAACGGCTCATCGGCGAGGCGGCGCGCCTCGAAGATGCGGCGTTCGCGGTCGTTGAGCACGGCAAGAGCGCCCGACAGCATGCCGCGCCGGTTTTCCAGCTCGTCCTGCTCGATCAGCATCTCTTCCTGGCTTTCGTGGTCGTCAACCAGCCAGTCCTGCCATTCGCCGGATTCGCCTTCGCTTGCCCGGATGGGCGCATTGAGCGAGGCGTCGCCCGACAGACGACGGTTCATCGACACGACTTCCGCTTCCGAGACGTTCAGCCGGGTGGCGATCTCGGTGATCTGGTCGGGCTTCAAATCGCCTTCGTCGAGCGCCTGGATCTTGCCCTTCACCTTGCGCAGGTTGAAGAACAGGCGCTTCTGGTTGGCGGTGGTGCCCATCTTGACCAGGCTCCACGAGCGCAGGATGTATTCCTGGATCGAGGCCTTGATCCACCACATCGCATAGGTGGCGAGACGGAAGCCGCGCTCCGGTTCGAATTTCTTGACGGCCTGCATCAGGCCGACATTGCCTTCCGAGATCACCTCGCCGATCGGCAGGCCGTAGCCGCGATAGCCCATGGCGATCTTGGCGACGAGCCGAAGGTGGCTGGTGACGAGCTTGTGCGCAGCCGTGGTGTCCTCATGCTCGGCGTAGCGCTTGGCGAGCATGTACTCTTCCTGCGGCTGAAGCATCGGAAAACGGCGGATTTCTTCCAGGTAGCGGCTGAGGCCGCCTTCGCCGGAAACGATACTGGGTAGTGACTGGGCCATTATAGCGCCCCCTCTCTATTGGAGTGATGCCCCCGAAACGCGGCAGGCATGTGGCGCGAATGCCAAAGGCACATTCGCGCCAACCGACATATATAGGAACAAAACCAGAAAGACAGGCATTTGTTCAACACGAAACAGTGTGTCACGCTGAAGTGAACAACGCCGGTCAGGTTTTCAGGTGGTTGGTTCAAAGCTTGCGGAAGCCGTCGACGAGGTTCTCCATGTCCCACGGTATCGGTGCTTCGAACCTCATCATTAAATGGGTATCCGGATGCCGAAATGCAAGGAGGCGGGCGTGCAACGCTTGTCGCGGAAATGCTTTCACTTTGCTGGTTAGCGGCGCAGGCAACCGGTTGGCCTTGGTGCGGAAAGCCTGGCCGTATTCGGGGTCGCCAATCACCGGATGGCCGATATGGGCCATGTGGACGCGTATCTGGTGGGTGCGACCGGTTTCCAGCCGGCATTCGACCAGGCTCGCCGTGGCGAATTCCTGCTGCTGCTCGCCAAAGCGCTCAATGACGGTGAAATGCGTTATGGCGTGGCGGGCATCGTCGCGGCCTTGCGGCACCACGGCGCGGCGTACCCGGTCGGCGGCGCGGCCGAGCGGCGCGTCGACCATCCCCGTCGGCCTTGCCGGTATGCCCCAGACCAACGCCAGATAGGCGCGCTCGAGATCGCCGGTCAGGCCGTGGTCGGCAAAGGCCTCCGACAACGCCTTGTGGGCGCGATCGGTCTTGGCGACGACCATGACGCCACTGGTCTCCTTGTCGAGGCGATGGACGATGCCCGGCCGTCTCACCCCGCCGATGCCCGACAGGCTGTTGCCGCAATGATGGATCAGCGCGTTGACCAGCGTGCCGGTCCAGTTGCCGGCGCCGGGATGCACGACCAACCCGGCCGGCTTGTTGATGACGATCAGCTCGCTGTCCTCGTAGAGGACATCCAGCGCAATATCTTCGCCTTGCGGCTCCGCCGGTTCCGGCTCCGGCATGTCGACCGACACGCTGTCACCTTGTGCCATCTTGCGCTTCGTCTCGCTGGCTGGCCTGCCGCCGATCCTGACCGCGCCCTGCTTTATCAGCATCTGCACCCGGCTGCGCGACATGTCGGGGCCGAGCCTGGCCGCCAGCCATTGGTCGAGCCGTTGGCCGGCCGCATCGGCGCCGGCCTCCAGCACGATCTGTCTGGCCCCTATTAATTGTCTGACCTCTTCGTTATGAGCGCTCATCGAAAACAGTTCCGGAATCTGCTGCCATGGCCCAGCCGCTTGCCGACGAAGACGAGGAAAAGCCGCTCGACCCCGAGGTCGAAAAGGTGCGGAGGAAGCTCGTCCGCTTCGTCGCCATCAATCTCGGCCTGCTGTTCCTCGCCCTTATGGTGGTGATCGCGGCGCTTGTCTACAAAGCGCGCAATGCACCGCCTGCCGCCCCGCCGTTGACGAGCGACATCCAGGTGTCGGCAGGCGAGCCGGTCAGTGGCGACATCGTGCTGCCGGTCGGCGCCAGGGTGGTCAGCCAATCGCTCTCGGGCAATCGCCTGTCGATCGACGCCGAGTTGGCCGACGGCAGCCGCGCCATTTTCGTCTACGACACCACTGAGCGCCGCATCGTCGGCCGCTTTTCGATCAGGAACAAATGACCGGTTTTGCCGAACACCGCAGCATTGCCACGGTCGCGCTCGTCGTCGCAAATTATGACGAGGCGATCTCCTGGTATGTCGACCGGCTGGGTTTTGTCCTCACCGAAGATGTCGATCTCGGCGGCGGCAAACGCTGGGTCACGATCACGCCGGGCAACGGGCAGGGCGCGCGGCTGCTTCTCGCCGAGGCATCCGGCGATGCGCAAAGGCACGCCGTCGGCAACCAGACCGGCGGGCGGGTTTTTTTGTTCCTCGAAACCGACGAGTTTGCCCGTGACTATGCGCTGATGTTCCAAAAGGGCGTCGAGTTCCGCGAGGCGCCGCGCCATGAAGCCTATGGCACGGTCGCGGTTTTCGCCGATCTCCATGGAAATCTCTGGGACCTGATCGAGCCAAAACGCTAGGCTTGCAGCGGATATTTCACCGGCGCGACAGGCAGCCTTAAGCCTAGTTGCTTTTTCCCAGCCGTCAGCCTATATCGCCGGTTCTTGAACGCGCCCATCGTCTAGCGGTCAGGACACCGCCCTCTCACGGCGGGAACAGGGGTTCGATTCCCCTTGGGCGTACCAATCGTTTCAACTACTTAGCGGGCCGGCAGGTAAAACCGTCAAATAACGGTCAAATAAGCCATTCGTAGGATCCATTTTTGAGGTGCCTAGAGCGCCGTGAGCCGCGCCGCTTGGCAAGCAGTTGAGCAAAACCGTTGAGCAAGGATGGGGACCATCACTATGTGCCGCAGTTTCACCTCCGGCGGTGGGCCGACACTGCTGGCTATGTGACACAATGGGGCAGAATCAAGCACAATGGAAAACTGACTAGAAAGGGGGTAGCTCCTGCTGCCACCGGATACGTCCCAGGTCTTTACGCTTTGGAGCACGTCCCCGCGGACAAGGTCCACCTTGTGGAAGAACGGGTTTTCGGTTTCGTAGACGACAAAGCAGCACCCATCCTCGAGAAGATGGTCGTTCGAGGGGCAAAATCGCTCTCCATTGAAGAACGATACTGGTGGGCGATCTATCTGAACGCGGCGCTGCTGCGTGTCCCTCATGTTGTCGCGTCGATATCAAAGCGCATTGAAGAGATGCAGCAAAAAATACTTTCGGAACCCGATGCAGACTTCGACGCTGCAAAAGGGTCCGCACCCGAACGAAACCTACTCGAATGGGCTCAGAATCACGCACCTAGTGCATTGGCCAATTCTGGCATGGAAACCTTGTCCAAGATGATCGGCGAGAGCCGGCCAATTGAGCGCCTGCTTTCCTTCTGGTGGACAGTACGCGACGTCAGCAATTCAAGTCGGCCTCTCATGCTCGGCGACGACCCACTTGAACGCATTGGAGACCTCTACCGTCCGAAATGTCTCATAAATCTCCCCATCTCCCCTGGTCACGCCTTTTTCGCAACAAACGCGCGGTCAATCGCAGAAAACATCGCTAAGATGCCCGATAGGCGCGTGGTAGACGCCACGAACATCTCCACCATCTCCACAGCGAAGAAATTTGTGTATGGCGACGCAGAGCCCAGCTTCGTCGATCGTTACCTAACAAGAACGGAGTCGTCCTCACACTTGGTCTAACTCCCTTCGCGGGGAGGCGGCAAACCGTTGAGGGGCGCTTGCGCGCCCGGCAGAGCTGCGTCACTTTCAGCCGAAAGGCAGCGAGGAAGGAGACCCGATGGCCGCAACGAAAGACCAGTGGAAGGCTTTCCGCGAAGAACTTAGCCAGCAGCTCGAAGAGGAGCGCCGGTTCATCACCAATGCCGAAGCAGGGAAAACGGGCATTTGGACTGTTCAGCCAGGCAAGGGAAAAGTCGATACCACGGCTGCTCATGTTGAGATATCGAGGCGCGCAGTCCAGGCTCTTGAGGGGGTAATTGCCAAGATCGATCAGGACCATCTGGCAGAATAACTCTTGCGGTCGAATTAGGAATATGGTCCTCATTTGCGCCGGTGCGGCGATCCACTTAACGGAGATCGCAAAATGGCCAGAACCAAACCATCCAAGCAACTTGCACAGGCCGAGATCGACCGCTTCATGGCGGCTGCGGAAGAGCTTGAGGCCGTAGCGTTGGAAGTACGCTAAACAACAGCAAGACGTCGTTGGCAACTTAGTACAGATTGAAACAGGTAAGATGCGGTTTTCGGAGGAATTGATGCATTACACACTTCATGCTGCGCCAGGCTCTTGCTCTTTTGCACCTCACATCGTCATGGAGGAGATTGGAAGGCCCTATTCGCTGGCGTTGATGTCGCCAGGTCATCCCGAAGCCAAGACCGACGAATTTCACCGCTTAAACCCGAAAGGGCGAATCCCTGTTCTCATTGCCGACAATTTCACTCTCACTGAAGCGCCGGCAATCTTATTTCACCTGGGCCTGACGAATCCAGACGCGCGGCTCCTGGGAGCGAATGCAGAAAACATCATCCGTTCCATCGAATGGTTTAACTGGCTATCGAGTGCGGTTCACGCGGTCGCCGTCCGAATGATCTGGCGCGCCGACTTTTTCTTACCGGATCAATCGATGTACGAGCCCTTGGTTCATAAAGGAAAGGAGCACTTGGCTTCCGCGTTTGCGCTTATAGAATCCAAGTTGACGGATCGAGATTGGGCCGTAGGAGAGTCCTATTCAATAGTTGATCCGTATTTGCTCGTATTCTACAGGTGGGGAAATCGCATGGCCGTAGACATGCGAAATACCTACCCCGCTTGGACCTCTCATGCACGTCGGTTGGAGGAGCGAGCGGCTGTGCAACGAGCCTTAACGCAAGAGGGAATATCCCTCTGGGAGTAGCTGTCGCGTTGCCGAATCCAAAAATTCGCAAGACCATCGATCCTACGCGGTCGTACTTAAATGTCTGGTAGCGTTGTTTAGCGGGAAACCAACGCTACGGCCTCAGCTTCACAAGAGCATTGTCCGGCCGCTGCTATCGCCTACCTGCGACCATTATCGGGCGCTTCGAGCGGTCCATGAACCCTGTTGAAATCGGTGAAGGACATTACCGGCAAGGATGCAGCTTTCATCCGATGGCACGGCTCGGGGCCAGCGATAGCGGCAGCGGGGAAGCGCCTCATTGCCACCTTAACGCCACCCATGTTGTTCTCCTTCCCTGAAATATAGCTCAAGTATCCCGGCCCCGAAACGGGGGCGACATATGTGAGTATTGGGTCCTCAGGAAACAAGATGGCGTCGTCCGTGTCGACTATCCGTTCCGTGACGCTGCCCGCCGCATGTCCGATGCCTGATTGGCGAGGATTCGGGCTTCCGTCCGTTTGAAGCTGTCCGGCTGATTTGACTCAGCGCACTATCCACGGCCCCGGCGACGCGATCGGCAAGCATGCCGACGGCATGGCTGGGCTCTAAACGCGCCATACTCCAGTTGCAGTATCGTAGCTTCTTTGCCGTTCGAATTTCTCTCAGTCATGGCTTCGCACGATACCAAGATATGCTGCGAACGACACATCCACGGCGGGCTCAACCATTCGATCTATTCCGGCAAGCCGAAAAGTGTTTGCGCGCCTGCTATTCCTCCGAGCGGATGACTTCCCATGGCGATCATCGGCTCGGTAGTTTCTGCCTCGAACACTGTCGACGCGAGCACCGTCCGTCCCAACGGCTTGCACAGCCCTTCGATGCGGCTGACAAGATTTACAGCCTTGCCGATCGCGGTGAAGTCCAACCTGCCGGCAGTGCCGATGTTCCCCCAGAGTATCTCGCCGACATGCAGGCCAATGCCATATCCGAGCTCAGGGCCGCCATTGCGGCGCCGAGTTTGGTTGAGATGATCTATCCCGGCGCGCGTGGCCTTCACGGCGCGTACCGCAGCGTCACATGCGGCATTTGCATCGCGCTCGCCAATCGGGAAAATCGCGAGGACGCCATCACCTATAAACTTGAGAACCTCACCACCAAATGCGTGCACCGCGCCCGCGACGCAATCGAACCAGGCATCAAGTACCAATACGATCTCGTCTGCATCATGAACCTCGGATAGATCGGTGAAACCTCGAAGGTCCGCGCACAGAAGCGCAGCCCGTATCGTCTCTCCCTTTACTCGACGAGAATGACCGTTGAGCACATGTGCTGCACTGCGCTTTCCCAAATATGCTTCGAGCAATGCGCGTTTCGCGGACCGTTCTGCGAGTGCGGTCATCGGAGCCGCAGCAAACCGGGAGATTTGCCGCAGCAGCTCTGACTGCGCCTCATCCGGAGTATGATCGAACGCCCACACCAAAGTCGGTGCGACACCGCCCGCTCGCTCGTCGAACACCATCGCCCGCGTCGTGCCAAGCCACTCCCGCAGCACGAGCCGGGGATCGGCATTCTGGCGGTCGGCGCCTATGCCCAAAGCCTCGACCACTTCATTCCCAGGCGCTCGCCAGAGCCAGATGCGGCGTGAAATGATCGGGTCGGGAGCATCCTGCGCCAGCGCGCCGGCGATGATCGGCAGGCCGTCTTCCATCAAATGCGTTGAGAGCTGCAATAGAAGTCGCCCACCGTCGCCAATATGCGCGGCGTCGTCCAGAAGGAATGAAAGCGAGTTTGCGAGAAGCATCGGCAGAAGGTCACTCGGCACAGGCTTATGCTTACGCCTCGAACATCTTCTTGCAACTCCCCACATTCGCTTCAATCATGCACGGTATTCGATGCGGATGTGACCTGGAGTGAGCGATGGCGGAATCGGTTTACACAGAGATTGAGGTCGCCGCGCCACAAGCGACCGTGTTCGCGCTTTTGACGGATCCGGACCAGATCGTGCGATGGATCGGGACCGAAGCGAATTTGGATGCATCGCCGGGCGGTCTGTTCCTCGTCAATGTCGGTGGTCGCCATATGGCCCGCGGTGAGTTCACCGAGGTGATCCCGGTCCACCGTCTTGCCTACAGTTTTGGCTGGGAAGACAACGAGACCGTGCCGCCCGGCTCCAGCCATGTCGAGATCGACCTGATCGCGAGGGATGCGGGGACACTGATCCGCTTCACGCACAGCGGACTGCCGAACGCAAAGGAGCGTGACAGCCACCGAAGGGGATGGGAGCACTACCTCTCACGGCTGAAGATCACTGCCGATGGGGGACATGTCGATCCCGACGTGCCGATGAAGAATATGTGATTTTCATCTAAGGGCCGCGGATGCCCGTAATCCGAACCAGGCGCGGCATGCGTCAACGAGGCCCCTTTGACCTGCCGTCGCCAAACCGGCCGCTCGGGAAACCCAGCGACCTGCGGGCTGCCGCACCATTACAGCTGCCGGCGACGGATCGTTTCGGCGAGCTCGGCGAAGGCGTCCGCGATCCCGGTGCCGCTCTTGGCGCCTGCGTGGAGTTCTTGAAACTCAGCGCTTCTGGCGCAACGCCTCGGATTGAATTAGCATCCGTTCATCAAAGCTCCGGCCGCACTCCTGCAGGATGCGGAATGCGGAGCGCAGGCGAGCGAGGCCGGGCGCGGTCACATGCCGGGCGCTGATCCAAGCGCGACTGGGCATCCGAACTTCCGTTCGGCGGCAAGACGGCGTGGCCGGGAGGAGTCAGATGCAGAAGCTGCAATCACAAGGCGTCCATCACATCACGCTGGTCGGCGCCGATCGCCAGAGCTCCATCGATTTCTGGGAAGGCGTGCTCGGCATGCCTTTCATCTTCGAGCAGCCCAACCTCGACAAAGCCAGCGAAAGCCATCTTTATTTCGATCCGGGCGACGGCCGGCTGATCACCGTCTTCACCGACGAGAGCCGCACGCCGGTCAAGCGGCGCACGCCAACCGATACGGGCTGCGTCCATCACATCGCTTTCGCGGTGTCGCGCGTCACCTTTTTGCAGGCGGTCGGCCGGCTCGACGAGCGCGCCATCAAGCACAGCGGCGTCAAGGATCGCGGCTTCATGGACTCGATCTACTTCGAGGATCCGCTCGGCCTGCTGATCGAGCTCGCCTCCTACCGTTTCGAGCCGCCGGCGGGCTTCACCCATGCCGACGTGTTGATGCAGGCGCACAAGATCCGCGTCGCGCGCGGCGACTACGCAATAGCCGAGGTGCATCTCGCCGACGCGATCCAGGCGCTTGTCGAGCGCTCCCGCGCGACCTTGTCGGAAGACCGCGCTCCGAAAGATCCATACTGACGACAGGCCAAACAAAGGGAGGACACAATGGCAAAGACGACAACGAAGAGTGCAAAGAAGCCGGCCGCCAAGGCCGCTCCGAAACCAGCTGCCAAGGCCGCGACAAAGCCTGCTGCCAAGGCGTCGAAAGCGTCCGCCAAGTCGGCAACGAAAGCCGCCGCAAAACCTGCAGCCAAGGCATCCGCGAAGTCCGCGCGGAAGGCCGTAGCGAAATCAGCGAAAAAACCCGCGCTGATGCTCAGCATGCTGAAGCCGAGCGTCAACAATATGAGCGTACGGGTGTTTGCGCGCGCGGCCGGGCTCGACCATTCCGAGACCGACGTATGGGGCCACACGCGCTCGCCTGAATATATGGCGCGAAACCCGGCCCACCTGACCCCGATGATCGAGGACAAGGGCCTGCCGAGAGGTGTCTTGTGGGAAAGCTGCGCCATCATGCAGTACCTCGCCAACAAGCACGGGCTGGAAAAATTGTACCCTAAGGAACCCGCCAAGCGGGCAATGATCGACAGTGCCATGTTCTACCTGATCGGCACGCTCTACCCCTATGTGGCGCGCGCCACCTATCCAGCACTGAATTTCCCGCAATATGCCGGCGAGGTCGGCCACAGCGACGCTCATCCCGACAGGAAATCGGAAGCCCAGAAGGCCGCGGCGGCCGCAATTGCCGAGCCGCTGGAGGTCTTTCACAGCTTCTTCAGGAACGGCAAGCCGTTCATCGGCGGCAAGAACCCGTCGATCGCCGACATCCGTCTGGCGGCGACGCTCGAGTTCCTCGCCGTCATCGACTATGCGCTGCCCCAATGGGCAAAAGACTATATGACGGCGATCGAGAAGAAGCTCGGCAAGGCCTATGCCGAGCCGGCCGGCGATGTGCGCGGCTATATCGCCTATGTGCGGTCGCAGGCCAACGCCTGAGGCACGTGCAGGCCGGCGATCGTCCGTACGTTCTGCAGGAGCCGGTAACGATCTGGGGTAATTCTTTTTACTCTCCCCTGTTTGCACGATGTGGGGAGCTTAAGGTTTCGTTAACCGAAACCCTTTCTACTGTATCCACCTCCAGCCCGCGACCACGGATGTACTGGCGCGGATGGAAAGCAAAGGTCGGCTGCTCGCCGGCCTTTTGCTTGTTGCAGCCCTGCCGAAGTTGCGGTCGACGGCGCTTCCCGACGCCTGCATGGCTGATGAAGCGCGTTGCTGGCACCTTGTCATCGCCGATGTCGGCCCTACCATCGAAGTTAGTCACGTCCTCGAGGGCGGTTCAAGGACAGAGGCCCTGTCATGAAAAGCATTGCTGGAATGGTGGTGATTGCAGGCGCCATGCTGGCGGGTGCAGCCGGTCAATCGAATGCAGCGACGCTCAACACCATGCCCGAGGTCGGGGCTGCCATCCAGGCGTGCTGGACCCCCCCAGCGAATGCCGGGAATTCCACCGTCACCCTGAGCTTCAGCTTCAGGCGCAATGGCACGCTGATCGGCCGGCCCAAGCCGACCGCCATCCGCGTGGCCGGCGACGACAAGGCGCGGCAAGCTTTTGTCGACGCGGCGATTGCGGCCGTGGACCACTGCCTGCCGTTGAGCCTTTCACCGGCGCTGGCTGAAGGCATCCCGGGCAAGGTGTTCACTCTGCAATTCAACTCGCCCAAACAAAAACAGCCTGCAACGCGAGTGCAGGCTTCGCCTTGATCTTTTCCGACAACCGGATTCTACTTTTCGGGATCTAGCGCATGTCGAGCAAAAGTGTGCAGCGGTTTTGCGACAACGACATGCATAAAACAAGAACCTAAGCGCGTCGCATGAGGCCGGGTCGACCGCGATGCGCTTTAGTGGCGGCTTCGTCTGGCCTCGACATGTCGCGCCAGTTCCGGCATTTCGAAGACATAGTCGCTCCAGGCCGATTCCGGAATCTGGCCGGCGAGATAGCACTCCAGCAAAAGCCTCTGCTCGTGGTCGAGCGGCCTCGGTGTGCGTTCATGGTCCAGCCCAAGTGAATGGAACAGATTCCTGGTCAGGCCCGCGACAGTGAAATGAATCGACATTTGCGGTCTCCTCCTTGGCCGCTCAACGCCGAACGTGGGGCTAAGGTTTCAGCAACGGCCGGCCGGTAACGCCGGATTGATCGCGGTGCGGATCCGGCCGGGTGCTTCAAACTTCGCCGTGGCGCGAGTTCGCCGGCGCTGCTGCCGGTTCGTCTCAATCTTGAAATAAAAATGTAATATTGAATTTACGCCAGCGGATATAATACACTAGAACTAAAGTCTCTGGTGGCGGTGCGGTCTACTTCAATTAGGTAAAACTGATTTAGCCAGTACTTATCCATAGTCGACAAAGAAATCCTGTTCTCGGCGCAACAAGGACAATGGTCGCTCCAATGACACGCTTCTGGCTTCTCACGATTCTGATGCTGGTGTCGGCAATAGCCGTTGCGCTCGGCACGTCCTCCTCCTATGCGGATAGCTGCGGCGCGATCAGGAGCCAATTGCTTTCGGCGGGGCGTGGCGCCGGGACCAGCCCCGAGCTTGCCCAACTACGCCGGCAACTCGCCGCGATTCAAAGGCTGGAGAGACAGCGCCGATGCACGGCGAAAACGGCCGGGTTCTTCTTCAACCCCTGCGCCGACCTCGTAAGCAGCAAGGCGGAGGTGCAACGGCAGATCGCCAGACTGTCGAATTCGGGCAGGGACACCTCCGGCCTGAAGGCCAGGTTCGTCGCGCTAGGCTGCGCCGCCCCCGCTGCCAAGAAGCAGCAGGCGCAGCAGAACCAGCCGCAGGCACAGCAGCGCACAGCACCAAAACCTCAGTCCGCAGGCGCAATAATGGGTGGCAATCGGATGATGTTTTGCGTTCGCTTGTCGGACGGATATTTCTTCCCCGCGCCAAAATCGCAGTTCGCCAAGAACGACGATCTGAAGGAAACGGTCGATCAGTGCCGCTATATCTGCGACGATGCAGGCGCCGAACTCTATACGCTGAGCGATGCCACCCGCGAGACCGAAGAGATGATCGCGCTCGAGACGCAAAAGCCCTATGTGGAGCTTGCGACCGCCTTCAGGTACCGCGACGACGCGAACTTCAAGGCCTGCGATGTCAAGCGCTATTACCAGCGCGTCGCCGAACTCAGGGCACGAACCGTGACACCGGCCAACATGAGCAACGCCATCATTCCGTTGCCGACGGCAAAGCCGGATTTTGGCATCGTCGCGGAAATTCCTGAATCCGGGATCCAAACCGCCGGTACCGCTCTCGCAGGGGAAAAAACGCCGGTTGCCGAGGTACCAGGGGCTGCCCAGCATCAGTCGGTCGAAAGAGCGATCGGCGCGCGGCCGGTGAGAGTGGTCGGGCCGGCCTTTTTCCCGGCGGACTGACCAAGGCAGGCGATGTCCCGAGACGGCGAACGGCTGGCCGGATAGCCGCTTCAAGGCCTACAGCCGCACGCATCGACCGACGGCCGGTTGGTTATTCGCAGACCATGCGGGCCCGTTTGCCGGGCTGGCTGACATTCCTGCAGGTGAGCGGCTTCGCCGGCTCCGATGACAGCATGGGCGGATTGGCGACCTTCCTTCGTGGCGCTGCAACGGAAGCTGCGCTCCGGCGCACCGCCGGCCTTTTCGGCGTTTGAGGCGCCACAGGAAAGACATCGGTCTCCAGCTGCGACTGTTCGGCTTGCGCCTGCGGAGAAGGCCGGTCCCAGAAACGGCGAACATCGAGCGGCTTGGGAATGATCACGGTGCCGTCATAGCTGCGCGCGCAGCCGGTTCCCAGAAGCAGCGCCAGGCACAGGAAGACAGGCAGAATCCGTCGAAACATCAGCAACACCCCTGCAAGCTTATAACGCTGCTTCGGCCCAACCGACAACCGGCGGAATAATGCAGAGGGAGTAGGTAAGGTGAAGTAGAAATCGTCGCACTTCCAGTCGAAGGCCCCGCTCGAAAGATCGAGCGCCGGGTCGGGCGCGGATGGAGGTCCAGCGCGAGGCGAGTTAAAACCTTGCGATTCGTCACCGCTTCCAGCGTAAGGCCATGGTGCGATCGCACCATACCCAATGGCGCGCTCAGTCGCGACAATGGGATATTCGAAGTTCCGCTCCTCCAGTTACGGGCGGGAGCAGCGACCGCCGGCAAGAAACAGGGTCAGATTTACCCCAACGGACCTGTTTCGGCGATGGCGCGGCCATGACACGTTCTGGCTGCATGCAACGCGCTCCCGTCCGGCTTTTTTCTTCTCAAGGTCAGTGGCTGCTATCGTCGAGCGGACAAAGCCGGCCGGAATTCACGCAAGCTGCTGATTCCAGCGGCAAACCGCGGCCCATGCCGACAAAGCCCGCGGCCGTTCCTTCTTAACCCGGCTGGACGACGTTACCGGAGCGACATGAAACTGTCATGCGACTGTAATAATCGGGGGCTATTGGCCTCAGCGGGCGCCGGAGGAATGGCGCCGAGAGACCATATTCCGAACAGGAGCAGGCCACATGAGACATTTCATCCGCTCGGCGGCCGTTGCGATTGCAATGGCTGCGGCGACGACTACCCTCACCCTGTCCGCCGCGCTCGCCGCGGACATCTCCGGCGCCGGCGCCACCTTCCCCTACCCGATCTATGCGAAGTGGGCCGACACCTACAAGAAAGACACCGGCATTGGGCTTAACTATCAGTCGATCGGTTCCGGCGGCGGCATCAAGCAGATCAAAGCCAAGACCGTTACCTTCGGCGCTTCTGATGCGCCGCTGAAAGGCGAAGAGCTTGAATCGTCCGGATTGGCTCAGTTCCCGATGGTGATGGGCGGCATCGTTCCCGTCGTCAACCTCGAAGGCATCAGGCCGGGCGAGTTGGTTCTCGACGGCCCGACGCTGGCCGACATCTTCCTCGGCAAGATCACGAGCTGGGATGACGAGGCGATCAAGAAGCTCAATCCCGACGTCAAGCTGCCTTCGCAGGCGATCGCGGTCGTTCACCGTTCTGATGGGTCGGGCACGACGTTCAACTTCACATACTACCTCGGCGACGTCAGCGCGGACTGGAAAGAAAAGGTCGGCGTCGACAAGGCCGTGGAATGGCCCGTGGGCATCGGCGCCAAGGGCAATGAGGGCGTTGCCAACAACGTCTCCCAGACCGGCGGCGCGATCGGCTATGTCGAATACGCCTATGCCAAGCAGAACAAGCTCACCCACACCGATATGATCAACAAGGACGGCAAGAAGGTCGAACCCACCGCGGCGGCATTCTCGGCGGCAGCGGCCAATGCCGACTGGAGCTCGCAGCCGGGCTATGGCGTCATCCTCGCCAACGAGCCGGGCGCCGAGTCCTGGCCGATGACGGCGGCAACGTGGATCCTGCTCTACAAGAAGCCGGATGATGCCGCGACCACCGGCGAAGCGCTCAAATTCTTCGCCTGGGCATACGACAAGGGCGACGAGATGGCCGGCGAGCTGGACTACGTTCCGATGCCCGACAAGGTGGTTGAGAGCGTCAAGGCCATGTGGGCTAAGGAAGTCGTCGGCGACGACGGCAAGCCGCTCTACTCGGCTATGTAATCTCCTCAGGGAGGGCGTCGATGGCGCCCTCCCTGTTGCCTTTAATCGCGAGGACCCAATGACCATCGCTTCCGATGCCATGCCATCATCTGCAGCAGCCCGGGCCAGGGAAGCTACGGTGCGGCGCTTCGCGCTCACAGATGCCATATTCCGCGGACTCACCCGCGCTTCCGCAATTCTTGTGCTGGTCATCCTCGGCGGTGTCGCGATCTCGCTGTTTGCCGGCTCGTGGCAGGCGCTGTCGTCCTTCGGTTTCTCCTTCCTGACGACTGAAAGCTGGAATCCGGTCACGGAAAAATTTGGCGCGCTGGCGCCGATCTACGGCACCCTGGTCACGGCGGCCATCGCCATCCTGATCGCGGTTCCGATCGGCATCGGCATTGCAGTTTTTCTCACCGAGCTCTGCCCGCGCCCGCTCAGGCGCCCGATCGGCATCGCGGTCGAGCTATTGGCCGGCATTCCCTCGATCATCTATGGTATCTGGGGCCTGTTCGTGTTCGCGCCGTTCCTGCAGACGACGATACAGCCCTTCATCATCAACATCTTCCACGGCGTGCCGGGACTATCCAGCCTTTTCGCCGGCCCTCCTTACGGCATCGGCCTTCTGACCTCGGCGCTGATCCTCGCCATCATGGTGCTGCCCTTCATCACCTCGATCACCAAGGATGTGTTCGATACGGTGCCGGCGGTGCTGAAGGAATCGGCCTACGGCATCGGTTGCACGACCTGGGAAGTGACCCGGCGCGTGGTCATTCCCTATACCCGCATCGGCATCATGGGCGGCGTCATGCTTGGCCTCGGCCGGGCACTCGGCGAAACCATGGCGGTGACTTTCGTCATCGGCAACGCCCATCGAATCAGTGCCTCCCTGTTCGCACCGGGCACGACGATCTCGGCGACCATCGCCAATGAATTCACCGAGGCCGACGGCGACCTCTACACCTCCTCGCTGGTTTCGCTCGGCCTGATCCTCTTCGTCATCACCTTCCTGATCCTTGCCGCCGCCCGCTATATGCTGATGCGGATCGACGCCCGTACGGGAGCCTGACCGATGTCGACATCCTCATCGCTCCACAGCCGCCGCAAAGCCAGGAATTCGGTGATGATGGCGCTTTGCGTCGTCGCCGCCGGCATCGGGCTTGCCTGGCTGGCGCTCATCCTCGGCGCACTGGTCTATAAGGGCACAGCCGGGCTTTCGTTCGCGGTCTTCACCGAGATGACACCACCACCGGGCGAGGCCGGCGGCCTGCTCAATGCCATCGCGGGCAGCCTGCTGATGACGATCATCGCCGTTGTCGTCGGCACGCCGATCGGCGTGCTGGCGGGAACCTACATGGCCGAGTATGGACGCTTTTCGCGCATCACCACCGTCGTCCGCTTCATCAACGACATCCTGTTGTCGGCGCCGTCGATCATCATCGGCTTGTTTGTCTATGAGCTGATGGTGCGGCCAATGGGACATTTCTCGGCCATTGCCGGCGCCGTTGCGCTTGCCATCCTGGTCATTCCGGTGGTCGTGCGCACCACTGAAGACATGCTCAACCTGGTGCCGAACGCGTTGCGTGAAGCCGGTGCCGCGATCGGCGCGCCACGCTGGGTGGTGATCCGTTCGGTCGCATACCGCGCCGCATTGTCCGGCATCGTCACCGGCATATTGCTGGCGATAGCACGCATTTCCGGCGAGACGGCGCCGCTGCTCTTCACCGCGCTCAACAACCAGTTCTGGAGCAGCAATATCAACGCGCCGATGGCCAGCCTGCCGGTGACCATCTTCCAGTTCGCTCTCAGCCCTTACGAGGAATGGCAGCAACTGGCGTGGACCGGCGCACTCATAATCACCCTGACGGTTCTGGGCTTGAGCATCCTCGCCCGCAGCCTTACCGGACGCAGAGAGGACAGATGACACAGATGTTGTCCCCAGACATGACGATGGCCAAAACGGTCGCCGAGAAGACGAAGATCGAGGTCAAGAATCTCAACTTCTACTACGGCCAGAGCAAGGCGCTGAAGGACATCAGCCTGTCGCTGCCTGAGCGCAGTGTCACGGCCTTCATCGGCCCTTCGGGCTGCGGGAAATCGACGCTGCTGCGTGTGTTCAACCGCATCTACGAACTCTACCCAAAACAGACGGCCGAGGGCCAGGTGCTGCTCGACGGCAAGAACATTCTCGACCGGTCGCAGGATCTCAACCTCCTCAGGACCAAGATCGGCATGGTGTTCCAGAAGCCGACGCCGTTCCCGATGTCGATCTACGAGAACATCGCCTTCGGCGTCAGGCTCTACGAGAACCTCGGCAAGTCCGAGATGGACGGCCGCGTCGAACAGGCGTTGAAGCGCGCCGCGCTGTGGAGCGAGGTCAAGGACAAGCTCAACGCCAGCGGCTTGAGCCTGTCCGGCGGCCAGCAGCAGCGGCTCTGTATCGCCCGCACCGTGGCCGTGAAGCCGGAAGTCATTCTGCTCGACGAACCGGCTTCGGCCCTCGACCCGCTGTCGACTGCCAAGATCGAGGAACTGATCGACGAATTGCAAGCCGACTACACGATCGTCATCGTCACCCACAACATGCAGCAGGCGGCGCGCGTGTCGCGCCAGACAGCCTTCATGTATCTGGGTGAACTGGTCGAGTTCGACCGGACCGAGAAGATCTTCACGTCGCCCCGCGAGAAGCGCACGCAGGACTACATCACTGGCCGCTTCGGCTGAGCCGTTCCGATCATGCATATGAGGACAGGACCATGGGCGAACACACAGTCGCTTCTTTCGACGAGGATCTCGAACAGATCAGCAAGCTGATCCGCGACATGGCCGACCTCGCCGGTTCGATGGTCGGCGGGGCGACCAAGGCCCTGTTGAATTCCGACAACGTGCTGGCGCAACGCGTCGTTTCCGACGACGCCATCATGGATGCGCGTCAACGCGAACTGGACGACCGCGCCATCACCCTGATCGCCAAACGCCAGCCGATGGCCCACGATCTTCGCCATGTGGTCGGAGCGATCCGCATGGCGGGCGACCTCGAACGCATCGGCGACCTTGCCAAGAATATCGCCAAGCGTGTGAGTGCGGTCGGCCTTAGCGTCACACCGCGCGACCTATCGCATTCCATCGATGCGATGGCGCAGCTGGTTCTCATCCAGGTGCAGGGTGTCATCGAGGAATATGCTGCAGGCGATGCGGCCGCGTTGGCCAAGCTGCGTGCCGCCGACGAGCGCATCGACGTCAAATACACGTCCGTGTTCCGCGAGCTGTTGACCTACATGATGGAAGATCCGCGCAACATCACCGCTTGCACGCACCTGCTGTTCTGCGCCAAGAATCTGGAGCGGATCGGCGACCATGTCACCAACATCGCCGAAAATGCGTATTATGTGCTGACCGGCGAGCAATTGCCGGTCAATCGTCCGAAGCAGGACGAAACGACAATGTCCGCACCGGTGACATGATGGGGGTGCCCAGCCGATGATCGCACCACGTATAATGGTGGTGGAGGACGAGGAGCCGTTGGGTGTGCTGCTCCGCTACAATCTCGAATCCGAAGGCTACCAGGTCGAGGTGGTGACACGCGGCGACGAAGCCGAGATCCGTTTGCAGGAGAATGTGCCCGACCTTTTGGTGCTCGACTGGATGATACCAGCGGTTTCCGGCATCGAGCTCTGTCGTCGGTTGCGGGTGCGCCCCGAAACCGAGCGGCTGCCGATCATCATGCTGACCGCGCGCGGCGAGGAGAGCGACCGGGTGCGCGGTCTTTCGACCGGCGCTGACGACTATCTGGTGAAACCGTTTTCGACACCAGAATTCATGGCCAGGGTCAAGGCGCTGCTGCGGCGCGCCAAGCCGGAAGTGCTGTCCAGCGTGCTAAAGGTCGGCGACATCGTGCTCGATCGCGAATCGCACAGGGTCTATCGCAAGAAGAGCGAAATCAGGCTCGGGCCGACCGAATTCCGGCTGCTCGAGTTCATGATGCGGCATCCGGGCCGTGTCTTCTCGCGCAGCCAGTTACTCGATAATGTCTGGGGCGAGACAATCTACATCGACGAACGCACCGTCGACGTGCATGTCGGGCGGCTGCGCAAAGCCGTCAACAACGGCCGGATGCCGGATGTCATCCGCACCATCCGCGGTGCCGGCTATGCGATCAGGGAAGATTGACCCGCCTGGTCAGGCTACGTTCTTTCTGACGCTGGGCCTCATTTGCGCGCCCGGCGCGAAAATCTCCTGGTCGACGAAGCTTAACGCCCGCATCGCGCAGCCTTCGCGGATCAGCGGCAATTCGTTCGGCTCTGTATCGAAGGAGATCGAGCCTGAATGCTGACCGCCGGCGGTCTGGGCGATTGCCTTCCGCAAGGCCGGCTCGATCAGATCGAAGGCGGCGGCACTGGCGCCGACCATCGCGACCGGTGCCGGATCGATCAGCGCGAACAGCGAGCCGAGACCGAAACCCAGCGCCTCGCCGGCCTTGCGGTAGGCCTCGCGTTCCGGCCCATCTTTCTCGCGCGCCCGAGCCGCCAGTGCTCGCATGTCGGCGTCGCTGACGTCGGCGACCGGTTCGCTGTCGTCGCTCATCTGTCTGGCGTTGCGCCAGATGGCGTAGTTGCCGGCATAGGCCTCGATGCAGCCGCGCCGCCCGCAACGGCAGAGCGCGCCGCCCGGACGATGGATCATGTGGCCAAATTCGCCGCCCGAGGAATGCGTCCCGGTGAACAGTTCGCCCTTCAGCACCAGCCCCATGCCGATGCCATGCGAAAGCAGGATGGCGATGAAGTCGTCGCGATAGCGATCCGGATTGCGCCAGCGCAAAGCCACCGCCATCATGTTGCAGTCGTTCTCCACCGTTGCCGGGATGCCGAATTCGCCCTCCAGCATGTCGGCAAAGGCGATGTCGGTCTGCGGCGTGATCGGCGACCACAGCATGGCGCGTGCAGGGGAGTCGGTAATGCCCTGAATCGCCAGGGCGATGCGGGCGACACTGCGGACGTCAAGGTCTGGATCCTGCAGCCGGCGCCGGACGATGGCCATGCATTCACGGATCAGCTCGTCGCGCGGCATGGTCAGCGTGTCCAGCCGGCGCTGTTCCTCGGCGACCACCTGTCCCGTATAGTCGATAATGGCGGCCGACAGGAAATTCAGCGACAACACCACGGTCAGCACCGCCGCCGCTTCCGGGTTGAGGGCGAGGCCGACCTGCGGACGACCGCGTTTCAACGAAACGGGCTCACTTGCCTTGCTCTCGGCGAGGATGCCTTCCCGTATCAGGTCGGAAGAGATCGCCGATATGGTCGAATGGCTGAGGCCGGTGGTTGCGGCGATCTCCGTACGCGATGGCTGGCCGGCCCGGCGCACGGCCGAGATCACCATCGCCCGGTTGCGCCGGCGCAAATCGTCATGGCGGATTCCGACCGACATCGTTTTGCTTTCCTCCCGGTTTGCCGCGGCCGCTCATGAACCGGAAGCCGTCGGTAATGCCGACAAATAGTGTCGGATGAGGCAAATAGTGTCAGATGCAGGTGGCGCTGTCATCGTTTATTCCGAAGCTCGAAAAAAGTCGCAGCAACATCAAAATCCATCAGAATCGATGTTGACAGCAGCGGGAGATCGGGCCAGTATTTTTTCGAGGCTCGAAAAAATTAGCGCCTCTAAGCTGGCCTTTGGGGCCAATTGGTCACGCCGTACGCGGCGCAGGGAGGATATGATGAAGAAATTCACGACCGCCATTCTGGCGGGTGTCGCCATGACGCTGGCGCTTGCGTCGGTGGCGCAGGCTAAGGACAAGGTCATCGGCGTTTCCTGGTCGAACTTCCAGGAAGAGCGCTGGAAGACCGACGAAGCCGCAATGAAGGCGGCCATCGAGGCTGCCGGCGACAAGTATATCTCCGCCGACGCACAGTCCAATCCGGGCAAGCAGCTCACCGACGTCGAGAGCCTGATCTCGCAGGGCGCCAACGCACTGATCATCCTGGCGCAGGACGCCTCGGCGATAGGGCCGGCCGTGCAAAAGGCGCTGGACGAAGGTATTCCGGTTGTCGGCTACGACCGGCTGATCGAGAACAAGGACGTCTTTTACCTGACCTTCGACAACAAGGAAGTCGGCCGCATGCAGGCCCGCGACGTGTTCAAGGTGAAGCCGGAAGGCAACTATGTCTTCATCAAGGGCTCGGGCGCCGATCCGAATGCCGATTTCCTTTTTGCCGGTTCGATGGAAGTGCTGAAGGACGCCATCGACAGCGGCAAGATCAAGAATGTCGGCGAGGCCTATACCGACGGCTGGCTGCCGGCCAACGCCCAGAAGAACATGGAACAGTTCCTGACCGCGAACGACAACAAGGTCGATGCGGTGGTCGCCGCTAACGACGGCACTGCCGGCGGCGTCGTCGCCGCACTGACGGCGCAAGGGTTGGCTGGATCGGTTCCGGTCTCGGGCCAGGACGGCGACCACGCCGCGCTGAACCGCATCGCGCTCGGCACACAGACGGTCTCGGTGTGGAAGGACGCGCGCGAGCTCGGCAAGAACGCCGCCGAGATCGCCTCGCAATTGGCCGACGGCAAGCAGATGACCGACATTGCCGGCGTGAAGGATTTCACCACGCCCGGCGGCAACACCGTAAAGTCCCTGTTCCTGACCCCGGTCGCCATCACCAAGGACAACCTCAACGTCGTCATCGACGCCGGCTGGATCAAGAAAGAAGAGGTCTGCGCGGGCGTGGCGGCGGGCGCTGTTCCGGTCTGCAACTGATCCGAGTTTCCGAGAAGTCCGAACGCCGCGGCCGCTTGCCGCGGCGTTTTTTCAAGAAAGAATTGTTTTTCCGCTTCCGGCGGATAACTTCTAGGCTGCTTCCGGCATCCGCGGCAGACGGCAACCCGGCGGGAGAAACATCATGACCGACACGACTTCCAACACGCCGGTCGACAGCTCGACGGCAGACCGGGCGCGGGAATCGGAGGCCGGCGTCGTTGCCCGATTTCTCAAAGCAACCGAACTCGACACGCGCATGCTCGGCATGGTCGGCGCGCTGCTGGTCATCTGGGTCGGGATCCACATACTGTCGGGCGGGCTCTTCCTGACGCCGCGCAATCTCTGGAACCTTTCGGTGCAGACCTCGTCGGTGGCGATCATGGCGACCGGCATGGTGCTGGTCATCGTGATGCGTAACATCGATCTTTCCGTCGGCTCCGTGGAAGGCGTGATCGGCATGGTGATGGGCGTGGCGCAGGCCGAATTCCTCGTCCGCATCATGGGATTTCAGCTTGGCAGCCCCTGGCTGTGGGTCATCGCACTGGCCGCCGGCCTGGTGCTCGGCCTGGCTATCGGAGCGTTTCAGGGTTTCATCATCGCCTATCTCCAGGTTCCTGCCTTTATCGTGACGCTCGGCGGATTGCTGGTCTGGCGCGGCATGGCATGGCTGATCACCAGCGGGCGCACCGTTGCGCCGCTGGACAGGACCTTCCAGTTGATGGGCGGCGGACCACGGGGCTCGATCGGCGCCACCTGGAGCTGGATCGTCGGTGTCCTCGCCTGCGCGGCCGTTGCCTTCATGCTCTTCAACGGCCGCTCGCAGCGCAAGCGCTTCAACTTTCCGCTGCGCCCTGTCTGGGCGGAAAGCTTGCTCGGCGTGATAGCCTGCGCCGCCATCCTCGGCGCCGTGTGGATCGCCAATTCCTATCCTTGGCCGGTCGGCATCGTACGCCAATATGCCCAGCAGAACGGCATCACCGTTCCCGAGGGCGGGTTGTTCATCGCCCACGGCATCGCCATACCTGTGCTGATGGCCGTGGCCGCGGGCATCGTCATGACCTTCATCACCAGACGCACCCGTTTCGGCCGCTATGTCTTTGCCATAGGCGGCAATCCGGAAGCGGCCGAACTCGCCGGCATCAACACACGCTGGGTCACCATGAAGGTGTTCATGATCATGGGCGTGCTGGCCGCGATCAGTGCGGCGATCGCATCGGCGCGCCTCAACGCGTCGACTAATGCGCTGGGGACCCTGGACGAGCTGCTGGTCATCGCGGCGGCCGTGATCGGCGGCACGTCGCTCGCCGGCGGCTCCGGCACGGTGCTCGGCGCCATGCTCGGCGCGCTTTTGATGCAGTCGCTGCAATCCGGCATGGTGCTGCTCGGCATCGATTCGCCGCTGCAGAGCATCGTTGTCGGCGCCGTGCTGGTGGTCGCGGTGTGGCTCGATACCGTCTATCGCAAACGGGTCTAGTGAGGAGAACGAGCATGGCAGACAGGACCGCTCCCACGGGCACGCCGCTGATCGACATGCGCAACATCTCGATCGCCTTCGGCGGCATTCGCGCCGTCGACGATGCCTCGGTCGATCTTTTTCCGGGCGAGGTGATGGCTTTGCTCGGCCATAACGGTGCCGGCAAATCGACGTTGATAAAAATCCTGTCCGGCGCCTACAAGCGCGATGCGGGCCAGATTTTCGTCAACGGCGAGGAGGCTTCGATCTCCAATCCCCGCGACGCCAAGAAGTACGGTATCGAGACGATCTACCAGACGCTGGCGCTGGCCGATAATGTCGACGCGGCTGCCAACCTGTTTCTCGGCCGTGAGCTGATGACCGGCTGGGGTACGCTCGACGACGTCGCCATGGAGGCTGAGGCGCGCAAGGTGATGGGCAGGCTCAATCCGCGCTTCCAACGCTTCAAGGAGCCGGTGGTAAAGCTTTCGGGCGGCCAGCGGCAGTCGGTTGCGATCGCCCGCGCCATCCTGTTCAACGCCCGCATCCTGATCATGGACGAGCCGACAGCGGCACTCGGGCCGCAGGAGACGGCACAGGTCGGCGAACTGGTCAGGCAGCTCAAGGCCGACGGCATCGGCATCTTCCTGATCAGCCATGACATCCATGACGTGTTCGAGCTTGCCGACCGCGTCTGCGTCATGAAGAACGGTCGGGTTGTCGGCACGGCGCGCACGACCGATGTCACCCAGGACGAGGTGCTCGGCATGATCATCCTCGGCAAGTGCCCGCCCGGCGCCATCCCAGGGCCGGGCGCCCTGAAGATCGCGGCCTGAACGAGAATTAGCCGGCTAATCACAAGTCGCCAAAATGTGCCAGCAGTCACCATGCTTTGGCCTCCCCATTGTGTTGGCGTCGGGAGTTGCCCATAAAGATGCCGAACCGTCCACGGGACGTATCGGCAATTGAAGAAACTCTTTCCGACCGTAGCTTTCATCGCCGTCGCGCTGATCAGCCTGACGATGGCGGGTTTTGCCTATTTTGCCACCCAGGAAGCCGCCCGTATAAAATTCGAGGCGACGGCGGACGACGCGCTTAACCGGATCGAAAGCCGCATCGACCTGGACCTGTCGCTGCTGCGCTCAACCCGGGCATTGTTCGATGCGCGCAATGGCGGTATCTCGCAAGGCGAGTTCAAGGCTTTCTTCAACGCGCTCGACATCGACAATAATTTCGCCGGCCTGCGCGGCATCGGCTTCCTCCGCCTGGCGAAAACTGAAAACGAGGCGGCGGTCGAGCGCGATATCCTGCACGATCACGGCGCAAGCCATCCGATCTATCCCGACACGAACTTGCCGTGGCGTACGCCCATCGTGCTGTTCGAGCCGCTGGACCCGTCCAATAAATCCAGCATCGGTTATGATATGTTCGCCGGGCCGGTGCGGCGCGAGGCGATCGAAAAGGCGATGGTCGACGACCAGCTGCACGCCAGCGGGCTCGTGCAGCTCGGCAAGGATACGGGTGCCGCGCAGACCTTCACCGGGTTCCTCGTCTTCGTCCGGCTCAATGTCGAAACCGCGCCGGACGCCGTCAACGCATCGAGATCTTCGACTGCCGGCTTCCTCTATGCGGCCTTCCGCTCCCGGGACCTGTTCCAGGCTGCGCTCAGCCGGGCACCTCTGTTGCCGGTCAACACCGAAATCTATGACGGCGCTGTGAACAGTGACAACCTGCTGTTCCAGTCGGAAACGCCGCCTGTTTCAGCCCTTGGCGACAGGCTGCTGATCACCCGCAAGATCACCGTTGCCGGTCGGCCGTGGGTCGTCCTGTTCAGGCCGACAAGTGCTTTCTCGCAACCTTCCTCGCGTGCCATTCCGGTGATGCTCGGATTGTTCGGGCTACTGCTTGCGGGCGCCATCGCGCTGGTGGCCCGCTATCAGGAGCGGGCCTATGAGGCGGTCTCGCTGCTTCACGAAACGACCGAAAAGAGCCTGCTGGAAAAAGACCTGATGCTGCAGGAGATGAAGCATCGCATCAAGAACTCGATCACGCGGGTGCTGGCAATCGCGCGCCAGACAGCATCGCACACCGCCGACGTCCAAGAGTTCTCGGCATCATTTTCGGCTCGGCTGCAGGCGATGGCGGCTTCCCAGGACATGCTGACGCGCTCACGCTGGCAGAAAGCCGATCTCGGCGACCTGCTGCGCATCGAGCTTGGCCAGGTGTTCGGAAGCGAGCTTCCTGAAGGGCTGTTGTCGGGACCGGAGGTTCTTCTCGACGAAAAGACGACGCAGGCACTCGGCCTCGTCTTTCACGAACTGGCGACGAATGCGCTGAAGCATGGCGAAACCGGCAATTCAGTCGGTGCGCTCAAGGTCGACTGGTCGCTCGAAGGCCGCGGCGGAGCCCGGACATTGGCTCTCAACTGGCGCGAGGCCGGGCAGAGGAAGCTCGAGACACCGGCGAAGAGCGGTTTCGGCACCAGACTGATCGATCTCAACGTCACACGCGAGTTGCGTGGCACAATCAGGCGCGATTTTCACGAAAACGGCTTGAACGTGGAAATCAAGGTTCCGCTGCCGGCTTGAAACGCCGTCTCGTGAGCCGCATCGCGACAGCGCTTTGGAAGTGCAAACGCGGAGACAGGTGGTCTGCCTCCGCGTTTGCTGTTCGCCTGGAACTCGAAACTAGTTGCAGCGAGCTGTGTAGATCCGGCCGTGACGATCTCTGTATTGGCAGTAGCCATTTTGCAGGCGGCGAACCAGCAGACCGCCAATCGCACCAGCGCCAGCGCCGATCAAAGCGCCCTTGCCGCCGCCGACAGCGCCACCAATAAGCGCGCCGCCCACAGTGCCGATACCCACGTTCTCTTCCGTGGTGGTGCAGCCGCTGACCGCAACCACGGCAACCATGGCAATAATCATCTTCCGCATGGAGTCATCCTCACTTTGTCCTCACTTTAACAAGCTCCAGCCGCCATCTAGCATGAAAGTGCGGCCTCTGCGCGCACGATTTCATTGTTGATTAAGATAGTCTTTTCGGACGTGCGCCGTTCGATGCTACCACGAACTCGGAAATCTCCAAGGACGCATCGAGCGTGGCGTCGGGATGCACATTCCAGACAATCCTGTCATAGCCGTCCTCGAGCGCAGGATCGACGGCAAGACATTTGGCGCCGACATGTTGGGCTTGGCCCTGCCGGTCGATGACCGCGAACGGGGGCGCGCCGCCGTGCACTCGGCCGCGGTTTCAAAGGAATCAAGCAGAGGCGAGCTCGATCAGATCAACTGGGACGCGGCGGTCAGGACGATCGCGGCCATAAGCGCAAAGGCGGCGAAGCGAAGGGGCAAAGCACGAGGCGCGGGCGCTGCGGACACGTCGGGATCCTGAAAACCGCCCATCGAGACGCGAGCGGCCTGTTCCAGTCTGTTCAAGTCGGCAGCCGTCAAGGCCCATTCCTTTCATATTGTGCCAAACTCAATCAATGTCCGCTGAATCGGCACGTTCGGACAGGATCGGACTTTATGGTGAACAGTCGGTTAAGGCGGGGTGATGCAGCCAGCCTTCTTCCTGCGGCCGCCGTTCGTTCAATCCGTCTCGAAATTGCCGTGAGGAACGACAAGACGGTATTCGAGGCGGTTCCCGGTGATCTCAAGTGTCGCCGTTCCATTCAACGAAGTGGGCACGACGCGTTCAAGTGCGACGCTGCCAAAACGCTTCTCGCTGCGTTGATTGTCGTTGGCTCCGATCACTTCGGCCCATGTCAGCGACAGCGCAGGCTCGCCAGCGGAAGCGGCCGTCAGATCGGCCGTCACCTCGACGAAACCATCGCTGCGCGACAGCGCGCCATAGCTGACCGAATTGACGGCGAGCTCATGCATGGCCAAGCCGATGTGCAAGGCAGCATTGGGATTGAGATATGGATTTGCGCCGCGGAAACGCAGGCTGTGCATGGGGTCCGCGCCGTACCTTCCGACCTGACCGGAAACCAGCTCGCGCAGCGCCGCTCCCCGCCAGTTGGATGACGTAACTAGGTCCTGCGAGGAGGCCAGCGACTGCAATCGGCCCCGGAAACGCGTCAGGAAATCGTCAATGCTGCCGGAATAACGCCCCGTCTGGGTGGCGATGCTCTGGATGATGGCCAAAAGGTTCTTGGAGCGGTGACTGACCTCGCGCAGCAGCGCCTTCAGCGTCTGCTCCCGGCGTTTCTGCTCGGTTGTTTCGACCATGGTGGTCACGACGCCCTGCACCGCGCCGGTCTCGCTGCGGTCGGCGTCGATCCATACCTGAAACCAGCGGGCGCCATCATCGGCCGGCACGCTGAGTTCGAGATGTTGAGGATTGCCGGAGACGATGACGTCGTGCTTGGCGGCGCCGATACGCTCTGCCTGCGCCGGCGGCAAGATGCCGTTGTTGTCGGAGGCATCAGAGGTCCATGGTGCGCGCATGTTGCGCGCCCACACCGTCTTCATCTCGCGATCCTGGTATAGAACGGAAATCCCGGCATTGTGCAAGGCGTGGAGAAGGGCTCGGCCAAGCTGCATTCCGCTTTCGGCGGGATGCAGAGCGATGATCTCATCCCTCTGGCCGCGGTCTTTCATTTTTCCGACTCTGGAACGCATCGGTAATTTGCTCAACCCACGTCGGGCTGAACGGCTCACGGAAAAATGGGTTCCAAAAGGAGGAGCTTCGGATCGAGCCCTAAAAAGCGGTCCGCCGAGCGGCATCCCGTTGGAGGACACTGCCCGGCGGTGGCTGGAAACCGTTTGAGGGGTGCGGCTTCCAGTGTTCGCTTGAATGGCCGCTTGGCATTCACGCCCGTCTGATCAGGCCGGCAATAAGCGATATGATCAGGAAGGCGAGAAAGATGAAGAACAATATCTGCGCTATGCCGGCCGAAGTGCCAGCGATGCCGCCGAAACCAAGCGCACCGGCGATGATCGCCACGACGAGAAATACGAGCGCCCAGTAAAGCATGATCCATCTCCTTCCAATGCTGCGGTGAAAACGTGATTCGCCTCCGTTTGTTCCACCATTTCCCGAAAAAGACGATGCTGAAAATCGTTACGGCCCGAATTGCTGCGGTGTGTGCGAAAAGGTTCTCGTCAGGTTCGGCAGCAGTTGGCTGTCGTGTGTTAAGTCGGCGTCACGCCCCCATCCGGTCCAAGGGGAGTGGCTATCCCACACCCTGGCGGCCGCAACTCGGTCGCCAGCTGTTTTATGCCGCGGCCTTCGCGTGCCGGTCAAAGAACAGGGCCTGGCTGATAAGAGCCTTGACCATATCCGGGTTGAATGGCTTGGTGACGAGGAAAGCCGGTTCCGGCCGCTCGCCGGTGAGCAACCGCTCGGGAAAGGCGGTGATGAAGATCACCGGCACCGAGGTGGACGACAGGATTTCATTGACGGCCGCGATGCCCGAACTGCCGTCGGCGAGCTGAATATCGGCAAGCACCATCTTTGGCCGCGCCTTGCCGAACATCGCCACCGCCTCCGCGTGGGTGCGCGCTGTTCCGACGACGCGGTGGCCGAGGCTTTCGACCATTTCCTCGATATCCATGGCGATCAGCGGCTCATCCTCGATGATCAGCACGTCGGTTGCCACCTGACGGGAGATCTCGTTGCTCGCCTGAGCGAGAAGTTCTGAGAATTCCTGTTCGTCGACGTCGAGAATCTCCGCCGCCTCGTCTTCGCTGAAGCCTTCGACGGCGACCAGCAGAAAGGCCTGGCGGGGACGAGGCGCGATTGCATTCAGATTGGCCGCGGCGCGCTGCTCCCATGCCGATTGGGCATGCTCCTGCGGAACGCGAATGGCCACCGAGGTGAAGAGCTTGGCAAAGACCTTGTAGAGTGCGATGCGGTCGTTCGATGCGTCCGGAAAGATATCGACATCGGCAATGATGGCCTCGAGCATTGCGGCGACCAACGCGTCGCCGCTCTCCTGCGATCCGGATACCGCGCGCGAGAAGCGGCGCAGGAACGGCAGGTGCGGAGCGATGGTTGCTGATAGGCTCATATCGGACGTCTCCCTCATATGACGTGATTACATGTTACAGCTAAAAACGGTTCGCAAGCCCAAAGTTAAAAACGCGGGTTGTGCGAAAAAGTTCCGGTCATGCGGAACTAAGTATGCGGGCTGGCGTTTAGGGCGGGGTTGGGCAACCAGACGAGGCTGCCGCTTGCCTTGCGTTATGTGTTGAAGGGCGGCTTAAGGCTGGGACAAAGGGCGAAATGAAGAACATGACGAAAGCTACCACGGCTGGCGTTGGCAACGGGCGCCGGGCTGCTTCCCGCGACCCGCTTGGGCCGAACTCGGAAATCGGCCGCAAACTCAAACAATATTACGACGAGCTGGTCTCCGACAATGTGCCGGATCGCTTCGCACAACTGCTCAGCCAGTTGGAAAAGGCCGAACCTGTACAGAAGAAGGACTGAGGCATGGCGGCCGTCTCCCAGGGCTTCAAGACCGACTTGCTCGGCTCGATCCCGAGCCTGCGGGCTTTTGCCGTGTCGCTGACGCAAAACGCCGACAAGGCCGACGACCTGGTGCAGGAAACATTGGTCAAGGCCTGGGACAAGCATGAAAGCTTCCAGCCCGGCACCAATCTGAAGGCATGGCTGTTCACGATCTTGCGCAACGAATTCTATTCGCAGATGCGCAAGCGCGGCCGCGAGGTGCAGGACAGCGATGGCGTCATGACGGCCAGGCTTGCCGTTCATCCGGCCCAGCACGGCCAGCTTGACCTCGAGGACTTTCGCGGCGCGCTCGAGTTGCTGCCGGAAGACCAGCGCGAAGCCATTATCCTCATCGGTGCATCTGGCTTTTCCTACGAGGAAGCGGCCGAGATCTGCGGCTGCGCAGTCGGAACGATCAAGAGCCGCGTCAGCCGCGCCCGCACGCGGCTGCAGGAAATCCTGAAGATCTCCGGTGAAGACGAGTATGGCCCGGACGCAATTTCGGCGCAGGTGACGGGGTCGACGGCTGCGTGATGCGTAGACGCGCTCGAACCGCTCCGCGCCTCAGCGGAGAGGCCTTCGCCCGCAGGCCGCTGCCACCGCCTCGACGAGATCGTCTCCCGAATAGGGCTTGGTGACCAATCTGACGCCGGGAAAGGATTTCTTGATCTCGTCGGCATCCGAATAGCCCGAGGCGAAGACGAACGGGATGCCCGCTTCACGCAACCGCGAAGCAAATTGGAGCGTCGAAACGCCGCTCAGCATGAGGTCGACGATGGCCGCATCGAACTGCGCGGCAACGTCTTGCTGTTCGATATCAGCCAGATCACGGGCGATGACCACATCGAGCGCGCCGTAGTCGCGGCAAAGCTGCTCGATATCCATGGCAATCAGGAACTCATCTTCCAGGATAAGAATCCGCAAACCGTCAAGCGATGGGCGCACGCAGCAATATCTCCTTTAAATGCGTCTCTATCTTAGAACGGGGGAAGTCATGATCACTATTTGGCATGCTGTCATTTAAAAAAGACGTGCTGACGCGGATACGTCGGCCTCGGCCCTTGCAAGGCATTTGCAACGAGCGCTGCCGGAGATAGGGTTAGAAGAGGTTCGCGCCGGAACCTTGGGGTCTGTCGAGCGTTTCGACCGAGCAAAACAAGGAGAGTGAAGCAATGGCGACTGCCGCAGGAAAGGCCGCGAACGAGGCCCGTACGAATTCGGACCTTGAAGCTGACATTGCGCAACTGAAGGCCGATATCGAACAACTCACCAAGCAGTTGGCCAAGACCGGCGAACACGGCTACGGGGCTGCGCGCCGCGCCGCCGCCGAGGGTGTCGAGCAGTTGCGAACCCAGGGCGAAGCAGCCTTCGACAGCCTGCGCAGCAACGCCAAGGACATCGAGGCGCAGCTGATAGCCCATATGCGCGAAAAGCCTGTGACTTCGCTGGCGATCGCCGCAGGCGTCGGGTTCCTCTTCGCACTCCTCGCGCGCCGCTAGTTCTGCACGCATGGGAATGCTTGCATCGCTGATCTCGGGCCTCGCCTCGGGCGAAACCATTGCGGCGATACAACGCGCGCGCGTCGCTGCGATGGTCTATTCGGTCGCAGCACTCGCGGCGCTGTGCGGCCTCGGCTTCCTGGTCGGGGCGGCCTATATCTGGACGGCGGCCCGCTATGGGCCGATGGCGGCGTCGCTGAGCTTCGGGATCGGCTTTCTGGCAATCGCCGGTCTCATCCTGCTCGTCTACCGGATGTCGGCCGGCTCGCGCGCCAGACGCCGGGCGAAGCGACGCAACGCCGACATGAAGGCGGTCGGCATCGCCGCTGCACTCGCCGTGCTGCCGGCGCTGCTCAAGGGCAAAGGTGGCGCGGCGAAGGGCGGATTGGGCGCCATTCTCGGCCCGGCGATAGCACTCGCAGCCTACGCCATCTACCGCGAGAACGTGAAGCCCGACTCCGACGATCCGGATACCGGCAAAGGGAAATAGTTCGGAAGCGGATAGTTCGGCGCAAACGATTCTGGCGCCCGGTCGAAAAATCCTCGCGTCACAAATCGTCGAGCGGCATCGATATTTCCGCGATTACGCCGTCGGGCCGGAATTCATGGGTCACCTCGCTGGAAATGACCTTGGCCAGGCTGCGGCGGATCAGGATCGAGCCGAAGCCATGGCGTTCGGGCGGCGCAACCCGCGGGCCGCCGCTTTCACGCCAAGCCAGCAACAGACGTCGTGCACCCTTCCTGCCTTGCACCTTCCAATCGAGATCGACCTTTCCGGAAGAAACCGAGAGCGCCCCATGTTGTAGTGCGTTACTTGCCAGTTCATGCAGGATCAGGCCGAGCCCGACTGCCTGGTCGGGTGAGAGCAGGACATCGGTGCCGGAGATCGCGATGCGCGATTGTCCAGCGGTTTGAAACGGCTTTACCTCGATCTCCACCAACTCGCGGATGCCGATGCCGCGCCACTCGCGGTCCGACAGCAGGCTGTGCGCAACGCCCAGCGCCTGCAGCCTGGCGCTGAAAGCTTCAAGGAATTCGCTTGGCTGACGGGCATGGCGAACGGTCTGCGTCGCCAGCGCCTGTACGGTTGCCAAAGTGTTCTTGACGCGGTGATTGAGCTCGCGCAGCAACAGCCGTTGACGTTCTTCGCCAAGCTTGCGTTCGGTGATGTCGTAGTTGACGCCGAAGATCAGCGTCGGCTTGCCCTCGCCGTCGCGCTCTATGACGCGGCCGCGCGTTGCGATCCATCGCGGCGGATCGAGGCCTTTGACACGGTATTCGCCAAAATAATCGTCGCTGCCGGTCAGCGCGTCGCGAAAGCGTGTTTCGGTCTGATGAACGTCGCGCGGGTCGATGGCGGTCAGGATGTCGCGCGCTCTCAGCCTGTTCGACTTGGGCAAGTTGAACAATTCGGACAGCAGGACATCGCAGTCGATCATGTCGCTGCGGATATCCCATGCCCAACTGGCGAGCGAAGCCGCGTCGAGCGCAATAGCGCGTCGCTTTTCCTCTCGAACCAGTGCGGCCTCGGCAATCGCCGCGCTGCGGGTTGCATCCTTCAGCGTGAACAGGCTCGCGGCGAGGCCAGCCAGCGCCGACAGTTGGTCGAGCTGGACAGAAGAGGGACGTGCGTGCGGCTTCCGGTCGAGCACGCAGAGCGTGCCGATCAGTGCGCCGTCGACTACGATCGGCACGCCGGCGTAAAAGCGGATATGATGCTCGCCGGTGACCAGCGGATTGGCTTTGAACCGCGGATCCGTCGCCGCGTCGGCCACCACCATCGGCACGTCGCCGGCTGCGATGGTATAGGCGCAGAACGATGTCTCGGTTGCGGTTTCGGACTCGTTGAGGCCGATACAGGACTTGAACCACTGCCGCTCGGCATCGACCAGCGTGATCAGTGCGACAGGCGTTTGCATCGCCGAAGCGGCAAGACCGCTGATACGGTCGAAATCAGGGTCGGCAGCCGTATCCAGCGCGTCGAGGCCGTGCAGCACGGCAAGGCGGTCCGCAGCGCCCACCACATGGCGAATATCGACCGGCAGGCCCGGCTTTGTCTGGCTATTGTCGTCCACTACGCCCCCAGTGGCCGGCCCCGCTGATTGATCAGGCCAACCGGCCCGTTTGCCGCCTTGTCGAGCCGGAACTTTCGCAGCGGGGAGCCGTTACCAGCCAATGCCCTGCTAGCTACGCCTGCCGGCGCCAAATATGGAGCCAGACCATGCCAAAAATCGTTCCTGAAAACAAAGCCCGTCAAGGGCGGCGGGGTCAGCATGTCCTTCGTATCCTGATCGCCGCGCTGTTGCTGGCTTTTATCGCCTGGGGCGTCGCCGAAATCTACGGCTGGATGATCGAGACGCCTAAGACCGAGCAGGGCAACACACCCAGCGGCTAGACTCTCTCCATCTCTCGTGCCAACCCGCATCACGCAACCCCACATCACGCTACCTCACGTCAGGCAACCTTTGCCTCGGCGGCGCGCGCCGGGACGAGAACATTCAACGCGCGCGGATGGATTTCGACGGTCGTCTCGCGATCGAGCTTTACCAGTTCGCCGTCCATGACGGCCTGAACTTTCCTGTTCGTCGAATGGATTTTCAAAACGGCGCGGTTTGCCTGATGGATTTCGACATGCTCGTTGCCGCGCCATTTCCCACGGGCGACGTCAAAGAGGAACCTGATCAATTCGCCGCGCCGCCGTGCCACGGTGACATAGATGCCCAGCACGCCGCCTGCCGGATTGTCGGCATAGGGCAGGTGGCCCTCGCCGAACAGATTGTTGGTGATGCCGATACCGGTGATCCGGGTTCTGATCTCGGCCTCACCGACCGTCAGCGTTACGTTCATCGCCGGTGGATTGTTGATCGTTGCCCAAGCGGCTCGCACCGAGGCACGCATCTTCCCCAGCCGCGAGCCGAATTCCATCTTCTGGCGCAGTTGCACCATCCTGGCGTGCATGCCGATCGAGAATTGATGCACGAAAGGCCGGCCGTTGGCTGTTGCAACGTCAATCGCCATTACCTCGCCGTCCGCAAACGATTTCAGTGCCGCATCGAGGGTCTGCGGAATACCGAGGCCGCGCGCAAAAAGGTTCATTGTGCCAGCCGGCAGAATTGCCAGCGCCTTCTCCCCATTCATCAAACGGGCTGCCGCGGCCGAAATGGTGCCGTCGCCGCCGCCCGCCAGCACGACGTCGATGCCGCGCCTGGAAGCTACGCCGTCCAGCGTGGCGACGATATCCTTGCCGGCGACGATTTCGATATCGATCGAGTGGCCGGCAGTCTCAAGCGTGCCGCGCATCCGGCTGGCGAAGGCCTCAAGATCGATGGTGCGCAGGGTGCCCCCGTCCTTGTTCAGCACCGCTGCAAACCGCATGGCCGTTCCATTTTCCAGCACCTATCGGGCCGGGACGGGGGCCCAGCCGGGAGTGGAACGGGGCGGCCGAGAAAATGTTCCGTTCGACCAGCGCGGCGAATCCGAGAACCATTGACATCGCACCGGGTGCACCGCGGCTTTTTTCGGAACAACAGTGTGGTCACAACGTTGTGAACATGCAGAAGACGCTGCGCCCGCAGTGACGCCAGGCGGGCAGGGCGTGCACGAAATCACCGACGAGGAGACACTAAGATGATCCGCACCCTTTTAACCACGACAGCAGTCGCAACATTGATTGCGACGGGTGCATTTGCGCAATCGGCGACGACCCCGGCGCCGGCGCAACCACCCGCCGCCCACGATACCGCTCCGGCGATACGTGCCGAGGGCAGCCTTGTCACCAACATCATCGGCGAATCCGTCTATAATGGCACAGGCGACGATGCCCAGAATATCGGCAACATCAGCGACGTCGTCTTCGACGAGCGCGGCGAGGTAAAATCCGTCGTCATCGGCGTCGGCGGTTTTCTTGGCATAGGAACCAAGAACGTCGCTTTCGACTACAAAAAGATGCAATGGGCCGAAAGAAATGGCGACCGTTGGCTGATAGCGCAAACGACGAAGGATGAGCTGACGGCTCAGCCGGATTTCGACCGGAGGCCTTACGATCCGCCGCCGCCACCAGCTTCGGCGGATAATGCGGCGCCTGCCGCCCCTTCCACCAGCGCGCAAAATACAAACCCGGCGCCTGCCGCGCCGGCTGAGCCGGTGAAGCGCGCCGAAGGCAATCTCGCCACCAATATCATCGGCGAGACCGTCTATAACGGCACCGGCGACGACGCCCAGAACATCGGCGACGTAAACGACATCGTCATCAACAAGGAAGCCAAGGCGCAATCGCTGATCATCGGTGTCGGCGGCTTCCTCGGCATCGGCGAAAAGAACGTCGCCTATGATTTCGACAAGGCACAGTGGGCCGAGAGGAACGGCGATCGCTGGCTGGTCGCGCAAACGACCAAGGAAGAGCTGCAGGCACAGCCGGACTTCAACCGCAAGGCCTATGATCCGGCCCCGGCAACCACTGCGTCGAACGATGCCGCGGCTACTGCGCCTGCCACCGTCACGCCTACCGTGACGGCCAGCACCGCGACCACCAGCAACACTGACCAAGCCAGTAAAACGGCTCAAAATGCGCCGGCGCCGGCGCCTACGGCTAATTCCGCGGCCGACCAGACCAAGACCGGCTCGATCGACAAGTCGACGCTGACTGAAATGCCGATAGGCGAAATCCGGGCCGAGGATCTGGTTGGAACAACCGTTTACGGCGCCAATGATGCCAATGTCGGCGAGATCGGCGACGTCGTGCTGAGCGGCGACAAGAAGGTCGACGCAGTCATCATCGACGTCGGCGGCTTCCTCGGCGTCGGCGAGAAGGAGGTGGCAGTCGGTATGGACAACCTGAAATTCATGACCGACAAGAACGGCAAGCGCTATCTCTACACGAACTTCACCAAGGAGCAGCTCGAGGCGCAGGCCGCCTATGACAAGGGCAGCTATGCGCAAAACCGCGACAAACAGCGCATGATCATGCGGTAAGCTGCATCTCAGTCGACAGGTAAGCCCGCGCCGGCAACGGCGCGGGCTTTCTCATGTCGACGCAAAAGGCAGGCCCGCGACATGGCCGGTAACGCCGTCATGCGTCAATTCGGCGAGCGCCAGCGACTGGTCGAGATGCTCGGCCCGCCAGGCAAGGAGCTTTTCGGCAAGTTCCAGCCGCGCCGGCAGATAGGCTGGGTCGTCCGCGACGCTGGTCGCCTCGCCGGCGTCTTTCTCGAGGTCGAAGAGCAAAGGCGGCAGGCCACCGCCGAAATGCACATATTTGAACTTTTCCGTACGGATGACGGCGAGATTGCACTGGCGTTGACCGATGCCAAAATACCGTTCGGCATCACCATCCGCGATCGAGCGGAAATCGAACTCCCAATGGGCCGCGTCGCGCCAGGCGTCCGGCTCCGTCGCGTCCAGGAAAGGCGCCAGCGAGCGGCCGTCGAGATGCGGCAGCACTTCGCCGCCAGTGAGCTCGAGCAAGGTCGGCGCCAAATCCACCGCCTCGGTGAAGCGGTCGACGCTGCTGCCGACAGCCTTGCGGCGGCGCGGATCGCGAATGATCAGCGGAATATGGAAGCTGCCGTCGAAGAAGCCGCCCTTGCCCAGCATGAAATGGTCGCCCATCATCTCGGCGTGGTCGGAGGTCACCACGATGACGGTGTCGTCCCATGCATCGGCCGCCTTGACTGCTTGCCAGACCCGGCCAAGCTGCGCATCGCTCTCCGAGATCATGCCGTAATAGAGCGCCCGGATGCGGCGAAAATTATCGTCGCCCCAGTCGCGCACCTTGCCCTCCGAGCCGGGCCGGAATTTCGACCGTTCCTGCCGGTCAAGTTCATAGGCGAGATAAGGGTGGCTTGCTGCTTCGGCCTGCCAGCTTTCGGCGCGGTCAAAAGCTGGACCGATGGCCGGATCGTACATGGCGTTGTAAGGCGCCGGCACGATGAAGGGTGGGTGAGGACTGATGAAGGAAAGGTGCGCGAACCACGGCGCATCGCGCTCCTGTTCGCCGAGCCAGCGGATAAATTCGCCGGCCAGGAAGGCCGACGGCGTCTCGTCTTTCGAATAGATTGGCGGGGCGTTGCTGACCCCGCCGTCGTTTTCCCGGATTTCGCCCGTCGGGCGGTGGATGTCGGGGGAGCCGGCGCCGGCATCGACGCCGCGCGCCTTGAGCCATGATAGCCAAGGCTTCTGGTGCTCGGGCAGAAGCTGGCGTACGGTGAAGCCGGGCAGCACGCCTTCATAGCTCTTCAGCTGCGGGTCGCCAGGCGCCAGCGTACGCGGATCGCCTGCCATATCAGTATAGCCGAACAGCGTCGGTTCATAGCCGAGGGCACGCGCCCGGAGCGCTATGTTGCCGTGGCGGGCGTCGAGCGGTGTGCCATTGCGGCAGACACGATTGTTCATCTGGTAGAGGCCGGTGTAGAGGCAGGCGCGTGCCGGCGAGCAAGGTGCGGCGCCGCCATAGTGCTTCTTGAACAGAACGCCCTCGGCAGCCAGCGCGTCGGCATTCGGCGTTCTTACCACCTTGTGGCCAGCAGCCGACAGGCAGTCGCCGCGCCACTGGTCGCAGGTGATCAGGAGAATGTTGGGGCGTTTTCCAATCAACCGCTATATCCTCATGCCGGCTACGTCGCTCATGGAGCGCAATTTCGGCGAATATGCAAGCCGGTCCAGTTTGCCGAATGGTGAACAAAACCTGCTTGATCGTTCACTTTAACAGCACAGTCCATTCTGTGTTTGCCATCTTTGCGGCCAGGAGCCGGATCCTCATATTTGCGTGGACAGCGGCAAGGGCCGCACCAGTACAAGGGAAGGAGCAGAAACATGCTCGACCAGGTCAAGGGCCTGCATCACGTCACCTCGATGGCCAGCGACGCGCGCCAGAACAATGAATTCTTCACCGGGACGCTCGGCCTGCGGCGGGTCAAGAAAACCGTCAATTTCGACGCGCCCGACGTCTACCACCTCTATTACGGCGACGAGGTCGGCATGCCCGGCTCGGTGATGACCTATTTCCCCTTCCCCAACATCGGCAAGGGCCGCCATGGAGTCGGCGAAGTCGGCACAACCACTTACTCGGTGCCCGAGGGCACGCTCGGCTATTGGGAGAAACGGTTTGCCGAGCAAGGTGTCACAGGGCTTTCTCGCGAGGAGACGTTCGGCGAGAAGCGTCTTGCCTTCGCCGGTCCCGACGGCGACGGTTTTGCGCTGGTCGAGGACAGAGCGGACAGCCGAGCGCCCTGGGCCAAGGGTGGCATTCCCACTGACGAGGCGATCCGCGGCTTTCACTCAGTGTCGCTCAGGCTGAAAGATAGTGGCGCCACCGAAGAGCTGCTGAAATTCATGGGTTATGAGGAGGTCGACAAGTCCGGCAATGTCAGGCGGCTAACGGTGAAGAACGGCAACGGCGCCGATGTCGTCGATATCGAATCGCTGCCAGGGGCCGGCTTCGCCAATCTCGGCGCCGGCTCGGTCCACCATGTCGCCTTCGCCGTCGAGAACCGCGCCAAGCAGCTCGAAGTGCGCAAGGCGCTGCTCGATACCGGTTATCAGGTGACGCCGGTAATCGACCGCGACTATTTCTGGGCGATCTACTTCCGCACACCGGGCGGCGTGCTGTTCGAAGTCGCTACCAACGAGCCCGGCTTCGACCGCGACGAGGACACCGCCCATCTTGGTGAGGCGCTGAAGCTGCCGTCACAACACCAGCATTTGCGGCCCTATCTCGAGCAGCATCTGCAGAAACTGGAAGACTGAGGGCAACGTCGTGAGTAAGGATTCGTATATTCACAAGGTGCTGCCCGGTTCGCCTGATGGACCGCTGCTCTTCGTCTTCCATGGCACCGGCGGCGGCGAGGCCCAGCTTCTGTCGCTTGGACGCGATCTTGTGCCGCAAGCGACGATCGTCGCTCCGCGCGGCGATGTTTCGGAACAAGACGCTGCACGCTTCTTTCGCCGCGCCGGCGAGGGCGTCTACGACATGGGCGACCTCACGCGAGCGACAGAGAAGATGGCCGGCTTCGTCAAGGCACATGTCGAGGCGGCAAAGCCATCTTCGGTGCTCGGCCTCGGTTACTCCAACGGCGCCAACATCCTGGCCTCGGTGCTGTTTGCCGAGCCGTCGCTGTTCGACGCAACGGTGCTGATGCATCCGCTGATCCCGTTCGAGCCGGAGGTCAAGGGCAGCCTTGGCGGCAGTCACATCCTGGTCACCGCCGGCAGGCGGGACCCGATCTGTCCGCCTAATTTGACGGTGCGGCTCGAAGCCTATTTGCGCGCCGATGGCGCCGATGTCACAGTCGAGTGGCATGACGGCGGCCATGAGGTGCGGCCGAGCGAGATCGAGGCGGCGCGGCGGTTGTTCGCCGTGGCGCCGGACGAAAGGACCGCAAGCCATGTCTGACCTATTGCCGGAGATCGAACTGGAGGACCGCGGCTCGAAGGGCCGCTATCTCCTGCGTGGGCCGG
The DNA here is from genome assembly GCF_040319725.1 of Mesorhizobium sp. M0894. Lineage (NCBI taxonomy): Bacteria > Pseudomonadati > Pseudomonadota > Alphaproteobacteria > Hyphomicrobiales > Phyllobacteriaceae > Mesorhizobium > Mesorhizobium sp. M0894. Next base: position 55,203 of record NZ_JAMYOG010000003.1, on the reverse strand, counting down.
GCGGCGCCGAGGCGGAGATGACTTTCACCAAGATCGGCGAGCACCAGATCATCATCGACCATACCGAAGTGCCGGATGCATTTCGCGGCCAGGGCGCGGGGCTTCGCCTGGTCACCCGTGCCGTCGAGGATGCGCGTGCGGCGGGCAAAACGATCATCCCGCTTTGCCCGTTCGCCAATGCCCAGTTCCGTCGCCATCCGGAATGGGCGGACGTGCTGAAGCGGTAAGAGACAGCCATCGATGAATGACAGGAGAAAGGGTGCGCGGCTTTACCGCGGGCCTCTTCGGCCATTGGAGGCGTACAAACACAGCGGCAACATGCGGGATTTGCGAAGAGCGCCCGTCTTGCCTAAGTATTGCCAACAAACCGGCTCGCCGTCTGCGGCCCGACCACTTCAACCGAATGGCCCTCCATGACCGAATCCGATCTCGTTCCCGTCTTCGACGGCCACAACGATACGCTGCTCAGGCTCTACCAGTCGAAGGATGCGGACGTCGAAAAGCTGTTCGTCGAGGGGACGCCGGGTGGCCATATCGACCTGCCGCGCGCGAAGAAAGGCGGATTTGCCGGCGGCATGTTCGCGATCTTCCCGCCGCCTGTCGAGAAATCCAAACGCGGCTCGGTGCCGCTGGCGCCGAGTGACAGCGAGCCCTTGCCGCCCGAGGTTCCGCGCGCCGATGCGCTCAACTCCACCATGGCGATGGCCTCGATCCTGTTCAGGCTGGAGCGGGCTTCGGCGCTCACCGTTTGCCGCAGCGCCGGCGACGTGAGGAAGGCGATGGCGCAAGGCTCGATCGCGGCGGTGTTCCATATCGAAGGGGTCGAGGCGATCGATCCTGAGCTCACCCTGCTTGACGTCCTCCACGCAGCCGGCCTGCGTTCGCTCGGTATCGTCTGGAGCCGTCCCAATGCCTTCGGCCACGGCGTGCCGTTCCGTTTTCCGTCGTCGCCCGATACAGGGCCAGGGCTGACCGATGCCGGCAAGGCGCTGGTGAAAGCCTGCAACCAGCTGAAGATCATGATCGATCTTTCGCATCTCAACGAAAAAGGTTTTCGCGACGTCGTCGAAATCAGCGATGCACCGCTGGTCGCGACCCACTCCAACGTGCACGCGATTTGCGGCCATTCGCGCAACCTCACCGAATGGCAGCTCGGCGCAATCCGCGACTCGGGCGGCATGGTCGGGCTGAACTTCGCCACCGGGTTCCTGCGTGAGGACGGCAGGATGAACGCCGACACCAGCCTCGACATCATGGTGCGCCATGTCGATTCGCTGCTGCAGGCGCTGGGCGAAGACGGCGTTGGCCTCGGCTCGGATTTCGACGGCGCCATGATTCCTGCCGTGATCGGCGACGTTGCCGGCCTGCCGAAGCTGCTCGACGCGTTCGCAGCACGCGGCTTCGGGCGCGCGTTGATCGAGAAGATCGCCTATCGCAATTGGCTCAGTATGCTGGAAAAGACCATCGGCTAGGGCACCCAAAAGTACGCTCCGCTCCGGTTCTCGGAACCCACAATTTTCGACTCGGCCTGACTTGAATCTCAACACGCCCCAGGGCGAGCTATTCAAAACCTATGCGTTTAAGCCAGTCCTGGCCAATGCCGCGATCGCGGATGATCGGCAGCGGATCGGTCGAGTCCAGCCTCGCACAAATGCGGTAGACCTCCAGCGTTTCAGCGCTCATCTCGCCGCGTTTGTAGAAGAACATGGCCGCGGCATAGCGGGTGCGGCCCGACCATTTTTCGCCGAGCGGCGTGTTGACCAGCTGCCACTGTTCGGCGGCTTCGGCGTCATCCTCATGACGTTCGGCTTCGTCGGACATGCTCAGAAATCCGCGGGCGGATTGGCGGTGCGGCGGTCGAGCCTGACGAACGGCCGCGCCACGATTTTGGCCCGCTTCATCAGCTTCTGGTACTGCAGCTCGCGCATGGCGTAGATCTCGACCCAGAGGTCGTCGACGACGGTCTCGCCGAACGGTCGCGTCAGCGAGGCGATGGCGATGTTGCGCTTGGCCATTGGCGACCACATGGCGGCGCTGACCAGCCCGACCTCCTGGCTTTTCCTGTGGTAGACGATCGCGTGCTCGGCCGGGATATTGCCCTCGATCTGCAACCCGACCAGGACATGGCGAAGACGCTTCTTCGCCCGTGCGTGGAGTATTGCGCGGCGGCCGTTGAAATGACCCTTTTCCAAGTCGACCATGAAGCCGAGGCCGATCTCGTCCGGCATGCGCAGGCGATCGGCGCGGATGGCATGCTCGGCGGTGACGAAATCTGCATTGGCGACGATCAGCCCGGCTTCGAGCCGGGCGCGGTTCAATGCGGCGTAGCCGATGGCGCGGATGCCGCGCAGCTCGCCCGCCGTCATCAGCCCATCCCAGAGGCTGAGCGCCTTATCCGTTTGCACGAACAACTCGTAGCCGAGATCGCCGGTGAAGCCGGTGCGCGAGATGGTGATGGTGACGCCGTCATGCGGAAACTCGGCGAGGTCGAATATTTTCAGTTTTTCTATACCTGCAAAACCTGCATCGCGCAGCACGGCAAAGGAGGTCGGGCCTTGCAAGGCGAGGCCGGCGACGGTTTCGGTCTCTTCTTCACCCGCCACGTCGAAGCCAATGGCGCTGTCCAGAAGCCACGGCAGATGCCGCTCCTGCGAGCACAGCCGGAACCGTGTCGGCGATAGCCGAAACAACGTGCCGTCGTCGAGGACAAAGCCCTGATCGTCGCACCAGGCGGTGTAGTTGACGCGGCCGGGCTTCAGCCTAGTCACGTCGCGCAATGTCAGGCGATCGAGGAAGGTCTCGGCATCCGGTCCCTCGATGCGGTACTTCGTCATCGGCGAGATGTCGAACAGAGCGGCCTGGCTGCGGATGGCGAAATATTCGAGATCCTCGTCCCATAGGGAATGTGGGGCGCGATAGCCGGCCCAATTGTACCAGTCGTTCGTCTTCGCCAGCGCATCAATGCGCGCCTGGAACGGCGTGTCGAGGCGCAAACTGCGGAAATGGGATTGTGCCGCGATGCGGGCATCGGATGGGCCAATGGGCTGATGGTTCATCACGGCGTTCTTTCGCCGTGGAGCACGGTCTTGGCTCGTTGCACCATGACAGCTACCCCCTCACCGTAATGATGCGCCTTGCGGCATTCAGGCCCGGCACGCCGGAGAGCCCGCCGCCCGGATGCGAGCCGGCGCCTGCAAGGAACAGCCCGTCCACCGGCGTGTCGTAGCCGGACCAGCCGGAGATCGGCCGTTGACATCAGCATCTGGTCGGCCTGCAGTTCGCCGTGGTGCCAGTGCCCACCCGGCATCCGGTAGCGCGCCTCGATGTCGGCCGGCGTCAGCAGGTCGGCATGGAGCACGCTGCCGCCGATTCCCGGCGCATAAGCCTCGAGTTCAGCCATTAAGACTTTGAGGAATTTCGGCTTGCCGACGCCCCAGCCCTCTTTCAAGGCATAGGGGGCGTATTGCACCACCGCGGACAGCACGCAGGCCCCCTCGGGCGCGAGCGAGGCGTCCGACAGCGAGGGCAGCGTGATCTCCATCACCGGTTCGGGTGAGAACTCGCCATATTTCGACGGGTTGAAGGCGCGCTCGACATGATCGGTCGAGGGCGCGATGACGAGACGGCCACGGTGGCCGGCGGCATCGACGCCGACGAATTGCGGTGGCTGGTCGAGCGCCAGATTGAGCTTCGCAGCATCGCCCTTCATGCGGATATTGCCGACCTTGCGAACGAAGCCGGTGTCGACTTCACGCGGGCCGACAAGGTCGACCATGGTCGTCGCCGGGTTGATGGCGGACACGACCGTTGTCGCGCGGATTTCCTCGCCGCTGTCGAGCAGCACGCCGACGGCGCGGCCCTTCTCGACGATAATCTTTGCCACCGGCGTCGCGGTGCGGATGGTCACGCCGGCCTGTTGCGCCGATGCGCGAATGGCGGCTATGACGGCGCCCATGCCGCCCTTCGGCAGCATCTGCGCGCCGCGGAACCGCCGGTCTCGCCGGCCAGGCGGTAATAGAGACCGAGCAGCGAGGTCGGCGAGCGCGGGCCAAGATGGCTGCCGAGCGTAGCGTCGAAGGCAAGCAGGCCCTTCAGCCGGTCGTCGGCAAGCTGCTCGTCGAGCAGGTCGGCAACGTTCATCAACAGCACGCGCAGGAAATCGCGCATGTCCTCCTTGCCAAGCTTCTTCAGCGCCAGTCCGGTTTGGCCGAGCGCTGCCGTGTTGGCGAGCGACATGGCGCCGAGATCGGGCGGCCGGCGTGACAAGAACAGCTTCAGGATGCCGGCGTAGCGCAGCAGCTGTGCCCGCAACTCCTTCCAGGCGGACTGCTCGGCAGGACTGGTGCCGGTCAGCACCTCGCCATAGGCGCCATGCAGGAAAAGCGGCGGACCGCTTTTCGCCAGCACCACCGACGGCGCGAAGTCGCCGCGTGCGACCTGCAGCCCGTGCTTCTCCAGCTCCAATACCTTCACCACATCGGGGTGCAGCCGGTTCAGCAGATGGGCGATCGACGAAACACGAAATCCGGGCGCGAATTCCTCCGTGCGCGCGGCGCCGCCGACCTCGCCGGCGGCTTCCAGCACCAGCACCTTGCGGCCGCTCTTCGCCAGAACGGCGGCGGCGACGAGGCCATTATGGCCGCCGCCGATGACGACAACATCCCATTTGTCAGATGACGTCATGGGCCGGGCTCATATGCTGATTGGGCTTGGCGAGATCACGCAGGATCTCGGCGGCGGCATTGCGGCCCGGCGCGCCCATGACGCCGCCACCGGGATGGGTCGAGGAGCCACAAATGTAGAGTCCATCGACCGGCGAGCGGTATTGTGCGTAGCCCGGCACGGGGCGGTTGAACAACAACTGGTCGAAGGTCAATTCACCCTGGAAGATATTGCCTTCGGTGAGGCCGACCTCGGCCTCGATCTCGCGCGGCGTGCGCACTTCCATGTGGACGATGCGGTCGCGGAAGCCCGGCGAATAGTCCGATATCTGCGCGATCACGCTTTCGGCAAAGCCGTCGCGGTCGGCGTCGGTCCAGCCGCGGCCGTCCACCTTCGGTGGCGCATATTGCACGAAGCAGCTCATGAAATGCTTGCCGGGTGGAGCCATGGTCGGGTCGAGCGTCGTCGGGATCACCATGTCGAGGAAAGGATCGGCCGACCAGCGCCCGGCCTTCCAGTCGTCATAGGCACGCTCCATGCGCTCGATCGAATCGGTGAAATGCATGTCGCCACAATAGACGGGCGAATCCTTCGGCAGCGCCGGGAATTCCGGCAGTGAATCGAGCGCGATGTTGACCTTGCCTGACGAGCCGCGGATCTTGAAATTCCTGACCCGGCGCAGGAAAATCTCGGGCAATTCCTTTTCCTCGACCAGCTTGAGGAAGGTGCGCTTCACGTCGGCGTTGGAAACCACGAGCTTGCCGTATATTTCCTCGCCGCCGGCCAGCACCACGCCTTTGGCCTTGCCGCGCCGGATCAGCACATGGTCGACCTCGGCGCCGGTACGGATGGTGCCGCCCGAAGCCTGGAAGGATGCGGCGAGCGCCTCGGTGACCGCGCCCATGCCGCCGCGCGCATAGCCCCAGGCGCCGACCGAGCCGTCGACCTCGCCCATATAATGATGCAGCAGGACATAGGCGGTGCCGGGCGACATCGGCCCGAGCGCGGTGCCGATGATGCCGGACAAAGCGAAATTCGCCTTGATCACGTCGGTCTCGAAATATTCGTCGAGAAAGTCGGAGATCGACATGGTCCAGAAGCGCAGCGTCAGCGCCATTTCCTCCGCAGTGAGCCCCGTGAACTTCTTGCCGAGATAGAGCAGTTCGCCAAGGTCGCGCGGCCGCAGGCTGGTCGGGTCGGGCGCCGTGCGCATCAGCAGCGGCTGGATGAAGCGGCACTGCCGCGTCACGTCGCGGGCATAACGATCATAGGCCTCGGCATCGCGTTTGGAGAACCGCGCGAATTCGCGCCGGTGGGCATCGTGGTCGCGGTAGTTGGCGAGATAGTCGCCATCGCGGGTGAACACCGCGCCGCCCTCATAGGAGATCACCTGCAGGCCGAAGCGCGGCAGCTCGAGGTCGCGCATGATCTCCGGGCGGAACAGCGAGCAGACATAGGAGCAGTTGGAATAGAGGAAGCCGGGCGTCAGCTCGCGGCTGGTGGCGGCACCACCGACCCAGTCGTTCTTCTCGACGACCAGCACGTCGAGCCCGGCACGCTGCAGGTAGCAGGCATTGACCAGCCCGTTATGCCCGCCGCCGATGACGATCGCGTCCCAGCTCTTCACTTTGGCCCAGCCTTCATCGTGCCCGACCTTCTTTTCGTGTGATGCGCCCCCAATAAGCCGAATTTCGCACGAAGACGGTCATCCTGTCCAGCCATATTGAATGAATGTTCAACAAATGATGTTGCGTTTTCGTGTTTATGCGCTGGGCTTTGGCTCATTCGAGGATAGCCTTGGGACCAGGGGTTGATGATCGAAACGGCAGAGGCCGAACCGGAGTATGACGACACCGCCATCTGGGGCGACGGCTATTTGTCGCCGGGTGGGCCAGAAGAGGTCGACCGGGTCGTCGAAGGGCTGTCGCTTGCGGGCAAGACAGTCCTCGACATGGGCTGCGGTTCCGGCGGCATCACGCTGCATCTCATCGAGCGTCACCGCGCGGCCCACCTCACAGGCTTCGACGTCGAACGGCCCGTGATCGAGACGGCCAGGAAGCGGGCCGCTGCGCGCGGGCTCGCGCGTCGCGCCGATTTCATCCAGGCGGCGCCAGGACCGCTGCCTTTTGCCGACGGTGCCTTCGACGTCGTATTTTCCAAGGACGCGCTGCTGCACGTGGCGGACAAGGATGCATTGTTCGCCGAGATATTCCGCGTCCTGAAGCCTGGCGGCGTCTTTGCCGCGTCGAACTGGATGATCTCGCATGATGGCGAGCCGTCGCCCGAGATGAAGGCCTATGTCGCCGCTGAAGGCCTGTCCTTCGCCATGGCATCGCCGGCCCGCTATGTGCAGGCGATGCGCCAGGCCGGCTTTGCCGACATCACCGTGCGCGACCGCAATCCCTGGTATCGCGAGATCGCGGGGGAGGAGCTGAACCGCTTGAAGGGGCCGCTCTACCCGGTGGTCGCGGCTGCCGTCGGCGCGGCCTATGTCGACAAGAATATACGAACCTGGGAAGCCATGCAGAAGGTGCTTGACACAGGCGAGCACCGTCCCACTCATCTTCGCGGCCGAAAGCCGGTTGGCTAGCCGGCGATGCTGGAGACCATCAATCCCATGAAGACAACAGAGGCGCGCGAAGCCCTCCTCGAGGCGACGCGAAAGAGCGACACCGAAAAGCGTGGCCGCAAGGCGTCGAAAGAGACCAGGCAGCTTCAACTGATCGAAGCGACGATCGATTCACTGGCCAAGCGCGGCTATTCGGATACGACGATGGCCGACGTTGCCGACGGTGCCGGCCTGTCGCGCGGCATCGTCAATTTCCATTTCGAAAGCAAGGAGAAGCTGCTCGTCGCGACTTTGCAATACATGTATGACGAGTATTCGGCGCATTGGCGCAGCGCCTTGCAGAAGGCCGGCGATGATCCCGCCCGCCAGTTGCAGGCATTGGTCGCGGCCGATTTCGACCGCTCGATCTGCAACAAGCGCAAGCTGGCGGCCTGGTGTGCGTTCTGGGGCGAAGCCAAATCGCGGCCGACCTATCAGGCGCTGAGCAGCGCACGCGACGCTGTCTATCAGAACATCTTTATCGACCTTTGCGCGACGCTCAAGCAGAGCGGCGGCTATTCTTATGAGCCGCAGGTGATGGCGCTGGCGCTTAGCGCCATGCTGGAGGGACTGTGGCTGCGGCTGATGATGGGCACCGAAGACACCACGCGTGAGACTGCGCTGCAGGCCGCGAACGCGTTCCTGTCCGCGGCATTTCCCAAGCATTATCCGTGGCCGACAGCCGGCGGTGCCAAGCCGGCGTGAAACAATCAAAAGAGGATGGAACAGCAATGAAGACAATGACGCGACGCCCGACGCTGACATTGACGCTGACATTGGCATTGGCCGGAGCGCTCGCCGCTTCGGCGGCGGCGCTGGCTGCGGACAGGGATCTCGTCGTGTTCGACTGGTCTGGCTACGAGGAGCCCGGCTTCCATCCGAAATATGTCGAAAAGAACGGCGATTCGCCGACTTTCACCTTCTTCGGCGACGAGGACGAGGCGTTCGAAAAGGTCCGCTCCGGTTTCAAGGCCGATCTTGGCCATCCCTGCTCGCAAAGCGTGGTGAAATGGCGCGAGGCCGGCCTGCTGCAGCCGCTCGACACCTCGAAGATATCAGGCTGGAAAGACCTCAATCCCGGCATAATGGCGATGAAGGATCTCGCCACCACCGCCGACGGCAAGGCCTGGTTCATGCCTTGGGACTGGGGCAACACGCAGCTGACCTACAATTCCGACAAGATCGATGCGAAGGACGTGCAGTCGTTGAAGGCCTTCGCCGATCCGAAGTTCAAGGGCCGGGTTTCCGTCGGTGACAATGTCGACGACGCCTACGCGCTGGCCAGTCTCGCCATCGGCCTGAAGGACTGGACCAAGATGACGGACGACCAGTTCAAACAGGCATCAGGCTTCCTGCGCCAGGTGCACAAGAACGTCCGCTCCTACTGGACCGACTCAACCGATATCGTGCAGCTGTTGAGCGGCGGCGAGGTCGATCTCGCATGGGCTTGGAACGACGCGACGGTGCAGTCTGTCGCCGCCGGCGTGCCGATCAAGGCCAAGAAGGACACCGACGAGGGCATTTCGACCTGGGTCTGCGGCTATGTGCTGTTCAAGGATGCGCCCGGCAATGCCGACAAGGCCTATGATTATCTCAACGCCGTCAACGATCCGGAAGTCGCCAAGGTCCTGGTCAAGGACTGGGGCTACGGCCAGGCCAATGCCAATGGCATGGCCGGCGTCGACCAGGTGGTGCTAAAGGAGAAAGGCTATGACGACGTGCAGAAGTTCGTCGACAAGACGCTGTTCCAGTCGCCGGTTCCATCCGATCTCAAGCTCAAGATGATCGCCGAGTTCGAGAAGATCAAAGCCGGCTATTGAGCTCTCCTCGCTTGGCCCGTCTGCCCACGGACATAGCGGGCGGACGGGCTCGCCAAAGCTCCCGAATTCTCCTAACGTCGCCGCGGTGTTTCCCGCGATGAGGAGCTTTGCGCCATGAATTCCGTGCTTCGCCGCCTGGCCATCGCCGCGGCCTGCGCAATCGGCGCAGGCACAGTCGCGGCACTTGCGGCAGGCGGCGGCGACCTCGTCGTGTTCGACTGGTCGGGCTATGAGGACCCGCTGCTGCATCCGGCCTACACCGCCGAACAAGGCGCCGAGCCGACCTTCGCCTTCTTCGGCGACGAGGAAGAGGCCTTTCAGAAAATGCGGGCCGGCTTCAAGGCGGACATTGCGCATCCCTGCTCGCAAAGCGTGGTGAAATGGCGCGAGGCCGGCATGCTGCAGCCGCTCGACACCAGCCGTATCGCCGGCTGGAAGGATCTCAATCCCGGCATCATGGCGATGAAGGATCTCGCCACCACCGCTGACGGCAAGGCCTGGTTCATGCCTTTCGACTGGGGCAATACGGCCCTGCTTTACCGCACCGACAATGTGACGCCGGATCAGGCGCAGTCGCTCAGGATCTTTGCCGATCCGAAGTTCAAGGGGCGCGTTACCATTGGCGACAATGTCGACGACGCCTACGCGCTGGCCAGCCTGGTCATCGGCCTCAAGGACTGGAACAAGATGACCGACGCGCAGTTCAAGGACGCCTCGGCATTTCTGCGTGACGTGCACAAGAACATCCGCTTCTACTGGACCGACGACACCGATATCAATCAGGCCTTCTCCGGCAACGAGGTCGATCTCGCCTGGGGCTGGAACGAGACTTTCGTCACCCTCAAGGGCCAAGGCGTGCCGATCGCCATGAACCGCGATACCAAGGAAGGCCTGTCGACATGGGTGTGCGGCTATGTGCTGATGAAGGACGCACCGGGTGATCTCGACCAGGCCTATGATTTCCTGAACGCTGTCAATGCGCCTGCTGTATCCGACTATCTGGTCAAGACGTTCGGCTATGGCCATGGCAACGCCGCTGCCATGGCGGCGATCGATCCCAAGATCCTGGCCGAGCGCGGCTTCGACGATCTCGACAAGTTCCTCGACAAGACGCTGTTCCAGCAGCCGGTGGCGCCGGAGCTCAAGCAGCGGATGATCGCCGAATTCGAGAAGATCAAGGTCGGCTATTGACGTCCGAGATCGAACGAGCCGAGGTGGTCGTCGTCGGCGCCGGCTTCACCGGCCTGTCGGCGGCGCATGAGCTGAACAACGCTGGCGTCGATTTCGTGCTGCTCGAAGCCCGCGACCGCGTCGGCGGACGCGTCGAAGCCATGCCGAACGGGCTCGGCGAGCGCATCGACAGCGGCGGCCAGTTCCTGTGCGAGGACATGCCCGAACTGATGGCGCTGGTGCGGGCACGCGGCAAGACGCTGGTCGGGACGCATTTCGCCGGCGAATTCATCACCCAACCGCGGATGAGCGAGGCGCAAGCCGAGCGCACTTATGGCACCGCCATGCGAATACGCGAGCGGATGAACGCGATTGCACCGGACGATCCGGCCATTGCCGGTTTGACCGTCGCGGCATGGCTCGATCGCCAGAATGATCCCGATGAAGCCAAGGCGGTCTTTCATTCGCTGATCGAGGGCCTTTGGTGCCTGGCAATGGAAAGGCTGCCGCTGTGGTACCTGATCGACAACGACCGCCGCATCACCAACGAGGTGTCGGAACTGCAGTATTTCGTGCGCGAAACCATGCATTCGCTGGCAGACGACCTGGCCCGCGACCTCGGTGGTCGCCTGCGGCTGAACACGCCGGTCAAGACCATCGAGCGTCGAGCGGAAGGAGTTCGCGTCGTCTCGGCCGCAGGCTCAATCGAGGCGCGAGCGGTGCTGGTCGCAGTCCCGCCGATGATGGCGTCGAGACTGGATTTCGTACCGCTGCTGCCGGCTGCGCTGGAAGCAGCGCTCGGCGTCTGGCAAAGCGGCGCGGTAATCAAGATGCTGGCGCGTTATCCCACGGCCTTCTGGCGCGACAGGGGCTTGAGCGGCATGGTGATGTGGCGCGATCCGCACGGGCTTTTTGCCTGCGACGCCGGCAATGACGACGGTCATCCAGCACTTGTCGTCTTCATCGGCGGGCCGCTGGCCCGGCGCTGGCGCGAACTGGGCGAGGCGGAACTGCGCGCCAAGGTGACGTCAAAACTGGAGCAAGCGCTCGGCGCCGAGGCGGCCGGCTTCTCCGATCTCAGCTACCGTGACTGGACGGACGATCGCTGGAGCGGTGGCGGCTACAGCGACCTTATCGTCGATGCGACGGCAACCAATGCCGAATGCATCATCCGCGCCGGCGCGCCGCCGGTCCATTTCGCCTCGTCGGAGCTGTCGCCGTCATTCCCAGGCTATGTCGAGGGTGCAATCGTCGCCGGGCGAAAAATGGCGCGGCGGTTGATCGAGGAGATCTGAGCGGTATGAAAACGGTCTCGAAGATCGTACTCACCGGTGCGGTCATGGCAGTTACAGGATTTGCGGCTGGCTATTATTCGGCGCCCCACCCAATCGAGATTGGTGAACTCGACAATACATTAAAGAAGGTCTGCGAATACTCGGCAAGCTCACTTAAAGCTGACCTTCAGGGCGGCTGGCCGATCAACTCATTTGCTGTTTGGAAGTCCGGCGACCGTGCGCATTATCACGTGCTTAGCCAATTGGGTAATCTCAAGTGCGGGTTCGACCCGGAGCTTACAGTCGTCTATTTGCAGAACCATGGATTGGTCGACATTGATGATCTTAAAATGCTGCTGGAGGATTCAAAGAAGGCAGGCGACAATCGATTAAGTGACTATCTGTCCGCCGAATTGGAGGTGAGATAGCGTCAATCTGCCATCGCCACCAAGGCCTCTGGGTCGTAGGCGAGGCGGATCGTGGTGCCGACCGGAATGTCGTCGGCGCCGAAGTCGTTGGTCTCGGTCACCGACAACGGCTTTTCCAGCCCTGGTATCTCGACGATCAAATGGGTGATCTCGCCAAAATAATGGCGCTCGACCACCTTGCCGGCGACCTCGAATTTTGCCGTCGCATCGTCCCACAGAACGCGCAGGCGCTCGGGCCGGATGCCAAGCGTCGCGGCGGTGCCATTGCGCACAAAAGCTTTCGGCTTGTCGGTCTTGACGCGGCCGAAGCCTAGCGTGTCGAGCACCAGCGAGGCGCCGTTCTCCTCGACGATCTCGGCCTTGACAAAATTCATGCCGCCGAGAAAATCGGCGACCTGGCGATTGACCGGCCGCTGGTAGATCTCCTTCGGCGATGCGACCTGCGCAATCATGCCGCCGAACATCACTGCGATGCGATCCGACATGGCCAGTGCCTCATATTGGTCGTGGGTTACCAGGACAAAGGTGATGCCGACCGCCTGCTGCAGACGGCGCAGCTCGACCTGCATCTGCTCGCGCAATTTCTTGTCCAGCGCCGACAGCGGCTCGTCGAGCAAAAGCACTTTTGGCCGCATCACCAGCGCACGAGCCAGCGCCACGCGCTGACGCTGGCCACCGGAAAGCTCGGTGGCGAGACGTTTGCCGAGGCCGGTCAGCGACACCTGGGCGAGGGCTTCTTCGACACGGCGCCTTTCCTCCGTGCCGGCCAGCTTCAGCCGCTTCAGGCCATAAGCGACGTTCTGCTCCACATTGAGATGCGGGAAGATGGCGTAGCTCTGGAACACCATGTTGGTCGGCCGGCGGTTGGCGGGGATGCCTTCCATCGGTTGGCCATCGACGGAGATCGAGCCGCTGGTCGGATTGTCGAAACCTGCGATCATGCGCAACAGCGTGGTCTTGCCGCAGCCGGACGGGCCAAGCAGCGAAAAGAATTCGCCCTCCCTGATGATCAGCGAGGCGTCGTCCAGCGCCTTGAACGAACCATAGCTGCGCGTGACGTTGCGGACCTCGATCATAGAGCGTTCGATTTGGGGCCGCTCAGGCATGGAAGGCTCCCTCGTTCTGGGTGCGCCTGGCCGCGCGGCGGCGCAGGATTTCGGCGGTCATCATCAAAAGAAACGAGGCAACCAGCAACAGCGTGCCCAGCGCCAGCACGCCGGGCAGTTTCGCGGCGAAACGCAACTGGCCCCAGATATAGATCGGCAGTGTAGCCTCGGTGCCGGTCAGGAAGAAGGCGATGAGGAACTCATCGAGCGAAATGGTGAAGCAGACGAGCAGGCTTGAAATGATCGCCGGCGCCACCATCGGCAGCGTCACCCGCCGAAACGTGCCGAAGGCGCTCTCGCCGAGATCGGCGGAGGCTTCCTCCAGGCTGCGGTCGAAGCCCTCGAAGCCGGCGGTCAGCACCGTCATCGAATAGGGAACGCAGACCAGGACGTGGCCAAGCACGACGGTGAACAGCGACAGGCTCAAACCGAGTTGCAGGATCACCAGTAGCAAGGAGATGGCAACGATGATTTCGGGCAGTACCAGCGGCGCCATGATCAGGCCGTTGATGGCGCGGCGGCCGGGATAGCGGTAGCGGGTGATCGAGCGCGCGGCGAGGATGCCAAGAACGGTCGACAGGATGGAAGCCGATACCCCGACGACCAGGCTGTTCCAGGTGGCGTCGAGCAGCGCCGGCGTGCGCGGCAGGTCGTGGTACCATTTCAAGGTGAAGCCGGAGAGCGGGAATTTCGGCGTCGCGGCGGTGTTGATGGAGAAGATCGGCAGGAAGATAACCGGCAGATAGAGAAACACGACGTAGAGGAACGCATAGGCCGGCAGCAATCGGCCCGGCAGCAAGCGGCGCATCGCCGTCATCGCGCCGGCCTCATCGCGCCAGCCTCATCGTGCCAGCCGCTGGGCGGCACGGATGATCAGAACCGTGGCGCCTGCGATCAGCGTCACAACCAGCATCGTGGTGACGGAGAGTGCAGCACCCAGCGGCCAATTGGAGGCCTTGCCGAATTGCGCCTGGATGGCATTGGCGATCATGACGCCGTCCTTGCCGCCGACAAGCTTCGGCGTGACGTAATCGCCGACCGTCGGGATCATGACGATCAGCGCTGCCGAAATGATGCCGGGCGCCGAAAGCGGCAGCGTCACGCGCAGGAAGGAACGGACAGGGCCATCGCCGAGGTCCGTGGCCGCCTCGACCAGCGTGCGGTCGATTTTTTCCAGCGAGACGAAGATCGGCAGGATGGCGAAGGCTGCCCAGGCGTGGGTCAGCGTGATGATGACGGCAGTCGAATTGTAAAGCAGCGCGGTCGACGGCTCGTCGATGATGCCAAGGCCCATCAGGCCGGAATTGAGCACGCCATTATAGCCGAGGATGACCTTCCACGACATTACCCGCAGCAGATAGCTGGTCCAGAACGGGATGGTGATCAGGAACAGCCACAGGCTCTTGTGGCGGCCGCCGTGGAACGAGATGAAATAGGCGATCGGATAGGCGAGCACGACCGTGAAGAAGCTCACCGTCAGCGAGATGTAGAGCGAGCGCCACAGCAGGTCGCGATAGATCGGCTCGGTCAGCGCGAGGCGGTAGTTTTCAAGCGTGAAGGTATGGTCGACAGTGAGGTAATTCTGCGTCCAGAAGGAGTGCGCGATGACCGCCAGGATCGGCAGCACCAGAAGTATCAGCGCGTAGACGAGGGTCGGGCTGATCAGGGCAAGGCCCTGAACGGGTTCGGATTGCAGAAGGGCATTGCGCATGGCCCGCGTCATACCGAAAGCGGGCGACCCTTCCGCGGCCGCTGTCATTGCAGGCTCTCGGGCAGGGTCCCCGGCGTGATTTCGGTTGCTGGCGCGGACTGTCCTGCCATGCGGCATCCCATTGCTGGAACCGGCTATCTGTACCCACTTTTATGCCCAGGGCGCAATCGTGCTCCGAGCTTGCCGGCTTTCTTTCATCATGAGCGCATCGGCGGATTGAAATCAAGCGCTATTTCTGCAATATTGATTGAACGGCCATTCAAAATTGACGAAGAAAGCCGAGCTTTCCTGGAGTGTGGACTAGCTCTGTGTCTGTTGAATTGCGGCATACAATGCGAGGCGACGATGGCGGCGGTAAGAGATGTCACTTCGACCGAAATGGCTGGAGCCGGCGCTCAGGATGCCGTCGAACTGGCCAAGCGCCATCTTGTCCAGCCCTGGCCGTTCGCCGGCTCGGTCGGCGCGGAGGCACGCGCCCTGATCGGCGCGGGCGAGGGCATATATATCACCGATGCCACCGGCAAGAGGCTGATCGACGGGCCGGCCGGCATGTGGTGCATCAATGTCGGCCACCGTCGCGAGGAGCTCGCCAAGGTGATGTACGACCAGGCGATGGCGCTGTCCTACAACACGCCGTGGTACACGATGAACGCGCCGTCGGCGGAACTGGCCATGCGCATCGCCGGCCACGCGCCGGGCGATCTCAGCCATGTTTTCTTCACCACCGGCGGCTCCTCGGCGGTCGAGACGGCGCTGCGCTTCATGCAATTTTACAACAATGTGCGCGGTCGCCCGGAAAAGAAGCTGATCCTGAGCCGGGGCGGCGCCTATCACGGCTCGACCTATCTGTCTGCTTCGCTTAACGGGCGTCCGCGCGACCGTGACTGGATGGACGGCGCCGACGAGCTGGTCGTCAAATTGTCCTCACCCGATCCGTTCCGCCGTCCGAAGGGCATGAGCGTTGCCGCTTTCACCGATGCGCTGGTCGCTGAATTCCGCGATATGGTCGCCCGTGTCGGCGCCGACAGGATCGGTGCTTTCGTCGGCGAGCCGGTGCAGGCGTCGGGCGGCGTCATCGTGCCGCCGGAGGGCTATCTCCAGCGCATTCGGACGATCTGCCGCGACAACGACATCCTCTATATTTCCGACGAGGTGGTGACCGCCTTCGGCCGGCTTGGCCATGTCTTTGCCTCCGGCGAGGTGTTCGGCATCGAGCCCGACATGATCACCTTTGCGAAAGGGGTGACCTCAGGCTATTTCCCGCTCGGCGGCGTCATCCTTTCGGAACGGCTGCTGGAGGAGCTGCGCCGCTCGAACCATCCGGACGCCATGTTCGGCCATGGCCTGACCTACACCAGCCATCCGGTCGGCTGCGCGGTGGCGCTGAAGAACCTCGATATTCTGGACGAAAGCGTGCTGGCCCATACGCGCGAGGTCGCGCCCTACTTCCAGGCGCAACTGAAGACGCTGGAGGAATTGCCGCTGGTCGGTGAGGTGCGCGGCATGGGGCTGATGGGCTGCGTCGAATGCGTCGCCGACCGCGACAGCAAGGATCCACTGCAGCTCGACAAGGATGTCGGCAAACGCATCGACGCGCATTGCCACGAGCTCGGCCTGTTGGTCCGGCCGCTGATTAACATGTGCGTGATGTCGCCGCCATTGATCATCACGCGCGAGCAGATCGACGACATGGTGTCGATCCTGCGCGAAGGCATTTCGCGCACGATGGACGATCTGCGCCGGGAAGGCGTCTGGCGGGGATAAGCGTTTATCGCCGGCAATCTCGCCATTGCTGACAGCGGTCGTTCGCGCTTACGATGTACGGCAGGGCCTCGATCGCCTGCATCTGGCCGCATCTCTGGGAAACAAACATTGACCGACCTATCGGACCTGTTCGGCCTCGCCGGCAAAACCGCTTTCATCTCCGGATCGAGCCGCGGAATCGGCTTTGCCATGGCGAAGGCGCTGGCGAGCGCCGGCGCGACGGTGATCATCAATGGGCGGGACGAAGACCACGTTCAAAAGGCACTCGGATCGTTGGCCGAATCCGGTATCCAGGCGATCGGCTCCACCTTCGACGTGACCGTGGCTGAAGACGTCGAGCGTGAAATCGGCAGGCTGGAAGCAGAGCGCGGCCCGATCGATATTCTCGTCAACAATGCCGGCATGCAGCACCGCGCGCCATTCGCCGATTTCCCGCTCGACATGTTCGACAGATTGATGCGGACAAACCTTTACAGTGCATTCTATGTCACCCGGCCGGTGGTCCGCTCGATGATGGCCCGCAAGACCGGATCCATAATCAACATATGTTCGGTGCAAAGCGAACTGGGGCGTTCCTCGATCGTGCCATACACGGCATCGAAGGGTGCGATGAAAATGCTGACCAAGGGGCTTGCCACCGAGCTTGGCCCACACGGCATCAGAGTCAATGGTATCGGCCCAGGCTACTTCCGGACAGAACTGAACGAGGCGCTGGTGCAAGACGCCGAGTTTTCGCGCTGGCTGGTCGGGCGCACACCGCTGGCAAGGTGGGGCGAAGTCGACGAACTGGGCGGCGCCGCGATCTTCCTGGCTTCCGACGCATCGAGCTTCATGACGGGCCAGATCATCTATGTCGACGGCGGCATGACCGGCTCGGTGTGAGCGCGGGCGTCGCGGTCGCTGTTGGGGCGCGATCAGGGCGCCGCGCCGCCATGCTTTGGCTAGCTTCGGCGACCCTCATCTCGACACGTCCAGCGCTGCTGAACATCCTTATACGATGGCCCGGTCCCAACCGCCATAATGCGCGGCGCTGCGCGTGCCGCGCGGCAGGCTGAGCCCGACCAGCAGCGCTCCGATCGCCAGATTGGCTAGGCTCGCCGCCGCACCGCCGGCGAGGATAAAGGGAGAAAGGGCGATCCAGGCTCCAAGCGCGATGTTCAGAAAGCGGACGGCGCGCGCCACTTCGGCCATCGCAGTAACGGCGACCATTATGACCAGGCAGCCGGTGACATGGTCGCTGAAGTAGAGCGGCGGGCTTGTGCCGAAGGCGAGCGGCGTGATCATCAGCAGGGCGCCGGCGAGGGTGCTGGCGACTAGGGTCCATGGGAAGTTCACACCGCCGGTGACGAAGTCCCGCGCCACTTCCGACAGCGGCCGGTCGAGATCCGGCGCCGGCGTCTGGTCCTCCGAAAGTGCCGGGCCTCCGCACCAGAATGTGCGCCAGAACGGCTCTCCCGCCTGTTTCGCACGCCAAAGATACTGGCAGCTCGCCAGCACCTCGTCGACCGAATAGGGGATGAGCACGACGGTGACGGCATCCTGGACGATGCAGAGCGTGCACAGCGCTCCGATGAGCGGCGGCTGGATGATGATGAAGCTGACGCTGACCACGCCGAGCGGGACGACCAGCAAGCCGAACAAAAGCACCATCCACGGTATCGTGCGCCAGCGGCGGCGGTCGCCGATCGCGCCGGCGAGGATGTCCAGCGCATAGGCAAAGGCGCCCAGCCCGGCATCGGCGATCGGAAAGCCCTTGGAGACCCAGGAGGTGACTACCGCCTCGCTGCCATTGCCGGCCGGCGTTTCGCCCGGGCCGAAGAACGGTTCCCAAAGGCCATCGATATGGCCAAGCTGATAGGCAGCGAGATAACGCGAGACGAACAGGCCGACAAAGGCGAGGCCGATTATGGGAATGCGCTGGGTGAAGAGCGAGGGCGAATAGCTCCAGCCGAGCGGCCGGTCGTCATCGGCGGCAAGGGCACGCCGGCTGATACCCGGCGTTGGCGGGACCATCACCGCGAACGCGACGATCAGCATGCCGGCCAGCGTGTCGGTCGCGTAGGCTCCGGCGCTGGTGGTCCAGAACAGGAGCGGCGCGAACATCACCCAAACCCCGATCGAGGCGGTGATCCATTGCAGTCCGTGCCAGCGCCGGCGCATGCCTACAAGCGCCAGCGACAGGATGGCGAGGCCGGATACGATCTCACTGATGCCGAGCCTTCCGTCGCGCGTCTCCGGCGAGGCGATCTCATGTCCGAGCGCCGGCGGAATCGGTGCTGAAGCGGGATCGAACAGGCCGAGCGTGAAGGGCGCCGCCACGAGCCACAGTCCGATGGCAACATTGGTCAGTGGCGCCCAGAGCGTTGCGGCCCGGTGGCGTTCGGTTTCCACCTCGACCTCGTCGTCCGAGCGCTTGAGCGGACGCCGCAGCCTTGCGGCGGCCTGGTCGAGCTCGGGCGCGGAAGCGGCGACCGCCGACGGTTCAAGCTTGTTCTTCTTGTACCAGTCGGTGGGATCCGCCTTCAGCCGCCGGATCATTTCCGGCAAGGTAGCGGTCAGGCTGTGCCGCGGCTTCCAGCCAAGCAGCCGCCTGGCGCGGGAGATGTCGATCTCGTAGTGATCGTCGGCGTTCTCGATCATCCATGGCTTGATGTCGGTCTCCTGGTCGAAAACCTTCTCCTGCATCCAGGCGCCGAGCTTCGTCACCTCCTTGGGCAGGGACAGGTCCGCCAGATCTCGCCATGCAGGAGCCGCCCAATCTGCTTCTGCATCTCGTCGTAGGACGGCGTCTGCTCTTCGCCGATCAGCAGTACGGTCTCGTCGGGAAGCTCGCTGCGCCGGTCGACGGTGCGCACTACGGCGTCGACGAGGTCGTCCAGGTGCAGGTAAGGCTGTCCGGTGGTGATGTCGCCGGTGAAAAGATAGGCGGTCGGCATGCGCTCGAAAATGCGGGCGATCTGCTGGGCGATGAAGGCGGCACCCGCCAGTCGCAGGATCGCAACCTTGATGTCGCCGTGCTCCTTCAGGATCAGTGTCTCGGTCTCGGCCTTCGATCTCGGATAGGCCCAGGCCGGATCGATCGGCGATCGCTCGTTGATCTTGGCGCCCTTCGCCGGGCTCGGCGCATGCACCAGCAACGTGCTCGAAAACACGAACTGCTCCGTCTCGAGCCCCCTCAGCGCGTTCAGCAGCCGGCGCGTTCCCTCGACGGTCACCGCGCCGTATTTCGGATTATCCTCGCCGGTCGTGTCGTAATAGGCCGCGAGATGGATCACCGAGGCAATGCGGCCGCCACTCCGTTCGCGCACCTCGGCCAGCGCCTTCGCCGCGCTCGTATCCGAGGTGAGGTCGATCTCGATCGTCTCGACGCCGGGCAAGGACCGCCTGGCAACATCAAGGCCGATGATGTCGTGGCGCTCCGTCAGGCCGCGAGCGATGGCCTGGCCCAGAAACCCGCTGCTGCCTGTGATCAGGACGGTGGGACGGGTTTTGCCGGTCATGGCGAATCTCCTTGGCGGTAGCGAGATGAAAGGGGCCAAATGCTTTCAGTCGCACACTCGGAACCATGTTCGTTGAGAACGGTTCCCGATGAGGTGGCATCACGGAATGGATGCGCGCGGCGATCCGTCAGACCGACTGCCATTCGCTCCGGCGGATTGCATTCGTGCACAAGTGCAGGACGACTGCCATTGGCCTACCGGTCGCGAAGTGCAGCAGTCAGAATGTCGATCAGCAGCTTGCCGCAGCGACGATCTGGATCGCGGTCGGGATCATAGATCGTCACCTCCATCCCAATCACGCGTGAATCATTGTACCATGTGCGAAGAGCTTCGACGGCTTCGTCGGGCAAGACACCGCCGGCTTCCGGCGTATCGACAGCCGACATGATCTCGCTGTCCAGCACGTCGACATCGAAGTGAACGAATACACCCTCGACGTCCTGCCCTGCGACCGCATCAAGCGCTACGCGTGCAGCATCGGCGACGCCGAGCCGCCGCACTTCAGCCAAATCCATCCGGCGAACATCGGTGTCGAAGACGGCCTTGGACGTATACGTCGCCGGGTCCTGCACATCGCGGTAGCCGAATGCGACCACGTCGGCCTCACGGAACAAAGGAGTGTGCTCGCCGAAATCGGTCAGGAGCTTCGGTCCATGGCCAGTCACGAAGGCCAAATCCATGCCCGCGGCTCCCTTTGAGGGCGACGTATCCGGCAATTTGAAATCCGTGTGCCCATCGAAAAAGATAAGGCCGTAGCGGCCACGACGCCGTAGCGCGAGCGCGGGGCCAAGCAACACGCTGCAATCGCCGCCGAGTATGAGCAGGAACCCTCCCGAGTTCAGCTCCTCGCCGACGCCTTCGGCAAGCGTCTCGGAATACTGGCGCAGCGCCTGGACATTGCGCACGCCCGTCGCAGGGTCCACCTCAGGCCGATAGGGCGGAGCCCGAACCGTGCGCAACGGACCGGCGCCCAAACGGTTGGCGAGACCAAGCGATTGAAGTACCTCCGGCGCCTTCCATGCGCCGGGCTCCGGCTCACCCTCCCGCGGCATCAGCCCAAGATTAGAGGGCGCGCCGAGCAAAGCGATATGTCTCGCCTGAGGGGTGGTTCGTGGCATTGTCGTGCTGGCTACTGAGGACATGATCAGAGTTCTCCGCGTTGTGGGCAATAGGCATCTGCTCAAGAAACAGGCTGCGCTTTCCTCCCGGTCTCCCGTCGACTTTGCCGCCGAGTACCTCCGGGGCCTTGTCGCCGAGTACCTCTGGGTCGGTGTTACGCGTAAGGGAACATTTCGAGCGAAGGCGTCGATGTTGTCCCGCAGATGCAGTCACTGATTCGCCTTGGGCAGCGGCACCGTCCCACGCTGCAGGAGCGGAGCTCGATACCGGTCGTTTGGGCCATATCGGGTTTCCTAGAGCCGAACTGCCATCTTTGACCTATGCGTGGTGTGCCCGCGTTCTGGCGGCCTTTTGCGCCGCCGCCTTCCTTCCGCTGGCGCCTTTCGTCTCGGCGGCTTTCTTTGCGGCTGCGGAACGCTCCTCAGCCGTCCGGCGCGAGGCCGCACGCTTTGCCTGCTGCGCCAGCGCCTCGTGCGACGCTGTGTTCTTCGGCTCGTGCTCGAGCACCTTGGAGACGGCTTTCGAGACCCGCGGGCGGCGTTTCGGCGTGCGTTCGCCCTGGCCGGCCTCATAGGCGTATTCGGCGCTTTTGCGCGTGCTCTCCTTCACCTTGCCCTTTTTGGGCGGGGGCAGGTCTACGCCTGCGCGTCTCGCCTCGGAAAGCCCGATGGCGATAGCTTGCTGGGTCGAGCGCGCGCCGTGCTCGCCGCGGCGGATTTTATCGATCTCCTCGTGCACGAACTCGCCGGCCTGCGTGCTCGGCGATTTGCCCTCGCGCTTGTCCTTTCGGGCCTTCTCGATGGTTTTCTTGTCCGGCATTGTCTTTCTCCCACATACGGGCTCCCACATACGGATTGCGACAGCCATTGGGGTTGCAGCTGCGCGCTGTCTTACGAGGACCTTAACGCGTTGAGGACGCAAATGATCCCGGGACTGGTGGTCCAACCCCCAGCTGTCAGGACGTGGACGCCGATCTGTCCGAAATCAGATGGCGCAAGAAAGGCCGCGGGCATCCGGGGCAACGAAAGATTGCCCTTGAGCGTGATAGGCCCCGCGGGAACATGCACGACGTGCTCGCTATCCCGGTCCATATCCACCTCCGTTATGTCGATCTGGTGTCAGGCGCCGGACCCGCACTCGCGTGCCCAGCCAATTCCTCTTCGGAAGCGGCAGGCTTGTCGGAAGCGGCAGGCTTGGGCACGGACCTGGCGAGGAGCGCGCGGACCTCTTCATCGCTCGTCTGTGAGAAATCCACGTACCACCGCCCGACACCGAGCAGCGGCTCTGGTGTCGTCGCGCAAACGACCTCGTCGGCGTCCGCCCGCATCGCGTCGCAAGTGTCGGGGCTACCGACGGGAACGGCCGCGACGATATGGGCGGCGTGGTTTTTTCGCAGCGCCTTGATCCCGGCCCGCATGGTCGATCCGGTCGCAAGCCCGTCATCCACGAGGATAATGGTTCGTCCGCTCAACTGCGGTGGGGGCCGCCCGTCCCTATAGACGTGCTCGCGGCGCAGAAGCTCTTTTTCCTCCTTTGCGGCGACCGCGTCGATGACATGTGGCGGGATCGCGAGACCGCTGACGATTTCGTCGTTGAGGACGCGTACGCCGGAGGGCGCGATCGCTCCCATGGCCAGCTCCTCGTGACTGGGGACGCCGAGCTTGCGCACGACGAAGACGTCGAGCGGTGCCTTGAGCGCCTGCGCGACCTCGTAGCCGACCGGCACGCCGCCTCTGGGCAGCGCCAACACGGTCACGTCGTCGCGCCCGGCAAAGCGAACGAGCTCTCCGGCGAGTCGCCGCCCGGCCTCGCGGCGATCTGAAAAGATGAGAGCCATGATCTTCAATCCGCGTGCATCTGTTTTTCCGGTGGATGTTTTTCACCAGCCTGCGGCGACATCCCGTGGGATGGCTGCGACGCCGGTTACCGTTTTGGAACTCGCTCGCTGCCTGGACGTTCCAAGAATAGTTTCGATCGCGAGGTGCCGGCACGTGCATTGGCGCGGGATCGAGAGGATAGCGATCGCGCAAGCCTCGTCCGGCCAGCTGGCAATCTCGCGATGCGCGGCAACAGCGCGTTTGGCGACTTGTTGCCTCAGCAATCAGAGAGAGGAAATATGCCATGCAAGTTCAGGAGATCATGAGCCGTCGGACCGAACTGGTCGGCCCGAACACGACAATCAGGGATGCCGCCCGGAAAATGCGGGCCGACAATCTCGGTGCCCTTCCGGTCGGCGAGAATGACAGGCTGGTCGGCATGGTGACGGACCGCGACATCGTGATGCGCGGCGTCGCCGAGGAGCGCTCAGCCGGCAACACGACCGTTCGCGAGGTCATGTCCGAGCATGTCTATTGGTGCTTCGACGATGCCGATATCACCGATGCGGCGAAGATCATGGCCAAGCATCAGGTGCGTCGTCTTCCGGTGATCAACCACGACAAGCGCCTCGTCGGCGTCATTGCCTTGGCCGACCTCGGGCGGACCGGTGAGGAAGCCGCCAAAATCGCTCTCGAAGGCGTTTCCGAGGCGACGGACGATCCCCGGCGCTAGACGCTCGCCCTGAGCGGTTGCCGCCGTGCTCGCCGCTCTCCTTCCACAGGGGCTAACGCCGCCTGCTCAGGCAGCCTTCAGTTTGGCAACTATCGCGCTTTCACTTCTATGCGGCGTGTTTTGTCCTTTGCAGCGGGATTCTTCGGAAGCTCGACAGCCAAAACGCCGTTCCTGAAAGTGGCCTGCACCTTGTCGGCATCGATCTCCGTTTCCAGGGGGATGGTCCGCTGAAACCGGCCATAACTGCGTTCGCTGTAAGTGCGGCCGCCGTCGCCTTCCTTGTGCTCCGAACGCTTCTCGCCCGTAATGGAGAGGGTGTTGTCGCGCAGCTCGAGCTCAACATCCTTCTGCTCGAGCCCCGGCAATTCGGCGGTGACCTTATAGGCTTGGTCTGTTTCATATACGTCGACGCTCGGCCAAAGACCGCCGGCCGTAGTCGCTTCGGCCATTGGTGCAAAGAAGTCGTCGAACAGGCGATCAATCTGCCGGTGAAATGACGTGAGCGGGTCTCGCGCGGACGGGTAGAGGCTGCGCGATGGCGTCCTGGGCGCCAAATCGTGATGTGCCATGGTTTTTCTCCTGTTTTTCGTGTCTGCATCACTCGTCGCCATGTGATAGGCGACGGCAAACAAAACTCGTCCACCCATGAGGATGTTCCGAGCGTCGGCCAAGAAAGGCGGTCGAAAAAACAGCGGCAAAAAGCCGGCCCGAATCCCCTCATGACGGAACCTCCGACAATGAATGCGCACCAGGACATGCGCATTGGGGAACAACGGGCAGGTACGGCTGTTTGGTCATATCAGCCTAGTCGGATTTGAATGGAAGGAGGATTTCGATGAACGCCACCGGACTCGACGTATTCGACAAGACGCTGCAGATCACGAACATCTGGCTCGACGAGATCATGGACGAGATTGGACCGGATCGGCAGGTCGCCTGGCACGTTCTCGGCGCGGTGCTGCACGCCCTGCGCGACCGTATGCAGCCGGATCTTGCAGCCCACCTCGGCTCGCAGCTGCCGATTCTGGTGCGCGGCGCCTTCTATGACCAATATCAGCCTTCCAAAGCTCCCGAGAAGATGCGGTCGCTCGACGAGTTTCTGGCCAAGATCAAGGCGGAGCTGGAATTTACCCGTCCGGTCGATTCCAAGGATGCATTCAGGGTCGTGTCCAAGGTGCTCGCCCATCACGTCGGAGAAGGACAGATGCACAAGGTCTGGGAATCCCTGCCAGGAGAGATAAGACGCGTCGCCGAAGCTCAGCAAGCGGCGTGAACGGCGCCGCGCGGGTTTCTCGGTCGCAACCTTCTTGGGGAAATAACAATGCCACTCACCCTTATCAGCCCGGCGTTCCGGGCAGGCGGAAGAATTCCCGAAAAATATGCGCGTGACGGCCAGAACGTCTCGCCGCCGCTGAAATGGTCCGGTGTCCCGGATGGTACCAAGAGCCTTGTTCTTGTCGTGCGGGATCCCGATGCGCCAAGCGGGATTTTCGGGCACTGGGCGGTGTTCAATATCGCGCCGGATGCCGGCGGACTCGCCGAGGCCGAAGACGGCAAGCCCGGTCCATCGGCCCTCAGGCAAGGCACCAACGATTTCGGCAATGCCTATTACGATGGTCCGCAGCCGCCTGCAGGGCATGGCGTCCACCATTACCACTTTCTGCTGGCCGCGCTCGATGTGCCGAGCCTCAGCGTTCCGGGACAGGCGGGCGTGCATCAGGTCTGGAAGCAAGCCCAGAAACACGCATTGGAGGAGACGGAGTTGGTCGGAACCTACGAACGGCCGGCGTGACGCGGGCCGCGCCGATCGCCGCCTTCACAGTGGCCGCCTTCACAATGTAATCTGGGCAAGCGGTTTTCGGGCAGGGCCGTGGATGACCGAACCGTCGGCGGCGAAGATCGAGCCGTGGCAGGGACAATCCCAGGTGTGGTCCGCATTGTTCCAGGTTACGGTGCAGCCCTTGTGGGTGCACGTCGCCGAAACCGCCTGGAGTGCGCCTTCGGTGTCTCTCCAGGCCGCAATCTTTTCGTCTCCCCTGACGATCACGCCACCCATGCCGGGCGCAATGTCGTGGGTGCTCGAGACGATCGATTGACTGCGGCCATTCTTGCGGAAGTCCTCGGGATAGGGCCGCGCCGGATCGTAGAGTTTTTGCCATGGGCTTGGGCGGGCGCAGATCAGGTCGGCTATCATCGTGCCCACGGCCGTCCCGTTGGTGATGCCCCAGGCGTTAAAGCCCGTGGCAATGTGGAAGCCGGCGGCCTTGGTGGGATCGGGTTCGCCGGCGTATGGGATCCTGTCGGCCGTATCATAATCCTCATTGCACCAGCGCCACGAGACGTCGCCGACCGGAAGGTTCTTTCTTGTCCATTTTTCCAGTTCGACAAACCGCTTCGCCACGTCGCCATCCCAGCCGGTGTTGAATTTAGGGCCAAGCGTGACCAGCAGTGGACCTTCGGCATCACGGCCTGTGCGAATGGAATGCGTCGGGTCGTCGATGCCGATGAACATGCCGTCGACAGGGAGGAGATCATCGATCCGAAAGGCCATCACGGTGTGGCAGCGCGGTTGCGTCCGGTTCGCCATGCCGACGGGGCTCTTCACCGTCATGTTGGTGGAGACGACGACGTGCCCGGCATCAACGGCGCCGCCATCTGTGACGACGCGCCAGCGGCTTGCCTCGTCGATCGAGGTGGCGCGGCTGTTTTCGAAGATCCGGCCGCCACGGGCCGTCACCGCTTCCGCCAGACCAACCAGATACATCGCCGGATTGAACTGCGCCTGGTCGGGGAACCGTAATGCCGCGGCCGTTTCGAAAGGCAGCGGTGCGCGTTCGAGAACCTCGGCCTCTAGCCCGACCTGGCGCACGGCCTCCGCCTCGGCCGCGACCTCAGCGCGCCGGCTTTCATCGCAGGTGTAGGTGTAGGCGTCCTTGCTCTCGAGATCGCAGGCGATGGCGTAGTTGTTAACCCAATCGCGGATTTGTCGGGCGCCGGCGGAATTCGCATCGGCGTAGACCTGGGCCAACTCCCGGCCGACAGTGTCGATGAGATGACGATAGATCAGCGTATGCTGCGTGGTGATCTTGGCCGTCGAGCGGCCGGTCACCTGGCCGCCCGTGCGCAGGCCTTCGAGGACGACCACCGATCGGCCCGCCTCGCAAAGCCGAAGCGCCGTCGTCAGCCCGACAATTCCAGCCCCCACGACAACGGCGTCCGCATGGATCGAACCTTCGAGCTGGGGATAGTTCGTGGATCTGGCTGCCGCCACCCAACAGCTTCCCGGTTTTCCCAAGAGAATGGCCATTTCAACCGCGTTCCTTGCGTCTCGGTGCACTTCCATCGACAACCGCGCCGGCAGAGGAACGTTCCCGAGCTTGGTCGCTTTCAATCATTGTCTCGCCACCCCGGGTCAGAAAAGCACCAGGAAGATGTGAGGTGCAGGCCATCACCCACGTGATCGCCTCGCGGTCGTATTCGTCGCCGGAGCGCCAGTCCTCGAAGAAGGCGTTCAGCCTATCGACACGCCCCGGCCAGATACCGGCGGCCTGCAGGCCGAGCGAAACGCCGTAATTGGTGAAGGCGAACTTGGTGTCGCCCAGCCATGGGGCACGGCTGAAATAGCCGGGCGGGTCGACCCACATCGTTTCCAGGGTTCGCAGGGAACGCCTCGTCTGGGCCTCGGCCCACGGCTCGTCGGGAAAGAAATGGGCGAGCCACAGCATCATGCCGAGGCCGAGGTCCTGCTCGATGTCGAGGGTGCGCCAATCGCGCTGCATCAGATCACGCATTTGCGCGATCTCGGGCGCCAGTGCGTCCTCATCGAGCGTCCGGTAAGAGACGTAGCCGTCATAGGCATCCATGCTGCCGAGACCGTAGCCAGGATATGGGCTGCTTAGATCCTCCTGCATCTTCCAGATCACACCGCGGCCGGGGACCACAAATGCCGGGTGAATGTCACGCGCCAGCGCAATGCCGCGCTTGCGGTATTCCGGCTTCAGATCGCCGAGGCGCGCCAAGGCGAACAGCCACATCGCGAGATAGTGGAAGTACTGGCCGTCGCGATCGGCCGCTTCGCCGATCCTCAGTCCGCGCCGGCGGCCGAGCACACGCTCGACATCGGCGACCAGCCGCTCGGCCGCGTCCAGCCAGCGCTGTTCGCCAGTTTCTGTGTAAAGCGAGATGTAGAGCACGACCCCGAATGCATCGGTCCACAGATATCGCAAGCCGTTGGGCCAGATGCCTTCGGCGCGCATCCAGTCGAGTTTTCGCAGGACGTAGTCGACGTCACGCAGCATCGTGCCAAAGCCCGAACTGGCCGAGCCGGCCGATGTTCGGTGTCGCGCGATTGTGAGCATGCAGAATTTCGAGCATGTCTCTCCTCCGTTGCGGTCGATCTGGCCAGATACCGCGAAACGATCTGATCGGCGGCAGGTTCCTTGGCGCTTTCAACGGCGCGACCCGTCGGCGGCTTGCGGTCGGCCTGATGGAGAAGCTGGAGGGGAACCTCAACTGGTTCCCGAAATACCAAGCTTATCTGCGCAAACGGCAACCGCCGACACTGATCGTCTGGGGTCCCGAGGACGGCTATATGCCTGCCGCATCGGCCCGCGCCTACAAACGCGACTTGCCGCAAGCTGAGTTCCACCTCCTCGATGGCGCCGGCCACTGGCTACTGGAAACCCATTTCGATGAGGCGCTTGCGTTGGTGCGCGACTTCCTTGCACGCGTCCACGGCTGATGACCGATGCATCCCTCGGGTAACCTATTGAAAGCATGGTGAACCGACCGGTCTGTGGCGAACCAGTCTCCGTTGATATTTCCTGCTAACAGGCAAAAAGCAGGGTATTTGTGCGAAATGCGCGCTTTGGGCGGGCAGAACATCAATATCTTGTAGCGATGTCAGCTACTTAGTGGGAGATTTCCTGCGCGAGGCGTCAGGGAATATCGACCAGATTTGCGTGAATATTCGCGGCCGCCGGTGAATTAACAGGGAAATCCGTTGTCGTTATGTGGGATGCGATTGCCGTTAGCTGGGATCGAATGTTCGTTATCCGGGAACGCGCTGCCGTCTTGCGGAAAATGAACGCGCAATAACGGTTCGAATCGCGCTTGCGAGGGAATGCAATGCTCTCACCCGGAAAGACATTGTCATAGCGCGGGAGGCGATTGTCGACTCGCAAGAGGCTATCTCAAGGCGATGAGCAGTAACCGACGGCGGGGGTGAATAGGGTATTTTGCTGACTTGGCCGTTCATGAGACGCAGAGTGTAGTTTACGATATCTCGGTTCTGGATCGAGGCCCGGCTTTGATCTGATGGACCTAGGCCGCTCGCCGTCGATCCGGCCAGTTGTTAGGTCCGCCGCTTCAACGAACTAGCTGAGCTGAGCTTAACGATTCGGTATTGATTTGAGCGTTTCGAACTCGATCAGGTCGAGGGTAGCTGTGGTGACCTCCTCTACTCGCACGCGATGCACACAGTAGACGCCACCGGGATTGTTCGGCTTGCACAAGTTGGGAGCAGCGCATTGGCAGGGCAGCCGAGGCGCCACGATCCGATGCGGAACTCCGAGCGGCCCCCATATGTCCGGCGGTGTCAAGCCGTAAAGGCCGACGACAGGAGTCCCTACTGATGCCGCCAGATGCATGGGACCACTCTCATTTCCTAGAAAGATAACGGCGTCGCCAAGCAATGCCGTCAGTGTTTCAAGCGAGACCTTCCCAACCACGCTCGCCACAGGTGACACAGCCAATGCGAGTATTGTCTGCTCGGCTGTTGTCTCGTCCCGGCCACCAATCAGCAAAGACCGAAGGCCGGTGGCGGCATAGACTTCATCGATTGCCGCTGCAAACCGCTCCGGTTGCCAGCATCGCCCCTCAAATCGTGCCCCTGCATGGACGACGATATAGGCGTTTTTGACCAAACTCCTTTGCGCCAGGATTTGTGCGCTTTCACTTTGAGCGGCGCATGTGGGCACAAGCCTTGGTGTGGAGTCAGCGAGGTCAATGTTGAGAGCCTTTAGAGGAGAAAGATATCGGTACAGATAGTGGATGCCGCCGTGACCACAGGTGGCGGCGTAAACGTTTGCCGGTTGAACCTCCCAGAATCTCAGTGGCCTCTCGGGAGGATCGAAGCCAACCCGCAGCGGCGCGTCGAGCAATCGGTGCAGAATCCTGGATGTCTTGGAATCACTCAGATCAATAGTGAGATCGTACCTTCGTTGGCGGAGATCAGAGACCAAGCTCAGATACGCTCTTAGCCGCTGGAAGAGGCTCTTTCCCTTGCCGCGGCGGTCGAACCCGATTGCTTCGTCCGCGATGTTTTGGCTGACTATGAACCGCCGAAGACCGGGGGCGCAAAGCATGGTCACGGTGGCATCCGGGTAGGCGAGACGTAGATTGCGCACCAAAGCTGACGTCAAAACAACGTCGCCAATATACTTTGTCTGAATGATGAGAATGGACTTGACGGACAGCTGGCCAGTCGTGGCAGGCGCTCGCGATCTGCACCCGCCATGGCCGAATAGACGGACAGCGCGGCTAGCCAATGCGGCCAAAGTGCTAGCACTCATCGGCCTCAATTCCGACGCGCGGGTCGTTCGGCAGGAGGATGAGAAAGTCCGTCCGCTGGCGTGGCAGGCCAGTTCGATCCCGCGCCTGTTTCACGAAGGCCGGATCGTAGTCGAGGTGCGTCCCAGGACCGCTCCCGCCGAAGCGGTGCCTCGAACTGCACTGCGTCTTCAGGTGTGGAAGCCGGCGAGGTCTCATGCTCTCCTAGGGCGGCAAGCCGTTTGAGAAGCCTGAGAAAGTCATCGACGAAGGTGAAGATGACGGGGATCGCGACGAGGCTAAAGACGGTGGAAGTCATCAGGCCGCCGATGACAACAATTGCCATGGGTTGACGGAAACTGGAGTCGCCGCCGCTGAGACTGAGGGCTACCGGAAGCATGCCGCCGCCCATCGCGATCGTCGTCATCACGATCGGGCGAGCGCGCTTATGGCAGGCGTCGACAAGAGCGTCGAAGCGCGAGAGGCCGGCGCGGCGTGAGATGATCGCGTATTCGACCAGAAGGATCGAATTCTTCGTCACCACACCCATCAGCATGAGCAACCCGATCACCACTGGCATGGAAAAGCTCGTGCCGGTCAGCACCAACGGCAGCAGGGCGCCGCCGAGAGAAAGTGGCAGCGCCATAAGGATCGTCACCGGTTGAAGGAAGTCGTGGAAGAGGAGGACCAGCACGGCATAGATGCAGAATATTCCGATCCCCATAGCGATGGCGAAACTGCCAAAGAGCTCGGAGCTGCGCTCTAATTCTCCTTGCTCGACGAGCCGGACGCCTTCCGGGAGGTTGCGAAGGGCAGGCAATGCCTGTGCCTCGCGATAGACGTCGCCGAGGATGCGCCCGTTCAACTCGAGCGATAGCGTGACATTTCGCGAGCGGTCGACGCGGCTGATTTCCGACGGGCTGCCGCCGATGCTGATCTCGGCGACCGAGCCAACATCGACGCTGCCCCTGGCGCCGGCAACGCGAAGATTGGCAATGTCATCAAACGTCGTCCGGTTGCTGGGGTCAAATCGGACACGGATAGGAAGCTGGCGCTGTGGCAGGTTGAGCTTCGCGAGCGAAGAGGAATAGTCGCCGTTTGTTGCCACGCGAACCGCCTCGGAAATCGCTTCCGCCGTCACGCCGAGAGCGGCCGCGCTGTCGAGGTTCGTGACGATCTGGATTTCCGGCGCCTGCAGGGAGGCACTGGAGGTGACCGCGCCGACTCTCCTGAGGGTGCGCAGTTGCTCTTCGAGCGCGCCGGCTGCCTGGCCGAGCGCATCGGAATCGTCGCTCGCCAACGTGATCTCCAATGTCGTGCCGTTGCCGCCCGTCCCCACAGCGATCCTGGTGCCGGGAAGGACGGAAAGTGCCTGCCGGATATCATTCTCGATCTCGGTCTGCGTGCGGGTGCGATCGCCGATCTTCTTGAGATCGACCACGAGGGAAGCGGCCCCCGTATCGGCGGTCGTCGAGGAATCGATCAAGTCATTCGAAGAGACGCTTCCCACGGAGGAGAACACATGCGTCACGTCCGGCAGTCGGGAAACGATCTTGGCGGCTCGCCGCGTGATCGCCTCCGTCTGCCCAATGGTGCTGCCAGGTTGCAGCGTCAAGGTGACTTGCGTCTGCGCATCATCCGAAGCGGGCAGAAAGCCGGAACTGAGGAACGGGATCGTCGACATGGAAAGGCCGAGAAACAGCATGACGCCAAGGACCGTTAGTTTGCGGCGCTGCAGGCAGATTCTGACGACGGCCATGTAGGCGCGCATGATCCAGCCGTCCTTTGCCTCGACGGGATGCGCTTTCATCATGTAGGCGGCCATCATCGGCGTCAGCAGGCGCGCGACGACCAGTGAGGCGAGGACCGCCACGGCTGCCGTCACCCCGAACTGACGGAAGATCAGGCCGGGAATGCCGCTCATGAAGGCAGTCGGCAGGAAGACGGCGACGAGCGTGAAGGTCGTGGCGATGACGGCAAGGCCAATCTCGTCGGCGGCCTCAAGCGCGGCCTCCTTCGGGTGTTTGCCCATTTGCAGATGGCGCGCGATGTTCTCGATTTCGACAATCGCATCATCGATCAGGATGCCGACCACGAGAGAGAGCGCGAGCAGCGTCACCGTGTTGAGGCTGAAATCCGCCAGATACATCACAAGAAAGGTCGGAATGACCGATAGTGGCAGCGCAACCGCCGAAAGGACAGTCGCCCTCCAGTCGCGCAGGAAGAGCCAGACCACGACGATCGCGAGGATGGCGCCCTCGTAGAGCATGTGCATGGAGCCGTCATAGTTTTCAATGATCGGCCCGGTCGTGCTGTAGGCCTCGACGATCTCAACATCGGGCTTGGCGGCGGCGAAGTTCTGCATGCCAGTCCGGATGGCTGCCGCGACGCCCGTATCCGAAAAGCCGTTCGAGCGTTTGACCTGCACTGCGATCACCGGCTCGCCATCGAGATAGGCGATGGACCCCCGGTCAGCGAAGCTGTCCGTAACGGTGCTGATCTCGTCGAGACGCACCAGGGCGCCACTTGGGAGCGGGATTGCGAGCGCCCTTAATGCCTCAATCGAAGAAACCGCGCCGAGCGTGCGGATCACCTGCTTGCTGCCGCCGATTTCCGCCCGGCCGCCAGAAGCGTCCGACTGCATGGATTTGAGCCGCGCGGA
The DNA here is from genome assembly GCF_040319725.1 of Mesorhizobium sp. M0894. Taxonomy (NCBI): domain Bacteria; kingdom Pseudomonadati; phylum Pseudomonadota; class Alphaproteobacteria; order Hyphomicrobiales; family Phyllobacteriaceae; genus Mesorhizobium; species Mesorhizobium sp. M0894. Next base: position 22,280 of record NZ_JAMYOG010000003.1, on the reverse strand, counting down.
AACGGTTGCGGCGCTGAGGCCGAGCGAACTCATGAGTTGGGGATTGAGATCGATCTGCACCTCACGATTGATGCCGCCAATGCGGCTGACCTGGCCGACGCCGGGCACGGCAAGTAAGGCCTTTGTCATGTCGTTGTCGACGAACCAGGAGAGTTCCGTCTCATTGAGGCGGACGGAGCGCACGGCATAAGTAAGGATCGGTGAGCCTTGCACCGTCGTTTTCGTCACGCTTGGTGTCTGCATCTGGGCAGGCAGGTCGCCGCTCATACTGTCGACGGCATTGCGCACCTCGTTCAGCGCTGCCTCGCCGTCCTTCTCCAGCTGAAATGAGACATTGATGCTGACCGCGCCGTCCGTAATCGTGGTAGTGACATGCTCTAGGAGGCTCAGAGAGGCGAGCTTGTCCTCGATCTTGCGCGCGACTTCGGTTTCGAGTTGGGCCGGTGCGGCACCTTCGAACGCGGCGTTGATCTGGACAGTCGGCAGCACCATGTCGGCGAAATTCTGTACCGCTAAGCGATCGAAGGCGAGCAGGCCGCTAACGGTGAGCAGGATGAATAGCAGGATTGCGGGAACCGGATTGCGGATCGACCAGGCGGAAAAGTTCATCGTGCGTCCTCCTCTACCCGGACAAGAGCCCTGTCCGAAAGGAAGGCGCCGCCCGCCGTCACCACGTCGGCCCAGGGATCAAGGCCCGAGAGGATCTCCACTTCGCTGCCATTGCGGCGGCCGGTTTCAACTCGGACGCGTGACGCACGCCCGTCTGTACCCACGGTGAAGACGTAAGCGATGCCATCACGCATCACGAGGCCCGTCTCGGGCACGGTGAGGGCCTGCGTGGTCGCAAGCTCAATCTGGCCGCTGACGTAGAGGCCGATGGGTGGGTGCGCGTCCGCCGGCAGCGCCACATAGGCGAGCACCCTTCCGGTATCGGTGCTGACCGTCGGCCCCACGAGCCGCACGGTCCCTTTGACGCGCCGCCGCTCCGGGCTGATGATCGTGGCGGTCAGGCCTTCTTTGATGCGAGGCAAATAACGTGCAGACACTTCCGCCTGCCACTCGACGCGCTGCTGGCGCACGAGACGGAATAGCTCCGTGCCGGAGGAGACGACAGCGCCGAGTTGGACCGAACGGGCGGTGATCAGCCCGTCGTCCGGGGCCATAATGGTCGTCTGAGCAAGCTTGATCCTCTGGCTTTCCAGCGAGGCTTCGGCGGATTCGACACTCGCGATCGCAGTCTGCTCGGCGATCAGGTATTCAGTGATCTTCTCCTCAGAAAGCGCACCGCTTCCCTGCACCTTGCGTGCTCGGTCCGCACTAGCCCTGGCTTTTGCGAGGTCCGCCTTGGCACTTGCCAGGACAGCCTCTTCCTTGCGCAGTTCCGCCCGCACCGTTTCGTCGGCCAGCCGAACCAGGGGCTGATCCTTTGAGACAACCGACCCGACATCGGCAAGGACATCGGTCACACGCAGGCCGCCGATTTCCGCGGCGATGACCGCCTCGTGCCAGGGCTTCAGCCAGCCGCTGGCGGGTATCGTTTCAGGCCACTGGCGTTCCGCGGGCTTTGCCACTGCGACGGTAAGCGCTGCCGCCTCGTTCTGTTGCGCGAGCGCGGGCTCTACGGCGAAAACAAGGATCCCGCTCAGGGTAGCGGCGAGGAGAAGAGGTGAAGATCGCATCAGAGCAGGTTTTCTTTCGATGTTTGCGGCAGGTCCTTGGATGAGGAGGCGCTCGCATCCCAGCCGCCGCCCAGCGCCTTGTAGAGGGCGATCCAATAGCGCACGGAGTCACGACGGATTTCGATGAGCGAGACCTCCGCCGACTGCGCCGAACGCCGGGCTTCCTCGCGGTCGAGCAGGCTTGCGCCACCGGCCTTCCAGTTCGAATCCACGGCTTTGAAGTAGGCGCGATAGTTGCGCGCCGCGACACTGGCGTCGCCGATCTGCCGTCGCGTACTGTCGATCCGCGCGAGTGCGGTCTCGACTTCGGCGACCGCGTCCAGCACACCTGATTTGTAGGCGGCCACCGCCACCTTATATGCGGCTGCCGCGCTGCCCACTGCCGCCCGGCGCGAACCACCGTCAAAGAGCGGGATCGAGATGGCCGGGCCGAAGGACCAGGGCAGAGAGGTTCCGATCAGCGATGAACTGTCGATCGTGACCGAGCCGCTGAGGCTGAGACTCGGATAGAGATCGGCTTTTGCCGCGCCGATCTCGGCGAGCGATGCAGCGACCTCGAGCTCAAGGGCGTCGATGTCGGGGCGCTGCCGCAAGGCGTCGGCAGGCACGGCGGATAGCTTGAGGGTCCTCGGCGTGGGTAACCCGTGCTTGCCCATCGCCAGAATATCGCGGACGTGAGGCTCGTCACCGCCGATAAGGCGGGCGAGAGATTTGACGAGAACCTCGCACTCGGCACGCTGGGCGGTCCGTGTCGAGGCCGAGGTAGCAGCACTCGCCCGCCCTAGCGCGAGGTCGGCGCTCGACGTAAGGCCGGAGGTTGCGGCCATTTCCATTGCCCGGATCGTCTCGCGCTGCGAGGCGAGTTCGGTGGTATAAACTTGCTCCAGCTGCCGGCAGGCACGGTACTGCATATAGTAGTCCGCCACCTCCGCCGCGAGTGAGACGCGCGCATCGTGCCAATCGGCGGTGCGCTCGTGTACCCGCAGCCGCGCAGCCTCGCTCCTCTGCCGAGTCTTGCCGAACAGATCGATTTCCCAAGAAGCGTCGAGGCTGCCGCTCACCGTCGTAGCGGCAGCAACTTGGTTGGCTTTGTTGCCGCCGGTGCCGGAGCGGGCGAGCGATCCCGAGCCGCCAAACCCCGGAAAAAGGCTCGCCTGCGTAGATGTCAGCGTGGCGCGCCCCCTCTCGATCTCTGCAGCGGCCGACTCGAGACTGGGGCTTTCCGCCTGCGCAGATGCAATGAGGGCCGTCAGCGATGGATCGGAAAACGTGGACCACCAGGACACGAGATCGCCGGCCCGGCCGCCATGCGGAAAGGTCGCGTGCCAGGCATTCGCGATCTTCAAATCAGGTTCCTGAACGCTGGCCACGGTCGTGCAGCCTGACACGATCAGGCACGCTCCAAGACCGCCCATACCGACAATCCTGCGATAGGCCGCCTTCATCGCGGCCTTCGATTGGCAGGCATTACGGCCCGGCGCGAAACAGCCAGCAAGAAAGGCCATCATGATGATGGCCACTAGTCGATGCATGTCTACCGCCTTGTTCCGGGGCCGCCACCCGGCGGAAACATCTAAGTCTCCACCGGCAGCACCGCACATTTCGCGAATGTTCTTCGCAATCGCGCCTGGGGCATTAGTCCGGTTTTGTCATTGCCGTGGGTTTTGTATTGTTAAGAGTTGCTAAGGCGCAGCGGCTGAGCGGCCCGCCGGAAGCACCGGTGCGCGTCATTCGTGGGCCGTAGATGCAGCGGCTGTCGGGCCCGGAGGCGGCCTGTGGGGGGCGCAGCAACAAAACTAAACACAATTGTTGCTGACAGCCATCATGTACAGCGTGTTATTCCGGAAGGGAAAGGGCAACGAAAATGGCCAAACCTATGGATAGCCTCGGATACAATGTCCTAACTCAAGCTTCAGCCCGAATCCTCGTCGTCGAGGATGACCGGGATATAGCCACCATGCTGATCGAGTTGATGAAGGATGCTGGTTATGCTGCCGAGACGGTCGGATCGGCGATGGAGATGGACCGCGTCTTAAAAAAGAGAGAGTTCAACCTTATTGTGCTGGACGGAATGCTGCCGGGAGAGGATGGTTTTAGCATTTGCAGAAGGATCAGGGCATCCGATACGACGCCCATCCTTATGCTCACCGCTCTGACGAAAGAGGTGGACAGGGTCGTTGGGCTTGAAATGGGTGCCGACGACTATGTCACAAAACCGTTCAGCTCCAGGGAGCTGTTGGCGAGAATAAAGGCGCTGTTGCGCCGTTCGTCTTATTCAAGCCAAGTCAGGCCAAGCCAAGATCCGATGACGTTCGCGGGCTGGCGCATCGACCCTGTCACACGCGAATTAACTGACGTTGACGGTGTGCATGTGCCGCTTACGACGGCGGAATTCGATGTGCTGCTTGTGTTCTGCGAGAATCCTCGCCAGGTGATGAACCGGCACGACATACTTGCGCGTACCCACGCTGGCGCTGCCGGACCTGTCGAGCGCAGCATTGATGTGCATGTGAGCCGTATCCGGCAAAAGATAGAGCCGAACTATAAGGAGCCCACTTTCATCAAGACAGTGCGGCTGGGAGGCTACATCTTCACTCCGGAGGTCTCGGTAGCCATATGATCGGTCGGTTCAGACGGGCGCCCATTCGGCTCCAGTTCGTCGTGCTCGCCGCGATCCCTATTCCGGCAGTGCTCCTTAGCGTTGTCGCGCTCTTGCCGGAGCCGTACATCTTCCAGGCCAAGCAAGTGGTGGCGGTCAGAAGCACGCAGATCGAATTGATCGTAGAGCAACTCAGAAACAGCGCGGACGATGCCGACGCCGAGAAGCTGCTGCGCGCGAGCGCTCCCACCGGTCTGGAGATGAGCGTTTTACCGTGGCCTGATCTTAACGTCGCAAGCAGCCACCAAGGGAATATGCAATTCATCGCCGATGATCTCCGCGACGTGCTGCCCTCTGACTTTGAGGCCACGGTTGTTCCGCAGGATGCTGAACACAATGCCCTGGCGGTGCGTGTCGACGCCAAGCGCGGCCTCCTGGTCCGGTTCTCTGACGCCGATACCTATCCAGCCGTGTTCGGCACGATTGTCGAACTCATTGCCAAGATTCTGATGTTGATCCTGCCGATGCTTCTGCTGGTCCTCTATATCGGCGGCGTGATCACGTCGCCTCTCGTCCGCTTCGCCGAGGCTGCAAAGAGCCTGCGCCTCGACGGCAACGAGGAGCAGTTGTTCACTGTCGCAGGCGCCAAGGAGCTTCGCACCCTCGCAACGGCACTTAACGACATGCGGCGCGGAATTCGCAAGATGGTTGATGACCGCACGCGGATGCTGACCGCAGTGAGCCACGACCTGAGAACACCACTGACGCGGCTAAGAATGCGCGTGGAGCGATCAAAGGAGATCCCGTCCAAACAAGCGATGCTTGACGATATCGCTACATTGACAGCGATGATCGAGGAAAGCCTCCAGTATCTGAGCAGCACGGCCCGCGACGAGCCGCTTCGAAAAGTTGATATTGCGGCCCTGATAAAGACAATCGTTGCCGGGTTCTCCGATGTTGGACACACAGTGATTTACGTCGGCCCCGAGAGATTCGGATATTCATGCAAGCAGAAAGGGCTGACGCGGGCAGTCACCAACATCGTGGAAAATGCCGTCAGATTCGGCAAGATCGTGCATGTCCAATTGTCCAATTTCCCGCCAAGCAAAGTGTCCATTGTTGTGCAAGACGATGGCCCCGGCCTTGCAGAAGGTCTCCACGAGAAGGCTCTAGAGCCTTTTTTCAAGGCAGATGAGGCCAGATCCTCGAATACCAACAGCGGTTTTGGTCTGGGTCTTTCGATCGCGGATGAGATCGCAAAGAGCCATGGTGGCTCGCTGTTGCTCGAGAACATATCGCCGCATGGGCTACGGGCAACTATATCGTTGCCGCCGGAGCAGGTTGTTCCGCTCAAAAACAGCAAGACTGACGAGATGCAACGACAGGCTTCAACGCGGCAGGCGCTCGCCAAGGGCAGGCAGTCGACCACGTAGCAGGACGCAGGATGCGTGACGTTTGACAGCCGCGTTCAAAGTCTTATCGCGGTGAGGGCGGCGTCTCCTGCGTCCGCAAGGGCTCGTCCTTGCCATGACACCGGTGCGACCGCGCCGCCGCATCCTGAAGCAGTTTCTTCATCTCTCTCAAAGAGACCCGGTCCGCACGCATCATCTGTCTTATGAGTGGGTCTTTCAGGATGTCTGCCCGCTTTAGATCGTCATGGGCCATAAACGGTCTCCGTCTTTGTCGCATTCGAACGTAGCCGCGGCCGAGATCCTGGCGATGTCAAAAGCGGGACAAAACCAAGGCGGTCGGTGAAGTTTTGTTGCCGGCCACCGTGGCGGGTTCGCTCCGGTCAAAAGTTCCATCGGCAACCGAAATGGCCACGGCGATCGGTGAGCTTGCCTCATGCCGAGGCCGGCGCGCTCGGTCACTGCGCAACTGTCGGGCTGCTCCCTCGCCAGCCAAACCTGCCCAGCGCCTGTCCGGGCCCGACCCGATCGAAATTGCTTCATTGGGCATATTTCCGCGCGCTAACGGACGCGATTGCATAGGAGGCCTTCTCCCGAACGACCAAACATCGTGAACTGGCTGCGGGAGAAGGGTATTTCATGATGAAATGTAAAATCGTAACATACGTTGCAAATGTGCCATCAGTTCCACGCGGATTATAAGTACAATTCGTGCCGAAATAGGTGATATTTACGCAACATGAGTGCATATACTTAGTAATTGTCGTCACACGATCGCAAAATACCATTGATCAATTCGACCCCATCGATAATCCCTTGCGGAGAGGCGGCGCGTCACGCTGCTTCGTGGACGGGGATCGAGGCTAAGATCTTGGCCAGCCCCTTTTAACTTCACTGGAGGTCAGAAAATGAACATCAAGAGCCTGCTTCTCGGCTCAGCTGCGGCCCTGGTCGCAGTTTCCGGTGCTCGCGCCGCCGACGCCGTCGTCGTTGCCGAGCCGGAACCTGCTCAATACGTCAAGATTTGCGACGTCTACGGCGCTGGCTATTTCTACATCCCCGGCACCGAAATCTGCCTGCGCATCGGCGGCTACATCCGCTACGACGTCGGCGTCGGTGACCGGGAGGGCGCGCAGAACGTTCCGGATCATCTCAAAACCGGTAAAACAAACGACACCTACTACAAGCAGGCCCGCTTCACGCTGAGGACCTACACCGGTCAGGAAACCGAGATGGGCACCTTGAAGACCTACACCGAGACCCGGTTCAACTTCGGCAACAGCAGCGGCGATTATGCTGACCCGGATGGTGCTGGCCCGTTGGTTGGCGGCGCTGGCTGGCAGGCAGGTAACAAGGACGTATCGCTGAACTTCGCCTGGATGCAGCTCGGTGGTCTTCGCGTCGGTAAGGACGAATCAGCCTTCGATACGTTCATCGGCTACGCCGGCAACGTCATCGACGACACGATCGTCCCATACGGCTCGTTCGACACCAACGTCATCCAGTACTACTTCGACGCTGGCAACGGCTTTTCGGCCGTGGTCTCGCTCGAAGAGGGCGCTGGCGCCGACACGATCGACAGCTATGTCCCGCATGTCGTTGGCGGCGTGAAGTACACGCAGGGCTGGGGCGCGGTCACTGGCGTCATCGCCTATGACAGCAACTATGAAGAAGTGGCGGGCAAAGTTCGCTTGGACGTGAACGCCACCGACGAACTGTCGCTGTTTGTTATCGGCGGCTACGGTTCGGACTCGAATGCTGCTCACAACTTCTACAAGCTATGGGATGGCGAGTGGGCAGTCTGGGGTGGTGGCACCTACAAGTTCAACGAGAAGACTTCGTTCAACCTCCAGGCCTCGTATGACGAAGGCAAGACCCTCGGTGTCGCTGCCAACGTTGCCTACGACCTCGTCCCCGGCCTCACCGCCACGGCAGAAGTCGATTACTACAACAAGGGTGCCAGCGTGTATCACGCCAAGACCGATGGTGTCGGCGGTATCCTTCGCATGCAGCGCTCGTTCTAGATTTCGTCTGGTCTGGCTTGGTCCGCGGCGGGCGCCGCGGACCGTTTTCTTTCCGGCTTTTCGCATGACCGTCGGACTGCATTAGCTTTCCGGCGCTGCGCGGTAGTAGAGAAAAGGCAGATCGCGGTAGCGCTCGACCAGGGGCCCGGCCCTCTCGTTCAATCGCCGCAAAGCAACGGCATCTGAGGCGCTCTAGGTCAGAGAGGCAATGGTGGAAACGCTCGATCAAAATCGAAAAGAATGGAAATATCCGAAAATATTTCTAAATCTATTCAAACAAATTATTGCTTTAAAAAGCAATTGAGACCGTTATTTTAAAAAGGTTTCCACCTAAATCGCAATAGAGGTCCGATTATGAGCTCTCGTAAGCTGATCATCCTGACTAAAGCCTTGATGGGGTCCGATGATGATCAGCGCGCATATTTGTATCGCGACAAGGTGATGAAGGTTCCGGGTGTTATCAGCGCGGACAGTTTCCGTTGCGCGGATCATCCCGGAGGCCCAAGCCCGTATCGCTGGGGTTGCATGGTGACCTATGATCACGAGACTACGGACGTCAGGCAGGTAATAGAAGGTGCGGTGGCAAGCTCGGGAAACGAAAGCGAGCTCGGCGGCGCAACGCGCGAACCGGACTCTGTTACCTACTTCGAGCCCGTAACCGAATTCAGGCGCAAGACGGAGTTTCTTCGTGACAATGTATCCAGGGGCACAGGGCCGTCTGAACAAACAAATGCCGATTTGGCGCGAGTGAATGCGGGGCGAGAGTCTGAACCCTATTTGACGCGATGGCGACTCGCCGATGTTGCCACGATGCGTCTTGAAGACTGGGCAGGCGCGGTTGTCGGGCCAACATACCTCGAGGAAAATCTGCAGATTCCGAGATCGACGTTGCACCGCTGGCAGAAACGCAACCAGGTTATCGCATTGCGCAAGGGCCTCGGCCGGCACGTGTTCCCGCTGGCCCAGTTCGTTGACGGCAGACCCGTTGCCGGAATACCTGAAGTGTTCGCGCTGGCAAAGCAGCCAAGGCTTGCGTGGTCATGGCTCGTTCGCCCTTCACCTTACCTCGAGGGCAGTATTCCCATCGATTTGCTGAGACGAGACCTAGTCGACGAAGTCGTGATAGCTGCCAAACGTTCGTTTTAGCTGATCATTCGTCGAACGCGAAAGTTGAAGCTTGGAATCCCCCGCGCAGCGAGTGATGTCAGGCGAAAGTCGTAGGCCGAAGCGGCCATAGCAAGCACGCTCCCAGCATAGCAGATCATTTCGAGCAAGGTTTGGCTCCGGCCCTCATCGGCCGGATGGTCGTCCGGCGACCGTCCGTGATGAATCGTCTGGACCGAAAACAACTCTTAACAACACAAAATCCAATGCAACGACGAATCTGGACTAATGCCGCCATCCGAACGTGCGAGCGCGCCTCGGATGAACACATTCTGAAGTGTCTGACTTGGGTCGGCGCAACGGAAGCATCTCAACATCGCGGCAACTGGCGCATTCTGGGCAAATCTCATGCTAATTCTTGTCGTCATGGTCACGCTAGTGGCCGCGAGCACCGTGTACGTCTACCGCTTCCGGGGTGAAGTTCGCTACGAAAGCCTGTCTGAATACATCCGCAAGGGATGGCCAATTTTTTCGCCGTTGAATTGTGCCTTGTACATGACAACGCTGCCGCACGGATCAAGGGCTGTTCTCGACCCGGCCGATTTTCCTGAACTCGAGGTGCTGCGTCAAAACTGGCACACCATTCGCCAGGAAGGCCTTGAACTGCTGCGCCAGAACTACTTCGACGCCACCAAACGACCGGGCACGGCGGGAACCTATGACGTCGGCTTCCGCACGTTCTTCAAGTACGGCTGGAGCCGCTTCTACATTAAGTGGTACGGATATGAGCACCATTCAGCAAAACGCCTTTGCCCCAAGACGGTCCAGATCCTCCAGAGCGTGCCAAGCGTCCATGGAGCGATGTTTGCCTATCTTCCCAAGGGCGCGCAACTGACACGGCATGCCGATCCGATCGCCGTGTCACTGCGCTACCACCTCGGTCTTGTCACCCCGAACTCCGACGCCTGCTTTATCAATGTCGATGGCCGCAAGTTGAGTTGGCGCGACGGCGAGGCCATCATGTTCGATGAGACCTACCTGCACTTCGTGCGCAACGATACCGACTGCGATCGGCTCATCCTCATGTGCGATGTCAAAAGGCCCTTGAACCCGGTGGGTGCAGTGTTCAATTTCTTCTACGAAGGCCTGACACGAGCCACGGTGGTGCCTAATACCCCGGAAGACCATCGTGGCTTCGCTAACAGGGTCTTTGCGGGGCTCGCGCCGTTCCTAGCAGGCACCAGGGCGCTGAAGTCGACGAACCGCCCCTTGTACCTCGTCATCAAATGGTCGGTGAATACCTCGCTGTTGCTGTTGGTGTTGGGGCTGATTGCCGGTGTAGCACAGTTGCTGAGCCAACTCGTCTAAAGCACAGTTTTTAGTTGGCTCCTGATGTGCGTGATCTGAGCGAAGGCCGCGCGATTGTTACCCCGCCATAGCAACCCAGACGGGTCGAGCCGCAACATGTCTTAACATCACTAAACCCAAAGCAATGTCGTAGTCCGAGATAGTGCGTGCGCTGGAGGTACGACTGTGTCGGGCTTCCCTTTTGCCGTCTTTGAATACCTCCACCATCCCCAGGAGACGATTCGCATGCCAGCCACAAAGTCTCGCTCAACCCGCTCGCGGGATGCTCTTGTCGCCACGAGCCTCTCAGCAGTGGCTTTTTTGCCGTTCCAAGCAGGCGCAGCTGAACCGTTCGAGAATGAAGCGGCTGCAACAGTGCCCTCTGCGGATGCTGTCGACGAGAGACGGTACGGCCCCATACGCCAGAAGCTTGCCGACTGGAACGTGATGCTTGCCGCCGGAGCTATGTACGCGCCAAAATACGAAGGATCCGATGAGTTCGAACTCGTCCCGCTACCGATGATCTCCGCAACCATTGGTCGTCTTACCATTGATCCGGGCGGCCTGAGCATCGATGTGCTAGAATCCAACGGTTTCAAGGTCTCGGTGAAGGGCGGCTATGACATAGGCGGAGGGCGAAAGGAAAAGGACTCCAAGCACCTGAAAGGCCTCGGTGACATTGACGGCGGCGGCGTCGTCGGAGCGCAGATCTCATACGAAATGGGGCCGATGGAAATTTATACATCTGTCGACAGGACGTTCGGGGGCAGTGACGGCCTGATTGGTCAAATCGGCGCAAACGTTTCCCATCACTACAACGCATTTATTCTCTCTGCGGGCGCGTCGGCGACCTTCGCAGACAAAAATCACATGCAAAGCTACTTTGGGGTGACTGCTCTGCAGTCGGCAAGATCGGGGTTGCGGCAGTACGATGCAGGTGCAGGGCTTAAGCGCTTCGATATCGAAGCTTCGGTAACGTACATGGCATCTCAAAACTGGTTTGTGCGCGGGCAGGCAGGGGTTGGCTTCCTCACGGGCGACGCGAAGGACAGTCCGATTGTTCGGAAAACAGTGCAGCCTTCAGGGATGCTCATGGCGGGCTATAGGTTCTAGGACTTCCGTACTAACTCCCGCGCTACCCCTTCGACACTTTCCGGCCAGCACCGGCCCTTAACTCTGCTGCCTGATCGGCGTTTTCCGCCTTAGGCTTACGGATAACAAATATTGCCTGTCGGTATGCGGAGCTCCGCAATGTTGGATCCTACTACTCTATTTCGAACCTGGATGTCGGATACCTTCCGGACGGCCTTGCTCGTGCCTTCCGGGAGAGCTCTGGCAGTGGCAATGACTCGCGAAATAAGTTCTGCGCAGTCTCCGGTGGTTGAGCTTAGGCCCGGAACCGGTGTCTTCACCCGACAGCTTATCATACGCGGCGTGCCTCAGCAGCGCATTGCGCTCGTCGAAAACGCTGCGTCCCTTGCCCGCGTGCTACGTCGGCAGTTCCCCGCTGCCGCGTTGCTGGATATCGACGCAACGGAGTTGCGGCGATGCAATCCCTTTGACGGGGAGAAAATAGGCACGGTGATCAGCAGCCTCCCGCTTTTTACTATGCCGGCTTGGCGTGTGTTCGCCATTCTGTACGGCGCTTTTCACATTCTTCGGCCGGGAGGAGCCGTCTATCAGTTCACTTACGGCTGGCGGTGCCCAGTACCTGACACCGTTCTCGACCGGATCGGGCTTGAGGCGACGTTTATGGAATGGGTCTTCGCAAACGCGCCGCCTGCGCAGGTTTACCGGATCGCCAGAAGATCGGACGCGATCGGGAGTGAACGATGAGCTTGTCGTCAGCCATCCACCGCCGACCCAGCCCACATCAAACTGCGGACGTCAGCGGCTGGCCGCTCTGAAGACAACCTGATCCTGCAGCAGCTCAGGCGCACCGTCGACGCGATGGTGGCCTTCCCCGTTGGGCAGGGTTGCCAGGCCGTTTAACCATGGATCGAGGGAACCCAGATGATCCAAGTTGTGCGGTCCCCCAGGAAAGGAGGATACGACTACGTGGTCATCGGCTCTGGTTCGGCCGGTAGTGTGGTGGCCAGCCGGTTGGCAGAGGATTCTGCCCGAACGGTCCTTCTCATTGAGGCGGGCGGGTCCGACCAGTCGATCGATGGAAGCATGCCTGCGGCCATAGGTCTTCCGTTGATAAGCGATCGGTATAACTGGAAATATTTCGGTATGCCCGAGATGAGGAGGGGCCAGGACGTCGGCGTCTATCAACCCTGCGGCAAGGTGTTGGGAGGCTCTTCGTCTATCGGTCGCATGAACTGGACGCGCGGCAACAGGAAAGACTACGACAGTTGGGCAAGCTATGGCGTTCAGGGTTGGAGTTACGATGAGGTTCTGCCGTTCTTCAAAATGTCTGAGACTTTCGAGGGTGGCGACAACCGGTTCAGGGGAGGCCAAGGCCCGATTCAGGTTGAGCGTTCCAAAGCCGACAATCCTCTGTTCCAGGCCTTTCTTGCCGCGGGCGTGGAGGCAGGTCACGGCGTGAATCACGACCACAACGCGGCTTATCTAAGCGGCGTCCATCGCATCCAACACAACATCGGCAACGGGCGCCGAATGAGTGCGTCCTTCGCCTATCTCCACAATCGGCCGGTCCGGCCAAATCTGGATGTCTTGCTCAACGCGCGCGTAGTTCGCGTCATTTTCCAAGGCCATCGTTGTGTTGCGGTCGAGGTAGTTAAAAACCGCACCCGCATCACGATCCCGGTCCATCAGGAGGCCATTTGCTGCGCAGGAGCATTAGTCTCGCCGCAATTGCTCATGCTGTCGGGTGTCGGACATGCGGACCATTTGCGACAGCTAGACATACCGGTCGTCTCTCACTTGCCGGCAGTTGGTCAGGGATTAAGCGATCACATCTGTTTCTGTGTTGAATATGAAGTCAAGGATTCCCGCGAGTCGGCCGCTCAAACCCTGCCCTTTGGTGGAGGACTTACGCCGGGTCTGGAATGGCTACTATCCCGGCGCGGCCCGGGGACCTCAGGTCTTTTCGAGGTAGGAGCCATGCTATCGTCCGACCAGACGGTGAGCCGGCCCGATGTGCAGATAGAATGTCTTGCGGCGCGATCGAGCTTCGGCGCCGGCGAAATCAGCATTGCCCCAGGGTTTCAGTGCTTTGTCAGCCTTCAGCGGCCTACAAGCACGGGTCTTGTTTGGCTGAGTAGCGCCGATCCTTTTGCTCCCCCGGCCTTTCGGTTCAACTACCTACGAACAGAGCATGACAGGAAGCTGGCGGTTGTCGCGCTCAGGCAGCTGCGCGACTTGATGAACCAGCCCAGCATGGTGACCAAGCTCAAGGGCGAGGTCGGGGAACAGGTCGCCTGTCGCACCGATAAGACGTTGCTGTCCTGGGCAAAACGGGTCGCGAAATCCAGCTATCATCCTTCGTGCACGTTGCGTATGGGGAGGGGAGAGGGGAGTGTTGTGGACTCGTCCGGAAAAGTGCACGGGTTCGACAATCTGAGGGTGGTGGACGCATCGATCTTCCCCACGATCCCTACGGCGAATCTTAACGCGCCCACGATCATGTTGGCGGAGAAGATCTCTGCCGATCTGATCCGGGTGTTGGCGTAAGCGTCGTCGGGAACGGCCTGTGGGGAAAGGGCGCGCTTTCCAGTCAACCAAACGAACAAGAGCCAAACCGGCAGCGCCGAAACGTCCGCCATCAGCACCAGCTCAGTCGGTGCTAAGGTCGGCCGGGGAAGCATCCGCATAGCTTCCGCCGACCGCAAGATGCGGTACCAGCCCGGCATTGGCACATTGTGCGACGATCTTCGCCGAGCCCGTTCCTTCAAAAAGTCAAACCATTGACGGCCGCGGCCTTCGACTCGGCGGCGCGGCCTCTTAAGCGCAGAGCGTTTGCCGGCGAGGATTGCAGGGCGAAACAACTCTTAACAATACAAAACCCACGGCAACGACAAATCGGGATTAATGCCGCCAGACGCGATTGCGAACAGCGGTCGCGGGTATGCCGACCGCCGGTGGAGACCTTGATGGTTCCTTCCGGCGATGGCCCGGGACAAGGCGGTAGACATGCATCGACTGGTGGCCATCGTCCTGCTGGCCTTCCTTGCGGGCTGTTTGGCGCCGGACCGCATTGTTTACGGGCCAAAGGCTGCGACGGTAGCCAGCATCCGAGGGTTCAGCGACATTCGTATTTATGCAGATTCGGCCCGGAAACTGCGCGACGCGCAAACCTGGTTGCCCATCCCGAGACACAAGGAAATCAACTACCTCGTCCTGTCGAGCGGCGGTGGCGCAGGCGCATTCAGCGTCGGCGCGCTCGAGGCTTGGTCGGACAATGGACAGCGGCCGGAATTCGAGATGGTCAGCGGTGTCAGCACGGGCGCGCTAATTGCGCCCTACGCCTTCCTAGGCTCGGCCTACGACCAGCCCCTCGTGGATCTCTATACAAGCGGTGTCGCCAAGGAGTTGGTCGATGCGGATTTCCTACCGAAAGGCCTCTTCGGAGCAAGTCTCCTGAAACAGGAGCCGCTTCGCAAAATGGTCGTGCGCTATTTGACGCGAGACATACTGAAAAAAATCGCGGCTGAGCACCGCAAGGGGCGACGACTGCTTGTTTTGACCTCCAACCTCGATTCCCAAAGAGCGGTGATCTGGAACATGGGCGCAATCGCCAGCAGCGGGCGGCCCGGTTCGCTGAAACTCTTCCAGGACATACTCATCGCCTCGGCAAGTATCCCCGGCATTTATCCGGCCGTGCTCATCCGCGCCGAAGCTGGAGGGGAGGCGTTTGAAGAAATGCACTCCGACGGCGGTTCGGCGACCCAGATCCTGACGATCCCGGAGGGGTGGATAGCCAATTCGGACAAAAGCGTCCTGCCTAAGAACCTCAAGTTCAACATGTACATCATCATCAACAATGCGCTCATGCCAGAATTTACCACGACAACGAACAATACGTTTTCTGTCATGGCCAGGGCGAATTCCACCCTTGTCAAGTCACAGACCCGCAGTGCGCTGCTGGCCACTTACGTCTACGCCCAAAAGAACGGCATTCGATTTCGCGTGGCTTCGATCGACAAGCAGCTCCCCTACAGCATGACCGATCCGTTCAACACGGACTACATGCGCGCCGTCTACAACCTGGGATACACAAAAATGGCTCGTGGCAGCCTGTGGCAAGACAGGCCCGTGTTCACCGACAAGGTTGCTGCCGATCAGCCAGCGAAACAGATGCAGCAGCCACCCGCCTGCCTCCCTCCATTCCCCAAGCCCCAACAGGAGAACGAAGTGCCAAATTTCCATACAAACCAGGCTGCCGGTCGGCTGCAGCATAGATCGATCGGCGCCGCGCTTCTGCCGTCGCTGCTTGTATCGGCAGTTGCCGGCTGCACCTCGGTGCCACTCCAGCCGGACAACTCGCTGGCCTCCTATGACGGTCTCACCAAGGTCGACGGGCGAATAAGAAAGGCAGAGTACAAGGCTGTCCCCGAGGATCTCAACGTAAGCAAAACAGTGTACATTGAGCCTACGCTGGTTTCGCCAACCGCAGCGCAATCCTCCATAAAGCCCGCCGATCAGGCCTTGGTGGCAACCGTAGTCAGCCGCGCGCTTTGCGTTGGCGTCAGCGATCGTTTCGTGGTCACGGACGACAGAGAAAATGCCGATCTGGTCGTCCACGCGACGGTCACCCGCATTGTGCCAACGAACGCCACAGTCGCCGGCCTGTCGACCGCGGCGTCGATTGGCGCTTCGTTCGCGTCCTCCTCCGTCCCTATCCCGAGGATTCCGCTGGGACTGGGCGGGCTTGCCGTCGAGGCCGAGGCGACCACGAAGGATGGAAAACAGGCGGCTGCGATGGTGTGGTCGAAGGGCGCGAATTTCGTGACAACAGGCGCGCGGATGTCACAGATTGGCGACGCCTACTCTCTGGCGGAGAGTTTCGGAAGCGACTTTTCCAAGATGCTTGTCACGGGCAAAACACCATTCAAGTTTGGCTTCCCGAAGCTTCCGTCTTATCAGAAGCTGAAATCCGGGCTCGGCGGCAAACCCAAATATCAGGCTTGCGAAAGGTTCGGTCGGTCGCCAGGCCTGAAGGATTTCGCAGGCGGGCAACTCGGTTTGCCGCCGTCCTGGACGGACAAGCCAGCTCGCCCGCAGAGCTAGAGTAGAATTTGTATCGACCAACTCCATCGCCGGGCATCCGGATTTATGGACTGCGTCGTCCGCATGCGGACCCGCGGTAAGTCGGTCGGCCTGCACTCCCCTGCCCCCCGACAGGCCGACCGACACTTTGATGAATGCAAATCAAACCAAACCAGTCCTGCCATGAACCGAGCCTGACCGTGCCGCCGATCTTTCAGCCGAGCGGAGTAGCTTTAGCCGAACTCGCCAAAGAGGCGGGAGTGCTGCTGCCCGTAGCTGCCAATCCAGACATGCTTCTGCAGAGCGGGGCGAGCCTTGAGACGGCACGGTCGTGGCATATCGCGTACATTGATCATGCACGCTACACGAACGCCTTGCGCACCACCAAGGCCGGCGCTTGCTTTGTCACGGAGCGCTTCGCCCATCTGGTGCCGCCTGGCACGGTTCCCATCACCGTCCGGGATCCCCGCCTTGTTTATGCCAAGGTGCTTGCCCGGCTACACCCCGAGGCATTGCGAGCCGCGCCGCTTTTGGGCAGCCCTGATGTCACCGAGGGATGTTTTGTGCATCCATTGGCGCAGATCGGCGCCGGCGTCGTGCTCGATCCTGGTGTTGTCATCGGAGATCGGGTGTTCATCGGAGCCGGCACCACAATAGGCGCCCATGTGGTGCTGGGTCCGGACGTGGTAATCGGCTGGGACTGCTCTATCGGCCCTAGCGTCTCAATAGCCCATTGCAGCTTAGGTGATCGGTCGATCGTGTATGCGGGCGCGCGTATAGGCCAGGATGGTTTCGGCTTTGCGATGAGCGGCTCAGGACATGTAAAAGTCCCGCAACTCGGTCGAGTCACGATCGGAAACGACGTCGAGATCGGAGCCAACAGCACGGTCGATCGCGGTAGCTCGGGCAATACTGTCATTGGAGACGGGACAAAGATCGATAATCTCGTCCAGATTGCGCACAACGTACGGATCGGGCGTCATTGCGTCATCACTGCCCAGGTCGGGATCGCGGGCTCGACCGTGCTGGAGGATTACGTTGCGGTGGGTGGCCATAGTGCGATCGCTGGCCATCTGCGCATCGGTCAGGGCGCTCAACTTGCGGCGGCTTCGCGGTTCATGAGAGACGTACCGGCAGGCGAACGCTGGGGCGGAATGCCCGCCAGACCTCTGCGAGAATGGTTCCGCGAGCAGGCGACCCTTAGGAAACTAGCGAAGTATCGCACTGGTGCTTGACTCTGTAGCTGTCCCATTCTCACCCGACTGTTCAAGGCTGTTTGAGCTCAGATAGAACCCAGTGTTCCGGGCGGTGCTGGCCGGGCGCGCGATTCGATGTACGGTTCCATAAATGATGCTCTGCGACCCTTGACGGTCGGCTTCGCGCCAAATGCGGATCCTCCCGGTCGCGATTCGGCTATGGTGTTCATGTTCTCTAATGCGCAAGGGCGGCACTGGCAGCTTTTTGAACCCGAAGCAGACCTTCAACAGGTCAGCTTTCGGGCCAACCGGCCAGAAATTCGTTGGCGGCTAGCTTGAACTCTGAGCGAATTCCTGGCCTTTCCTGAAACACGACGGAAACCACCTGCAGAGACAGGTCGTGAAAAGGCTGTAGAAACAGAGACCGGCTCGGCGACCAAGCCCGACTGTTCAGAGACCGCCCAGCCTAGCCTACGGATACGTCGAGCGAATTTCGAGCCACCCGGTGCGAGCCGTATTTGTTGTGACTGAGTGGTGATCCCGACAGGAATCGAACCTGTGACCTACAGATTAGGAATTTGTCAGATCGCCTTTCCTGGTGTTTCCCAATGCCGCTCGCTGTACGATTGCGCTGGTTCTAACATGTTAAAGTTGTTGCTGTTTTCGTACTGAGCGGCTATCATGGGGTAGACAAACCAACAGATCGAGCCAGATCGAACACGACGCAATTGCCGTACTAATCCCGTACTAATTTCATGACAGACCTTCGCCTCTCCCTCACCGACCGCGCCATCGAACGTCTCCAGCCGGCGTCTTCGGGCCAATATTTTGCTCGTGACACCGATCTGCCGGGCTTCATGGTGCTTGTGGGCAAACGGCAAAAGACATTCGTTGTCCAGGGTGAGCGAAGGAAGGCGGGCAAGCGGCTTTCCGTCCGAATGAAGGTTGCTGAGGTTGGTGAACTCACGACGCGCGCGGCGCGGAAGAAGGCGAAGGATATTCTTGGCAAGATCGCCAACGGCGTTGACCCTCGCGCGTCGACACGCAAGCCGGACGGCAATGTTGCAGCGGTTGATTTGCCATCGATTGCGAACCCCACGCTGCGCATTGCCTGGGAACGCTATCGCGACGGGCATATGAAGAACAAAGGCCGAAGCGGTGGGACGATCAACAACTATCGTGATCACGTCGAGCGGCTGTTGGCTGATTGGCTTGACGAGCCGCTTTCCAAGCTCGGCAACGATCCTTCCATCGTGACCGTGCGGCATGAGAAACTCACCAAGGAGAACGGCGCCTATATCGCCAACGGGTGCATGCGAACGCTGTGCGCCGTCTACAATCATGCTCGCAGGGCCGCCCGCACGCTGCCAGCGGACAATCCGGTCTCAGCCATAGATTGGAATGCCGAACATCGGCGCAATACCGCGCTGGGGCTTTCGGACCTCGAGGACTGGTTCACCCAACTCACGGCATTGAAGAACCCAATTCGGCGGGAGTTGCATCTGTTCATGTTACTCTCAGGCCATCGCCCTGAGGCGATCAGGAAGGCGAGGGTCGAGCATGTCGATTTTCGCGCACGTGTCCTGCACATACCCAGGCCGAAGGGCGGCGAGGTCAAGGCATTCGACATACCGCTTTCGCGAGCCATGATCCGCTGCCTGGTTCGAGTGATGCGCATTGGCCGGGCTCTCTATGGCGAACAATCGCGTGAATGGCTGTTCCCAGCCGAGAGCAAAAGCGGTCACATTATCGAGCATAAGGAAAAACGCAGCGATCTGTCGAAATGGGGGAATGACCTGCGGCAGACGTTCCGCACCATCGCCCAGGCCGCGGGCGTTGCGGAGCTGGACGTCCACCTTCTGATGAACCACTCGATCCCGGGTGTTAATGCAGGTTACATCACGCGCAACAAACTGCTGAGCGACCACCTGCGCCAGCAGCAGGAGGTCATCTCACGTCGGATGCTCGAAGCGGGGCAATCGCGACAGAAAGAAACGAAGCGCCGTAGATTCGCGTGGCCCGCACTTCCAAGCAGGCGCCTGCTTTCTGAACTGATGAGCGGGAAGGGTTAGGCGGCTTGCTGCCAATAATTCGCAAACGAGTTCGGGGGTTCGAGTCGGGAGAGGGATACCGTCAATACAGTGCGGCCACCGAATTCGTTTGCTGACGGGGCTTCTTAATCAGCGCAAATAAGTCCGACTCCGACCTCCGCAACCAGTTCCAGCATAAATCACTAATAGTCGCGATCTGATCAAAGCCCCGCCGGAAAAAACGGCAAGGCCTTTTCCACGGCAGGTTTGGCGAAGCGCGGAAGGGCACTCTGCCGCCCAGAGTAACCGGCCTGCACGGTGAAGACGAGAAGGACGCTCTTCCAAGCGCGGAGTTCGAATCCTCCCTCTCCGCCATAAGACATTGTTTTACATTGATAAAAATACAAGAATAGGTTGCGCGCCCGCCATAAAGCCCGCCTACCGAAAACGGCGTATTCGCGGCACGTCAGCTTACGACACAAATATGCGGGTTGATGCTTCAACCTGGTAGATGGCAGAGATCAACTTCGGCCTCGCTAAGCGAAGTCGTGGGATTCATGCGACAGCGGAATCAGGATACGCGACTAGCACCCCGTGCCGGGTCAACCTCGCCGTCGGGAAGTACCGACCGGTGCGGAACCAAGCGGATTCACGCTTGTCGGCAGCGGACGCCGGCGGTTGGCGGTCTGCACTCGAGCAGGCTCCCAATTAGCGAGACAAGCGTCCAGAGCGGAGGCCAATCTTGGCACGCGACTTCGCCAGCCTGAACGACCGCTCTCCTCGGCTTAGTCAAGCATACCTACGGAATGATGCGCCTGGCCGGTGACAAATGAATCTCTGCTGGACCGCCGATGATATGGGGAGGCGCTCGCAAATCGCGCCCTACGCGCGGGTTGATCGGTTGAACAACATCAAAGCTTGAATATGAGAAATGCGCTAACTGTGACGGCGGTGGTCACCGTGGCTCGAGTGTCAGCAGATGTGGTAAGGTTGAGTGTCGGCGAGTAGCAGAGGTCCAGCAACAATGACTTTGAGGCGAACCAGAGCTTACGGCGCATCCGGCTTGGCTCTAGCGGTTTGCACTGTGTTTGCTTGGCAGAACGCCACTGCTGCTCACAATTGCCACGCAGCCGCGACGCCTGGCGTTAATTGGCACGAGTGTGACAAGAAGCTTCTCATCCTAGAAGGACAGGACCTGAGCGGGGCGAACCTGTTCGGTGTTGATTTCACTTCGACCGACCTCAGGAACAGCAATCTCCTTGCGGCAAATCTTGAGAAGGCAACGCTTGTGCGTGCTTCCCTGGCCGACTCGACCGCCAAAGGCGCCCGGTTCGACAGAATCGAGGCCTACAGGACCGACTTCAGCCGTATGGACGCGCAGGGCGCTGTGTTTGCGAGCGCGGAAATGCAGCGCTCGAATTTCCAGGGCGCCAATCTGACCAATGTTGATTTCACAAAGGCAGAATTGGGGCGTGCGCAGTTCCATGACGCCGATATCAGTGGCAGCCGCTTCTCGTTTGCCAATCTCGCACGGGCGGACTTCCGAGGAGCGAGGTTCACCGCGCCGATAGACTTTGACCGCGCCTTTTTCTTTCTGACCCGTATCGAGGGTGTCGATCTTTCCAATTCGGCGGGTCTGTCCCAGTGGCAGCTCAACATGGCTTGCGGAGACGCCCGGACCGAGTTGCCTTCTGGCTTGACGAGGCCTGAAGATTGGCCCTGTCAATTCCAGCAGGAATAGTTGTCGGCAAGCGAACTGCGGCAATGCTGCACCCGACAGGATTCGAACCTGTAACTTCTGCCTTCGGAGGGCGCAGATCGTCCGCCAAAGTGGCACGTTTCTGCAGTATTGCTATTGGCGAAATCGCGGCCGAAGGGTGTTTGTGCCCCTTCCGTTCACCGCTACCGGTTCAATCGAACCGGTAGCTCCTGTCCGAATAAGTGGCAGCAATTCTTGTATCCGCGAGAATGACTACCATCGTCGTGATTATCATTCAGAAGCCTGGCACCAACGCGTCGATCATACTCGCCTCGCAGCACTTGACATAGGCCGCGGCATCTTGGGGGCTTAAGCTTTCGTCGGTCAAACGCCTGTCGAATGCATCTAGAGTATCCGTCTTGGTCAAGGAAGGGATGGCGACCATTTCCGGTCGTCCCTGATGAGGGCGTTAGCGAGAACGACGAGCTTTCTCATGATGGCGGTTATGGCGAGTTTTGCAGGTTTTCCGCCGTCTCGGAGGTCTTGGTATTTTGTCTTGAGTGACTGATTGAAACGGACCGCGACGAGGGCTGGCATGTAGAGCGCCTGCCTGACCGACGATCTTCCTCCCCGGATGAAGCACTTGCCCTTCCACTGCCCCGACTGGCGATCGACCGGTGCGAGGCCGGCGAGGCTTGCGACCTGCTTGTTGGCAAGGGTTCCCAACTCCGGCATGTCGGCGATGATGGCGAAGGCTGTGACTTCGCCAAGGCCTGGGATACTAGTGAGGATGTCGAAGCGACGGACAAGATCTGGCTCGCGGGCGACCAGCGTACGACATTCGGCGTCGATCGCATTGATCTGGGTGGTGATTTGCCTGAGCCGCTGCTCGGCCTGGCGCTTCAAAAGCGGGATGGTCAGGTTCTTCTGCCTGGGGACTGTCGGGAATTCTGTGCGCGAGGCCATGATGATGGAAAGGAGAGAATCATCGCATGGCTATTGAGAAGGAACTTCTGGAC